>JANNQX010000001.1:0-10497 GCA_031400975.1 Gemmatimonadota bacterium
CCTTGGGCTCGAGAAGAACACCCTGGTGATCTTCACCAACGACAACGGCGGTGAGTGGCTGTCCCGGAACGCGCCGCTGTTCAATCGCAAGTTCACGCTGTGGGAGGGTGGGATCCGGGTCCCCACCATCATCCGATGGCCAGACCGGATTCCGGCGGGGCGAGTGTCGGGGCAAGTCGGCATCACGATGGATCTTACCGCCTCGATTCTGGCCGCGACCAACAGCCCGGTTCCGGCCGACGCCCGCCTGGAAGGGATCAACCTCCTCCCGATCCTCAGCCGCCAGACTCCCGAGGTGGAGCGGACCTTGTTCTGGCGGACCAAGACCGGGAACATCGACCAACAGGCGGTTCGGCTCGGCGACTGGAAGCTCTTGATCGATGGCGGCGCCGCGATGGTCTTCAACCTTCGAACCGACCTCGGCGAGCGACAGGACATGGCGGCGGGTCGAGGGGATATCGCCGCCCGACTGCGCCGTCTGCTGACCGCGTGGGCAGAGGACGTCGATGCCGAGGCCAAACGAGGAGGTACTCTATGAACTGAGCCCCCTATCGCCTCAGACCCCGGCTGACAGCCCGCCATCGATCGGCAAAGCAACCCCTGTGATATACGAAGCCGCGTCGGAACAGAGCCAGGTGACCGCCTGGGCCACTTCGTCGGGATTCCCGCCCCGCCCCGGTACCTTCGACCGGAACCAGTCTTCAACCCCAGGAATCGCAAACGCCCGCTCGATCATCGGCGTCATGATCATCCCCGGGCACACCACATTGATCCGAATGCTCTTGTCACGGTACTGAAGCGCCGCCGACTTCGACAACCCGATGACTCCATGTTTGCTGGCCGAGTACGCGGGGCTTCGGACGTACCCGGTCAGTCCCGCCACCGAGGAGTCGTTCACGATGGCGCCGCCGCCTTGAGTCAGCATCTGAATGATCTGGTACTTCATCCCGAGCCAGACGCCCTTCAAGTTCACGTCGATCATCCGATCCCAATCCGGCTCGGTGACTTCATGAAGAAGGGCTCCGCCTGAAACACCGGCGTTGTTGAAGGCACAGTCAAGCCTGCCGTATTCGGCCACCGTCCTCTTCACCACCGCCTCGGCATCGACCGCCTTGGCGACGTCGGTCTGGACGAAGATCGCTTCGCCCCCCTTCCTACGAATCTCGGCCACGGTCGCGTTGCCTTCTTCGACCCGCCGTGCCGCAACCACAACCCGAGCGCCCTGCTCGGCGAACAGCAGCGCCGTGGCCTTCCCAATCCCTGAGTTTCCACCAGTGACCAGCGCGACTTTTCCTTCAAACGCCCGTGACATTTCATCTCCTCAGGTGACGATCGAGAAAGCTCTCGAGCCGCCGGTACAGCTCGATTCGGTTTGCCGGGTTCCGAAACCCATGCGGCTCGCCTGGAAAGGCCTTTGACTCGAACGCCTTGTGATACACGGTCAAGGTATCCACCGCCATTTGAAACTGATGGAACGGCGCCCGGACGTCGGCCTCACCATGCATGATAAGGAGCGGCGTGGTGACGTTCCGGATTCGCGCCAATGTGTTGCTCACGGCGTAGATCTCGGGTCGCTCGGCCGGCGTACCGCCGTGCCCGGTCTTGGTGAAGATCCTACCGAGCCGGTCGGCCGTCGCGTAGGCGTCTCCGAAATCGTAAATCCCAGCCATCGGCACCGCGGCATCGAAGACCTCGGGATGTCGTGCGATGGCCGCCATCGACATAATCCCGCCGTAGCTGTAGCCGTAGATCCCAACTTTCCCACTGGACCAGGGTTGGGCCTTGAGGAACTTCCCGGCCTCCGCCGCATCGTGGGCCTGACCATTGGCCCAGTCGTTGATCGAGAGGTTCTGAAATTCGCGGCCAAAGCCCGACCCGCCCCGATAGTTGATCGCCAGGACGACGTAGCCCTTCGCCGCGAGATACTGCTCGGTGAGGTTTTGGACCTGGAGATACGAGTTGGTACCACCGCCGTGGACGTTGACGAGGGACGGGTACTTCCCGCCCTCCCGGAAACCAGGCGGCAGGTACAGGAAACCTTGGATCGCGAGTCCATCGAAACTCCGATAGGAGATTTCTCGCGGAACCTGGAGACCCGCCCACCGGTCTGAGAGGCGGGTGAGCTGCCGCGGCACGCCGCCCTCTGCCCGAAGTTGGAACACCTCGGCACCGGCGGTCGGGCCGGTCTGAACCAGGACGATGTCTCCCCCGGCCGAAACGTCGAAGGTGCGAATCGTCCCACCAAAATGCGTGATCCGAGCCGCCACGCCGCCGGCGACCGCGACCGACCACAAGTTCATCACGCCCCGTTCGAGATACGGAAACACCAGCCGCCCGCCCGACCACCGGACCCGCTGGCTGTGAAGCCAATCCGATCCGTACACCTGCATTGGGACTATCCGTTCGGCCCCGGTGCCCGCGTCCACGGTATACAGGTCGGCCAGATCCTCGTACCAGTACCCCTGCTTCGCGGTGCCGAGGAGCGCGATCGACCGGCCGTCGGGCGACCAGGTCGGCGTGGTCGACGCCATGAAGCCATGCGACAGCTGCCGGTGGATCCGGCTCAGAACCTCGGTGACCCAAACGTCGTCGGACCAGTAGTCACCACGATTCGAGATGTAGGCGATCTGCTTGCCGTCCGGCGACCAGGCCGGGACAAACCTGGGATCGTCGACCGCCGTGGCGGAATCGGTGAGCCGGCGGGGCGCACCCCCGGCCGACGATGATACCAGCCAGACATCCTGGAATCCGCTCCGGCTCGAGTAGAACGCGACCTGCCGCCCGTCAGGCGAGACCTGGGGACCTCGCTCGTCCGCCGAGTCGTTCGTTAGGCGGATGGCGGCCGTGGCCCCAATCGCGAGAGACCAGAGGTCGTTGTCCCGATTGAATACGATCTGCCGGCTGTCGGGGAACCAGGCGGCCGCCCCACCGGTGGTCCACAGCCTGGGAGCCGGAGCGCCGGTGGTCGGAACGAGATAGATCCCGGCCCCCGCTCCGCCGTTCGCGGTAACCGCGACCCATTTCCCATCTGGGGAAATCACCGCGTCGGAGGCGCCGCGATTGCGGGTCTGGATGTTGGCGATGGTCAGCTGCACCGGCACCTGGGCCTGGCCCCGCGAGTCCAGGAATAGGCCGCCGGCGATCAGGCCAAGAAACCGTAGTGAGCGACCAGGACCCACTCTCGGGGTCATCGAGACCAGGGCGGGGCGATCCCGTTCATCCGGGCGTAGGCGATCGATTGCCCGAGATGTTCGTTCATGTGAACCACCAATTGAAGCAGCACGGACCACTGCGGCACCGCCCGGCCGTACTGGGTGGTTGCCTGAGCCGGGTCGCGGAGCCCCGCCACGACGGTCCGAACGTGCTCGGCTGATTCGTTTAGCAACGCCACAATCCGGGCCTTGTCGGCAATGTCCTCGGTGGCGTCCCCGTCCCGGCCGCCGGGCGCGGGTACGCCCAGACTGGTGGCGGGATAGAGGTAGTTGTAGTGAGCCACGTGGGCGTACACTTTGGCAACGGTCATCAAACCGGCGCCAGGGCTCCAGCCGTACTTATCCGCCGGAACCGCCTCGGCCAGGGCAATGAATTTCTTCATCGACTCGTTGAACTGGAGGAGCGTCTCCGCCGCGAAGCCGGTAGCGGTGCTCGGGGCGGCTTGGGCCCGGAGCACCGGCGCACCCAACAGCGTGAATCCGGTGAGAACCACACTTGTCCATTGTCGCATGACCTGCCTCCGAGGAATGAGATGCACTTCGAATCCTACCAGCAAGTCTAGGGACCCGGGGAAGGGCTGCCAAGCCGAAGGGGGCCCCGAATGGGGTGGACCGCTGACCGCTGACGGGGTAGCTTGGATGGTGTGATCGAGATCCTTCTTCCTAACCGGACGCCGGAATGATCCGCGACGGGCACGAGAGCCGTAGGGTGGCACGCCGGACCGCGAACGGGGCTACCCGGGCGCGGAGCGCCCCGGACCAGCCGCAACACGGCCTTCTCGAACTCCAACAGCAACTCGGCAACGCCGCCGTCACCCGACTCTTGCAGCGAGCGCCGAGAGACCGACCCCAGTCGACCGATGCGCCCGGAGCCCCGAAGCGCAGCCGCCCCCGGCCAAAGCCGCCCAAGAAGCAGGGGCCCGACATCCGGGCCCGTGTCATCAAGGCCGACATCGTCGAAGGCAAGACGCGGATTGTCATTGGCAGCGGCCCCGAACAGGGCGTCGAGCTGGGGATGAGCGGTAGGCTCGTCGATGCAAAGGGCACTGAGTTGGAGGGCTTTACGATCGACAAGGCCGAGGGCCGGGTGTCGTTTGGTTTCGTCGATGCGATCCTCGACCGGGTGCGCGCCAACCCCCAGGTCATCATCAAGGCGTCGACCTTTGTGCCGCGGGAGAGTATGGAGGGCAAGGAGTTCTAGCGCGACGCCTTCCTGGCGGCGGAATCCGTTCCGCTCGTTGTTCAGCGCTTCCCGGTCTTCATCGAGCCGTACAGCATGGCCCAGATCTGCCCCCGTCGGGGGAAGATCCACTTGCCAAAATCGGATCGAGCGACGCTCCGGTTGTCGTACACCCAGAAATCGGTCCCCGTGGTCGGGATATCGCTTTTCGTCCCGGCCTCGAAGGCGCCCTCGTGGTCCATGAAGTAGTCCGCGATCGCGGTCGGCGGCACCGGAACCTCGCCGGCCGTCGACGCCTTCATCACGTGCTGCATGTAGTCCCACATCGGTTTGCCGCCGGGTTCGACGTAGTAGTTGCCCGGCTCCCCGGTGAACTCGACCCAGGACTTGTTCTGGAGGTGGACGTACTCGCCGATCCGTTGAATGCCGGCGATGCACGCTTTGGTCAGCGGGACGAGGTAGAGGTTTGCGTACAAGCCCATGTGGGCGGGGAGGCCAACCAACGTCCCAATCGACGAAAACGCGCCCGCCGAGATACCGACCAAACGCAACCCTTCGTCGAGCTCGGTCTTGCCTTTCTCCCCAGTAACACTCAGCGCAAGGTTGATCGCGGCCAGCCCCTTGTTGAGCTTGCCGAGTGCTTCGGTGTATTTGTTGACCGATTCGACGACGATGCCGGTCGTTGATTTGATGATAAAGTCGGTGGTCTGCTTGGCCAACTCATGGATTCCAAGCCCGATGTCGGTCACGTTGCCGACGAAATCGGCGGTGTCGGCGAGCAGGCTCTCATCGCCGGCCTTGAATGCCGCTCTGGCGGTATCGGCCACCATGGGTGCGAGCCGTTCGGTCTCCGCGGCCACGTGCTTCGCCTGCTCCACCACCCGCCAGAGCGCGTCGCGATCGCGAACATCGGCCTGGGCCTTAAGAATCTTGTCCATCTCGCCGTGCAACCCGACGCCGATGTCGATCAGCATGTTGGCCCGCTTGACGTCTTCCTTGGTCAATGGCGTGGTCTTGAGCGTATCGTAGTACGCGGCCCAGCTCGTGAGCTCGTCGGCGTAGTCCGCCCCACGGATACTGAGGTCCTTGTCGCTCTTGATCGATGACAGCTTGCCCGAGACGTTCGCGGCACCCATGCGGAAGTACGCCGCGAGCTGGACCGCGTACATCAACGGCATTCCAAACGGTCCTGGGATGCTTGGCTGAGGCTCCGATGCGGTCTTGACGGCGTCGCGGAAGATGACCTGCCCGCCTGCTCCTTGGCGGGGGGGGCTGCGATCTCGCTCAGCCTGTATCAGCCGGGCAACCGAATGATTGCCTAACGTCGCCTGCAGGGCGCCGAAAGGTCGCGGTTCAGCCCGGTCGGCCGTCGCGGAATTGAGGCGTCGCCGGCGGCGCCTGACCCCGCGTTCCGCGGCCTCGGGGGAGCGCGTCGAAGCACTCCTACGAATGCCGACCGTCATCCAGAGCCATGGCCATTGACAACTCCTTCGCCTGCGGGATGGATCCTGAATCTAAGGCAGTCGAGCGGGGTCGTCTAGGATTTTCGACCTGCTCGATCTCCGACTCGGGGAGGCCGCGGAAGCGACGATTGCCGGAACGAGCCGGGGTCAGGATCGGGTCCAGATGAGGGACTGGATGAGGGACTACGGAAGGAACCAGTCGAGCGCCGCCTCGGAAATGGCGGCCGGCACCTCGTGGACGCCGCTGAACTCGCGATACGTCACATCGTAACCGGTGTTTCGAAAGGCCGGCACGATGACCTCGCGAGTCGCCGTGACCGGCAGGATCGGATCGGCGGTGCCGTGCGAGATGAACACCCGAGGCATCCCGATCCGGCCGTCGAGGAAGGTCAAGAAACCGGGGGAGTAGCCGACCAGATTGGTAAACAGGTCGCCGTTCGACACGCCTAACGTCAGGGCATAGGACGCGCCGTCGGAAAATCCGCCGAGACAAATCCGGGCCGGATCGATCCGGCACCGGGCAAACGTGTGGCGGAGGGCCCGATCGAGGAACGTCACATCCGGCCCGACGTCGCGCAATATGAGATCCCAGGTCGGGCCCCGCGAGTCGGGGGCCAACAGGATCATCTTGCGCTGCTCGGCTCGAGTCCGGTAGGCGGCCCACTCCGCGCTCGACCCGCCGGAGCCGTGAAAGGCCACGAACAGCGGCGCCGGCGTGGCGGGGTCATAGCTCGCGGGAACAAGAAGAGTCCCGTCCCGCCCCGAGCCGAGCCCGAGCGGCGTCACGCCGCGGGTGGGATCGATGGTCGGGACGCCGGGCCGGGCGGTCAGGTGGGGGTCGACCGGTACCGGCTCCACCGGCGCCTGGCAGCCGAGCCATGGCGGCACGGCCGCGGCGCCCAGGGCCAACTTGAGAAGGTCGCGTCGGGGCCAGAGCGGCGCCGATCGAACCCCTAACGTCTCGGTCATGGGATGTCTCGCTGACGATGGATGGACGGAGCTGGTCTCTTGGAACCATACGAGGGCCGGGGCCGTTTCGTGCCAGTCGGCCGGCCTCGGCCGGCGGCGTGGGACTCGCGAGACGGTCCGGGCGGACCTCTCGCGAGTCGTTACTACGATTTGCCTACCGGCACGCGGAACCCGACATTGATGGCCGTAGCCGTGTCGGTGTCGCCATTCTGCAGGGTAATCCCCGCCGTCAAATCAGCCCGCTTGAGGTTGATCGTCACGCCGCCGTACAACACCGGATCGCTGTCGGTTTGCGAGCCGCCGGTGTAGGAGAATCGACTGAACTTGAGCGCGGCACCGGCAAAAACGGAAACTTGATCGGATGCCTTGAAATCCGCTGCCGCGCCAATCGGGAACGTGAGATCGGTGGCGCCGTCCGACGAGACATAGGCAAACCCGGCCTGACCGTTGATCGCGACGCCGCCATTGGGGCTGTTCCAAAGCCGGACCCCGAGCCCACTACCGATCGTGAGGGCGCTGGAGGACTGAAAACCGGGGCCACCGCCCTGACGACAGAGACCCACGCCCGGTCTCACCACAGCCTTCTGGCCGAGTTTGATGGAGAGGTCGCCGCTGAAAATCGTGGTGGTCGGGTCACCGGTTTGGATCTGAGCGCCTGCCCCGATCGCGAGCCGGCCCACCGGTTGACGGAGGAAGACACTGTTGAAGTACAGATCGCAGGCAGACGCCGACGCAGGGCCCAGGATACAAGCAGCGCCGGTGAGCAATACAACCGCCCTCCGTGTCATGGAGTACCTCCCTAATTGTTTGGGAAAAAAAGGAGTCCCGAAGGCACTGAGAAACTACCTGCCTTTCCGGCGCGCCGCCACCGAGGGACGGAACCCGGTCGCGGCGCCCGTTGAAACCTTCGCAGGGCCCGCGTCGTCCGGTCTGGTATCGTACCTAAGGTCGACTTATGTCGGATCGAGCCCCGCAGCTCCCCACGGTATCCCATCTCCAGTACCTCGCCCTCGGGCTGCTCCGACAAGGAGACCGCCCCGGCCGGGAGATTCGCGACGAGGCCGGCCGCTTCGGGGTTCGCCGATCGGCGGCCGCGTTTTATCAGATGATGGCCCGGCTCGAACGGGATCACTTCGTCGAAGGGTGGTACGAACAGATTCGGGTCGGCGACCAAGCGGTCACTGAACGACGCTACCGGATTACCCCGGCCGGCACTCGGGCCTGGGAACAGACCCGGGCCTTCCACGAAGCGGTCGCGGCCGCCGGCTCGCGGCGGTGGTCGAATGCCTAACGAACCGGCCGGACCGTTGCATCTGGTGCCCCGGCGCGCCGCTGCCTGGTTCGAACCGGCCTGGCGCGACCTTTGGATCGACCACCTGGGCCGCCTGACCGGTGCCGTCAACCGCCGGCAAGCCGCGATGGTCCGGGTCAGGTACCGGCTGGCGGTGGCGTGGCTCGTGCTCGACTGCTGGCGATTGTCGATGTTCGATCGTTCCCACTCCGCGCCTGCGACCACCACTCCGAAACCCCGGGAGCCATTCCAGATGTTTGCCAGTGATGTGCGACACTCCGTTCGACGGCTGATCCGCGAGCCGGGCTTTACCCTGGCCACCGGCCTCACCCTGGCGCTCGGCGTCGGCGCCAACGTCGCGGTGTTTGCCGTGGTCGAAGCGGTGCTCCTCCGGCCGCTCCCCTATGACGCACCGCATGAGTTGGTGGTCATCCGGAACCGGGACCAACAAACCGGTGTGACCAAGCCCGACGTGGCGATCGGCGATGCCGTGGACCTGGCCGGCCGGCAGTCAGCCTTCAGCACGGTGGGGGGGTACGCGGCCGGCCAGGCCACGGTGTTCGGCGAAGGAGAACCCTTCCAGGTCCAAGCCCTCCGCCTCACGGCCGGCGCTTTCAAGGCGCTCGGCGTCCGACCGGCTGTGGGTCGCGGGTTGACCGACGATGATTCTCGGGTCGGCGCCGGGCCGGTCATGCTGCTCGGGCACGATCTCTGGCAGCAGCGGTTTGGCGGAGACTCCGGCGTCGTCGGGCGAAGCGTGAGGGTAGGCCAAGAGAGCCGGCTGGTCGTCGGCATCGCACCAAAGAACTTCGGGTTCCCGCCGAGCGGAACAACCGACCTGGTCCTCTCCGGATCCCTGCCGGAGGCGGCGCCGGCCGCCCGAAAGGGGGATTGGACCTTCATGTTGGCCCGGCTCAAGCCGGGTCTCTCGGTGGCGGCGGCCACGACCAATCTCGGGATGATCGCCGGCCAACTTGAGCAGGACTATCCCGCCACCAACCGCGCCTCGACCTACTATGCCGTCTCGCTCCGTGATGACGTAGTGGGCAACACCAGGACGGCGCTGATTCTGTTACTGGCCGCGGTCGCGGCGGTCCTGCTCATTGCCTGCGTCAACGTGGCCAACCTGATGCTCGCCCGGTCAGTCGGCCGGCAGCGCGAAATGGCGGTCCGGTTGTCCCTCGGTGCGGGCCGGGGCCGGATCGCCACCCAGATGTTGGTCGAAAGCCTGGTGTTGGTCTCAGCGTCGGCCGCGGTGGGCGTCGGCTTTGCCCACTTCGGGGCCCGGGCGCTCGTGGCGATGATCCCATCGAGCGTCGGCATCGCGGGGCTGGCCGAAATCGGCATCAATCGGACGGTGCTCGGGTTTACGCTGCTGCTCACCGTGGTCACAGCCATTGGCTTCGGTCTGGTGGCCACCCTCGCCGCCGCCTCCGACGGCACGGCCCGAGCCCTGATGGCCGGGCGCGCCGGCATGGTCAGCCGCGGAGCCCGCCGGGCGAGCGCGGCCCTGGTGGCCGGGGAAATGGCGTTCGCGGTCGTGCTGCTGATCGGGGCCGGCCTCATTCTTCGGAGCTTCGCGGGTCTGCTCTCGACCGACCCCGGATTTCGGGTCGACCACGTTGCCACCGTAGCGATCGGGCTGCCCGCCGATCGCTACGACTCCCTTCCCGCTCGGGAGGCGTTCTACCGGCGAGCGTTTGAGTCGATTCGGGCGGTGCCGGGCGTGCTCGAAGTGGGTGCGGCCGTGGTGACTCCGTTGACGGGCAATCACTGGACCACGTCGTTCGGACGGACCGGGCACCCCGTGCCCCTCGGCGAGCGAGCTCCGTTGGTTGGGTGGCAGGTCGCGTCCGGCGGCTATTTCAAAGCCCTGGCTATTCCCTTGAAGGCGGGCCGGTTCTTTGACGAGCGCGACCGGCCGGGGAACCCACCGGCCGTGATCATCAGCGAGGCACTCAGCCGCCAATTCTTCGGCGCGGAGAACCCGATTGGCACCACCATCGGCGACGACGACGAACCGATCGAAATCGTCGGCGTGGTGGGGGATATTCGCCGCGCCGGCTTGGCGGAGGCGCCACGACCCGATCTCTATTTTCCGTTCGAACGCTCTCCGAGCCCGGGCATTACCCTCTTCATCCGGACCGAGGGCGATCCGGCCCGGGCGAGATCCGGGATCCACGCGGCCCTTCGCACGATCGAACCGAATGTGATCCTGCTCCGGTCTCGCACCATGGAGGAAATCGCCAGCGACTCCGTCCAAGTAACCCGGCTGATGTTGTGGCTGCTCGGAATCTTCGCGTTGATCGCGTTGGCGCTCGCGGTGGTCGGGGTCTATGGCGTGATCTCATATCTGATCCGTCAACGGACCCGTGAAATCGG
>JANNQX010000002.1:0-83010 GCA_031400975.1 Gemmatimonadota bacterium
TCTGGAGCCGAAAGATTCGCCTCAAACCATTCCGCGCTTGGCGTCCGGATCCCAACGTTGTTGCCCGGGTGGCCGCGCCGCCGTACGACGTGGTCGATCGCGCCGAGGCGGCCGCGTTGGCGAAGGGAAACCCGTTCAGCTTTCTTCACGTCGGCCGTTCGGACATCGACTTGCCAGCCAATGTTGACGCCTATGATGAACGGATCTACCTCAAGGCGCGCGACAACCTCAAGGCCTTCATGCTCGACGGCACCCTGATTCAAGAACGGGATCCGTCGCTCTATCTCTACGAGCTCACCATGGGGGGCCGATCCCAGGTTGGCGTGGTCGGATGCGTCCACATCGAAGACTATGAACAAGACGTCATCAAGAAACACGAACGGACCCGGAAAGACAAAGAGGACGATCGGACCAAGCACGTCCTGACCCTCAACGCCAACGCCGAGCCGGTGTTTCTGACCTACTACGGCCAGCCCTACCTCGATCGCCTTTCGGCCGACGAGATGCGGGCCAAGCCGATCTACGACTTTACCTCGGACGGAGTCCGCCACCGGGTCTGGATCGTTCGCAACGTCGATACCTACCTCGATGGCTTCCGCCGAATCACCGCCGGCTATGTGGCCGACGGGCACCACCGATCCGCCAGCGCTTGGCGGGCCGGGAATGAACGCAAAGCCCGCAACCCGTCTCACTCGGGGCTCGAGGAATACAACTGGTTTCTTGCCGTGCTGTTCCCGGCCAACCAGCTCGAGATCATGGCCTACCACCGCGTGGTTCGGGACCTGAACGGGTTATCCGCCGAGCAGGTGCTGGAGCGGCTCGGCCAGGTCGGCGCCCTCTCGACGACGCTCCATCCCGCGCCCGATCGCCCGTGGGTGTTCGGCGTGTACTTGGCCGGCCAGTGGTATCGGCTCGAGATCCCGCCCGAGAGCATTAATCCTAACGATCCGATCAAGTCGCTCGATGCCCAGTTGCTGTACGATCGGATTCTGGAGCCGATCCTCGGCATCGGTGATCTCCGGTCCGACAAACGGATCGATTTCGTCGGCGGGATTCGGGGCCCGGCGGAACTCAAGCGCCGGGTTGATTCCGGTGACATGGCGATCGCCTTCGCGCTGTTTCCGGTCCAAATCAAGCAGGTCATGTTGGTCTCTGATGGCGGGGGTATCATGCCGCCCAAAACCACTTGGTTCGAGCCGAAACTCAAAAGCGGCCTTTTCGTTCACACTCTCGACTAACAGAACTGCGGGCTATGACACGGGTTCTTATTGCGGACAAGTTCGAAAAGATTGGCATCGATGGATTGAAGGATCTGGGTCTCGACGTCGTGGTGCGTCCCGACGTGAAACTCGAAGAACTCGGCGACGTGTTGCGCGAGGTCGACCCGACGATCGTCATTGTCCGAAGCAAGAAGGTCACCGAAGAGGCCATGAAGAAGGCCCCTCGGCTCTCGCTGGTTATTCGAGCCGGCGCCGGGATCGACACCATCGACGTGCCGGCCGCCTCCCGCCTCGGCATCTTCGTCTCCAATTGCCCTGGAAAAAACTCGGTCGCGGTGGCGGAGTTGGTCATGGCCCTTCTCCTGAACTGCGACCGCCGGGTGTCCGACCAGGTCATTGAACTCCGCCGAGGCGAATGGAACAAGGGTGAGTACTCGAAGGCCCGCGGCCTCCACGGGCGGACCTTGGGTATCGTCGGCCTGGGCCGGATCGGCCGGGAAATCGCCAAGCGGGGCTTGGCGTTCGGGATGAAAGTGATTGCCTGGTCGCGCCAGCTGACCCTCGAAGACTGCGCCGAGCTCGGGATCGATTATGCCGAGACGCCGCTCGAAGTAGCCCGGCACGCCGATGCGGTCACCATCAACGTGGCGTCCAGCGCCGAAACGAAGCATCTCGTCAACGCCGAGTTCCTCGGCGCGATGCGGCAGGGGGCCTACTTCATCAACACCTCCCGAGGCACCGTGATCGACGAAACCGCCCTCCTTGACGCCATCGCGACGAAGGGCCTTCGATGCGGCCTCGACGTCTATCAAGGCGAGCCCAGCGGTGCCAAAGGGACCTTCGAGTCGGTGTTGGCCAAGACGCCCGGAGTCTATGGAACCCATCACATCGGAGCCTCGACCGATCAGGCCCAAACCGCGATCGCTCATGAGGTCATCCGGATTGTCCAGCAGTTCACCCAAAACGGTACCGCCCTGCACTGTGTCAACCGGCTGGCGAAGAGCTCGGCCACCCACGTGCTCTCGGTTCGGCACCAGAACAAGCCTGGGGTCCTGGCCCACGTCTTTCGGGTGCTGTACGAGGAAAAGATTAACGTCGAGGAGGTCGAGAACATCGCGTACCATGGCTCCGAGGCGGCCAGCGCTCGGGTCCATGTGACGGGGGCGCCCAGCCAGCACGCGATCGATGAAATCAAAGGTGGCAATCCGAACGTCATCAGCGTCGATTTGACCGAGATAAGGCGGTAGCCCCATGGAACGGGTCCACAACTTCAACGCCGGCCCCGGCGTTCTCCCGGAATCGGTTCTCAAAGCAGCCCAGCGTGATGTCTGGAATGTCGCCGGTTCCGGCATCGGCATCATGGAGCATAGCCATCGCGGCAAGGTGTTCGAGAAGATCATCGCCGACGCCGAGGCCGGTGCTCGAGACCTGGCCGGCGTTCCCGACAACTACCGGGTCCTCTTCATTCAAGGCGGCGCCACGCAGCAGTTTGCGATGGTACCGATGAACCTGCTCCCCGCCGGCCGAACCGCCGACTACCTGATTACGGGGGTCTGGTCGGAAAAGGCGGTAAAAGAAGCGCAGAAGTTCGGGAAGACCACCGAGGCCGTGTCGGGCAAGGGATCGAGTTTCACCGAGATCCCGGCCCCGGAAGCCATTCGGTATTCCGAGAATCCGGCCTACGTCCACCTCACGACCAACAATACCATCTACGGCACCCAGTGGCGCACGGAGCCCGTGGTCCCCGCAGGGGTGCCACTGATCGCCGATACCTCGAGCGACATGTTCAGCCGGCCGATTGATGTGGCCAAATACGGTCTCATCTACGCCGGGGCGCAGAAGAACCTCGGTCCCTCCGGCATCGTGTTAGTCATCGTTCGGGATGATCTCGTGGAGGTTGGTCCGACCAGCCTCCCGACCATGATGCAGTACCGGACCTACGCCAAGGAAAAGTCTCTCCATAACACGCCGCCGACGATGGCCATCTACATGGTCGGACAGGTGATCAAGTGGATTGCGGAAACGGGGGGTCTGACCGCCATGGCGGAGCGCAACGCCGAGAAGGCCAAGCTTCTCTATGACGCCATCGACCAGTCGAGTTTCTTTCGCGGCACGGTGGCGGCGGGCAGCCGCTCGTTGATGAATGTCTGCTTTCGGGCCCCGACCGAAGAGCTGGAAAACGCCTTTTGTGCCGAGGCGGAAAAGAAAGGGCTGGTGGGCCTGAAGGGCCATCGGTCCGCGGGTGGGATGCGGGCCAGCATCTATAACGCCTGTCCCCTCTCGAGTGTCGTGGCGCTCGTTGAGTTCATGAAGGCTTTCGAACGGGCCGCTGCTCGGACGTAGCGGCCATAGCTGATGCCGGCCGTTAGGTCGTACAGAACGTGCACGACGATGGCCGGGTATAGCGACCCCGTGGCATGCACGAGCCCCTGGAACGCGAGGGCAAAGCCGGTGACGACGGCCACCGCGTTCCACCCCTGAACTACATGGGAGACCCCGAAGACCAACGCCGCGATCGCGGCGCCCGCCGCCATGGATCCGGTCAGCTGAAACACCACCCAGTACATCACCCCGCGATAGGTGATTTCTTCGCCGATGCCGGCCAACAGGGAAATCACGGTCCACAGCACGTGGTCGGGGCCGTCCATCGGCGCAATCAGTTGGACCCGTCGATCGCCAGCGGCGGCCTGCCGCCGCCAACTCGGACGGAGCCCAATCACGGCCACGGCCAAGAGTCCCGCGGTGGCGAATCCGGCAACCGCCGTAGGCCGATACGGCCCGAACAAGGTCAGTCCTAACGACCCGGCAACCGCTACCGAGATCGCCGTGAGCACCAGTTGTTGGGCAATGACGCTGGCGAAATAGCGCTTCTTCGGCGGCAGTTCGATGGCGTCCAGTCGGTGTCGGTTGCGCCAGGCCGCGAAGGGAACCAGCGCTCCGAAAAGGAATAAGTGCCACAGCCCCGCGAAACCGACACCGTCGAGGCCGGACGCCGATCCATTCACAGCGAGCTAGCGGCCCGCCGAACCCGCTGGACGATCGCGCTGAGTCCTTGCGTGCGCATCATTCCCAAGGCCTCGTCAAGCTTCATCAGGTGGAGAAGGTCGGCGGGGAGGCCGACGGCTTCGCTGACGGGTTGCCGGTCCAGAGCCCGGGCCAGGAGCGAAAGAAAGCCGCGAACGGTCGGGGACTCCCGCGGGACGTCGGCAAAGAGTCGGAGCAGATCGCCCTCCCGCTCGAGCCACAAGAAGACCGGCGTCTGGCACTCGGCGATCCGGTGGGCTTCGCGGTCCCGGTCATCGCGGAGGTGTTCCGGCAACGCCGGGAGCTTCTTCGAGGCGTCGAGCAGCGCGTCGAGGCGGGTGGCTCGGTCGGCCGTGGCAAATCGCTGAATCAGCTTGCCGATCGTCATCCCGGAGGGCCAAATTGAGAGTCCACGCGAGAAATCTACCCAGGAGCCGCCCCCATGAGCATTGCCTTGCCGGGTCCGATTGTGACGACCGAGTGGTTGGCCGCGCATCGAGGCGATCCCGATCTGGTCGTGGTCGACGCATCGTGGTACTTGCCCGCCATGGCGCGCGACCCGCGAGCGGAGTATCTGGCGGCCCATATTCCCGGCGCCGTTTTTTGGGACCTCGATCAGCTGGCCGATCCGACCAGCCCGCTGCCGCATATGCTCCCTGAGCCGGCCACCGCCGGCCGCCAAGTTGGGGCGCTCGGGATCGCCGACCATGACACCGTCGTGGTCTACGATGGATCGGGGACCCAAATGACCGCACCCCGGGTCTGGTGGCATCTCAAGGTGATCGGGCACCACCGGGTCGCGGTCCTCGACGGAGGCCTGGCGAAGTGGCGGGCCGAAGGTCGGCCGGTCGAACCGGGCCGGGTGACTCGGGCCGGCGTCAGCCATTCCGTGAACTGGCGGGGCGACCTGATCCGCGATCGCACGGCCGTCGAGCGGCTGGTGGGCACCGAGAGGCCGGGGCTGGTTGATGCTCGGGCGGCGGGACGATTCCTGGGGCAAGATCCGGAGCCCCGGCCCGGGCTCAAGCGGGGACACATCCCGGGGGCCGTCAATGTGCCGTTTACCACCTTGGTGGCTCCCGACGGTACCCTGCTACCCACGCCGGCGCTGGTCGATCGGCTTCGCGATGCCGGGGTGGACCTCGACCGTCCGGTGGTGGCCTCCTGCGGATCGGGCGTAACGGCGTGCGTCGTCGCGCTGGCGCTCGAGGTGGTCGGCCATCGAGCATACGCGGTCTACGACGGCTCCTGGGCTGAGTGGGGCGGACGCGACGACACCCCGATCGAGTCCGGGCCTGCCTAACGGTACCACCGCCCGTTCGGCGCCCGCGGCTAAGGGCAGCGTCGGACCAGACGGGGCGGCGCCGGATGGTGGGGAAGCTCACGCTGGGCCGCCAGGGCGTTCCGCCGGGCCACCGAACAACTCGAACGGGCCGCCAGAAGGAGGTGGAGCCGGTAGTTGCCCGGGTCGAACCGGAGGGCGTCCTCCATTTGCCGCGGCGACCACCCGTCGCCTGCCGAGAGAATCGCGGCGGCCTGGCCTCCGCTCTTGGCGGCCAGCCCGCCGACCACCACGAGGAGCCAGAACAACGCCCGAAACCGTCGACCGGTCACCACCAGTTCCCCCACCGGCCGGGTGGCCGGCAGCAACGCCCCGATGCTGCCCAGCACCACCAGCGTGGGCGGAGCCAACAAGAGCACGGCATCGAACATCCCCTCGATGGCCGCGGCCGCCAACAAGGCCAAGGCCGCGATCGCCGCCGCGCCGTGCTCCGGGTCCCGGGCTCGTCGGAAGGCGACGACGCTGAACGCCAGGCCGGTACAGAGCCACAGCAATGCGCCGAAGGGCCCCCGCTCGACCACGAGGGCTACCCAATCGCTCGACGGCCACGGGTTGGTGGGAATCGGGTCGTCTTGGTCGAACGAGGGATCGTTCGGCGTCGTCACCAGCGGGTACTTCACGAGCCAGTTGCCGGGGCCGGTGCCCAGCACCGGATCGTGACGGACCAGCCGAAGACTATTGCGATACTGGACCAGCCGCCCGCGGCCGGAGCCTTCCTGGTAGTTGAGTACGTCACGCAACGAATCCCGGTAGGGCGAGGCCGACTTCCACTCCAGGCGGTTCGGCACCACCAAGGCGGCCAAGCCGCCTAACGTCGCGGCCCCGACCAGTCCCCAGAGCCGGCGCCTTGGGATCCGGGGCGGGCCCCCGCGGGTGAGGAGCGCGGCGAGGACGGCGACCGCCACGACCGCCCCCGCGCCGACCCAGGCCGCCCGGGACCGAGACAACACGGTCGCGGCGATCATCACGGCAATCGCCAAACCAGCCAATCCCGCCACCCAGCGGCTCCGCGCCGACGCCAACAACCACGCCGCCAGGGGAAGCCCCAGCACCATCAGATGCGCCATGAAGTTCCGATTGCCGAGGGTGCCCCCTGGCGCCCGGGTGTTAGCCAGCGCGTCGGATGACCAGCCGTAGGCCTGGAATAGGCCGGTCGCCCCCGCAACGATCACGGCGAGCAGCATTGGCACCAGAACCGCCCTCCGACCAAGCCGGCCGGCGATCATCCGGGCCACGAAGAAGGTCGCGATCCCGCCGATCGTGACGCCAAGGGCCCGAAACGAGATCCAGTGGTTGGACGCCGCCAGGGCACTGACGGTGCTGAAGGCACCAAAAAGCACCAGACAGACTTCCGCGACGCCCAATTCGATCCGGTCGGCCCGAAGTAACAGGACCGTACCAGCCACGAGGGCGGCCACCAGCAAGGCCACCTCCTTCGGGACCGTGAACCGGTCCAGATCAAACAACGCCGAGGGAAGCACCGCCAGAACCACCGCCAGGGCCCCAGCCGCAAGGACGGCGGCCGCGACCCCGGCGACAGCCTGATCCAGCCGGGATGGCCGACTTCGTGGTGGCGTGTTTCCATTCATGGCCCGGATAGTAGACGGAACCCCGGACCCGTCAACCGTCGACGACCAACTTAGATTCCGGTTCCATGCCCCAACCTGAATCCGACGTCGTCGTCGCCGCCACTGATCGCCCTCTGCCCATTACCGTCCGGCGGATCACCGATGACCGAGTCCCGGAGGACCTGATCGGCCTCGCGACCTACCTTGGCGACCGGCTGATCGCTCGCTGCGCCGTCCCCGAGGAGGTGGCGGAGTTCATCGAGGGCCGACGGCTGTTCGAGCAACCGGCTCAGCTGGTCCTCGCCGCGAAAGTGGAACCGCCGGGACTCCAATGCCGCCTCTTTGCCCTCGTCGAAGTGGCCGGCGGCGGTGAGGAGTCGGAGCCCGACGAGCCGTGGGCGGCCTCGGTCCCGAGCTACGAGGACGTCGCCGAGACCAGTGGGGCTTCGGCTCAAGCCGCCGAGGCCACGCCTCAGGGGATGGTGTTCCTCGGTCTCATCGTCCGATTCGCGAAGGATCGCCGCCACCCCGAGAACCTGGGGCTCGAGGCCGCCGACATCCTCCGCCGGGTCGTCGAGGGCGAGACGACCGAGGTGGTCGACAAAGTCCTCGACGACCTTCTCGGCGGCGGCACCCTGCCTTAACATTCCGACCTTCTGAGTCGTATTACAACACCGTTCCCGATTGAAGGTGAGAATTGCCAGTCGCAACCCCAATTGAAGCGCGAGGTTATGCCACGCCAGAGGTGTTGGTCAGCACCCAGTGGGTCGCCGACCATCTGACCGATCCGAAGGTTCGGCTTCTGGAATCGAATGAGGATGTCCTCCTCTACGAGACCGGCCACATCCCAGGGGCCGTGAAGATCGACTGGGTCACTGAATTGAACGACCAGGTGATTCGGGACTATTTGATGCCCGAGGCCATGCAGCCCCTCCTTCGGGCGAAGGGCATCGACCAAGACACCACCATCGTCTTCTACGGCGATCGCAATAATTGGTGGGCCACCTACGCCTTTTGGGTCTTTCGACTCTACGGCCTCGAGCGCCTCCGGATCATGGATGGCGGCCGGCAGCGGTGGGCCGACGAAGGACGTCCACTCACCACCGACCGGCCCAGTCTATCGCCGGGCAGCATGACCGTCGGCGCCCGCAAGGATTCCCTGGTTCGGGCCCTTCGAGACGACGTGCTCGTCCATGTCCGGGCCGCTCGCCGACTCATCGACGTCCGGAGCGGGGAAGAGTTTCGCGGTGAGCGCCTCCACATGCCGGACTTTCCGAACGAGGGTGCGGTGCGAGGCGGGCACATTCCCGGGGCCAAGAACGTTCCGTGGGCTCGGGCTATCGACCTGGAGACCCATACCTTCAAGTCAGCGGCCGAGCTTCGGGCCATCTACGAAGACGAGCAGGGCCTCAAGCCCACCGACGACGTCATCACCTATTGCCGGATCGGGGAGCGCTCCTCGCACAGTTGGTTCGTGCTCACCTATCTGTTGGGCTATCCGGATGTCCGCAACTATGACGGATCCTGGACTGAGTGGGGCAACTCAGTCCGGCTCCCGATCGAACGACCCTAACCACTCTCCGAAGGAAACCTGCCAATGTTGGTGACTCTTGCTTTAGCG
Source organism: Gemmatimonadota bacterium (assembly GCA_031400975.1). GTDB lineage: Bacteria > Gemmatimonadota > Gemmatimonadetes > Gemmatimonadales > GWC2-71-9 > SHZU01. The sequence continues at coordinate 8,776 of JANNQX010000002.1, forward strand.
GCGGCCTTGACCGCGCCGGTTCGAATCCAGGCCGACCCGGTCAAATGGACCATCGATCCGGTCCATTCCGAGATTACGTTCAAGGTCCGCCATTTCGTCACGAAAGTGCCCGGCACCTTTGCGCAGTGGGCCGGGGAAATCACAGCCGACCCCGCCAAACTGGGCGGTGGTTCGGTGTCCGTCACCATCCAGACCGCGAGCATCAGCACTCGGAACGACCGGCGCGATACCCACCTTCGCTCGCCCGATTTCTTCGCGGCCGATAGTTTCCCCACCATCACCTTCAAGAGCACCCAAGTCGAAAGCACCGGTTCTACGGTGAAGATCACCGGCGAGCTGACGATCCGGGGGGTGACCAAGCCGGTGGTGCTCAACGGCGAGTTCGGAGGCACCTTCGGGCCCGCCGAAGCCGGGAAACAGAAGATCGGATTCTCGGCCTCGACCAAGGTCAATCGCCTCGACTACGGCGTGAAGTGGAATCGACTGGCCGAAGGCGTCAATATGCTCGGCGATGAAGTCGAGATCACCATCAACATCGAAGCGACCAGGGCGGCATGAACCGATGACTTCAACCAGCGCAGGTAACGGTGGGGCGCCGATCCGGATGGTTGCCGGGAAACTCGAGGTCCCGGACCACCCGATCATCCCTTTCATCGAGGGAGACGGGACGGGGCCGGATATTTGGCGGGCATCCCGGCACGTTTTCGACGCGGCCGTGGCGAAGGCCTACGGCGGCGCCCGGAGCATTGTTTGGCGCGAAGTCCTCGCCGGCGAAAAGGCGAAAATCAAGGTCGACAACTGGCTGCCCGAGGAAACCCTGTCGGTCATTCGGGAAAATCTCGTCGCTATTAAAGGGCCCTTGACGACCCCGGTCGGCGGTGGAATTCGGTCGCTCAACGTTGCGCTCCGTCAGCAGCTCGACCTCTATGCCTGCTTGAGGCCCGTGCGGTGGTTCGAAGGTGTCCCCTCGCCGGTCAAGCATCCCGAGCAGGTGGAAATGGTCATCTTCCGGGAAAACACCGAGGACATTTACGCGGGCATCGAATACCAGGCCGGGACGCCGGAAGTGAAGAAGCTCCGGGACTTTCTGATCAACGAGATGGGCGTCAAGAATATTCGCTTTCCCGAAACCAGCTCGCTTGGCATCAAGCCGGTGTCAGAAGAGGGTACCAACCGCCTGGTCCGGGCGGCAATACAGTATGCCCTCGCCAACGGCCGGAAGAGCGTGACCCTGGTCCATAAGGGCAATATCATGAAGTACACCGAGGGCGGCTTCCGCGATTGGGGCTATGCCCTGGCCAAGCGCGAGTACGGCGCGGTGGAAATCGATGGCGGACCTTGGTGCAAATTGCCGGGCGGGATCATCGTCAAAGACGTGATTGCCGATGCCTTCCTCCAACAAATCCTGACCCGCCCCGCCGATTACGACGTGATCGCGACCCTCAACTTGAACGGCGACTACATCTCCGACGCCTTGGCGGCCCAAGTCGGCGGCATCGGGATCGCCCCGGGGGCGAACATCAACTACGTCACCGGGCACGCGATCTTCGAAGCCACCCACGGGACGGCGCCCAAGTACGCCGACCAGGACAAGGTCAATCCGGGATCGGTGATCTTGTCAGGCGAAATGATGTTCCGGTATTTGGGGTGGGTCGAGGCGGCCGACCTGATCCTCAGCTCGTTGGACAAGACGATTGCCCAAAAGCGGGTGACCTATGACTTCCATCGACTGATGGAGGGCGCCACCTTGCTCAAGTGCAGTGAGTTCGCCAACGCGATGGTGGGCAACATGTAGATGGGGCGGCTGGGCTCAGGCTTCTCTAAGTCCAGCCGTCAGTGCCACCGCGGCAATCCAGACCAAATCCGCCACCAGCAAGTGCAAGAGTTGGGTCGTGATCGGCACCAGGAGCACGAGGTTCACCACGCCGACGGCCAGCTGCAGGATTACCAAGCCCATCAGCCACCGCCCCGCAGCCTGGACCAACGGCGTGTCGACCAGGCGTACGGCTCGCCCGGCCACCCAGAGGGCCCCCGCGGCCGCCACAATCGCCAGGGCGGGGTGGATAATCCGAAGTCGAAGCAGAAAGTGCCCGGTGGGGGAGCTGTCCTGGGCCAAGCCAGCCTGGAGTGACGCCGCCGGAAACAGGGTGTCGCCCAGCGCGGTGATGGCGCCGGTGACCCCGACCACCAAGATCGCGCCTAACGTGCCCCAGCCCAGCCGCACCAAGCCCGGGGTTGTCGGCCGGCTCGGGCCGGGATCGGGCCGATCGGCCCAAAGTGCCGTCACGGTCAAGCACGCCAACAAGCAAAACGTATTGGCGAGGTGGACCGCGAGATAGACAGCCCGGAGCGCTGAGTCGTTGTTGGCGACGAGTTCCAGCAACACCAGGCCGGCACCAACCAAGGCCTCGATGATAATGAAGACCAGGCTGCCCACCGCCGCCCCTCGAACCCGATGCCCCCGCGCCGTACTCCGGAAGGCCGCGAGAGCGATCCCGAGCACAAGCACCAAGGCCACACCGCTGGTAATCCGGTGGGCGAACTCAACCATGGTGTTGATGGCTGGATTGGTCGGTACGACGACGCCATTGCAGAGCGGCCAATGTCGGCCGCACCCCGCGCCCGAGCCCGAGGCCCGAACGTAGCCGCCCCACACTATGACCAGCAGGTTGTATCCAAGAGTCAGCTGAGCAAACCGGCGGAACGACATTCCCCAAAAATAGCCTGGGCTCCGGGAAATTATCGGATCCGTTCCGTCCAGGCCGACACGGTGTCGCTCGGGGCGCCCGTCGGCGCGATGAGCCGATGGCTCACCACGTTGGCCGCCCGCCACTGCTCCAGAATCAACCGCCCGAAGCGGGTCTCGTACACGACCCGAATCAGGTCCCCGGCCCGCTCGAATCGGGCCGGGGTCAAGCCATCGATGAGTCGGAGTGAGCCGCCCAAGGTTTCAATGGCCTGATCGGCCGAGATCGAGGGCACCGCCGCCTTGGCCACCACCACTTCATCGAGGGCGCTCCGCCGGTCGGCAATCGAGTTGGCCCGTTTCAGCGCGTCCTTCTTCAACTCGCCCTCAAGCCTCGGGGCCGCCGGGGCCACCGCCAGCTCCTCGGCCGAGCGCCGAGCGCCGAGCGCCGAGTCCCGAACGACGGAGGTTGCCGTCGGCGTCGGCGGAGGGGCCGAGGTCGCTGGCTCCTTGGCAGGCTTCCGTTGCCGCGGCTGCTCGTTCTTCGGTGGCGTCGCGGTGCGCTGAGCCAGGTCGGCCGGCTCGGCCGCGGCCCCAACGGTTGGTGGGGCCACTGCTGCGGGCGCCTGGTCGGCCCTGGCCTCTGGGAGTGGCATCGCTTGGCGGTCGGCCAGGAGCGACCATCCCAAGCCCAAGGCGGCGACGATGGTCGCCGCCCAGGCGGCCGGCGGGGCCCACGCCCGAACCCGTTTCCTGCGGCTCGGCTCGTGAGTGAGGGGGGCCGGCGCCGGAGCCGCGAATGAGGCCGCGGCCATGGCCAGGCCGGCGGGGACCCCGTCGAGCGCGCTGATCATGCCGAAGGCTTCGTCTCGCAGCCGCCGGGCCTCGTCAAACTTGGCCGTGCATGCCGGACACCCGTTGAGATGGACCTGGATCGTCTTGAGATCGGTCGAGGCGACCTCCCCGTCGAGCATGGCGTGGAGCACGCCCTCTTCAAGATGCGACATTCGGTTTTCCTTCCTGACCCCGGTAGGCTTCGACCAGCCGCCGCCGGGCCCGGGCGAGTGTCGTGCCGATGGCGCCCTTCGCCAGGCCGATCGTCGCCGAAATTTCATCGTAGTTCATGCCCTCGGCCTGCAGCAACAGTGCTTCTCGGTCGCGCTCTGACAAGGTCGCCAGCGCCGACCGCACCCCCGCGATCCGTTCTTCCCGGATCATTTCGTCGTCCGGACTCTCAGTCGCCGTCGGCATTTCGCCCCGGTACAGCTCGAGCCGCCGCCCGTGCCGCACCGACTTGCGGCCCTCCTCCCGAACCAGATTGAGAGCGACCGCAAATAGCCACGGCCGGGGGTTCCGGGGTGGCGCGGCCACCGCCCGGGCGAAGACCTCTTGGGTCAACTCTTCGGCGCGATCGCGGTCCCCGGTTCGGCGAGTCAGCATCCGAACCAGCGAATCGTGGTACTGGGCGTAAAGCTCGGCCACAAAATCAGGCATGCAGGACACTAGCGATGTGGTTGACGGTTGGGGAGATGCCGAGGGGGGATTGGCGTGCACACCGCGGGCTCAGGTTGGGCCAGTCAGTGCCTTCCGGTCGAGGGCCGCCCGGATAGCCATACCTAACTCAATCACCGTGAATGGCTTATGGATCAGATTCACCCCTGGCTCGGTCAGCCCTTTCCGGTCCACCTCGTCCCGGGTATAGCCGGACATGAAGACGACGGGGATGGCCGGCCGCTCCGCTCGGAACACCTCGGCGAGCCGAAGCCCGTTCATCTCCGGCATCACCACGTCCGTCAGGAGCAAGTCGATCCGTCCGGGGTACTCCCGACTGACTAAAATCGCGTCCGCCCCGTGGCGGGCCTCCAGGACCGTATAGCCGGCGGCCGAGAGGATCTTGCGGACCATGCTGCGCACCGAGTCTTCATCCTCGGCGACCAAGATCGTCTCGGTTCCGCGCATGGCCGGTGCCGGACCGCCGTTGGGTTGCTCGGGAGTGGGGTCGGGGGCTGGTCTGGCGGGCAAGTAGACGACGAACGTGGTGCCCTGGTCCCGGGCGGACCGAAACCCGACCCGACCGCGGGCCTGCTCGACGATCCCGTAGACGGTCGAGAGGCCGAGTCCGGTGCCATGACCGGGTGGCTTCGTCGTGAAGAAGGGCTCGAATACCCGGGCCTGGGTTTCGGCATCCATGCCGCGGCCGGTATCTCTGACCGTCAAGGTGATGTAATCACCGGGATCGAGGGGGATCAAGCCGGCGTCGAGGCCGGTGCCGGGCTGGAATCGACCGGTTTCGATCGTTAGGCTGCCGCCCCCGGGCATCGCGTCATGGGCGTTGACCGCGAGATTGATGATGACCTGGTGGAGCTGAATCGGGTCAGCCTCGACCCAACACGGCTCGGGACTGGGCAGCACGACGACCGCGGTCTCGGCCCTGACCAGTCGGCTCAGCAACCCGCGACACTCGTCGACGATGACGTTGAGATCAACCATCCGGAGCTGAATGACCTGCTGGCGGCTAAAGGTCAGGAGTTGTCGGGTCAGGCTGGTGGCCCGGGATACCGCCCGGGCGATCTCGCCCAGATCTTCTCGGGCGGTTGCGGGCATGGCCGGGTTGTCGAGCAGCAGCTCGGTGTAGCCCCGGATCGCCGTCAGCAGGTTGTTGAAATCGTGGGCGACGCCGCCGGCCAAACGCCCGACGGCCTCCATCTTCGACGACTGGCGCAGCTGTTTGCGGCTGTTGGCCAGCCGGTCGGCCGCCGCCATTTGGCCGGTGATATCCTTGGCCATCAGGTACACCCCGCCGATGCCGCCTTCGCTGACCAGGGGGACCAGGGTGGCGTCGGCGTCGATTCGGGCCCGCCCTGCCGGCTGGAGCGACATCGTAAATCGCTGGGGGTAGCCGGTCAGCACCCGATGGAACTGAATCAGGAACGCGGCCCGTTCCGCCTCGGGGATCAGATCGGTGAACGGGAGGCGGGCCAAGTCTGCAGACACCTCCCCGAGCAGCTGTTCTGCCGCGGGATTCGCAGCCAGCACCTCGCCCTCACGGTCGAGGGTAAGGACCGCGTCCGGCTGGAGGGTAAACACCGATTGGAATCGGGTGTCGCGCTCTCGAAGGGCCCGCACGGTCCGGTTCCGCTCGACCGCGACGGCCGCCAGGGAGGCCCCGACGTCAAGCAGCGACCGCGCGAGTTGAGACGGGGCCCCGGCGGTTCGGTACCACAACATCATCAGTCCCAGATCCGACCCGCTTTTCGAACGAACCGGGACCGTGATGATGGACTGAAAACCGTGGGCCGAGGCCGCGGCGACCCACGGGACCGGCGGGAGCCGGCTCACGTCGGCTATGGCCGGCCCGTCGACGAAATGGAACAGGTTGCTGATCGGGACCCCGTTGAGCTGGTCGGCGATCGGGGTGGGCAGCCGGGGCGCGGCGCCTAACGTTGCTGAATCAGCCTCGGCGGCCCGGACCAGGACCACTCCGTAACTGCCCGGCGCCTCGTCGGCGATCGACTCGCAGAGGCGGTCAAGGGAGGTCCGGAGCGGGGTATCGGCCACCAGAAGCGAGAGGATCTCGTGCTGCAAGGCCGACATCCGTTCGGCCCGCTTCCGGGCGGTGATGTCGACATGGGCGATCAAGATCCGGCGGACCGGCTCCGTTTCGAGCGGGGCTGCTCGGAGCAAGACCCACCGGTGTTCGCCCTCAGACGGGATCGCGAACTCGGCCACGAACTCTGGGGCCGTACCGGACTGGACTCGCCCGATCCCGGCCCGAACCGAAGCCTGCAGTTCAAAATCCGGCCGGGCCACCATCTGAAACGCCGTGAAGTAGTCGGCGATCCGGGTGTGGTTTCGCCAGGCGCCATTGGCGGCGGTGATTTGGCCTTCAGAGTCGATCACCACCAGCTGAGAGGACAAGGCCTCGAGGAGAGTCGAGAGCTCGTCAGCCGTGGTGCGGGTCGATGAGTGAGGGGTCATGGGGCGGATACGGAAGGAGGCCGGGTCGCCCCGGCCTCCCGTAGTCCGAGGATGGTCGGCCTACCGCTGGAACCGAATCTTGGTTGGGGTGGTTCGGTTTGCCTGGCTGCCGTCGCCAACCGTTCCGTACTCATTATCACCCCAGCAGTACGCCACATTCGCGGTCGTGACACCGCAGGTATGGAAATCGCCGGCGCTCAGGTTCTTGAATCGGAGGCCACCACTCACCAGCGCCGGGGTTCCCTGGGACGTCGTGTTCCCAATCCCCAACTGGCCGAGATCATTCCGGCCCCAGCAATAGACGTCGCCGCTGGCTTGGAGGCCGCAGGTGTGGCTGTAGCCCGCTGTCACCGCCACGAATTCGAGCCCGCCGGCAGTCACTGGAACATTACTGGAGGCGCCACCGCCATTGCCAAGCTGGCCGTTGCTATTGTCACCCCAGCACAAAATCGCGCCGGTCTGGCTGAGCCCGCAGGAATGCTTGTAGCCGGCGGTGATGGAGTCGAACTGGGCCCCGCCTCCGACCAGTTGCGGGAGGTACTCGTCAACCGAGTTGGCCCCATTGCCGTGCTGGCCCTCCCGGCCCAAGCCCCAGCAATAGGCGGAGCCGCCTTGGCGGATTGCGCAGGTGTGGACCCCGCCCGCCGCAATCGCCGACCAATCCCACGGCCCAAAGAAGTAAGTCCCGCCACCGAAGGGTGAGCCGAGTTCCTTCGGCTCGTTGGTGTCGTGGAACGTCACAAAAGTGGTGCCGGGCACCGAGGTGGTGTCGAACGCGATGCTCGCGCCTAGTTGGCCCCGCTCATTGTCGCCCCAACAGTAGGCGCGGCCGCCAATCGAGACGCCGCAGGAATGAACCCGGCCCGCCGAAACGCTCCGGAATGGAATGGCGGCTTTCACTGAACTCGGTGCATTCTCCGAACGGCTGTTGGTACCAAGGCCCAGCTGGCCGTTGTTGTTGTCGCCCCAACAATAGGCGACGTGCGAGAAGGTGACCGCGCAGTTGTGGAACAGGCCGCCGTTCATGGACGAGAAGGTCTGATTCCCAATCGGCGGAACGGCCTGGGGGACCGAGAAGATCGGGCCACTGCCGCTCGGAGCATCGCCGACGCCGAGTTGGCCGTCGCCGTTGAAGCCCCAACAATAGAGCACGCCGCCGTCGTCATTCGCACACGAGCTGCGGCCACCGGCCGCGACCGTCTCGAACGTGATGAAGGCCGCACCCTGGATGGTCGTCGTAAACGCGTTCACTTGGACGTTGAGATCCATCGGGCCACCTCGGTTGCCCAAGGTCCACCGCGTTGCGGTCCGGCCGAAGGCATTGGTCGAGGTGGTGCTTGGGCTCGCCGTACCGCTGCCTGCTGCTGGGGCCCAAGTGACGGACACGCCGCCGACCGGGTTGCCGAATTGATCGACGACGCGGATCACGATTGAATCGGGCAAGGTCGCCCCGGGCCCCGCCAATTGACCCCCGCCGCTGAGAACTTGAACCCGACTCGGGTCAGCCGGCGTGGCCGTCGCGGTGAAGATCGCCGCCGTCAATGTGCCGGCGGTTGCTGAGACGGACTGGGTTCCGGCCGCGGTACCGAGCGTCCAGCGGACCCGAGCGTGGCCCGCCGCGTCGGAGATGACGGTTGCCGCCGAGACGGCCCCGCCTCCGGCCCCTACGGTCCAATTGACCGGGATACCGGCCTTCGGGTTGCCGAACGCATCCGTGACCAGCACGACGACGAAGCTGTTCAGCAGGCCACCGACGGGGCCGGTCTGACTGTCGCCGCTGTCAGCGACGAGCTTGCTCGCCGGCGCAGTAATCGCGTTCGCCGTCAGAACGACCGGTGGCAAGTCGCGGAGCCGCGCCTCAACCGTCTGGGCCCCGAGGTTTGCGCCCAAGCGAACTGTCGTCTCAACGTTGCCGTCGGCGTCCGCGGTATCGACTGCGCGAGTGACGGTCCCGCCGCCGGTAGCCACGGCGAACGTCACGATCGCGCCGGGGATCCCGGCCTTGCGCTGATCCTCAACCCGGACCACGAAGGGGAGCGGCAAGAGCCCGCCTACGGGGCCGGTCTGGTTGTCGCCTGAGACGAGACTCAGGGATGCGACCTGCGGGCCGATGAGGCCGTCGGTGTCGCTGTTGCAGCCTGCCGCGATCACCGCGACAAGCGAAGGAGCGAGAATCCACCAACGACGCGCTGAACGCCACTGCATATGCGTCCTCCAAGTGTTCGACTTCTGAATACCCCGGTGACGAGAGCCTACCGAACCTCTGTCGGCCATCCGCTTCTGGCCCAAGAATCTAATGCCCTGGTAAACAACTACTTACGTCCAATCATACCGCTCGAATCTGAATCAAACGAAGGCTGATTTTCGGTCATTTCAAGTGCCTGGCACGACGTCAATAATCCGTCGGCAGGGTGATCCAAAGCAAGTTCCAGGCCCTGGGATGGACCCGGCAGAAGGCCCCGTCGGCGGAGTCCAAATTAGCCCGTACCAAGGGCTTGACCGGCGGTGCTCGGGTATCGTAGTTTTGCCCGCTTGGCCGCGTGGTGGTTGTAGCTCAATTGGTTAGAGCGCCGGACTGTGATTCCGGAGGTTGCGGGTTCGATCCCCGTCAGCCACCCTGGTTGACAGTTGTACTTGTCATCGCCGGATTGTAGGTCCGTAGCTCAATTGGTAGAGCACCGGTCTCCAAAACCGGGGGTTGGGGGTTCGATTCCCTCCGGGCCTGTGTTGAATGGCAGTTTTGCCGCTATCGTCTAGAGGCCTAGGACATAGCCCTCTCAAGGCTAGAACACGGGTTCGAATCCCGTTAGCGGTATCAAGCTGTCCCGGCCCCATCGTCTAACGGTTAGGACACCACTCTTTCAAGGTGGTAACACGGGTTCGATTCCCGTTGGGGCTACTGTTCTCGGCATTCGGCACTCGGCACTCGGCATTCGTGGCCGAGCGCCGAGTCCCCAGTGCCGAATGCCGAAACCAGCACCGATAGCTCAATTGGTAGAGCAGCTGACTCTTAATCAGTAGGTTCCTGGTTCAAGTCCAGGTCGGTGCACTACGGAGTTGCAGATGACGATCTTGGTTACTGGTGGAGCGGGGTATATCGGCAGCCACACTTGTTTGGAGCTGCTCCGGGCCGGTCACGACGTGGTGGTGGTCGATAACCTCAGCAACAGCCGCGAAACCGCCCTTCGCCGAGTCGAGCAGCTGGCCGGCCGGTCGATTCCGTTCCATCGAGTCGACATTCGGGAACGAGCCGGTCTCGAACGAGTCTTTCGCCTTCAGCCGATCGACTCGGTCATCCACTTCGCCGGTCTGAAGGCGGTCGGCGAATCGGTGGGCCAGCCGCTCCTCTACTACGACAACAATATCAACGGGACCATCGTCCTTCTCGAAGTCATGAAGCAGTTCGGGGTGAAGACGCTGGTGTTCAGCTCCTCGGCCACCGTCTATGGGGATCCCGACCGGGTCCCGATTACCGAGGACTCCCCGCTCGCGGCCGTGAATCCCTACGGTCGGTCGAAGCTCTTCATCGAGGAGATGCTCCGCGATCTGTTCCGGGCCGAGCCCGATTGGCAGATCGCCCTGCTCCGGTACTTCAATCCGAGCGGCGCCGATCTGAGCGGCCGGATCGGCGAGGACCCCAACGGAGTTCCGAATAACTTGGTCCCGTTCATCGCCCAGGTGGCGGTCGGCACCTTGGACCAGGTCTCGGTGTACGGGACCGACTACCCCACCCGCGACGGCACCGGGGTTCGCGACTACATCCATGTCACGGATTTGGCCCTCGGGCACCTCAAGGCCCTCGACAAGCTCACGACCAAGCCGGGGCTGGTGACGTACAATCTCGGAACCGGACGCGGCTATACCGTCTTGGAGATGTTGGCTGCCTTCAGCCGGGCAGCCGGCAAGCCGATCAATCACCGGCTGGCCCCGCGACGGCCGGGCGACGCCGCGGAATGTTGGGCCGATCCCGCCCGGGCCAAGCGGGAGCTAGGATGGGAGGCTAACCTCGGCCTCGACCGGATGTGCGAAGATGTGTGGCGGTGGCAGTCGATGAATCCGAACGGCTACGAGTGACGCCGGACTCGGACTCGGACTCGGTTTCGAGCTCGTCGACCTTCTGCTTGAGCTTCCCGGCATCCCGGACGAACCTATCGAGTGAGGTGGCCGGCAAGTAGCGAACAGCGATCGGCTTCAGGGCGCCGCTCCGGCGCGGCGACCCCCCGCGACCGGGTGCGGCAGAGCTCTGGAGCACGACGCCGATGGCCGCGAGCACCCCGGTCGCTATCATCGCCACCGTCCACCGGCGGACCCTCGGCCACTCGGTCACCAGTTCGAAATGGCCGACCAAGAGTAACCCGCCGACCAACCACCACGTCACGAACTCAACCCCGTTGGTCCCGCCGTTAGGCGCGAAGAAGCCGAGCCAGTCTCGGCCGTACGTCAAGGCGGAACCGACGGTCGTCATCAGAACCGCCCAGGCCCAATGGCCCAGGAACCGAAACCGATGCGCCACCAGTCGATTGGTAAAGGCCCAGGCTGAGGCCCACAGGGCCGCAAGGATCAGGATCGTTAAACCCGGGGTGGCCAAGCCGGCGAGGTCGACCGGGTCGGTGCTGGCGTAGTATTGCGTGGTCGCGGAAAAGACCATCCCGGTTGCCAGGATCGCCACGATCGTCCGAGGCTCGAGCAGCCGGCGCCCGATTCCGGACCGCTGGGCCGGATCGGATAATGCGGCCGCGACCGGAGCGTCGGGCGAGACGAAGCGGAGGATCGACCGGCCGGCCTTCAGTTCGAGGCCGGCGGTGATGGTGCCGGCCGGGCACCGGATGCCGGATTGACCGAACCAAACGCCGTTGGTCGAGTCAAGGTCGGTGAACCGCCATCCACCTCCGTCGACCGGCGTGATCCGGAGGTGCTCGGCGTCGGCGTACGGATCGTCGAGGATCACGTCGTTTCGGGGGGCTCGGCCAACCATCGTTGCGGGTCGGGTCCGGTCGAGATGGGCTCGGAACCGGACCTGACCGCGGTGGTCGGTGACTTCGACGATCAACGGCTCGCCCATCGGATCCGTTCCAAGTACTTCCGGGTCAGGCGTTGGGCGTTTTCGAAGCTGACTCCAGACAGGCTCAGTGAGGTCACGACGCCCGCATCCCGAGCACCGAGCACCGCGGCCTTGAGCTCCGCGTCGTAGAGCCCCTGGTACTTCGTGTAACGCCGGACGCAGAGCTGCGTCCGCATCACGATCCCCCGATCCCGGATGTTGTCGTCCTGGCACTCGAAGTCGGTCACGTCGTCGGCCCGGTCGAAGTCAAGTTGTTGTTGCCGGAATTCGGCGGTGTACAGGCTGAAGAAGCGCAGGGGGTTGAGGCCCCGGCTTACCAAGACTCGGTGGGACAGGGAGACGATCCCTGACGACTGCGACCCCGACAGGTAGATCGCATCGTCGGTCGAGCATTGGTGATCGACCGTCTCGAACAGCGCATCGGGGTCGCGGTTGGCGTCGGCCCAGCACCGAAAGAACGGCGCCGGTTGGGTCGGCAGCTCGAACGGTCCGATTCGGACCGATGAATCGGATCCCTGGAAAAGGGTACTCAGATAAGTGGCTTGGTTCTCGATGATCTGGCGGCCGATGGCGGCGTCGAAATCGGGCTCGTCCTCGTGGGTCTTTGCGGCTCGGGCTAGGAGCGGCAACGCGGCTTCGATCGGGACCAGAAAGCTGAGCGAGTTCCCGGCTGTGGCCACGTTGACCCCGACGATCTCGCCGGCCCGGGTCAGCGCCGGCCCACCGCTCATCCCAGAATTGAGGGGGCCGCTGAAGTGGATCTTGGGATAGAGGGTGTGCTCCAGCAACCCATTGTAGACGCCTTCGACGATACTGAGGCCCAAGTCTTCGGGATGGCCCAACGAGTAGATCCGAGCGCCCTTCGCGACGACGGCGCGACGGAGGCCAAAGAAATGAGTTGTCGGTTGGTCGGTGGCGACCACCGCCAGATCACGGATCACGTCGACCGCGAGGATCCGGCCGGCCCGCGCCGTCCCATTCTGACCCAGCCATTCGATCCGATACCGGGGATTGTCGACGGCTTCGGCGACCACGTGGTAGTTGGTGAGAAGCACGCCATCGGCGCCGACGAAGAACGCCGATCCGAGGGACGCTTTGGCGCCCGACCCGGACTCGACCACCTGAATCTTGGCGGTATAGTCGGCGTAGCGGCGGAAGATCTCGGCCGAGACTTCATCGGCCGGCCGGGTTTGTGCGTGACCGACGGAGACGATGACCAGCAACAGCCCCGACCCGAGCGGGGCGGGGCGGCTCACCGAAGGCCCCGTCGCGTCCAAACCAGAATCACGCCGCAGTTTTGGCCCATCGCTCGATACTGGAGCGGCGCGCTACCGGGCCCCTGATGGATTTCGATGCCCTCGATCTCTTCGGGGATGACGGGTAGCGAGAGGCCGGCCTCGGGGTCGACGGGAATCCGCAGGCCATCGACGAAGACCGAAGGCTCGCAGACCGAGGAGAAGCCGGATCCGCCGCGGAGCGAGACGATCCGGTAGTCATTGAGGCCCACCGGCTCGACCTTGATACCGGCCAGCCCGCGGAACAGGTCTTCGGCTCTGATCGAGCCTTTGCGAACAATGTCTTGGCGGGTGAGGAACTGACCGCCCACATTGGTGAGCCGGCGTTGCTCGAATTCAGAGCGGGCCCGCCCCCGCGCGGTGACGTTGAGCTCCGGCAGGACCGTGGCCACCTTGGCCAGTGCCAGTGCGGTGGTGGTTTCGTGGGCCGGCCGGACCTCGACTTGGACCCGCTTTCTGGCGTACCCGATCGCTCGGGCCTCGATGGTTTGGGTACCACCCCGTAGGCTGTCAAGCACAAAAGAGCCGTCCGCCGCCGTCTTGGTGACCTGGTCGCGCCCGAGAATCAAAACGTGGGCGTCGGCCAGCGGCTGGCCGTCCGCCGTAACCTTGCCGGAAACCCGCGCAGTAGCCTGGGCGGTGGAATCGGACCGATCGAGGGTGAGATGGCGGATCGCGAACGGGCGTTCGTCGAGGCGGAGCTCGAGGGCTTGCCCGATCACCCCAGGCGCCGAAGCCCGAATCAACACCGGGACGTCGTTCGGAATCCCACAGAGTTGGAACCGCCCGCTCGGATCAACGGCGGCCCGCACCAATCGCGGTCGCCGTGACGTTGCCGCCGCGCCGGTGATCATGATCTCCGCCCATTCGCCCTGGACTTGACCGCCCGGGATGACCGAATCGGTAGCGGCGTCACCAAGGGTACCGAGGAGCATTCCGGTCTTGGGTTCCCGGATCCCGGGACAGAGCCGCCGATACATAGTCGGGCCGTTTGGCGTCGCCAGGGTGACGGCAATGTCGATCCCGGGGCTCAATTGAACGACCCGGTCCGGAGGTGAAAACCCAATCGCGGCCAGGCTGCCGTGATTGAAGGAGATGGTGTACCGGCCGCCAGGGATACTGTCGAAACGAAAGACCCCGCGGGTGTCGGCAGTCGTCGCCCGGCCGAGTTCGACCAACTCGATCGTGGCCCCGGCCAACGGTCCGTTGCTGAGGAGGCTATCGATGACGATGCCCCGGATCGAACCGTTGAGGGGCGGCGTCTGGGCCGCCAAGGCGGGCCCCAGTCCACCGAGGGCCGCGAGGAGGCGGATCGTTAGGCGAATCGAGCGATCGGCCATTGGACGTCAGCCCGCAAGTTGCAGGAGTGCTCGGACCCGGGGGAACGCCTGCTCGATGTCGGCCAACGAGCAGGCGCCGACCGAGATCCGAAACCAGCCCGAGTCACCGGGAAGGCCGAATGCCTGGAACGGGACCACCGCAAGCCCGGCCCGGTCGAGCAGGAGCATCCGAATATCCTCGTTGGTCTGGATCGGACGACCGTCGACGACTCGGCCGACCAGATTCAACCGGAGGGACAGATAGATCGCCCCTTGGGGGTCGATGCAATCCACCGGATGCCCCTCCGCCTTGAGTTGGCCGAATCCTAGAAACAGCGCATCGAGCCGGGCCTTGATGCCGCGATGCATCTCGGTTCGGTAGGCCGCGATGGCGACCGGATTGGCCAGGAACTCAGCCGTACCAACCTGCTCGGCCCGTGGCGCCCATGCGCCGACGTGTCCGAGCAAATCCTTCATCCGGGCGATGACGGCGGGCGCCGCCAGGACCCAGCCCAGGCGGAGTCCCGTCGAGGCGTAAGCCTTCGAGATCCCATCGAGCGCAATAACATAGGGCGCGGCCGCCGGCACCAACGTGAGCGGGTTGGCGTGCTCCGCCGGAGGATACACCAACGAACCGTAGATCTGGTCGAAAAAGACAAAGAGTTGGCGCCGGCCCGCCGCCTCGCGAACCCCGTTTTCGGCGACCACCGCCTCCAGAATCTGGCAAAGCGGGTCGGCCCCCATCATGGTGCCGGTTGGATTGCCGGGAGAGCAGAGGCACAGCAGCGAAGCGGTCGGAAGATGAGGGGCGATTTGAGCCAACGTGGGCTGGAATCCACTCTCCCGGGTGGCTTCGAGCGCGATCGATTTCGCGTCGGTGATTTCAGCGTAGTAGTCGTTGTTCCAGGACGGTACCGCATAGATCACGGTATCGCCGGGGTTGAGTACGGTTCGATAGGCCGCATACACGACGGGGCGGCCGCCGCCGGCCACCAGCACCGATTCGATCGGATACCGAACCCCTTGTTCCCGGTCGACGTAGTCGGCGATCGCCTTTCGAAGAGGCAGTAGCCCTTCCGACGGCGGGTAGTTTGTTTCGCCCTGCCCGAGGGCCTTGACGATGGCATCTCGGAGAACGGCCGGGATCGGGAACTGTTTCGGATCGAAGTCACCGACCGTCAAATTGCACACCGGCTTGCCGGCCGCGATCATCGCCCGGACTTCGCCGGCGATCCGGAGGATCACGGAGCCGCGGAGCCGCCGGGCCATGGCCGACAGCGAGCGGTCCAGGGTGGCCTGGTTGCCAAAATCTAGGGCGGCGGGGGCGAGAATAGTCATGGCCTAAATCTAGGCGCGGCAGGGCATTTCGGCACCGAGGGGGCCGAAGGGCTTGGGGAACCGGCGGGCCGGTGTACTTTAGGACATTCCTCAACCAATCTCGGAGGTCGTCGTGGTCCGTCCGGTCATCTTTTGCCTCATGCTAGTGGGTGGTGCGGTTCCAGCGATGGCCCAAAAACGGGGCACCGGTGACGACTTGGGGCGAGAGATCGAAACCCGCCTCGAACAGGTGATGCCCAAGGTCATTGGGTGGCGGCGGGACATCCACCAGCATCCCGAGTTGGGCAACCGCGAGGTTCGGACCGCCAAACTGGTCGCCGACCACCTTCGGTCTCTCGGGATTGAGACTCGGACCGGGGTTGCGCACACCGGTGTGGTCGGTGTTCTCAGGGGCGGCAAGCCGGGGCCGGTCGTGGCCCTCCGAGCCGACATGGATGCCTTGCCGGTCACCGAACAAGCGGATCTCCCCTTCAAGAGCGTGGCCCGGACTGAGTACAATGGACGGCAAGTCGGTGTCATGCATGCCTGCGGCCACGACAATCATGTCGCCATTCTGATGGGCGTTGCCGAGGTGCTCGCCGGGATGAAGGCTAGTATTCCCGGGACCGTCAAATTCATCTTCCAGCCCGCCGAAGAAGGTCCGCCGGCTGGGGAGGACGGCGGGGCCCCGATGATGGTCAAAGAAGGGGTCCTCGAAAATCCCCGCCCCGGTGCCATCTTTGGCCTCCACGTCTGGCCGGGTCCGCTCGGATCGCTCGACTATCGTCCCGGTGGCGCCATGGCGGCACCCGATGGCCTCGAGATCATCGTGAAGGGCCGCCAAACCCATGGTGCGGCGCCTTGGGGCGGGGTTGACCCGATCGTGGTGGCGTCGCAAATCGTCCTGGGACTCCAGACGATTGCCAGCCGCCAGATCGATGTGACGTTCAATCCCGCGATCGTCACGATCGGATCGATTCAGGGTGGAAACCGCGGCAACATCATTCCGGACAGCGTCGTCATGGTCGGGACGATCCGGACCTTCGACGAGGGGCAGCGCAAAGACATCCATATGCGGGTCAGGCGGACGGCTGAGGAAATCGCCAAAGCTTCGGGCGGAACGGCGATCGTGACCATTCCCGAGGGTGGGTTGCTGACGTATAACGACCCGGCCCTGACCGAAAGAATGCTCCCGACTCTGCGGCGCTCGGCGGGTGCGGGCGGACTCCGGTTGAGTCAGCCGATTACCGGGTCCGAGGATTTCCCTTCGTTCACCAAGGACATTCCCGGCCTGTTCTTCTTTCTCGGCGTCGTCCCCAATGGGGTTGACCCGCTGACGGCCCCCAAGAACCACTCGCCGTTGTTTTTTGCCGATGAAGCGGCCCTGCCGACTGGGGTTCGTGCCATGGCCAATTTGGCGATTGACTACCTCAAGATGAATCCGATTGGCAAGACGGCCGACCGTTAGGGACAGCCGTGTCCGAGCAGCTGGTTCGTTCCTTGGGCCGGTGGTCACTCGCCGGCCTGGTGCTGAATGGGATCCTGGGGAGCGGGGTCTATGGCCTTCCGTCCCTCGTGGCCGCCAAGGTCGGCCCGCTGGCATGGATGGCCGTCCTTCTGGCCGCCGTGGCCATCGGGGTGATCGTCGCGTGCTTCGCGGAAGTGGCCTCCCGATTCCCGGGAACCGGCGGGCCCTTCCTCTACGCTCGCGTCGCCTACGGTGATTTCGTCGGCGTCCAGGTCGGGTGGCTTCAGTTCGTGACCCGGGTGGCCTCGATGGCCACCAACATCAACTTGTTTGCGATCTACTTGGCGGAGTTCGTCCCCGCCGTCCAAGGGTGGTGGGGCAAGGCCATTGTTGGTACGGCGATGCTCGGGAGCCTGGCGGCGATCAACATCCGGGGCGTCAAGAGCGGCGCCTGGATGAGCAATGTCCTCATCATCGTCAAGATCGTTCCCTTGGTCCTCTTCGTGCTCGTCGGCCTAACGCTCCTTGCGGGCCGGGGCGCCGTTGAACCGGCCCTCGGCCCGACCCTGACGCCCTCAGCGTGGGCCGACGCCTTGTTGATCCTGATCTTTGCGTTCGGGGGGTTTGAGAACGCGATCGTGCCCCTCGGGGAGGCCCGGAACCCTGAGCGCGACGCGCCGTTTGCGCTCTTCGTCGCCCTGGCGACCTGCGCCGTGATCTACACTGGTGTCCAGCTGGTGTCGACGCTCGCGCTGGCTGATCCGTCGCAACACCCGAGGCCGTTGGCCGACGCCGCGCGCGCGTTGGTCGGTCCGGCCGGTGCCACGTTCATGGTGATGGGGGCGTTGCTGTCATTGATCGGTTGGTTTGGCGGCGGCATGGTGGCCACCCCGCGCCTAACGTACGCCATGGCGGAAGAGCGGGTGTTGCCGGCCGCGTTCGGCCGGCTCCACGCCCGGTATCGAACCCCGGCGTTCTCAATCGTCGTCCTTGCGGTCGTTTCGATGGCGCTGGCTTTGAGCGGGGGGTTCCTGAGCAACCTGACCCTCTCGGTGGCAACCAGGCTCGTCGTGTACCTGTTGGTCTGTGGGTCGGTTCCGATCCTCCGGGCCCGCGACGGCCGGGCCAACGCCGCTCCGCCGGCCCGATTCCGGCTTCCCGCGGCTGGGGCGTTCTGGGTTGCCGGCTGCGCTTTTTCCTTGGCCATGGCCACCCGGATGAGCCAAAAAGAATTCGGGATCCTTCTGCTGGTCGTAAGCCTCGCGGCCGCGAATTGGTACTTGGCCCGGCGCCGGCCGCGGGCCGCCGTCTGATTCAATGGGACTGTCGGTGGTCATTTGTACCCGAGATCGGGCCAAGTCCCTCGAGCTGGTGCTCGACCGTTGGGCGAGCCTGCTTGACGACCCGAGTTGGGATCTCGTCGTGGTGGACGACGGCTCATCCGACGATACCGGGTCGCTCCTGGACGCTCGCCGACTCGAATTCGGGGACCGACTCCGAGCCGAGCGGACGTCCGGGGTTGGCCTCGGCGCGGCCCGGAACGTCGGCTGGCGGGCCGCCGGAGCCGACCTGGTGCTCTTTACCGACGATGACTGCTATCCCGCCCCGGACCTCTTGGCCTGGATTGCCGAGTGCTTTCGGGAAACGGATCTTGCCTTCCTCGGGGGCCGATTGCTGCCAGCCACACCGGAGGACGCCGAGGTGGCCGTCGTGACCCGGGCCAATCGGGTCGAGGTCATTGGGCCCTGCTTCGTGCCGGCCGGGCTCCTCCCCGGTGCCAACCTGACGATTCGCCGCGCGGCGTTGGAACGCTCCGGCGGTTTCGATCCGCGGTTTGGGGCCGGGACCCCTTTTGCCGCCGAAGACGTCGAATTGGTGGCTCGCCTCGGTTCACTCGGCCTTCGAGGGGCGTTTGACCCCAGGCCGATCGTCTATCATCATCACGGCCGCCGGACGCCGGCCGCCATCGCCGGCCTCCGGCAGAGCTACGATTGGGGCCGCGGGGCATACTACGCCAAATGCCTCGGCAACCCGGTGCTGCGACCGATCTACCTCCGGGCCTGGGGGCGGTCCCTGGCTACCGGCAGTTGGCGACGAGGGGGTCGTGAATTGGCGGGGGCATGGCGTTTTTGGAGAGGGCAGGGCAGATGAGCGGTCCGACCTTCCAGCTCGCGGTCACCGTCGCCCCGGCCGATATCGATGAACTGGGCCATGCCAACAACGTCAATTACCTCCGCTGGATGTTGGAGGCCGCCACCGCTCATTGGGAAGTCGCCCTGCGGGAGTCGGACCCCGTTGCAGTTGCCGGCATCGGTTGGGTCGTGATGCGCCACGAACTGGACTACTTTCTGCCCGCGTTTGCCGGTGACTCGTTGGCGGTGTTCACCTGGGTTCCGACCTGTTCGGCCCTGACTTGCGATCGTTACTACGAAATCAACCGGCTGAGCGACGGCGCCCTGCTCGCCAGGGGCGCGTCGAGCTACTGTGTGGTTGATCTCGGCACCGGCAAGCCTCGGCGTTTGGGTGCCGAGCTCCGACAGGCTATCGGTAGTCCTCAGTTAGTGAAACGACATCGGATAGAACGTTCATTCCCATCACGGCCTTGATATGTTACGGAACGAATCTGCTCTTCTTCGAAGCCGCTGCGGTTGGTGGTCGGGGATCAGTCCGGGGGCTCAACTCGAGGCGGTTCCTCGGCCAAGGGGCAATCTACGGCTCCGCCGAGGTTCGGCTCGATCTAGGCCGGTTTACCGCCCTGCTGCCCGGAGAATGGGGGGTCTACGGATTGGGGGACGTTGGGCGGGTTACCCAGACGGGTCAGCCGTCAAACCGCTGGCATCAGGCGCTCGGCGCCGGGCTCTGGTTCGCATTCTTGGACCGCTCCAGCACGATGACGGTTACCTACGCCGCAACCGAAGAGCGGGCCAAGTTCTACGTTCAGGCCGGGTTCCACTTCTAGAACAGCTCGGCTAACAAGCAGCGAGCCGACCCACCGCCGAGCGTTTCGAACGCGGACAGGTCGGTGTGAAGAACTCCGGCGTGCTGGGCAATCAGCGTTTGCTCGGCGGGGGCGAAGCCGTGAAAGGCGGCACTCGACATGGCCAAGAGCGGCTCGTCTTCGTCGTTGACTAAGGGCAGACAATTGCCGCAATAGGTGAGGACCTGGTTCCGGGAGATTGGGAGCACGTTGAACCCGCCCGATTCGAGGCTGGCCCGGACCTCGGAGCGCCCCATCATCCCGGCCCCCGGGGTCTCCGCAATCGACTCGAGGCAGACCCCGGCCAACCCATGGCCCAGGAACATCATCACATTGGTGTGATAGTACGGCAGGCCGTTTCCGTCGGTGGCCTCGAAGGCGACCAGACGGTAGTCGAGGTCGCGGGCCCACTCCCGAGTCAGCTCCAGATTGGTCCGGATCGAGATCGCGGCATAGGCCACTCTGTTGGCATCGTCGAGGCACAGGCTCCCGGTGCTCTCGAGGAACTGTCCCCCGGATTCGCGAGCGGAAAAGTCGACCAGACGGGGGTACCACTGCTTCAACATCTGGATCAATTCTCCCCGGCGCTCGATCCGGCGGCTCGGCGCCATCATCGGATAGACTACCAACGTTGGGACGGTGCCGGCCCGGGCGGGATGGGTCGAGAACCAGTTGTTACAAAATGGGGCGTCGGGGGTCTCTCGGAGACTCCGCACCACCGTGACCTGAACCCCGTTCTCAATCAACAGGTTCCGAAGCTCCCGATGCTGGCCGACGGCCTGTTCGGCAAGGGCGGCCGCCTCCGCGGGGCCGACCGCCCGCTGAAAGGCGTTTGACTCGGCGGTCTCTGCGTTGGTCCGATACCCGTAGGGGGCAACCAGCAACACGTGCCCAGCCGCCCGAGCGGTCATCGCGGTGACGCCTTCGAGTCGGCGGTGCGCTTGTCGTTCCCGCCCGAGGCAATCCGGGTTTTCGGGTCGAGGATGATACTGTGCCCGTCTCCGATCTTGCCGCCGGTCCGGACCGAATGGCCGAGCGCCCGGAGCGCGGCAACCGTGGCCTCCGGGATGGCGCCGGCTTCAAAGAACACTTGATCGGGCAACCACTGCGAATGGAACCGCGGGGCGTCGACCGCCTGCCGGACATTCATCCCGAAGGCGGTGACGTTGAGCACGATTTGATGGACGGTGTTGATGATGGTTCGTCCGCCCGGCGATCCGGTCACCAGCACGAGCTTGCCGCCTCGGGTGACGATGGTTGGGGTCATCGACGACAGCATTCGCTTCCCGGGGGCGATCACATTGGGCGGCGTTCCGATGGTGCCACTGGGGGTGGTGGTGCCGGGCTTCTTGTTGAAATCGCCCATTTCGTTGTTGAGGAGGAACCCCGCGCCGTCGACCACCACTCTGGATCCATAACCCCCTTCGAGCGTATAGGTGTTCGAGACGGCGTTGCCCTCGGCATCAACCACCGAAAAGTGGGTGGTGGCATTTGGTTCGGCGTCCGCGGTGACCGCAATCCGGCCTTCGGCAAGGGCGATACTATTGGTTGCCTTGGTCGTGTCGATGGAAGCGGCCAATCGCCTCGCGTGGGTCTTGCTGGTCAGCCGGGCCACTGGAATTTCGGTGAAATCAGGGTCGCCCAGGAACTCGGCCCGGTCCAGATAGGCGCGGCGTTGTGCCTCGACCATCAGATGAAGGGTCATCGGCGCGAACCGGGGCCGGCCGGCGATGTTGACCCGTTCCAGGATGTTGAGCATGGTGACCAGGGCAACTCCGCCCGAACTCGGCGGTGGCATCGAAATGATCTCGTAGCCCATGAAGGTGCCCCGGACTGGCGCCCGTTCAACTGGACGGTAGCCGGCCAGGTCGGCTTTGGAAATGATCCCGCCGTTCGCCGCCATCGCCGAGGCAATCTGGTCGGCGATACGACCGGTGTAAAAGGCCTCGGGCCCATCGGTCGCGATCGCCTCGAGTGACCGGGCCAGGTCGGGAAGCACCAAGGTGTCGCCGGCGACCCACAGTCCGCCACCGGGCTTGCCGTAAGCCCGCACGGTCGAGGGGAATTTTCCGGTGGTTTCTTTGACCAGCCAGTTGAGCTCCCCGGCGAGGGACTCCGATAGCGGAAAGCCGCCCTGGGCCAACTGAACGGCCGGCATGACGACCTGTTTCCAGGGCAATCTGCCGTACTTCGAATGGGCTAACGCGAGACCCCGAACCGTCCCGGGAACTCCAGGAGCCAAGTAGCCCTCGCCGGTCAGCTTCCAGTCGATTTGGCCGGCACTGTTCAGATACATGCTCGGGGTGGACTGGAGCGGAGCTCGTTCGCGGTAGTCGATTGTCGTGGCACGGCCGTTGGCCAGTCGAATCACCATGAAACCGCCGCCGCCGATGTTGCCCGCTCCCGGGTACGTCACGGCTAACGCGAGGGCCGTGGCGACGGCAGCGTCGATGGCGTTTCCCCCGGATCTCAGGATCCCCGCCCCGACGTCTGAGGCCGGCGCCGAGGTGGAGACTACGAGGCCATGCTTCGACGACACCGATTGGGCCGCCGCATCGAGCGGGCCGGTCGCCGCCCAGACAGCCAGGCCGAGCCCGGTCTTTAGCAGTTTAAGCATCCCCAAGGTTAGACGCTCGGAGGCAGCGGGGCTATTCCCCTTCCTGTTTCCGAGGTTTTCGAGGGTCAGCGGCCCCATCCATGGCAGACCAGGTCTGCCAATGCGGACAGTTCGATTCCCCGGGCTTGAGGCGGCCTCGCCAATGGCCGTGGGGACAATCACAGGTTCCAATCGTGGCGTGCCGAGGGGTGTAGATCCGGCCTTCATCCCGTTCCGGCCGTCGCTCGCCGGTCCAGAACTCGCAAGTCCCACAGTATTTGGAGATGTAGGCATAGTGGAGCACGGGCGTCCTCGTATTCAGGGCTTCCCAATCATAGTCCGAAACATCAACGGCCAATCAATCGAAAGGCAACGCCCCGAAAGGCAAGAACTTGCACGACCCCTGGCGAAACATCCGAGCCGCGGTAGCTTAGGATATCACAAACAATTGATGACCATGCTTAGAGAACGACGCCGTAGTCGGCAAACCGCGCCGCTCGCCGCATCGTGGAGCCGGGTCACGGCTCGGGTCAGACGGCTCGTCGACGATGTCCATGATGGCGATTTGGCAAAGGCCTCTGCCCACGCGGGCGTGCCCTACGCTCAGCTCCGGGATATTCACGCCGGTCGTAGCCGGCAGCCCGGGGCCGCGACCCTCGAGCAGTTGGCCCGGGCCCACGGACTCCCGATCGGCTGGTTTCTGAGCGGGTCGACCAGTGACGATGGCACCATTCCCCTGACGGGGTGGGATGGCTTCTTGCCCGGAGCCGATTGTCCCGGCCAGCGGATCGTCCTGCCCCACTCGGCCTGGCCACTGATCCGCGTTCTGGTTCAACTCGAGCAGCGGCTCCGCGACCTCCCGGCGACGGTTGATCGTCCAATCATCGGGGCCATCACCGATCCCCGAGCCATTCGAGCTAAACTGAGTGCCTTCATTTTTCAGCCCCTGTTCGCGGCGACTGCGGTCGGCGGCGGCGGCGGATTCGACGGCCTTCGTGGCGATCGTGGCGAAGCGACGTTGCGCGGTCTGGGCCAGTTTTGGGAACGGGCCCTCGGGGGTCTATTCCCCGACCTGACTCCGTCGGAAGCCGCGTGATCCTTCCTCCATTCGACGAATCGCCATATCAACGTTTTCTGAAGCTCGAACTGGTTCGCTCCGAACCGGGCTTAGTTGAAATCAAACTCCCGTTTCGGGAAGACTTCCTTCGCGCCGAGGGCTCCGACTGGTACCACGGCGGCGTCATTGCGGCCCTGATCGACATTGCCGGCGACTACGCCCTATGGACTGAGGTTGGCAACGGGCTGCCGACCATCGATCTTCGAGTGGACTGGCTTCGGCCGGCTCGGAGGGGCGCTCTCTACGCGGTCGGAAAGTCAGTCCGGGTCGGCCGAACCGTTTGCTGTGCCGACATCGAGGTTCGGGATGAGAAGGGCACCTTGGTCGCACTTGGCCGAGGCACCTACGCGACTCCGAAGTAACCACCTTTAGGAAGCTAGGTAATGCCCGAACTCAAAAAATCGCTCGGTGGGGTCCAGTTCTTCTCAATCGGTTTCGGCGGAATCGTCGGCGTGGGCTGGATCGTCTACATGGGGCTCTGGTTCTCCCAGGCTGGTCCGGTGGGGACGATTTTGGCTTTCCTGGTCGGTGGCCTCCTGATGTCGCTGATCGGGGTGTGCTACGCCGAAATGGGGGCGATGTATCCGGTGGCCGGCGGCGAGGCGGTGTACGCCTATGGGGCGTTCGGCCGCCTCGCCTCGTTTGCGGTCGGCTGGGGCTTGGTGCTGATGATGACAGCCGTCGTGCCGTACGTCTCCATCGGATTGGCCTGGATTCTCGACGCCTTGGTTCCCGGAATCGGCGGTCCGGTCCTCTACCAGTGGCGGGGCCAGCCGGTCCGGGCCCTGGGCTTGGCCATCGCGCTGCTCTGGACCGGATGGCTCGGATGGCTCAACTATCGGGGGATTCACGGCGCGGCGAAGTTCCAAGATTGGCTCACCTACGGCAAGCTCGCTATTTCGGCGCTGTTCATCGCCGCGGGAGTCTTCGGCGGATCGACCGCGAACTTGGAACCGATGTTCGTCGTCGCCGCGGATGGCAGCATGTGGGGCGGGTTTATCGCGGTGCTCGCCACGACGCCGTGGTTCTTTGGCGGTTTCAACGAAATTCCCCAAGTCATGGAAGAGCGCGCGGAAGGAACCTCGGCGCGGACCCTCGGCCTGATCGTGGTGCTGAGTATCATTGCGGCGGCGACGTACTACGCCCTGGCCGCCCTGGCCGCCGGCATGGTCGGGCCGTGGCAAGACATGGTGACGAAAGATCTCCCCGTCGCCGCCGCGTTCCGAACGGCGTTCGGGTCGGAGTGGCTCGCCCGCGTCGTGCTCGTAGCCGGTCTCTTCGGCATCGTGACGGTCGGGAACGGCGCTTCCCTCGCGGCCACCCGGCTCTTGTATGCGATGGGCCGGGCTCGGATGATCGCGCCGGCCTTCACCAAACTGCATCCGGTCTTCGGCTCGCCGGTGACCGCGATTCTGTTCGTGACCCTGTTCGGCCTGGCCGGGGACTTCCTCGGCCGCAGTGGAATCGCTCCGATCGTGAACGTCGGATCTGCCGTCGCGTGCCTGGCCTACCTCTTCACGTCGCTCGGCGTGGTCAAGCTTCGGCAGACCGAGCCGGGCCGGGCTCGACCGTATCGGATTCCCGCCGGTGTGGTCGTGTCGTTGTTGGCGGCGGCCGGGAGTGTCTTCTTGATGCTGAGCTCGATTCGACAGCAATGGCTCGACGCCAAGGGTGGCCTGCCGATCGAGTGGGTTGTGATGGCGGTCTGGGCCGCGATCGGCGTCGCAATGTATCGGGCGGCGGCGCCAGCCAGGGCCGGCCTGAGTGAGGAGGCCCAGCGCCGTATCGTGATGGGTGACTGACCGCCGCCGGTTGACTGACTCGCCTGGAAGGGACTCGCTCTGATGAGACAGCTCGGTACTCTGCTCGGCATCGTCGGGGCGTTGTCCGGATGCGCCCGCGCCGACTCCTCGCCGTTCGACCTAGTGATTGCAAACGGACGAGTGATGGACCCGGCCTCGGGCCTAGACGCTGCCCGCTCGCTCGGAGTTCGGGGTGGCCGCGTGGCGGCTATTTCGGAACAGTCACTCGCGGGGAAGGACACGATCGACGCCAAGGGTCTCGTTGTCTCGCCGGGATTCATCGACCTCCATTCGCATTCGGTGCCCGGGGGCGGCCAGCAATGGCAAGTCCGCGATGGGGTGACAACGGCCTTAGAGCTGGAGGAGGGTTCCTACCCGGTCGCCGAATGGCTCGGGCAGCTCGAGGGCAAATCCCTGATCAATTTCGGGACCTCGGCCGGACACATCCCGGCGCGGATCGCAGTGGTCGCCGGCGCCAAGACCCTGACGGAAGCGTTCGGAGTCCGGATGGCCGGCGAGTTGGCGGCTCCGCCGGCCTGGTCGCACGGCGGCATCACCACCGAGCAGTTGGCCCTTCTCGAGCAGACCATCGAACAAGGGCTCGATGCCGGCGGCCTTGGGATTGGTTTCGAGATCAACGAGTCGCCTGGCGCGACCCGGGAAGAAATCGCGATGCTGTTCCGGCTTGCCAAACGGACCGGCGTTCCGATTTACGCTCACCTCCGGATGATGGGTGTCGATCCGATAACCGGCAGCCTGGCCGGCGCCCAAGAGGTCGTGGCCAACGCCGCCGCGACCGGAGCGTCCACCCACTTCGTCCATCTGGGCAGCAGTAGTTTGAGTTTTGCCAAGCCAATCGTCGAGATGATCGAGGGGGCTCAAGCGCGCGGTCTCGACGTAACCGGCGAGGTGTATCCGTACACCGCTGCGTCCACCGGCATTCAAACCGGTTTCTTTGATGGCGACTGGAGGAGCCGGACCGGGATCGACTATGGTGATGTGGAGTGGCCCGCCACCGGGGAGCGTCTGACGGAGACGACGTTTGCCAAGTATCACCGCCAAGGGGGCTACGCGATCATCCACCTGATCAAGGACGCCAACGTTGACTTCTTGGTCGGCCGGCCCGGCATCATGATCGCGAGCGACGCCATGCCGTTGATCGAGGGGCGCGGTCATCCACGGGGTGTCGGGACCTTCTCCCGAGTCCTCGGCCGCTATGTCCGCGAGAAGAAGGTAGTCGACCTGATGGAAGCGATCCGAAAGATGACACTGTTGCCGGCTAACCGAGTTGCCGGCGCGGCCCCGGCCATGGCGCGGAAAGGCCGGATCGGGGTTGGGTCCGACGCCGACATTACGATTTTTGATCCGGCCACAGTCATCGACAACGCCACCTTTGCCAAGCCGGATCAGGCGTCCAGTGGGATCTCGTTCGTGATCGTGGGCGGGACTGTTGTCGTCCGGAACGGCGACCTGGTGCCCGGCGCGATGCCCGGCAAAGCCATCCGCCGGGGCCCGCCGCAATGACCGTTTGCCCCAAGTGATGGACCCCGCCGGGACCTATCGAGCGGCGTTAGGACGCTCAGAGATGGCCTTGGCCGAGTTGAGCGGCCAGTTCAGCCGGGTCGGCATTGGGCGCCTCGCCACCTTCGTGGGCATTCTCGCGGCAGCCGGGTTTGCCGTCGCCAACCGGGGTGGGATCGGGGTGCCGTTGGCCGGCGGGTTGGTGGTGGTCTTCGCCGCGCTCGTTGTCTGGCACGAACGGATTTCCCGCCGCCGCGAGCGCGCCGCCCGGAGCGTTGGGTACTACCGGCGCGGATTGTCTCGGCTCGAGGATCGGTGGCTGGACGGTGGTGACCCCGGCGACCGGTTTCGGGACGACACCCACCTCTACGCCACCGATCTCGAGTTGTTCGGCCGAGGCTCCCTCTTTCACTACATCTCCGAGGCGCGCTCGGAAACCGGGGCCGCGATCCTCGCGTCATGGCTCCTTCGCCCGTCATCCCCCAGCGTCATTGCGGACCGCCACGAAGCGGTTGGGGAACTAGCGCCGAATCAGGCCCTCCGCCACGATCTTGCGGTGTCGGCTGCCGCCGCCCAGGGAGCCCTCGACTCGGTGGCGTTACGGGCCTGGCTCGCCGCCCCCCCGGTTGGGCTGCCGACCTGGACCCGTGCCGTGACGGCTGGGCTCGCGCTGACCAACCTCGCCACAACCGGCGCCGCGCTGGCGGGCTGGATTCCGGGTTATCTCGTGCTGCCGTCGTACCTCGCGTCGGTGATGGTTGCGCAGGCGTTGGGACGGCGGTCGACGTCGGTGATCCAGTCGGTGGAGCGTCCGAGTCGCGAGCTCCGGGTGTTGGCGTCGGTGCTGAAGCGGGTCGCTGACCAGCCGTTCACGAGCGGCCGCCTCCGCGCCCTGGCGGCGATGTGGACCGGAGCGACGTCCGCCGTCGCCGAGATCGGGCGTCTCGAGCGACTGGTCGACCTCCTCGACGCCCGCCGAAACCAGCTGTTCATGCCGATCGCGGGTTTAACGCTATTTGGGACTCAGTTGGCGGCCGCCATCGAGGCATGGCGGAGCCGGGTTGGGCGGATGGCGGTCGGTTGGCTTGAGGCGGTAGGAGAGCTCGAAGCGCTCGCGTCATTGGCGACGCTGGCCTACGAAAATCCGGACGATACCTTTCCCGTCATGATCCCCGGCGAGGCGCTCGTCGATGCCGGAGGACTGGCGCATCCCTTGTTGCCTCGCGATCACGCTGTCCGCAATGACTTTATCCTCGGTGGACCGGTTCGCCTGGTGATGTTGAGCGGGTCGAACATGTCGGGGAAAAGCACCCTGCTGAAGGCGATCGGAACCAACGTCGTCTTAGCGCTGGCCGGGGCGCCAACCCGAACGAATCGGTTCCGGGTCGGCACCGCCGCCATAGGCGCTTCCTTGGTGCTCCGGGAATCGCTCTTGGAAGGCCGTTCGAGATTTTACGCCGAGGTCCTCCGCCTGAAGGCCATCGTGACCAAGGCCGAAGCCGGTGAACCGGTTCTGTTTCTCCTCGACGAGATGCTGAGCGGCACCAACTCCCACGACCGCGCCATCGGAGCCCGGGGCATCCTCGACGGCCTGGTCGCCCGCGGTGCGATCGGCATCGTCACTACCCACGACCTCGCCCTGACCGAAATCGCCAAGTCGATGGGAGCCCGAGCCCTCAACTGCCACCTGGAGGACGAACTCGTCGACGGCCAACTTCACTTCGACTATCGGATTAAACCAGGCGTCGTCGAACGGAGCAACGCCTTGGCCCTGATGAAAAGCGTCGGCCTCACGCCGTAGCCCGCCAACGCCCGAGTGCCGAGCTAGAAACCGACTCGGAGGCCCAATGAAACGACCGGATGATACTTGAGGTACTTGCGGCTTTCGATGTCGGCCTGAATGTCCTGGGTCTCCAGGATCACGTTCTGATCGAAGATCGCCTTGGCTTGGCCGGTCAAGTTGGGGCTCCCCGTCAGGGACACCTGCGGGAACCCCGAGAATACCACCCCTAGGTCGAACAGCAATGAGACCCGGCCGCGCCCGCCGAACCCGAGCCCGGCGTACGGAGCATAGTGACTGTCGTAGCTCAGCTTGCCTCTGAGCGACCCAACGTCACTGGGCTGATAGGTCTGGGGGCCGATCGTGATCGGGCCTGTGAGGCGCGCGGCGACCGAGCCCTGATTGGAGTTCCAAAGCATTCCACCGGACAGATGAAAGGCGCTGCCGAACGGGTGAAGGTCGATGATCCCCGAACCGCTCTGTAACTTGGGTGTGAGGTCGTAGGCAATCCCTTCAACGGTCGCGCTTCGGGTGAAGGTCAGGTAGTTGCCCCCAAACCGGAGGCCGAGATACTTGTTGGGCCGAAGCGAAAGCTCGCCGCCGACGCCGAGGGTGCCGGCCCGGACCGAAATTCCGACTTGGGCGCGGCCCGTGGTCGTCACTAAGGCGCCCAACGCCAACCCGAGCACTGCAGTTCGTTTCATCATCGCGGGTTCCTCTCGCTGATCGTGCCGAAAACTGGTCGGTTTCTGCACCGAGGCCACCCTTGGCCCCAATGGTCTGGTCGCTCCTACTCAGCAAGCCAGGGGCCAGACGCAAGTGACGTCGCTTCAACACTTCCCGTATCGCGGCCCGGCTGTTTGGGCCGGTACGAAGCGGCAAGCCTTGCTCGTTGCGGCGGAAATGTCTATGGAGTGTGGTCCGAGGGAGCCGCGAGGGAGACCAGGACGGCCGTCACCGCCAGGAGGACTATGCCGAGGATGACTTCGACTCGGGCGGATCGCGAGAGTGGTGTTACCTGGCCGGCTAGAAGCCGGGGCAGAACGACCCGCCAGTTGTAGGCTCCAGTCGCCGCAATTCCCGCGAGGGCCCCGATCTTCCCGAGCAGCATGTTCCCGTACTCGGTCGAGAACAAGGCGCCCAGGTCGCCGACATACCGCCACCCCACGACCAGACCGCACCCGATCGTCACCAGGCCGGCCGGCAATGCGACACCAGAATAGGCGCGAATCAATGGTGCCAGGTCGAAGGTGGGGTCCGCCGGCCGGATGACGGCGATCACGATGACGCCTAACGTGCCGAGCCACACGGCTCCGGCACCAACATGGAGGGCCGTCATGGGGTATCCGAGTCGGCCCGCGGCCGGCAGGCCGATCGCGTGACCGGTGAGCGGGACGGTGAGGACAAGGCCGATGGCCGCGAGAACAACCATTCGGTCGGCCCACCCGGGCGGATCGGTGCGGGCCAAGGCTCGCCACCCGACCATGGCGCCGAGCGCGACGGTGGCCTGAGCCAGCCAACCTCGTCCCCAAAGGCTCCCGACCACCAGCCGGACGATCTCGGCGGAAACCGGCTCGTCGGCCTCGATCATCGATCGGGCTTGGAGGTAGAGTCTGAGCAAGGTACTGAGGGCAAGTATGACGGCGGCCAGGCGAGCGGCCATCACCGCCCGGCGATTCATGCCGATCAACTGCTCGGCGGTTGCCCCGGAGAGTCTGGGGAGCAACCAAACCCGAAACACGGTCGCGCCAATGACCGCGAAGGCGGCGAGGTAGCCAAGCCACCGCGTCGCGGCGTAAGTCATTTCACCGAAAACTTGAAGCTGCCACGCACGGCGTGCCCGTCCGAACCAGCCGTCCGCCACCGAATGACGTAGCCGCCCGCCGGGAGGCGCGCGGGGATGTCGCTAACGATCGATTTCGGATCGTCCGTGGCTTTGGGCTTGCTGATCTCGATTTTGGTCGAATCCGGCTTCATCAGCGTGATGCTGCTGAATTTCGGCTCGACCTTCTCCGCGAACCAGAGCCGGATGCTCGTCGGTGATTCGGCCAAGGCGGCGTCGGCGGCCGGAGTGCTCTTGGTCAACTCGTTGTGCCACAGCAAGGTCGGCGACCCGAGCGACGCCATCAGCCAGGTCGCGACGTTGAGGAAGAAGGAGGTCATCGTAGGTCGGCTCCGGTGGAAGAAAGGGTACCGTTCAAAGGTATCACGAGGCCGGCCGATTCGTTGCCTTGGTCATCGCGGCGAGGTCGTCCCGGCGTTCTTGGTTGGCCGAGGTAAAGAAGATCACGGCCATGGTCACCCAGACGATCGGGTCGCCGACGACTTTCATCATCAGACCGGCAACTTGATGGTCGTAATGGGGGGTGAGGGCGGTGGTGACTCTGGGGGCGAGCTCGTAGAGCGAATAGAGCGGGTAGGTCGAAAATACCAGGAAAGCCGCCGGCAAAATCGCCGGAATCGTCTGGACGAACAGGTAGGCGACCTGGCCCAAGGGCGGCATTCGCAAGAAGGGCGGCGGGGCCACCGACGGCCAAAACAAGAGTCCGCCGCCGATCAGCCACAGCAAGTCGATCGCGAACGAGCCAAACTGCGACGGCATCAACCCATCAACCACGCTCGGAACGTGGGTTACCAGCATAATCAGGTTGTAGCAAAGAAACCCGGTCACCGGGTGGGCCAGGAACCGGAGCCGTCCCACCGCCTCCGGTGACGCCTGAGCCCCCCATGCCGCCAGCCGAGGGCGGAGGCCAAGCAATAGCAAAGGGGGCGCGGCCAGTGCGATCAGCATGAATTGGCCGGTGTGCGCCGCCGCCAAGTACCCGCCGAGGGCGCCAAGCGGATAATCGAGCGCGGTCCACAGAATGAACAGGCCGAGGCCGAAGTACCGAGCCGATCGACCGTCCGACCGACCGAACCGATAGAACACCAGCGCGAGAAGCCCGAGAAATAGCCAGACCCCTGGGTAGGGTCGCCAACCCCACTCCCATGGGACCCCGCTCGCCGAGCACCACCACGTCATCGGACTGACCCCTTCCACCGATCAAGCAGTTTCGGGAGATCGGCCGCCCATTCCGCCTGCCGAGTGCCGAACGGATAGGCGATATGGGCGGAATCGTCGGGAGAATAAACCAGGACCTGGGCGGCGTGGGACACCGTGTAGTTGGCAGTCTCGGGGCCCCGAATCGCGACCGCGATGCCCGCCGCGACCTGGGCGGTCTTCAGGTCGGCGGCCGTTCCAACCAAACCGATAATGCCCGGCTCGAAGTTGGCGAGCCACGGGCCGACCACGACCGGGGTGTCGCGGTCGGGGTCGGTCGTGACGAACACCACATCCACGGCCTCTCGTTCGGCCGCGGACAACCGGCCGATGACGGCACCGAGGTTGGCCATGGTCGCCGGACAGACGTCGGGACAGCGGGTGTAGCCGTAGAAGAGCAGCGTCAGGCGACCCTGGGTTCGGGTTCGGAAGTCGAAGGGCTCGCCGGCGATCGTCGTCAACCTGAATTCGGGGCGGGGTAGGGGCACCGGCAGCCTGACGCCAGTCAGATCCCCCGCGACTTCCGGGGTCCCCCGGCCCGAGCAACCGGCGATCCACGCCGCCAGCACCCATCCGGCTCGGATCATCGTCGGCGGCCCGCCAGCCAACCCGCCAAGGAACCGCCTAACGCTCCTCCGACCACATCACTCAGGTAGTGGGCCCCGGCAAACATCCGGGTGAGGCCGCACCCCGCCGCGAGGGCCAGCAACAATGGGGCGGTCCGTGGATACCGGGTCGCGACCGCCGCCGCCCCCGCAAAGGCCACCGCGGTGTGGCTGCTCGGCATGCCGAGGGCCTTGGTGCTGAATGGGGCGTCGGCGAAGGCCCGAAACTGATATCCGACAAAGAGCTCCCCTGGACGCTCGCGGCGGATCAGCAGTTTGGCGACCTCAGCGAGGATGCCGCCAACGACGACGGCGATGATGATGGCCTGTCCGGTCCGGGCGAAATCGCGAGAGCGGTCCGACTCAGCGAATCCTCGCGATTCAAGCCAGAACAACCCGGCGACGGCCAACCAGGTGGGCGCGAATCCGAGGATCCGAAGCAGCCGGCCCCAATCGCGATCGTTGGCGGCAGGCCACCGAAGCGCCTCAAGAGCCCAGGGATCAACAAGGTGAGCGGCCAGAAGCAGCCCCGCCGCAAGAAGGAAAACCCATCGAGACGGACCGCTCCGATCAGTCATTCGCCGAGGCCAAGTGCGGCCACCGCGGCTTCGAGGGCTTGATCCACCATCGCCAAGCCCACCTCGGAACCTCCGGCACCTTGGACGATTCGGGCTCCGCCTCCCTTGCCGCCGCCAACCGCGGCGAGGGCGGCCTGAAGGGCGGGACGAAGGTCGGTCGCGAGTTCCTCCGACCGGGCCAGTACGAACTGGCCCCGGTCACCGGCGGCTCCAAGCACCACGATCGTTCCGGGCTCGGCGGAAACCCGGAGGCAAAGCCCTTTCAAATCGTCGACCGGTCGCCGCTCGAATCCCTTCCGGACGATCCGGAAGCCACCGCGAACGACGGCTGCCCCGCGGAGCTCGGCGGCCTCGAGATCCAGCGCCCCTTCGTGGTGCCGGGCTAACTCCCGGCGCGCTTCCTGGAACTCGAGCTGGAGTCGCTCGACTGTCTGAGGCAGCTCAAACACCGCGCACGATAGCCCCGCCGACAGGTTTGAAACGATCGCCTGCTTCGCGGCATAGTCACGCCGGGCTCGGCCACCGCAGAGAAACGAAACCCGGATTCCGCGCTTGTATCGCTCGGTCTTGAGGAGATGAATCAGCCCAATCTGGGCCGTCCGGGCCACATGGGTTCCCCCGCAGGCCGACCAGTCGAAATCCCCGATCGCCACGATCCGAAGAGCCCCGTCAACTTCAGGAGCTTTCCGGAGGGTAATCGTTGCTAGTTCATCGGGTGTCGGGAACCAAGCCCGGACCGCCAAGTCCCGCTCGATGACGTCGTTGGCGAGCAGGACGGTCTCCCGGACCCGGCCCTCATCCAACCCGGAAGTCTCAAGATCGATCGAGACGTAGTCCACCCCAAGATGGAATCCGATCGTCGGTGCATTGGCAAGTTGAAGGAAGGCCTGCGAAAGAACGTGCTGCCCAGAATGCTGCTGCATGTGATCGACTCGGCGTCCCCAGTCGATCCGCCCCGCGACCTCCCCAAGCCCGAGGTCGCCGTCAAGCAGATGCACGACCGCCCCATCCCCTTCCCGCACCACGACGTCAACGACCCGCCGCCCCCCCAACTCCCCCGTGTCGCTCGGCTGCCCCCCCGACGCCGGATAGAAGTAGGTCGCGTCGAGCACCACCGAACTCCGCCCCAGTGTCTGAGCAGTCTCGATCACCCTCGCAGAAAACGACATTGTGAACGAGTCGTCGTAATAAAGGCGGGACCCCAATACCCCCATCTCCACAAAGCCGAGTCCCCGAGTGCCCGAGTGCCCGAGTGCCCGAGTGCCGAGTGCCGAGCGCCGAGTGCCGAGAAAGTGCGCCCGGAGGGACTTGAACCCCCAACCCTCAGATCCGAAGTCTGATGCTCTATCCAATTGAGCTACGGACGCGACCCCCGAATCTCGACCGGTCGGCCCACGGAGTCAAACGCGGCGGCCCGCGATTCGTCTTGTCTTGACATGTATATACAACTGACGTATCGTCGACGCCATGCCTGCCCGCACCATCAGAGCCCCAGCCGCCGCCGAACCGCACTACCTCCGGCTCAAGCGGCATGTTCTCCGCCAAATCGCCGACGGCACCTGGGCTCCGGGCGACCGGATCCCGAGCGAAGGCGATTTGACCCGTGAATTCGGGGTGTCCCGGATGACGGCGAATCGCGCCCTCCGAGAGTTGGCCGACTACGGCGCCATCACCCGGGTCCAGGGCGTTGGATCATTCGTGGCCGGTCCGAAGGTCGAGTCGACGATGGTCGCCGTCCGCAGCATTCGAGACGAAATCGAGCAGCGGGGCCAACGGCACTCGACCGAAGTCCTCGCGGTCGGTCCGGCCACCGCGGATCGGACGCTGGCAACGGCCTTTGGGCTTCCCGGTGGCGCCCCGTTGTTCCACTCGCGACTGCTCCACGCCGCCGATGGCCGCCCGCTTCAGCTGGAAGATCGGTACGTCAATCCGGCCTCCGCCCCGGGGTATCTCGAACAGAATTTCGCGATGGCCACGCCGCACGCCTACCTGACCCAAGTGGCGCCCCTCGAGCGGGCCGAGCACGTGATCGAGGCCGATCTGCCCTCGAAAGAGATCGCCGGCCACCTCCGCATTCAGGTGACCGAACCGGTGTTGGTGCTCAATCGGCGAACCTGGTCCCGTGGACGGGTGGCGAGTGTGGTACGGATGATTCACCCGGCCCGCCAGTACCGGCTCTCCGGCACGTTTTCATTCTTGAAGGAGTCACTATGACGGTAACGGCCGGCCCTCGTCCAGTGAGAGCACCTCGTGGCTCGCACCTGACCTGCCGGAACTGGCTGATTGAAGCAGCCTACCGGATGATTCAGAACAACCTCGACCCCGAGGTGGCCGAACGACCCGACGACCTTGTGGTCTACGGCGGGATTGGCAAGGCGGCGAGGAACTGGGAGTGCTTCGAGGCGATTCTCGAGGCATTGCGGAGACTCGAACCAGACGAAACGCTGTTGGTCCAAAGCGGCAAGCCGGTGGCGGTCTTTCGAACCCACGTTGGCGCCCCGCGGGTTCTCATTGCCAATTCGAACCTGGTGCCGAAATGGGCCACCTGGGAGCACTTCCACGAACTCGACCGGAAGGGCCTCATGATGTACGGCCAGATGACGGCCGGTTCGTGGATCTACATCGGATCCCAGGGCATCGTCCAAGGCACCCACGAGACTTTCGTCGAGCTTGGGCGCCAGCACTATCAAGGCAACTGGGCCGGCAAGTGGATTCTCACCGCGGGGCTCGGCGGGATGGGAGGCGCCCAGCCACTCGCCGCGGTGCTGGCCGGGGCCCATTGCCTCGTCATCGAGTGCCAGGAATCCCGGATCGATTTCCGTCTCAAAACTCGATACCTCGACCATAAGGCCACCACCGTCGAAGGCGCGCTCGCGATTCTTGCCGCCGCCACGACGCCAACCTCAGTGGGTTTGCTCGGAAACGCGGCCGAGTTGCTGCCGCAATTCGTCGCGCTGGCAAAGGGTGGAGGGCCGCGCCCCCACGCCGTGACCGACCAGACCTCCGCCCACGATTTGGTCAACGGGTATTTGCCCGCCGGTTGGACGGTGCCCGAGTGGGAGGCGGCCCGGACCGGCAGCCAGGCCGATCGCCACCGCCTGATCGATGCGGCCGCGACCTCCTGCGCCAGTCATGTGCGCGCGATGCTCGAGTTCCATCATATGGGCGTGCCGACGATCGATTACGGCAACAACATCCGCCAGGTCGCGCTTGATCGAGGCGTTCCCGACGCGTTCGCCTTTCCGGGGTTTGTGCCTGCCTGTATCCGGCCCCTATTCTGCGAGGGAAAGGGCCCGTTCCGGTGGGTGGCCCTGTCGGGTGATCCCGAGGACATCTACCGCACCGACGCCAAGGTCAAGGAGTTGTTCCCCGACGACGCCCCCCTCCATCGGTGGCTCGACCAAGCCCGCGAACGAATCGCGTTCCAGGGACTCCCGGCTCGAATCTGTTGGCTCGGTCTCGGCGATCGACACCGAGCCGCCCTGGCTTTCAATGAGATGGTGCGGACCGGCGAGCTCAAGGCGCCGATCGTCATTGGCCGCGATCACCTCGACACCGGGTCGGTCGCGAGCCCCAATCGCGAGACCGAAGCGATGATGGATGGATCGGATGCGGTCTCCGACTGGCCCCTCCTGAACGCCCTCTCGGCCACGGCGGGCGGGGCAACCTGGGTCAGTCTCCACCACGGCGGCGGCGTCGGGATGGGTTACTCGCAGCACGCCGGTGTGGTCATCGTGGCCGACGGGACCGAGGAGGCCGCGGCCCGGCTGTCGCGGGTGCTCTGGAACGATCCGGCGTTAGGTGTCATCCGGCACGCCGACGCCGGGTATCAGCTGGCCAAGCAGACCGCCCGGCTCCACCACCTCAACACTCCGGCCATCGCGCTCGGGGAAGGGTGACGCCCATGCTCACGATCATGCCCGGCCGCCTGACCCTGGCCGAGCTTCGCCGCATCGCCTCCGGCTTTGAGCCAGTGTCCTTGGACCCAAGCTGCTGGCCGGCCGTGGCCGCGAGCGCCGCGACCATCGAGGCCATTGTCGCCAAGGGGGCCCCTGCCTATGGGATCAACACGGGATTCGGGAAGTTGGCTCGGGTCGGGATCGCCACCGATCAGCTGGAGCGATTGCAGACCAACCTCGTCCGGTCGCATGCGGCCGGCGTCGGGCCATTGCTGGACGATGAAACGGTGCGGCTGATCCTCCTGCTCAAGATCGCCTCGCTGGCCCGGGGATATTCCGGGGTCCGTCCCGTCGTGATCGAGGCCGCCGTCGGGCTCTACAATGCCCGAATCTGGCCCTCCATCCCGGCCCAAGGTTCGGTCGGGGCCTCCGGCGATCTCGCCCCACTGGCGCACCTAACGCTGGGCCTGATGGGCGAGGGCCAAGTCAGGGTCGGGGGCGAGATCCGGGAGGCCAAGGACGCGCTGCTTCAGGCGGGGCTCCGACCCTTGGTGCTGGCCGCCAAAGAGGGGCTGGCCTTGCTCAATGGAACCCAGGTCTCGACCGCGATCGCGCTCCGGGCCCTCTTCGAGATCGAGCGAGTCTATGCGGCGGCAGTCGTGGCGGGCGCCCTCACCGTTGACGCGGCCAAGGGGTCGGACACCCCGTTCGACGCCCGGATTCACGAGGTCCGGGGTCATCGCGGCCAGATCGACGCCGCAAGACTGTATCGCGATCTCCTTCAGGGCAGTGCCATCCGGGCCTCGCATCTCGTTGGTGACGACCGAGTCCAGGATCCCTACTCGCTCCGGTGCCAGCCCCAGGTTATGGGCGCCTGTCTCGACTTGATCCGCAACGGGGCAACGACCCTGGTGGTCGAGGCCAACGCGGTGTCCGACAATCCGTTGGTGTTCGCCGAGCAGGACGAGGTGATCTCAGGCGGCAACTTTCACGCCGAGCCGGTGGCATTTGCGGCCGATATCCTGTCGATTGCGGCGGCCGAGATCGGGGCGTTAGCGGAGCGGCGGATCGCACTGCTCACCGATGCCACCGTCTCGGGCCTGCCCGCCTTTCTGGTCCGGGAGCCGGGAATCAACTCCGGGTTCATGATTGCCCACGTGACCGCGGCGGCCTTGGCGAGCGAGAACAAGACCTTGGCCCATCCGGCCAGTGTCGATTCGATGCCGACCTCCGCCAACCAAGAAGATCACGTCAGCATGGCGACCTTTGCCGCTCGGAAACTCGGCCAAATTGCCGTGAACGTCCGGCGGATTGTCGCGATTGAATTGCTGGCGGCGGTGCAGGGGATCGACTTTCATCGGCCCCTGACCACGAGTGCGGAGCTCGAGCGGGCCCACGCTGCCGTCCGAGCCAGGGTAGCCCACTACGATGAAGACCGATACTTCGCGCCGGATATTGCGGAGGCCGAAAGCCTGATGGCCACCAATCTGTTCCATGAGTTGGTTGGCCCGCTGGCCCTGGTGGGGGAGGGGGCGCTATGATCGGTGCCTATGTCGATTCCCGATCTGCCCAAACTACCGTGTTTCCCATGTCCTCACGATGCCGCGTGCTGTGGCTATGGCAGCACCTGCTCCGATGACGAAGCGGCAGCCATCATTCGCGATTTTGGAGACGGCAAGGTGTACCGGACCCGATGGGGTGAGTGGCGGACCCGGGTCACGAATGGTCGCTGCGTGTTCTATAGCGGGGAGGGATGCTCGATTCACGCGAAGCCCTACTACCCCGTGGTTTGTCGGGGCTTTCCGTGGATCGACTCCGAAACCGGCGGGCCCTATGAGTACGACCGGACGATTTGCCCCGAATTCGGCGCCCGGCCGGAACTGGTCACGATCTTCCCATTCGTGCCTGTTACCCCGGGACGTCGAAAACCGGCTGCCGACGGCGAATGAACACCAGTCCAAAGCCCAGCGCCGCTCCCCCAATCAGAAACCACTGAACCGCGTAGGACAGGTGGGGGCCGTCGTCGAGTGGCGGCATGGCGAGGCGGACTGGTAGCGTTCGGCCTCGATAGGTGTGGTCTGCTGTTGTCGAATCGGCGAGTTGGATCACGTAGTAGGGGGCAATAGGATAGGGCAGCCTGGCGTCCATGGCCCTCCAGTCGAGCCGCCTCCAGCTCTCGCCCTGGGGGCCGGCAAGCGGCTGGCCGTCTCCGTTGTCAGGGATCGCGATTGCGATGCCCTCGAAGTCGGCGGCGGCCGGTTCGGCGAACCGCTGGGGGCCAAACGGTGACATGGCGTCAGGACTGGGCACGAAGCCCCGATTGACGAGAACCAGGGTATCCTGACCGTCGAGCCGAAGGGGGGTGACGATCTGGATGCCGGGGGTGCCGAGGACGAGGTGGCCCCGAAGGATGAACTCATGGCCGAAGTCAAAATTGCCGGCGACTCGGACTCGCCGGAAACCGATCCGGCCGGACAGGGACTGGCGGGTTAGGTCGACCCGGTCGAGGCGACTTTGCTCGACGGCCAGCCGATTTCTTTCCCGCCGGTCGAAGAGGCGGCCGAGTTGCCAAGTACCCAGCCCACCGGCTCCGGCGGCTACCAGCAACGTCAGACTGAACAACAAGTGGCGTCCTAACGGCATGATGAGGGTGTCTGCAAAGGTGGACAGGTTGAGCCGGAAACCGAAACTGCCGTTGTCGGCTCACACCGCGGTAAGCCCTTTAGGTTCAACAAGATAACTTGAAGTGGTCAAAAACGGCCCGCTGCTTGCGTTGCGACGGAGCGTTCAAGTCAGATTGCCTGTCGTGGACACCTAACAAGGATTCGCTATGTCACATCGGTTCGCGGTCACGTCGCTCACGTTGATGCTGGCGTTCATCACCTCACAGAATGCCGAGGCCCAACGTCGTCGGGGCCTAGTCGACATCACTCCGAGCAGCAACCGCCACGGCTTTTGGGCCAGCTTCGGGTTGGCTGCGGGGAACGAGTCGAGCCGCCTCGAGCCCGAAACCAGCTACACCGCCGGCTTGACGAAGCCCTCCTTTTCACTTCGCGCCGGGGGCACCGTGAATCCGAACCTACGTCTTGGCGTTGAACTGGCCGGCTGGGCCGATCGCCGCTACGACAGCCAGTTCCAAGAGAACGTGACCAGCTACCTCGGCGGTCTGATGTTTATCGGGCAGTTCTATCCCTCGAGGAAGGCGGGGCTGTTCCTCAAAGGGGGCGCCGGCCTGACCCGGTCCGGCGAGGCGATTGATGGTCCGAGCTCTGACCTCCACGAGGACGGATTCGGGTGGACGGCCGGTGCGGGGTACGAAATCAAGTTAGGCCGATCATTGTTCATTACTCCGAGCGTCGACGTGCTGCAGCACCGGTCCCAGGTCCGGGATAACGCGGGCGACTTGTTGCCGGCTTTTCATGATCGGGTGGCAATGATTGGGGTCGCGATCACCTTCCAATCGGGTCGGTAGTTTGGTGCGGCGGTAGGGCGGAAAGTCTTAATAACAACCACGCGTCTCCGACAAGACCGGGCTTCCGTCCTACCGTCGTACCCC
The DNA here is from genome assembly GCA_031400975.1 of Gemmatimonadota bacterium. Taxonomy (GTDB): domain Bacteria; phylum Gemmatimonadota; class Gemmatimonadetes; order Gemmatimonadales; family GWC2-71-9; genus SHZU01. The sequence continues at coordinate 49,372 of JANNQX010000002.1, forward strand.
CTTTCTTTCCAGGCAGATCTGAACGTGAGGCCGCCCCCTTCGGGGCGGCTCTCGGTTTCCCGACCTGGAGGTTTTCGTGCGACGAACTTGGATAGTGGGCCCTCTTCTGGCAGCCAGCATCGGGTGCAGCGACTCGGTCTTGGGCCCGGAGCAAGTCAGCGGCCAATACGCGATCAAGACATTTACGATCGTCGTCAACGGCAACACGAGCGAGATGGTGTCCCGCGGTGCTACCGTCAGCCTTCGGCTCAATCCGGACCTTACCACGAGCGGCCACATGACGATGCCGGCTATTCCTGGGGTCCAACTGACGCCCGTGGACGATGATCTCGCCGGCACCTACACCGTCAACAACGGCGTCGTGCGTTTGAGCCAAGGAACCGCGTATCTCGATGGTCTGGTCTTCACTGCCGATCCGCCAGAGCTCCGGGCCTTCATTTCGCTCAACGATGGCGCCCGGACCGGGACGTTTGCCCTGGTACTGACACGCCAATGAACCCACACTTGGGCATTGCCGCGCTCCTTGTCACCGGATCGATCGTCAGCCCCGTGGCGCTGCCGGCTCAGGACGGCCGGGATCGTCGTGGCGACCGGCCGTCCCAGGCGTTCAGCTTCGTGGCTGGGCCCTCGTCCTACCGGCTTATCGGTACCGGCACGTCGTGGACGGCCGGGCTTCGGTTCGATCTTCCGTTGGGCCGGATGTTCATCGTGGAACCGGGGATCGGGTTCTTTCGATATCGGTCTCAGTTCGGGCAGAGTATCAAGTACCTGTTCCCCGAAGTCGGCATCCAAATCCAGCCGGCTCGGGGGCAGGTTCGGCCCTATCTGGGAGTCGGCGCCGGTTTCTCCGAGTATCTGACCGGCCCGGGCGCCTCGCCGGGCACGGTCCACGCGGCGGCTGGAGTCCGTGCCTGGCTGACTCGTTCCTACGGGCTTCGGGCGGAGGTCCGGCTCCGCGGACTCGACCCCTTCTCCGGCCAACAGACGACTGACTTCACCATCGGTGTCGGTAAGCGATAGGCCTCGGCGCCCGACCGGGTCTAGAATCCCGTGCTGACGGCGCCGGTGCCGCTGGTCCTTTCAACTCGCAGGACGCGGCGGTGGGTCGTGCCGTCGACCGTGATCGAGACGATGTATTGGCCGGGGGCGACCAAGGGGGCTTGACCCCCGCCGCCCCCGCCGCCGCCGAAGATCGCGCCTAACGCGCCGAAGCCACCGCCGCCGCCACGTTGTCCGGGCGGGCGGATCAGGCCGGCGATCTGTTGGAGTACCTCTAGATCGGGCGGGACAAAGGCCGGGCCGCCCTGCCCGCCGGGAGGGCCCGCCCGGCCGCCGGCTCCCCGGGCGGGCGATTCACCTGGCCGAGCGGTGTATTCGCCGGGCTGGGGACCACCTCGGCCACCACCGCCGCCAAATCCCATCATTTGGGCCAACTCCTGCTGGTTGCCGGAGGCCATCATTGACTTGATCCGCTCGGCCATCGGGGCCGGAATCGTTCCCGCTTTCGCCAGTGAATCGAAGACCACTTCCCGCCGCCGGGCCATGTAGATGCTATCCCTTCTGGCCGTCGGTCCGAGCGGGGGGCGGGGCGGCTGTTTGCCCCGGAAGTTCCAGGTGACTCGATGGATGCCGGGACCGCCGGTGCCATTGAGGGTCGTGACGGTGTCGCCGGCCGCATCGAGGATCGAGACCTTGGGGCGGTCGGCCCGGGTGCCGGTGGTGAGCCGGTAGACGATTTCCGCGCCGTATTCAGGGCTCGGGGCCTGGAACAGGTTGTGGCCCGGGGACTCGCCATTGATGGGCGGCTCGCCCCACTGGCGGGCGGTCTTGGGATGAAAGAGGTGGCTGCTCGACGCCAAGACCTCGCCGGTCATCTGTTCGAGAGGGCCGATGTCCACGATCCAAATCGATCGGCCATGAGTCCCGGCGATCAATTCGCGGTCGCGGGAGTGAATCTGGAGGTCGTGGACCGGGACGGTCGGCAGGCCGGTCATGAACCGCTGCCACGACCCACCGCGATCGAACGAGACGTAGGTGCCGACGTCGGTGCCGAGGAAGAGTAGGTTCTTGTTGACCGAGCTTTCTCGAATGACATGGACAAAGTCCGGCTCGCCGGTCGGGAGATTGGCGGCGATCGACCGAAACGATTTGCCGAAGTCTTGGGTGGTATAGACATACGGTATGAAATCGTTGTTCCGGTGGTTGTCGAAGGTGACGTAGAAGGTGCTCGAGTCGTGCGATGAGGGTTCGATCCGACTCACGTAGGTGCCGGCGGGAACGCCGGGAAACCGGCCGGTCAGGTTGTCCCAGGCGCCTCCGTCGTTTCGGGACAGCCAGACATTTCCGTCATCGGTTCCCGCGTACAACAGTCCGGGTCGGACCGGCGATTCCGCCACGGTGACGATCGTTCCATAGGTCTCCGCGCCGGTGACGTCGGGAGTAATCCCGCCGGTCGTGGTGGTGCTGACCCGGAGCTTCATCGTGTCCTTCACGGAAAGATCGGGCGAGATGGCCATCACCGTCTCGCCGCGGTTGGCGCTCTTCATGACCCGGCTTGCCCCTATGTAGACCACCGAGGGGTTGTGCTTGGACAGGAAGAACGGGGTGTTCCAGTTCCACCGGACGTCGACGTTGGCGGAGTCGGTGGCTCGGGCCAGTTTCAGGTCAGCGAGCCGTCGTTTGAGGGCGGGTGTTTCCGGCCCGGTGGTGTCGCCGCGGGCGACGAAGACCGAGTCATCCCAGGCGGTGGCCCGGGCCCGCCAATTGGGCTTGGGGAAGCTGGTCCGTTCGCCGGTGTCCCATTGATAGCGCGCGATGTTCCCGCCTTGCGACTCGCCATACACCACGTTCGGGTTGGTCGGGTCCTGGGCCGTGTAGAACCCGTCCCCGCCATTGAAGGTGTGCCACATGGCGTTGGTGATCGGGCCGCTCTTCCGGCGGCTTGGCCCACACCACGAGCCGTTGTCTTGGAGGCCGCCGCAGACGTTGTACGGGACGGCCAGGTCAAAGCTCACCGCGTAGAACTGGCCGAGCGCGAAGCTGTTCAGGAAATCGTAGTTGCCACCCTTGTCCCATGTTTGGGCCACCCCGCCGTCGTTGCCGACCACGAAATGGTTTTCGTCGGCCGGGTCGAGCCACATGGCGTGGTGGTCGACGTGAATGCCCTCGGTGGCTCTCCGAACGGTCTTGCCGCCGTCGTCGGAGAAGTTGACCGGGGTCGAGGACCAGTAGACGCGGTCGGGGTTCTTGATGTCGACCCGGACTTGGGAGTAGTAAAAGGGACGAACGTTGTTCGGCGCCATCTTCGCCCAGCTGGTGCCCCCGTCCGTGGAGCGATAGAGCCCGGAGGGACGGGTCTGGGCCGGTTTACCCTTTTCCGGTTTCGGATTGGCGGCGGTGTCCGCCTCAACCAGGGCATAGACCACCTTGGAGTTGGAGGGGGCGATGGCCAGGCCGATCCGCCCCTTCACGGTCTCCGGGAATCCGCCACCAGCTACCTCGCTCCAGGTCTTTCCAGCATCGGTGGTCTTCCACAGCGCGCTTCCGGTTCCGCCACTCTTGAGAAAGTACGGGCCTCGGATTCGTTCCCAGCTGGCGGCGAACATCACATCGGGGTTGGACGGATCGATGGCGAGGTCAATGAATCCCGCCTTTTCGCTGATGAACTTGGCGAGGGTCCAGGTCTGGCCTCCGTCGACCGACTTGTACAGGCCGCGTTCCTTGTTGCTCGCCCAAGCGGCCCCGAGGGCGGCGACCCAGACGACGTTGGGGTTTCGGGGGTCGATGACGATCCGGGAGATATGCCGGGTATCTCGGAGGCCGATGTACTTCCAGGTCTGGCCACCATCAGTCGACTTGAACATGCCGCAGCCGGGCGAGATCGAGTTGCGGGAGTCTTCCTCTCCGGTGCCGGCATAGATGGTGTTGCTGTCCGCCGGCGAAATGGCGAGGTCACCCATGGCCGCGCACCGTTCGTTTTGGAACAGGGCCTGGAAGGTGACGCCACCGTTGATGGTCTTGAAGATGCCACCGGCCGCGGCAGCGACGTAGAAGGTCCGAGAAGGGCTCGGGAGGCCTTCGACGTCGGTGACCCGGCCGGACATGTTCGCCGGCCCGATCGGGCGCCACCTGAAACTTGCCAGGGTAGCCGAATCTGGGGCTTGGGAGGTCTGGGCGGCGGCCGACGGGAGACACCACGTGGCCATGACGAACGGGAGAAAAAGGGTCCGACCCATGACGGGCCTCACGGAGGAGTGAACGAGCAAGTGTGAGCGGGAAACCGTTGTAATACGCGACCCCCACGGCCAATGTTGAGGGGGCCGGGGCGGTGCCATATCTTTGGCTGTTGCTGGAGGCCAGTCCCAACCGGTTGCGGAGTTCTAATGGCGCGGGTTCGATCATTCAAGATTGCCGTTGTGATCGGGCTGACCCTGGCCCGGTTTGGATCGAGCGCCGCCCAGCAGGATTCCGTTGGGAGGGACACCGTGAGGGTCCTTCCGACTCTTACCGTGTCGGCCGAGCGGCAGAGCGTAAGTCCCTATGCCGTTCCGTTGGCGACGACGACCCTTGGCAGTCGGGCCTGGTTTGGCCGGCGGGGGTTTGGCCTCGACGAGGCGTTGGGAATGGTGCCAGGCGTTCTGGCCCAATCCCGGTCTGGGACCGGAGATGTTCGGCTGGTGATTCGAGGCTTCGGCGCTCGGGGGGCGGGCGACCGTTCGAATGCGGGTACCTCCCGAGGCATCCGAGTGTTGCTCGATGGGTTCCCCGAAACGGAGCCGGATGGCCGGACCTCGATGGACGGGATCGACCTGGCCGCGGCCCAGCGGATCGACGTCATCCGGTCGAACGCGAGCAGCCTTTGGGGCAACGCGGCTGGCGGCGTCGTGAGCCTTGCGACGGTCCCGGAATTCACCTCAGGTTTCGGTGAGGCTGAGGTCGAACGGGGCGGATTCGGATTCGAGAAGTATGTGGGGCGATTTGGGGTTCCGCTTGGAGACTCGCGGCTGGCCGCCACCGTCACCCGCACTGGGTTCGACGGGTGGCGGGGGAACTCGGCGGCGCGCCGTTGGCTCCTCAACTCAACGTTGGTCCAATCGGTCGGTGCCGCCACGCAGTTGGGAATTTTCCTGGTGGCGACCGACAACAGCTTCAGCATTCCGGGGCCGCTCACCCAAGCCCAAGTCGACGCCGATCCGGCCCAGGCGAATAGCACCTACCTGACTCGGTTAGAACGGCGGCGCAACCGCCAGGGCCGGCTTGGGGCGAGCCTTCAGCACCAATTCGGATCGTCGGGCACCCTGTCCAGCATGCTGTACGTCAATCCCAAATTCCTCCAGCGCTCTGAACGGGGCACCTTTCGCGATTTCACCAGGTACCATGTTGGCGGCAATGTGGTGTACTCCCGAAGCGCCAGGCTCGGGACCACCACTCGGCTCCGGATGCTCACCGGAATCGACGAGGCCTATCAGGACGGGGCGATCCTGTTCTATTCGTTGACGGCCGATGGCAATCGGGGGCCAACCCTTCGGGACAACAAGCGGGAGGGTGCCAACAACCTGGGCGTTTTCGTCCAGGCCGAAGTGGATTTGAACGAGAAACTCGGGGTGTCGTTCGGGGCCCGCCGGGACGCCATCCGTTACTACGCCGAGAGTTTCATCAATCCGAAATTGAACGACGACAAGGTTTTTTCGCGGGTCACTCCAAAGCTCGGAATCAACTACCGGCTCCAGCAGTCGCATTCATTCTACCTCAACATCGGCGGTGGGGTCGAAGCACCGGCTGGTAACGAAACCGATCCGGCCGGCACGTTCGGCCAGGATACGGTGCTGGCGATCAATCCGCTCCTCGAGCCGATCCGGTCGACCACCTACGAGGTCGGCACGAAGCAGTTGGTGACCTTTGGAGGCGAGAGCGCCGTGAGCGATCTGAGTTATGACGTGGCGCTCTACCGAACCAACGTTGTGAACGAAATCGTGCCGTACCGAGGCGGGCGCTTCTACTTCACGGCCGGAAAGGCCCGCCGCAAAGGAGCGGAGTTCGGCGTCACCGTCCACTGGCGGTCTGGGCTTTCGGTCCAGGGCATGCTCGGACTTTCCGACCACCAATACTCGGAGTACCAGGTTGATTCCGTTCACTACGATCCAGCCAAGCAGGGCCGGTTTGCCGACTACTCGGGGAACCAGGTGGTTGGGGTGCCGGGAACGATGTACGGATTGACCCTGGGCCTGGCCCCGAAGGGATGGGGCGGGGTCAGGGCCCAGGTCGGATTTCAGGGGACTGGGCAGTACTTCGCCGATGATGCGAACGCCGTGAGGGTGGGTGGGTACTCGCTGCTCAATGCCGCCATCGGACTCGATCACCCGATCGCCATCGGCGGCGGTGCCACCCTTCGGGGCTCGATCAGCGTCCAGAACTTGGGGAACAAGCGGTACATCGGGTCGGCCTTCCTCAACCCGGACGTGGTCGACAACGTGCCAGTGGCCTTTGAGCCTGGTCTCCCTCGGTCCGTGGTCTTTTCAGCGACACTTGGCTACCGGTAAGTCAATGGCGGAAAGGAAGTTGACCTCGGTTCGGTTACCGCCTATATATGTCCACCGCGCCCTGGTGGTGAAACTGGTAGACACGCTATCTTGAGGGGGTAGTGCCGAAAGGCATCTCGGTTCGAGTCCGAGTCAGGGCATTGAGTGGTTCCGCAGGACAGTTCTTACCGTCGTCGCCAGCGTAGCTCAGTGGTAGAGCACTCGATTCGTAATCGAGCGGTCGTCGGTTCAATCCCGACCGCTGGCTCTTTGGCCGCCTGGAGCCTGGCACCCAAACCCCGATCCGCCAGGCTGTTTACCGTTCCGCTCAGGCCTTGTCGTACACGGTCGTACGGGTCATGTCTCCACGGGGGGAGGTCACGGTCGACACGATCGTCATCGTCTTCCCGTCGTCGCTCATGCTCCGGACCTCGCGGGTTTTGATCTTCATCTCGCCCATTGGCGTCGTGAAGGTGTTTTCGCCGTCGGTGACAATGGTGTTCTCGACCCAGGTCGACTTGGTGGTCATTTCGGCGCCCCGCATTCCGGCGTTCTTGCTGTCACGGCCGTCCAGGTAGTAGGTCAACAGGGTCGTTCGCTCGGCCATCTTCTGTTCGATGACCATCTTGCTGTCCGAATGGGTGATGAAGAGTTCGCTCGGGCGCATTCCGCCCATACCGCCACCCATGCCGCCCGGCCGCTGGCCGCCGCCTCCGCCGCCGGCCGGCCGGGCTGGGATCGAGTCGCTTTTCTCAGTGTTGAGCTTCCAGGTGCCCGAAAAGTCGGGTTTTTGAGCCAAAACGGGGCTGGCGAGGAGGGTAACGGCCGCGAGGGCCAATCCGGTCAATTTCATGGTTCCGCCTTCTGGGGTAACGAGTTAGAAGGAATACGGGTGGCCCGCCCCGGTTGTTGAGCCGGGCCTCCAGATCCGAACAGCTTCCAGCCGCGTACCCTTCGGCGTAGGTTCCGGCGGCAGGGAAGGGAACTTTCCGGGCGCCCACCAACTATGGTCAAACGACACTCTATGGCAAGCACTCAAATGGCGGGACCTCCGTCGGCGGCAGGCGGACCGGTCGCAGTGCCGGATCGAACCACGGCTCAGCGGATCGTCGACCGGGTGACCTATCCGGCTGAGAACCCGTTTTCGACCCTGACGGCCTACTACATCCTGCTCACAGCGTTGGCGGGGCTGGTGCTGTACTGGGTGCCTGAAGCTCGATCCATGGTCTCGGGCGAACGGCTGGCCCAACTGATGAAGGGCAACCTGTTCGACCCGGCGGGGTCAACCAGTCAGCTGTCGTGGAGCACCACGTTAGACATGGCCATTGCCATGCTCGGGGCGTTTCTGCTGATGATGCCGACGTCGTGGGTTTACATGGCCGAGCGGCGCCGCAAGGGCTTCGATCAGGGCATGGTCCAGACCATGATCGTGCTGGCGGTGGCGATTGCGGGGGTAGTGGTCATCGTCCGAAACAGCACGGCCTTGGCGTTCAGCTTGACGGGGATTGTGGCGGCGGTCCGGTTTCGGAACAATTTGGCCGACACCCGCGACACCTTGTACATCTTTACCTGTATCGGGGTTGGGTTGGCATCGGGCGTCCAGGCCTTGGCCGCGGCGCTTGTATTGTCGATGATTTTCAATTTCATCACGTTGCTCTTCTGGAAGGGTGACTACGGAATGTGTGAGCTGGGCCGGTCGCCGGGACACTTGCTGGTTGGCCCGGAGCCAGCCGATGGCGCGGGCAACGGCAAGGCGGCCAAGAAGGCTAAGAAGGAACGGGACTTCACCTCCGTGCTCCTCATTCGGGCGATGGACGCGGAGCGGGCCCGTCCTACGATCGAGGCCATGTTGGCGACGACCACCAGGCGATTTGAGCTGGCGGAGGTCGAGAAGAATTCCAAGGGGCAGGGCGTCCTCAAGTATCGGATCCGTCTGGGGAAGAAGGACGATCCGCACAATTTGGAAGACGCCCTCTTGTCGCGGGCCGGGCCGAATATCATCGGGGCCCGGATCCACTAGTGGCGGCTCGGTTCTGGTGGTCAGCGGTCTTGATGTTGTCGGGGGCGAGTCCGGTGGGGCAAACGGCGTCATCGGTGGCGGATTGCCTCCGTCGACGCCCGCAGGCCCGCTGGAGCCTCCCGCCCGCGATGCGCGAAGTGTCCGGCCTCGCACTGACGACTGATGGTCGGTTGTTCATGCATAACGATGAAGCCGGAGTCCTTCTCGCGCTCGATGCCGCGAATGGCCGGGTGGTCGGGATTTATCAACTCGGGAGCATCCCGCCTCGGGCCGATTTCGAAGGGATTGCCGTGGCGGGCCGCCGGTTGGTGCTGACCACGAGCGACGGGGTGCTCTACGACACGGATCTCCCGCCCGCAAAGGTCGCCAATGGCGTCCTTCCGTTTTCGGTGACACCGACGGGAGTTGGGGCAAGTTGTGAGGTGGAGGGTTTGAGTTATGACAGCTCCGATCGGGTGCTCCTGATGGCCTGCAAGGCGCCTCGAAAGAAAGTGCTCCGAAAGCAGGTTGCCGTGTTCCGCTGGGACGTGGCCGCGCGGAAGTTGGCGTCGCCGGATCGAGCGGTGTTCGACGAGGGCAAGTTGGGCCGCCAGGGCTTTCGCCCGTCAGCGATCGACGTCGACCCCCGGTCGAAGCAGTGGGTCATGCTGTCGTCAGCCGATCAGGGCGTGGCGGTGGTGGACCAAGGCGGCCGGGTGGTCGCCATGGCCTCGCTCGGCCGTCACCACCGCCAGCCTGAAGGGCTGGCAATCGGGCCGGACGGATCAGTCTATGTCAGCGACGAAGGCGGGCCCGAGGCCGGCACGGTGACGGTCTATGCCTGTCGTTAGGCAGTTGCTGGCCGCGTTGGCCCTTGGCGCCGCCGGATGCGCCGGCAAGAACCGGGTGTTATTGACGCCGGCTCTCGAGTCGGAGGGCGAGGTTCGGTCGTCCGTGTTTCTGGTGGGCGATGCGGGTGCCGCTCGTCCCGGCGACCGAGTGCTGGCGGAGCTCTCCCATCAGGCGAAAGTTGCTCCTCGGGGGAGTGCGGTCGTGTTCCTCGGCGACAATGCCTATCCCCGGGGGATTCCGGACTCCTTGGACCCCGGCTACCCGGAGGCCCGGCGCCGCTTATTGGCCCAGGCGGCGGTGGCTGATTCATCGGGTCTCCGGGTGATTTTCGTCCCCGGGAACCACGACTGGGATCGGCACGGAGAAGCCGGCTGGGTTCAGATTCAGCGCCAGGGGGCCTTGTTGCGGGCCTACGCCTCCGATCGAAAGGTGGCGGTGGAGCTTCAGCCTGCGGGCGGGTGTCCCGGCCCTGTCTTGACCGAGGTCGGCGGGTTCCGGTTGGTGGCGATCGACACCCAATGGTGGCTTCAGTCTGGGCCCAAGCCCGGGCCGAGTTGCGCGATTGGGACTGAAGCGGCGTTCCTCGATTCATTGCGACGGATCCACGCGGGCCGGTCGGATCGGCCGACGATCATGATCGGTCACCATCCCCTCGAATCGCACGGCGAACACGGGGGCCACGCGCCGTGGCTCCAGTATCTGTTTCCGCTGGTGCCGACCCCGATCGCGAAGTGGGCGTGGCTCCCGATTGGGTGGATCTATCCGCTCGGGCGCCGGTTGATCGGTCATCCCCAAGACCTCGCCGGACCCAAGAACCGCCGGATGCGGGCTTTGCTCGAGGGCACCTTTTCAGACGAATCGCCGTTCATTTATGCGGCGGGTCACGATCATTCCTTGGAAGTCATTCGGCGAGGGCCCGGCCGTTACTATCTCGTCAGCGGCGCCGGCATTGAGCACCACCAGACCGCCGTAGGGCGGGGCGACTCAACGGCCTACGCCTCGTCGGCGCCCGGGTTCATCCGGGTCGACATGATGGCCGACCACCGGGTTCGGCTGACGGTGACTATCGTCGATGCCCAAGCCAGGCCGCGACGAGACTTCGGGGCTTGGCTCACCAGTTCGAGGTAACCACATGCGGATAGTTTTCTCCCTGGTTCTGCTGGCGGTGGTAACGGCGACCGGGCCGGCGACCGGGCTTTCGGCCCAGGACGATTCCGTGACAGTTGTGGCAGGCCCCCAGTATCGAAAGGGCGCCATCCATCGGTGGTTGTTCGGCAATCGATACCGGGCGTTGTGGGCAAAGGAGGTTCGGGTTCCCGTGCTCAACTTGGCGACCCACGGCGGCGGGCTCAAACCGCTCAAGAAGGGTGGCGGCCAACAGACCAAATCCCTCCGGTTTGTGGGCGGCGACGGTCGGCAGTATGCCTTTCGCTCGATCGACAAGGACCCGTCCGTTGTGCTTCCCGAGGGTCTTCGGGAGACCTTTGCCGCCCGGATCTTCCAAGACCAGATCAGCGCCGGCCACCCGCTCGGGGCGCTGGTGGTGCCGCCGATTCTCGACGCCGCGGGCGTGTTGCATGCGACGCCGGTCCTGGTCATGATGCCCGACGACCCCGGTCTCGGGGAATATCGTGGGGAGTTCGGCAACGTGCTCGGGCTTCTCGAGGAGCGGCCGCGCGATGCGGACGAGGAGGGGATGTCGTTTGCCGGTGCCAAGGAAATTGTCGGAACCGCCGATCTGATCAAGCGGCTCGACGACCATCCCGACATTCGGGTCGACTCCCGAGAATTTCTGCTGGCTCGACTGACCGATGTGTTCCTCGGCGACTGGGACCGGCATCGCGATCAGTGGCGGTGGGCGCTGCTTGGCGGCGGGTCGGCCGACCGCTGGGTTGCCATTCCCCGCGACCGAGATCAGGCCTTCGTCCGGTTCGACGGTCTCCTCCTGGCGTTGGTCCGGCCCCAGATCCCGCAGCTCGTCAATTTCGGTCCCAAGTACTCGCCGACCGTCGGGGCGACCTGGAATGGTCGCGATCTCGACCGCCGGTTCCTCACCGACCTCGAGCGGCCGGCCTGGGATTCGGTGGCGAACGTGCTCAGGGCCCGGATGACCGACCGGGTCATCGAGAGCGGGATCGCCCGGTTGCCGGCGGAGTACCAGGCAATCGACGGCGCTCGGCTCCGGACAGCGCTGATTGCTCGCCGGAACACGATCCCGGCTATGGCGGAGAAATTCTATCGCCACCTGGCGGGCCAGGTCGACATCTATGGGTCGGACCATGCCGATGTTGTTGAGGTGACGCGGCCCGATCCGTCAACGGTCGCTGTCGCGGTTCGGCGACGGGGCGGGCAGGTGCCGTACTACGCCCGCCGATTCGACAAGGAAGACACCCGTGACATCCGGATCTACCTCCAAGGTGGGGCGGACAGCGCGATGGCGGTGGGCGATGGTGGCCCGATCACGGTTCGGTTGATCGGCGGGGGCGGGGACGACTGGCTGGGTCACACGGGCACGGGGGCGACCAAGTTCTACGATTCCCGGGGCGCCAACGTCGCGGTCGGGGGCGAAATCAACACTCGGCCCTATCGGGCGATCGACGACACGACCAAACCGACCGCTTTGCCACACCGCGACTGGGGCAATCGGAAATTCACCGTCGGCCTCGCCTCGCTCGGCCCCGATGCGGGGCTGATCGTGGGCTTTGGGGGGACAGTCACCAATTGGGGTTTTCGAAAGAAGCCGTATTCCTCCCGGTTTCAGTATTCTGCCGGTTTCGCGACCGGTGCGGCCACCGGCCGACTTGTGATCGACGGCCGGATCCAGCGGGAGAATTCCCGGTCGTACTTCGCGTTTCGGGGGTTGGGTAGCGGCATCGAAGTGCTTCGGTGGTACGGGTTCGGCAACGAGCGGACGGTGGACAGCACCAAGCCGCTGTCCTTCAACCGCGCGACCCAGCATCAGCTCGACTTGGCTCCGTCGATTGGATGGGCCGTCGGCGAAAAGACCCTGATCGAGTTCGGACCTCGGTTCAAATACTCAGCGACCGAGCTGGACGACGGCCAAAATGCGGCCCGATTCATCGCCAGCGACCGTCCCTACGGCACCGGCACGTTTGCTCAGCTCGGAGTTGGGGCATCGTTCCGGTTGGATACCCGGGATTCGCCGATCGCCGCGCGACGCGGTTCGGTGGTCGAGTTCGGCGGCGCCGCCTATCCCGCCGCGTTCGACGTCGAGCGGAGCTTCGGTGAGGTCCATGGCCGGGTGGCCACGTATCTGACCGCGAACGTGGTCGGCCCGACGACCCTGGCGCTTCAGGCCGGGGGCAAGAAGCTCTTTGGGGCCCGTGGCTTCATCCCGTTCCACGAAGCGGCTTTTCTTGGCTCGAGCGGAACCCTTCGTGGCTTCCGGAGCAATCGGTTTGCCGGCGAGGGGTCGCTCTATGGCTCGGCTGAACTTCGGGTCCAGTTGACCAACGCATTCATTCTCGTTCCCGGGCATCAGGGGCTGGTTGGATTCTTCGACGGGGGACGGGTGTACCTCCGGGGCGAAACGTCGAGCCAATGGCAAACCACGTTTGGGGGTGGCGTCTGGTTCAGCTTCCTGAGGCCGGCCAATGTGATCAGCGTCGTATTCGGGCACAGCGACGAAGGGAACAAGATCTACGCCCGAGTTGGATTCGGATTCTAGCTAGATTGTAAGATGACCTATCCGTTGAAACCCAGCATAGTAACCCGGATGGCCGACCAGCCCCTGATCCGGGTGGTGGCCTACTACCTCGTTTTGGCGACGGCGGCGGTCGCGCTCTACCAAGTGGCTCCGACCATGCCGGGGGTCTTCACGGCTGGACGGTTCGATCAGCTGTCGTCGGCTTCGACCATGCTGACGGGCGGCACCACCGTCCCGTTGACCGCGCAGGAAGCCGCCCTCGAGGCCGTCATCGCGATGGTCGGGGCCTACTTGCTGATGTTGCCGGTGGCCTGGGTCTATATCCTGACTCGCCAGAAGCGCGGGTACCAACAGTCGCTGGTCCAGACGCTCATCATCCTGCCGATCGTGGTGGCTGCGATCGTGATTTTGGTCAAGAGCAGCGTGGCGCTGGCCTTCAGCCTTGGCGGGATCGTCGGCGCGGTCGCGTTCCGCAACCGCCTCGAAGACACCAAAGACGCCATCCAGATCTTCCTGGCCATTGGCGTGGGGCTTGCCTGCGGCGTCCAGGTCATGTCCGTGGCTGTGGTGCTTTCGATGTTTTACAACTTCATTAACCTGACGTTGTGGTGGACTGATTTCGGCCGGACGCCCGCCGCGTTCGACGGCCCGCCGGCCCAGCGGCGACTGGCACAGCTTCGGCGGGCCCAGGCTCGAAAGACCGGGGGGTTCGTATCGCAGATCGATTCGTTGCTCCTCAAGTCGATGACACCAGAACAGCTTCAGGTGCTGGCTGAACGAGCCCAAAAGCGCCGAGAACGGCTGTCGGAAGAATTCGGCCTGGCCGTGACGGGTGAACTCAAGGCTCCGCGGTTCGATGCGACGATCCGGGTCGTGGCGCCCGGCGGTGACGTGGAGACGATCCGGCGGGATATTGAAGCGGCGTTAGGCGAGGGTGCCAAGTTTTGGCAGCTCGAGGCGGTCACCACGGCCGACGCGGGGCGGCAGACCATTCTCTACCGGGTCAAGTTGAAGCGAAGCGTGCCGGGGCCACTCTTATTGGAGGCGGTGCGCCGGGCGCTGGTTGGCCGCGTTTTGTCCGTCGATCTCGGGTAGGCTCACGTGGCCACTTTGTCCCAGTTTCGCTGTGGGGTCGACGGCGCGGAGGCGCTGGAGCGGCTCAAGGACACCCCACTGCCGCTCGGACTCAAGGCGGGCCCGCCGACCCGGAGTTTTCATCGTGACATCTACCTCGATACCCCTGACAACGCCCTCGGCGGCCGGGGGGTGGTGTGTCGGCTCCGGGTGATGGCGGATGACCGGCGGGTCTTGGGGCTGATTGTCGGAGGTTCCGCCGACAACCCCCCTGAACGATGGGAGTCGACCGTCCAGGAGCTGGACGCCAGGCGGGCACTCGAGGGCACGAGTGAGCCGGCTCGACGGCTCCGCGGCCTGGTCGATCCCGCGCTCCTCAAGCCGCGGATCGAAGTCGAGACCGAACGATGGACGAGGGTGGTCCAAGGCGGCTGGCTGCGCCGGACTCCGAGGTTCGCCTTCGTGTACGACCGGAGCACGGTTCGTCACGGCGGGCTGGCCCGGACCTTCGAGGAGCTTCAGGTTCGGCGACTCGGCTCCGGCGGTCCGCATCTGGATCAAATCTCCGGTGCGTTGGAGCGAGACCACGGTCTTCGGCCGTTGGTGTTGTCGAAATCGGCTCGGGCAAGCCAGCTGATCGAGGCGATGACCGGTGAGGCCACCGCCCGGATGATCGCATCGCAACGTGCCGTCGCGGTCTTGGCGGTGGACGGCGGCGGGGTGGCCTTCGTGAGGGAGGACGATGGCCTAGCCCTGCCGGTCGCCCGGGGGAGCGGTGACGAGGCCTGTCGGCATTTGCTCCGATACCTGTTCGGGAGTGGGGTGGGCGATCTCACCTTGCTCGGCAATGCGTCGGGCTCTGAGGAGCGGGCCACGCTCGAAATCTGGGTTGCCCGACGGATTCGCGGCCGTGGCGATGGGCCGCCGCCGATCCCGATTGTCTGGCTCACGCTGCCCGAGGCCCTCGCCAAGATCGGAACGCCGGAGCTTCGTCATCGCGAGACGTTGGCCGCACTTGCCTTGGCGGCGCGACTGGATGTCGGCTCGGTGATCAGCGACCGGCCGTTCCCGGTGCCAAAGCCTTCGGCGCTTGGAGCGCACGAAGAGGACCAGGCCTCGCGGCCGCGAGACCGCCCCGAGCGCCCGGCTGGACGAGTCCAGACCGACGTGCCCACCGATTATTTCCTCAATGTTGAGCTGAGCCAGCTGGCCTTTCACGAGCGGGTGCTCGAGATGGGTGAAGACCGGACCCTTCCGTTGGCCGAGCGGCTTCGGTATCTCGCGATCGTTGGGAGTAACTTGGACGAGTTCTTTTCGGTTCGGGTTGGGGCTCTCAAGACCGCCATCGCGGAGGGCGACTCCAAACGCAGCTTCGACGGCCTGAGCGCCATCGAGCAGTGCGAGGCGATCGCCGCCCGGGCGCCCAGGTTGGTGGATCGAGCGGGGCAAGCGGCGGATGCCGGCCTGTTGGAATTGGCGTCTCGAGGGTTTCGGATTCGGCGATGGGCGGAGCTCAACCCGGCCGCCCGACAGGCCCTCAGCCGGCATTTCGAGCGTGAGCTGTTGCCGTTGCTGACACCGAGGGCGGTCACCATGGCGCCGGGCCACCCGTTCCCGATCATCCCACATTTGACGCTGGCGTTTGCGGTGCTGGTCCGCGACATCCACACCGGGCCGATCCATTTCGCCTACCTCGCGATTCCGCCCCGATTGCCGCGGCTGATTCCGATCCCGGATTCGGCGGACCTGGTCGTGCTCGATGACGTGGTTCGGGCCAACCTCCAGATGTTGTATCCCGAACGCCCCGTCGAGCAGGCGTGGCTGTTCCGGATCACCCGCGGCGCCGAACTCGATGTTCACGAGGAGGACGCGGGCGACCTCCTCCAGGCGATTGAGGAAGAGGTCCGGCGGCGGCCGCTCAATGCGCCGGTCCGTCTCGAAGTCGAGCGCGGAACCCCTCCGCTGGTGCTTGACTTGCTTATGAAGGAGCTTCGGTTCGAGCGGCGGGGCGGAGCGGCCCCGCTCGGTGGTGCGGACGTCTACCAGCTGAACAGTTGGATTGATCTGTCGTTCTTGAAGGACATCGCCGCCCGGCTCCCGAGCTCCGACCAGTACCCACCGGTCACGACCCACGACCCCTTCGGCCCCGGATCGGTGCTCGACCTGATCGATCGGGGTGACCAGTTGGTCCACCATCCGTTCGACGATTTCGAGGCGACGGTAACCCGTTTTGTCGAAGAAGCGGCGGAGGCCGCGGATGTGGCCGGGATCAAGATCACGCTCTATCGGGTGGGCGAACGATCCCGGTTGATCGACGCCTTGGTCCGGGCGGCCGACGACGGGAAGGAGGTAGCGGCCTTCATCGAGCTGAAGGCGCGATTCGACGAATCCCGCAATGCCAAATCGGTCAAACGGCTCGAGGACGCGGGCGCTCAAGTGGTGTATGGACTGGTCGGGCTCAAGACCCACGCCAAGGTTGCGTTGGTGATTCGGCAGACCTCCGGTGGGGTCAGGCGGTACGCCCACATTGGGACCGGAAACTACCACGCCGGCACGGCTCGGGCCTACACCGACGTTGGACTCTTTACGGCGGATCCGGAGGTCACGGCCGACGTCGGCGACCTATTCAACCAATTGATGGGGTCGACCCAGGCGCCGGTTGGGACAACCCGGCGGTTGTTGGTGTCGCCCAACGGTGCGGTGCCCGGGCTGTTGGCCCGGATTGCCCGCGAAATCGACCATCACGAGGCCGGGCGCGGCGGCCGGATTCGGATCCAGGTCAACGGCCTGGAGGACCCTGAGATCGTGGCGGCGCTGTATCGGGCTTCCTCGGCCGGCGTCGACATCGATCTCCTGGTGCGGGGGCTGTGCGTGTTGCGGCCGGGCTTCGCGGGCCTGTCGGACCGAATTCGGGTCACCAGTGTACTGGGACGGTTCTTGGAGCATCAGCGGATCTATCATTTCGGGAACGGCGGGTTGGACGAGTATCTTATTGGGTCGGCTGATCTGCGGCCGCGGAACCTTCGCCGCCGGGTCGAAGTGCTGGTACCGGTGGAGCGCCGCGACCTCAAGGCTCGACTGGGTCAGATCCTCGACCAGCTCCTCAGCGAGCCGAGTGCCTGGGTTCTGGATTCAGAGGGTCGCTACGCCAGGGGGCCGCTCGGCTCGGAGCACCGGCACGTTCACGATCTGATGATGGAGTCGCCTCTTGGCCGCTGATCCGTTGCTTGCCCGCCTCGCCGCCGTGCTGGATGGCCAGTACACCCTTGATCGCGAAATTGGGCGGGGGGGGATGGCCACGGTCTATCTCGCGCGCGACCGGCGTCACAATCGGGCCGTCGCCATCAAGCTGCTGCAGCCGGAACTGACGACGGCGGCCACCGCCGAGCGGTTTCTCCGCGAAATCGAGATCACGGCGAAGCTCCAACACCCGCACATCCTCACGTTGATCGACTCCGGCGCCCGAGACGGCCTGGTCTACTACGTGATGCCGCATGTCGAAGGTGAGTCGCTACGGGAACGGTTGATCTGGGAAAAGCAGTGTAACATCGGGCAGAGCGTTCAGGTGGCCCGCCAGGTGGCGAATGCCCTCGAGTATGCCCACCGGAACGGCGTCGTCCATCGCGATATCAAGCCAGAGAACATCTTGCTTTCCGCCGGCCAGGCTATGCTCGCGGATTTCGGGATCGCGCGGGCGATTCGCGATAGCGGCCAAGCCACCCTCACCGCCGTTGGGATTCCGCTCGGAACCCCGGCCTATATGAGCCCCGAGCAGGTCGCCGGGGAGGCCGAAATCGACCGTCGGAGCGACATCTACTCGCTGGGTTGTGTCCTGTTCGAGATGTTGGCCGGTCGGCCACCGTTTGTTGCCTCGACGGTCGGTCGGGTGATGCAAATGCACCTGCTCGAGGCGCCCCCCCCGGTTGAGACGTGCCGGTCGGCCGCGCCCCAGGAACTCGACGCCATTGTCAGTCGGGCTTTGGCCAAGAATCCCAACGACCGGTTTCAGTCCGCCCAGGAGTTCGCTGATGCTCTTGGCCTGGTGGAGGCGGTTGAGACCCTGGAGCGATCAACTCCGACGGGCGCCCGCCGCATCACCCCAGTGCCGTCCTCCGCGCCGGTCGGGATGGAGAACGGGTCGACGCCGTTCTCGTTGAAACGTCTCTTAGTCATCGGAGGCGCGATGGGCCTGGTGGTGATTTCGGCGATGGCGCTCCGCGGACGGGTGGGGCCGCCGGAGTCGGTCGCTCCGGCCAAGGGCGGAATTGCCCCGGCGCTCTTTCTCAGCTCCATCGGGGTCAAGCCGCTGGTGACCGTTGGTGGTGATTCGGTCGCGGCCATTGCGTCGGCCGGCATCACCGATGAGGTCTCGGCTCAGTTGAGCAAGATCCGGCGCCTCAAGGTCATTTCCCGGACCACCATGGACGCCGTCAACTCGAAGGGCTGGACCGCGAGAACGGTGGCCGACTCGTTGGGGATTCGGTACCTACTCGAGGGGTCGGTGCAACGGTCCGGTCAGGATTTGGCCGTCACCCTCCAGTTGGTCGACGCGGTGAATGACGTTGGGGTTTGGAGCGGGTCGTACCGGCAGCCACTTGGCGGGATCTTGATGCTCCGAGAGGCGATCGCGGCCGAGGTGGTTGCGGCGCTGGCGAGTCAAGTAACCGAGCTGCGGACTCTGGCGGCGGAGAAGTCGGCCGTGCGCGATCCCGAAGCCGTCATGGCGTTGTCGCGGGGCCTTGCCTTGCAAGACGTCGGGGGTGAGGCGGCGATTCTCAGCGCCGTGGCCGCCTTCGAGCGGGCCCTTGCCGTCGATTCGACCTTCGCCGAGGCCGCAGTGGGACTCAGCAATTCGCTCCGGCTGTACATCGAGCTGGGTTATGCTGGAAAACGGGACCCATACCAGGCGATGGCCGAGTCGATCCGATGGGCCAACCGGGCGGTTGCCCTGGACTCCGGACTGGCGTCGGCATGGCTGGCGCGCGGATCGGGCCTCTTGGAGGCCGGGGCCCGGCCGGAGCTTGCCCTGGCCGCTTTCGAGCGGGCCGCGGCGTTGGCCCCTGGTGACGGTCGGGTCCGGCTGAGTCGCGCTTTTGGCCTCGCCCGGATTGGGCGCTATCCCGAGGCCCTGACGGAAATGGAGGCGGCTGTGGCGCTCGATCCGCTCAATACCTCCACCCGCGGCGGAGGCCTCGCCTTGACCGCGTTAGGCGGCCGGCGGTATGAGATGGCGGCCGAACAGGCTGGGCTTGCAGCCGACCGGGACCCGCGATTTGCCGGGTGGCGGGTCATCGAAGGCTTGGCCCGGATGTTGGCGGGACAACCGGAGCGGTGCCTCGCGTTGAACCTGGCTGATCCTGGCCTCCCGGTAACGGCCTTATGCCTCCGCCGCGTGGGTCGGATCGCTGAGGCCACCGCGATTATCGATAGCCTTACGTCGCTGGCGGCGCGCACACCGCTGTCGGTCTACACCCTGGGCTTCTTGGGGGCCTACCAAGCCGAGTTGGGCGAGGCGGAGGGCACCATCCGTTGGCTGCGTAAGGCCCACGAGGTTTCACCGACGGCGTTCGATTTCCGGTTTTACTCCTCCGGTCTTTTCGACAAGGTCCGCGACAATCCCGTTTTTCAGCGAGGTCTCGATCAGATCCTCGCTCGGATTCGGGCCCGGTTTTCCTAGCCGACCGGCACGCCACAGGCCGAGCAGAATCGGGCATCTTGCTCCGGCCGGGTTCCGTGCGACGGGCAGGCGGTTGGAGCCGGCGCTGCGGTCGGGACCGGTGATCTGCCCCCGGATGTTTGGCCGAGCACCTCGAGGGCTTCGCTCGCAAGACGGCCTCGTACGGCCTGGAAGTCCTCGTCCGAAATCTTGCCGGTGGCTTGATCGAATTCGAGTTCCTTGATCGCCAGGAGTGCGCGCCCCCGCGGCGTCTCCTCAGCGGGGTCCGCTTCCTCGAGTCCGTCGTCCTGCCTCAGAGTGCCGAGTGAGCCCAGGGCCATCCAGAGTACCAGGGCGCCGAGCAGGACGGCGGTAATCAGTTCCAGGATCACGCGTCGAGCTCCCTCAACGCTCGGTCGAGATCGTCCTGCTGCTTGGCGCTGAGACTCGATCCTACCGCCGATCGGCTTGGTGTCGGGGACGCCAGGCGGAGGCGATGGCGGCGGAGCAGGACGAACCCGAGGATGCCGGCTCCGAGCGCCACCGCCGCGGTCGGGAGGACGTATCCGAGCAGGTTGAATCCTTGGGCCGGCGGCGCCATCAGGATTCGCTCACCGTACTTTGCGACGAAGGCTTCGATGATCTGGTTGGGCGTTTCCCCGGCCTGAAAGAGATCGATCACTTCTTGATGGAGGGCTGGGGAGTAGGTGCAAGTAAAATCGGTGGTGCGGCAGGTAAAGACGTCGAGACTACACGGGCAGGTGCATTTGAGCCGGCGCTCGAGGCCGACAATCGTCGGATTGTTGTCGAGCGGACTGGCCTCAGCTCGGAGTTGGCCGACCGAAGCTGGGTCTCGGAGCGGATCGGCCGCGCCGGATTTCGGGGCCGGCTGCTGCGCCCCCGCGGGCCGAAGAACGAGCGGTGCCGCCAAAACGGCCAGCCAGGTGCGCCGGTTCATCCGACGGCCGCCGGTTCCGGCGTCGCGGCCGCCCGCTCGTGAAGCGGCGGCAGGTTCGTACTCCACGCGGTGGGCCACATGGTGATGAGTCCTCCGATAATCAGAAAAATCCCGCCGGCCCAAACCCACCAGACCAGCGGATTGACGGTGATCCGAAAGGTACTTCGTTCGGTCCCGTCGACCGACCCGGCGTAGACCAGGTAGAGATCTTCGCGAAGGTCGCTCCGAATTCCGACTTCGGTCGACGGCTGAAAGGTCGGCTTCCCGAAACTGTCGACGTGTTGCCGCTTTTCCGACGTCATGATGCCGAGCTTCTTGCCGTTGCGGGTCACATCGAAGGTGGCCACCGACACTTGCCGGTTCAAGGCCTCGTACTGGGAAATCCCCAGGAACTTGAGGGCGTACTCGTACCCATAGGGACTGGCGATCGTGGCGACTTCGCCGACGCTCAAGGTGGCTTCCCTGGTCTTGGTAAAGGCCATGCCCGCGAAGGCCACAAAGTACACTACCATGGCGGTGTGAATGAGATAACCACCGTATCGGCGCCGATTGCGGGTAATCAGCCGCCCAAACGCGAGAATGGCAGGTTCGCTATACATCCGCTGGCGGGCCCGGACCCCGCGGTAGAACTCCTGGAGGACGGTGCCGACGACGAATCCGGCCAGGCCGAAGGCTATCATGGCTGAGAAGTCCCGGACCCCAAGCACCAGGAGTGTGATGGTGACGACGAGCCCGAGTGCCACGGGGAAGATGAACTGGCGCCGGAGGTTGGCGGGCGAGGTCTTCCGCCATGCGATCAAGGGGCCGACCCCGGTCAGCGCCAACAAACCGAGGCCTAACGGGATATTGACCTGATTGAAGAACGGCGGGCCGACCGTGATCTTGGTCCCGCGAACGGCTTCCGACAGGATTGGGAACAAGGTCCCCCAAAGGACGCTAAAGGCGATTCCAACGAGGAGGAGGTTGTTGAAGAGGAAGGCCGCCTCCCGGCTGGCCAACGAGTCGAGCTGGCTCTCGGGTTCGAGCGCCGGCCAGCGGAGGTAGAGCAGGGAGAAGCTGACGAAGGCCGTCAGGACGAGAAAGCCGACGAAGAAAGGACCGATGTTGGATTGGGTGAAACTGTGGACGCTCGCGATCACGCCCGAGCGAGTGATGAAGGTGCCGAAGATGCTCAACAGGAACGAACCGACCACCAGCCCGAGGTTCCATCGTTTGAGCATGCCTCGCTTTTCCTGGATCATGACCGAGTGCAGGAAGGCACTCATGGTGAGCCAGGGAAGGAGGCTGGCGTTTTCGACCGGGTCCCAAGCCCAGTAGCCGCCCCAGCCGAGTTCGACGTAGGCCCACCACATTCCGAGGGTAATGCCGGCGGACAAAAACACCCACGACAGCAGGGTCCAGCGGCGAATGGCGTGGATCCAGCCGGTGTCGACCCGGCCGGTGACCAGGGCGGCAATCGCGAACGCAAATGGGATCGTGATGCTGATGTAACCGAGGTAGAGGAGGGGTGGATGAATGACCATCCCGGGGTTCTGGAGTTGGGGATTGAGCCCGTTCCCGTCCGGGGGCGTAAAGGCCAGGCGTTCAAACGGGTTTCCGCTCCCTGACAACAACATCACACTCAAGAAGAACAAGACCACCGTGCTGACGACGCCGCCGACGGTGGGCAACAGCATCGCGTAACGCCGGCTGGTGACGCCTTGGGCGATGGCGCCAAACGTCGCCAGAACCAGGGCCCAGAACAGCAACGAGCCTTTCTGGCCGGCCCAGAGCGCGGCGAAGACGTAGTAGTCGGGCAAGTTCCTGGAGGTATAGGAGGCGACATACTCGACGTTGAAATCGTGGGCAAACAGCGCTTTCCAGAGCGACACGGCGGCAATCCAGAGCACCAACGCGATGGCATAGCTGGATCGCTCAACGACGGTTCCCGCGTCGGGACGTTGGCGCCACGACGGAATGAAGGCGAAGGCGGCCACGTAGATCGACAGCAGGAACGCCATCCAGAGCGAGAACTGGCCTAGCAACGTCACGGTTTGGCCTCTTTCAAAAAGCGATCGATCAGGGTCTGGTGGCCGGCGTATTCCGGGCGGCCGGCGGCCATCTCCGTTGGGTAGGCCGCGAGAAAAGTCCGCCGGGCGACCCCGAGGGCTGCTTGGTCGTTCCGTTGGGCGGCGACGGCACCCCGAAGCATGATACCAAAAAGGTGCCCCGGTTGCTGGGCCTCGATTGTATCCGCGAGTGCGGCCGCCCCGGCCCCATTCCCGGTGGCGATTTGGAGCAGGCCGGCATGAAACCGGGCGTCGGTATCGACTTGGTCAAGCATGCCATAGGCCGCGGTGGCCATCGGCGAAAAGGTCCTCACGGTGGTCGTGTCACCGGCTTCGCTGGCCCGCATGATCCGATCATAGAGTCGGTCGAACCGTTCCCGGGGGGTCATCGCGCTCAGGTCAGGTGGCGTTCCGGGTGCCGAAATCGCGGCCGCCCCATTGCCAGGCAACGGTTGGCCGGCCGAGTCTCCGACACCCTTCTGGTTCCAGAAGATCGCGCCGAGGAGCGCAATGACGAGTCCTCCGCCGAGGAGATAGGGAATCAGCCCCCGTTGGGAGGCCCCTGGGCCACGGGTGGCCAGGCCGTCGGCCGCCGCTCCGCACCCGCTGCAGAACCGTCCCTGGAGGGCGGTTCCACAAGACGGGCAGTAGCGGTTGGTTTGACTCATGGGACTCCCAATGGACCGTCATGGCGGTAAGGTAGCAGCGACAATCTATCGACCCGGCCGTGAATTTACCGTGAGCAAAGCCGGGGCGGGAGTGAATGGCGTTCGAGAATCGGACACCCCGCCTCTGACCGATTCCAGGAGCTTGTCGGGAACATGACACCACTGATGGGTCCGACCCCACCGGCCCTGCGGGGGGCCGCTCGTCGGCCGATCGGGTTCGAGCAGCTACGTATGATCCTGAGTATCCGTCCTATCCTGCGTAGGGGTCAGGGGGCCGGCTTCGAGGGGCCAAAACCACGACGTTCCATGGTGCCCCAGGTGTGCTTCTTTCGCAGCAGGTTGTACATCCCCCGGAGCCGCCAGTAGGTGGTGAGCTGGCGGTATCCGAAGTTTTCGATCACCGCCAGACCGATGAGCCGGTAGAGGTCCTTCCGATTGGGGTACCGCCGAAAGCCCATCTCCTCAAGGGCCACCGCGGTAATCGAGAGCCCGATCCCCAAACCGATGGCAAGGGTGAGAAAGGCGACCGCATAGACATCGGACACTCGCCCCAGGATGAGCGCGGCGACGAAGGTGAGGTAGCCGAACACCTCCACCAACGGCGCCAGCATTTCGAGAAACACAAAGTACGGAAATGCCACCATACCGACCCGCCCATACCGGGGATTGAACAGCATGATCCGGTGCCGCCACAGGGTTTCGATCAGGCCCCGCTGCCACCGGTCCCGCTGGCGGCCTAACACCGTGAGGGTGACCGGACATTCGGTCCACGCCACCGGGTCAGGAACGAAGCCGATGGTGTAAGGAATCTTGTTCTCCTGGCAATGGCGGTGGAGCCGAACGACCAATTCCATGTCTTCACCGACGGTGTCGGTCGCGTAGCCGCCGACCGCGACGACCATATCCCGCCGAAAGACCCCGAACGCCCCGGAAATGATCAGCGTGGCCTCCAGTTCGTGCCACCCCATCCGGCCGGCCAGGAAGGCCCGGAGATACTCAAGGACCTGGAGTTGCGGCACCAATTCGCTCGGCAGTCGGACGTTGGTGACGGTCCCCTCGCCGACGGAGCACCCGTTGACGATCCGGATAATCCCGCCGGCCGCGATCGTCCGGGCGTCCTCGACAAACGGCCGGACGATCCGGGTCAGGGCCTCTCGCTCGAGCAAGCTGTCGGCGTCCATGCCGCAGAACAGCGGCGTTCGGCAATAATTCAGTCCGGCGTTCAGGGTGTCGGCCTTGCCGCCGTTGTCTTTGTCGATAGCCCAGAGCTTCGGGTGGCTCGCGCTCCGGTAGACCGCGCGAATGGCCCCTTTGGTCGGAATGTCGCCGGTCGGGAGCCGGTAGGTCGGCTCGAGGGCAAAGGCCTCGATCATCCGCTTCATCGTGCCGTCTTTGGATCCGTCGTTGACGAACAGGACTTCGAAATCCCCATAGCGAAGCGTCAAGAGCGACCGCATGGCGTCAACGCACGTGGGTTCCTCGTTGAAGGCCGGGGCCACCAGGGTGATCGGTGGCATCCCGGCGCTGCCTAGCAAGTCTTCGATGTCGAGGGTCTGGAGCCGGTTGACGTACCGGCGCAGCGACCGGAAGGCGAACAGGCCGGTGAGGAAGTACCCGATGTTCAAGATGACGAAGTAGCCCAACACGATGATGTTGAAGACGTCGAGCAGCCAGATCGCGGCCCGATAGGTGAAGTCGATCAAGCCGCGCCCCCTTTCAACATCTGGCGGGCCAGGGCCGCGCGCGGGTGTTCGGATTCCGCCAACGTCTTGAGCATCGGGTCCCGCCGCTCGTACAGCGCCTCGGCGGCCCGGAGTGCAACCCAGGGGGACGGGTCATCAAAGGCGGCCGCGAGATTGGCCACGTCCTCCGCCGAGCCGATTCGTCCGAGCACGGACGCCGCCCGGGCCCGGACGATGGCCTCTGGGGAACTCAGATGAACCCGGACGGCGCTCAGGTGCTCAGCCCGGCCCACCTGGGCGAGGAGGCTTAAGGTGCCGATCTGAAGGTCGCGGTCGGTGGTAGCCGCCAGAGCTTCGGCGGCCACATCGGCGGCGGCATAGTCATTGAGTTCTCGGAGGGCGTCGGCGGCCAATCCGCGAATCTTCGGGTCGAAGTTCTGGTCGGCTAGCGCCTTTCTGAGCGCTGGGGCAACCGCCGGCCCCACCGAGGCAAGCATGGAGGCCAGGAAACTCGGCCGCCAATGGCCGAACCGATGGAGGTGGCTCAAGATCGAAACGGCGAAGTCGGGGCTTTCGCGCCGGGCCAGGGAGCGAGCCGCGACCATGGACACCAACGGCGATGGGTCGGCGAGGCTCCCCTCGATTTGGGAGTGATAGCGGCGCTGGCCTAACGTGGCTAGGGTCTGGATGGCCCGGGCCCGCCGCTCCGGCTGGCGGGCTGTGAGCTGGGCGAGCAGTTGATCGAGATAGGGAGCCGCGAGCTCATCGACCCGTTTCCGTTCGGTCCCCGTCAGGCGCCGGGCGAATCGAAGCAAGAAGTTGACGAACCGGAGCTGGTCGCCTTTGGCGACTTGAGACCATACGGTTTCCGGCGGCGCCATCTCCGTCACCACCTCGAGGGTCTTGGTTTCCCAAAGGCCCTCCAGGGTCCGCCACCGGGCCGCTTTCCGGTCGTTTCGAATCCGGAGTCCAAGCGCGGTCAGGGCCAGGGCCACCGTGCCGGAAAGGAAGACGATGTTTCCGAGAATCAAGAGCGCCAGGCCCGGGCGCTCGAAGTAGAAGTCGAGGATCCGTTGCCAGGTCATTGGCGTTTCAGGAGCCGTTCCACCCGCGCCACCAGCTCCGTGGGCGAGAACGGCTTTCGGACGCAATCGTCGGCGCCGGCCTCCAGGGCTCGGACCACCTCCCGTTCGCTGCCGATGTCCGAGAGGACCAGGATCGGGGTCGTCTTGTAGTGGGCCAGTTGGCGGAGCTGATGGAGGAGCTCGATGCCGTCGATGCCGGGCGTCATGGCATCGAGAATCACCATGACCGGGGTGAGGCTCTTGGCCGCCTGAAGCGCGGCGGTACCACTGGTGAAATGCCGGACGAGATAGCCTTCGCGACCGAGACGATGGCGGATAATCTGCGAGGTCAGCGGGTCGTGTTCGGCCAAGAGAACTTCCCTGACAGCCGGTTCGGCCGGCTCGGCCGGGGGCGCGACGGTGACGGTGATGGCCGGTGGCGCGTTCGGGGCCGCCCTGACAGCGGCCGGCGGGGCCAACAGGGCGGTCACAACGGCATCGAGGGCCATGGGATCGACCGGTTTGGCCATGAAGCGGTCGGCGCCTAACGCCAGGCACTCGGCCTCGATCCAGGGCTCGTCGTGGGCGGACAGGATCAGGATCGGCACTTTCTCGGTGACCGGGTTTTTCCGAAGCGCCGTCAGTACTTCGCGACCGTCCATATCGGGCAGGCCGATGTCGAGCACGATCAGGTCGACCCATCTGGTCCGGAACACCTTGAGCATGTCGGACGCTCGCTCGGCGATCTCCAGGTGACGGCCATTTCGGGCCAAGACTTTCTGGAGTAGCCGGCTGAAGACCGCATCATCTTCGACGATCAAGACGGTGGTGTCACGCACCCCGTCGACCGACACCGCATTGAGGAGGGCATAGAGGAGCCGATCGACGGCCCCGGCCACTTCCTTCCCCTCGCTCAACTGCACCGCTCGGGCCGCGATTTGGATGGTTCGAAACCCATGGCGACCGCTCGCCGCTTCAAGCCGCTCAGCCATCCGGCGGACCGACGCGGCCGAATCGAGGTCGGTCGTCAGTGAGTCGCGGGCCGCCTCCAATGCGTCGACGTACGCCCCGAGGGACTGACGGAACTCCTCGGCGGGTTCGGACGCCATCCCTGGGCGGCCTTAACGGATCGGCCGGACCGGAGCGTTCGTGATGCCCCGGAAA
The DNA here is from genome assembly GCA_031400975.1 of Gemmatimonadota bacterium. Classification (GTDB taxonomy): domain Bacteria; phylum Gemmatimonadota; class Gemmatimonadetes; order Gemmatimonadales; family GWC2-71-9; genus SHZU01. Next base: position 76,722 of record JANNQX010000002.1, read on the forward strand.
GTTGCTCGCATCGATTCGAACAGCGGCTTCCGCTCCGGATACCAATTCGGGGCTTCCCAGGGTTGCCACTGGTAGGCGAAGGGCTCAACGCCTGGGCCGCATCCGAGGGAGACTCCCGAGTCCGGGGCACCGGTCGGGTCGTAGCTCTGGACGACGAATTTGAATCCGTCGGTGACGACACCCATCGGGCCGCCGCCCGAGTCCATCCCGCGAAGCGCGAGGCGAGACGAGGGGTCGAGGATGTGCACCATTCCCCAGCCGAGCCGAATCTCGATCGTGCCCGTCGCCGGATCGCTGAACCAATCGGCGAGCGTGGTCGCGGTTTGCCGGTCGTGCCGGAGCCGGTTGCGTTCGTAGGTGATCGCGGAGTAGACGGTCCCATCACGCCCCACTCGAGCCCGGTTGGTTTCGACCTTGAGGGTGTCCCATCGAAGGTCGTCGTGGGCGACGCTCTCCCAGGGCCGGTTGTATACCTGCATGACCCGGGGCGGGTCGGAACCGGGCAAGGGCACGGTCCGATAGAGGTTGTACGGGCGGTCGACGAGCAGTTGGCTCTCACCAGGCCCGGTCAGATCGACGACGAAGTCGAGCCCGACGCCGCATCGGGTGCCGGTTCGGGGGAGTCGAAATCCCCCCAGGTCACTTTGATGGGTGTCGATCCCGATCAAATAGCGGCCCCGGCTCCAATCGATCGCGCCGACGTCGAGCCGGAGGTACAGGTAGGTCTCGTCCGACCGGACCCGAAAGTCGCGGACCTGCAGCGGGGCGGGCCGAGCGACGGCGGTCGGAATCGTCGCCCAAGTCCGACCCCGATTGCCCCAATCAGCCGGGTTGCCGTCAATGGTGATTGCGGAGTCGCGGTGGCCCGCTCGCATTGCGAGCACCCCATAATTTTGCTCGGCGTCGAGGACGTTGAACCAGAGCCGGTTCCGCTCCAACGGCTGTTCAAAGTCGATCACGACCCAGTTCTTCTTGAACCACTCGTCGATGAGGGCAAACAACATCGCCCCGGCTCCGCCGGCGGCGTGGATGTCGCGGGTCAGTCGGGCGTTGATCTTGGCCTGGTCGGTCTCCGAGTGGCCGCCATGATGCCACCCCTGCGGCTGGAAGTGCGCGTTGCCCCGGGAGGAAGGGACGCCGTACTCCGAAATGACGACCGGCATCGAGCCATGATGGTCCACCAATTCTTTGAGGTATCCGTAGTAGCTGCTCGGTCCCTCCGGCGACTTGGCTTTGGCGTAGCCCGGATCGAGTACCATGAAATCCGGATAGTAGGGGTAGGCGTGATAGGACGCGAAGGTTCCGGCCGGGTTGGCGGCGGTGGGCCGCATCCGGGTCGCGTCGAGTCCGACCGCGTCGTTGTCGAACTCGCGGTTCTCCTCCGGCATGGTCCATTTCCGGAGCCGTTTCTCCTCCTCCGACGTGCTCTCGGTGGGATGGTGGAGTGGATCGAGGGTGGGCCAATTGGTGTAGGCGATCGGCCGGATGGTGTTGTACTTGGTCGCCTCGTAATCGAGGAGGAAATCACTCTCCTCAGCGAGCCACGTTTCGGCCCCATTGCCGCTGGCGAGCTGGAGAAATCGACCCCGATATTGGGTCCGGTCCGGGTGGAGCTTCGAGTAGGCCACGACCGAATAGGGTTCCCATTCTCGCCCCGTGATATAGGCGAGCACCCACCGCGACACGTTGGTGTCATAGAATCCGCTGGAGTGGCCGGGGCGGGGTTCGATGGCGCCTTGGCCATGGAGCAGGTCGACCACCCGTTTGACCTCGTCTCGATACTCTTTCCGCCACACGGGATCGTCGTACTGCTCCTCGAGTTCGCCCGGTGGCAACTCGGTCCAGACCCCGTGAATCAGCCAGAGCGGCCGAGCCGGATTGACCCGATTCCACTCGGCCAAGGCTCGATAGAAATGGGGCGGGTGAATGGTGTAGACTCGGAGGGTGTTGACACCCATGTCGGCGGCGAGCTTGAGCCACTGTTGGTAGGTCCCGTTATCCGGCGGAAACTCGGACGGGTGTTTGCCGGGCAGCGCGGCCCCGATGTTGACCCCCTTGATCCACATCGGCCGCCACCCAGCCCCGGTGGGAATCTCGAACACCCGATTGCCGACCCGGGCATCGACTCGAAGGCGGGCCGGCCTAACGAAGGGCGGGAGTTTTCGTTCCGAGACGCTCTCACCCAATCGCTCCAGGTACCACTTGGTGAGCGAGTCGGTTGGGAATGCCTTTGCGGCCTGGGTGAAGTGACGACGGGCCGCTGGGACATCGCCGGCCCGGTAGGCGGCCATTCCGAGACCCGTCAACGCATCGTAATTGCCCGGCACTGAGACGAGTGACCGTTCGAACGCCCCGCGCGCTCGGTCCTGTTCGCCGCGGCGCATCGCCGAGTATCCCATCCCAGCGAGCGCACCGCCATCCGCTGGACAGCGCGCCAGGACTCGTTGAAAGGTCGAGTCGGCGAGGGCAATCCGTTGAGCCCGATAATGCGTCCAGGCGGAATCGAGAACCGCGGCCAGGTGAGGCCCGAGGGGCATGCATTCTGCTAATGGTTGGGGCTCGGCGGCACCGGGGAATCCTAGGCCCCAAAGCAGGGCGCCGACGGTGCTCCAGGTCCGCCTTCGAAACTGGATTGAGGATGGATCCATAAGTGAAAGCAAATCAGAGGGTTGCGATTGCGCTACCCCGCCAGATCTCGGGGCGGATTGCGACCGGCGTCGCCCTCCTTTTCGGTACGGTGTCGACCCCCGTTTCGGGGCAGTCGCAAGTCGCCCATTTCGAGGAGATTGTGCGGGCCGGAGACGCCGCGTGGCGGGAAGGGCGGTTTCCCGACGCCCGGGCCCGGTATCTGGAGGCCCTCGCCTTCGACTCGGCGGGGTCGTCGCGAGCGGTGTTCCGGCTCGCGACCCTTCACGCCTGGAACGGCCAACTAACCCAAGCGATTCCGCTCTATCAACGCTACGGTATCCTCGAGCCCGGTGACGAAGAGGGCCGGATCGCGCTCGCCAAAGCCCTCGCCTGGAACGGTGAGACCGCCAGGGCGATCGCGATCTACGACTCGATCCTCAGTCGGGACAAGACCTACCGAGACGCAGCCCTGGGGGCTGCCCAGACGCTGGCTTGGGCCGGCAGCTTCCGGCCGGCACTAGCCCGGTACGACCGCTGGTTGGTCGATCAGCCCAAAGACGTCGAGGCCGAGCTGTCGCGGGCCCGGACCCTGGCCTGGGCCGGCAAGCTCGGCGAGGCGGAGCGGGCCTACCAAGCCATTTCGACTCGCGGCGAACGGCTCGAGGCGGACAAGGGCGTGGCGGTAGTGGCAGCCTGGAGGGGTGACCTCGTTCGGAGCGAACGGTTGTGGCGGCGGATCGCGGCCACCGTCACCAAGGATCCTGAGGTGTGGGTCGGCTTGGCCCAGGTACTCCGGTGGTCCGGCCGACCGAGGGGGGCTCGTGATGCCCTCAACAAAGCGTTGGCGGCCGACCCCAAAAACGCCGACGCGGGACAGCAACTTCGGTGGGTACGGGCCGACCTGGCGCCTTCGGTCGAGCCGTCGGCTGGCGGGAGTTGGGACAGCGATCAGAATCGATCCCTCGTGCTCGGCGCCGCCGCCCGAGGATGGCTCGGATCGGCCCAAACCACGGCCTACGTCAGCCAACGATGGGCTGAACTCGGCCTTGCCACCGGGCAATCGACCGGCGGCCGACTCAGCCTTCGATTCCCCGTGGCCCCAAACGTCGAGGTGGTCGGGGACGTCGGCGGAGTTCGGATTCGGGCCGAGCAGGGCGCCGTGACCAAGACCCATGACATGATCACCGGATCGGTGGCCGGTACGATCAAGCTGGCCCGGTGGCTTTCGGCGGGGGCCAGCGTTCGCCGAGCCGGGTTTGACGAAACGGCGCTGATGATGCTGTCCGGCGTCGAGGTGACTTCGTTCGGGGCCGAGGCCGAGGCCCGAGTGGGCAGTCGGTTGAGCCTGGCCGCCGGGACCGATCTCGGTCGGCTGGAGGGTGGGTCGGTGCCGAACCGGCGCCAGGTCGGGTTTGTCTCGACTCGGTGGCGTCCGACCCGGAGTCTTGCGATAACAGTGGCAGGGCGGGCGATCGCCTATGACAAGAGTCCGCGAGACGGGTACTTCGCGCCGGCCCGGTTTCGACATGGTGAGTTGGGGGTCCGGTGGTCGCGAGGCCGCGACCTTGGCTGGTACCTGTCGTTCGATCTGGGGCTCGGTGCCCAACAGGTTGCCTTCGCCGGGCCGGGATCAACGAAGGGCACCCAACGGTTCGGGGGGGGGATCGGCTATCGACCGGCTCCGGGATTCGACGTTGCGGTCGACTATTCGTTTTCGAACGTGGCAGCCACCGGTGCCGGCCCGACGGGTGGCGGATCGCTTTATCGGGCCCAAGGGCTCAGTCTGCGAGGCAAATGGCTGCTTCGTGATTAGCTTAGGGCTCGGCCCCTAATCATTCCGTTTTCCGCGCGTGCCCAATGTCGACCTACCATCTCGCCGCAGACCATGCTCCCCCGGGGCAACTGACCCTCGGACTCCAAGTCGAGCTCGATCCGGCTGGGCCCCTATCGGATCTCAAGGTCGGGGATCGATTTCTGTTGGCCGCCGGGGAGGTTGAGGGAAAGTTGGTGTCGCGCGGGAGCGGGTCGGCGACGGTGGCGGTGCGGGGGGCAGACGACCGCTGGGTTCGGACCACGTGGTCGCCCAAGACCCAGGTCCGCCGGATGCGGGGATAGACCAATCAATGACGACTCGAATCACGTTCATCTTCACTCTTGCCGGGCTGGCCGGCTGCGCCGACTCGGCTCCGAAAGCCGCTCCGGTCAGCACCCCTACCGACTCCCTCGGCCTGGCCGAGAACATCCTGTTTCTCCGGCCCGAACAGCAGGTGCCTCGGTACCGGCATATGGACCAGGCCTCGCCATTTCGGGTCTTTCAACGCGGCGCCACGGTCCACCCGCTCCCGAAATCGGCCTCACCGCTCCTGGATGTTCGCTACCAAATCGCGGGGCAGACGTTGGGCATCGACAGCTTCATGGTCCGCAACCATGTGACCGGGCTGCTGATCCTCAAGGACGGGAAGATTCTCGACGAACGATACCGGCTCGGCAATGACGAGTCGACGAAATGGATTTCCTTTTCGGTCGGCAAGTCATTCGTCTCCACCCTGGTTGGAGCGGCGGTCCAAGACGGGGCGATCGCCAGTATCGAAGACCCGCTCGACAAGTACTTGCCCGACTTGAAGGGGTCAGCGTATGAGGGGGTCACGATTCGGCAAGCGATGCAAATGGCCTCCGGCATCAAGTACAACGAGGACTATCGCGATCCGGCCGCCGATATCGCCAAGGTGACGCAATGCCTGAACGCCCGGAAACCAGGATGCGTGTTCGATGTCATGAAAGGCTTGCCGCGAGTGGGCCCGGCGGGAACGATCTACAACTACAACACCGGCGAAACCCACCTGGTGGGCTTGGTCGTCCAAGCTGCCACCGGCAAAACGCTGTCGGCCTACTTGGCGGAGAAGATCTGGCAACCGTTCGGGATGGAATCAGACGGCTACTGGCTCCTCGAGTCCGACGGCGGTCAGGAGTTCGCCGGCGGGAGTGTCAACGCCACTCTGCGGGACTACGGCCGTTTCGGGCAATTCATTCTGGATGGCGGGCAGGCCGCCGGCCGGCGGGTCCTGCCCGAGGGATGGGTCGCCGAAGCCAGTCACCCGCGGGCCGACTCGCCCGCGAACGGCTATGGCAAGTTGTACCCGGATTATCCGTTAGGCTACGGCTATTTCTGGTGGTCGTATCCGAAGGGCGCAAGGGCGTTGCCGAATCACGATGGTGCCTTCGAGGGCGAAGGGATCTTCGGCCAGACGCTCTATCTCAATCCGGCCGAGCGGTTGGTCGCGGTGATCTGGAGTGCCTGGCCCGAGCCCGATGCCGGCCCGCGCTGGGCCGAGGACCGCGCGTTTCTCGGCGGCGTGGTTGAAGCGGCCCGGGCCGTCACTCCGTGAGCGCTGGCTCACTCCTCCTCGCGGCATTGGCGGCACTGGTCGGCGGAGCGATCAACTCGATCGCCGGCGGGGGCAGTCTGGTCACCTTCCCGATCCTCGTCGCGATCGGCCTCCCGCCGCTGACGGCCAACACGACGAATACCATGGCGCTTTGGCCGGGAGCCTTCGGGAGCCTCTGGGGCTATCGCCGCCAGTTCGCCGGGGTCGGCGGCTGGGTGGCAAGCATCGGGGCGACCGGCGTACTCGGTGGGCTGGTCGGCGCCTGGTTGCTCTTG
>JANNQX010000003.1:0-14525 GCA_031400975.1 Gemmatimonadota bacterium
CGTTGGCAATGGTCGCCACGTTAGGCCAGGTTACGACGTTCCCGCTCAGGGTGCCGCCATTGGTCGCACTGACAAAGGTCGCGCCCGCCGGCAAGGTGTCGCGGACCACGGTGTTCGAGGCGCTATTCGGGCCGTTGTTTCGCACCGACACCACATAAGTCGCGTTGGCGCCGATCGCGACGGCGGCGGGCCCGGTCTTGGTGGTCGCGACATCGGCGGCTGCCGCTGTAACCGTCGTCGTCACCCGGGCCCCAACGGCCGAACCGTCGTTGTTGGCCGGGGTTGGATCAGAGGTCGTCGCCGTGCTGGCCGCGATGTTGAGGTACGACCCGATCGCCGCGAAGAAGACGGTGACCGACCGGTTGACGGTGGTGCCGTTGGTAATCGTGGCCACGACGGGCCAGGTCACCACCGTACCGGCCAGGGTGCCGCCGTTGGTGGCGCTGACAAACGTCGCGCCCGCCGGCAGAGTATCGGTGATCAGCACGACGGTCGCGGTACTGGGACCGTTGTTGCGGGCGGAGACCGTGTAGGTCGCGTTGGAGCCGGCCGCCACCGTGGCGGGCCCGGTCTTGGTGGTCGCAATGTCGGCAGACGCCACCACCGTGGTCGTGACCCGGGCACCGGCCGCGGAGCCGTTGTTGTTCGCCGGGGTCGGATCGGTCGAGGTGGCGGTGCTGGCCGCCAGATTGAGCCTCGACCCCGTCGCCGCGTAGGTGACCGTCACCGAGAAGCTCACGCTGGCCCCGTTGGCGAGGCTTGCCACCGTCGGCCAGGTCACGACCGAGCCGGCTAGGGTGCCGCCGGCGGTAGCGCTCTGGAAAGTCGCGCCGACGGGGAGGGTGTCGGTCACGACCACGTTGGTCGCCGTACTCGGGCCATTGTTCAGAGCGGTAATCGTGTAGGTCGCGCTGACGCCCACCCCGACCGAGGCAGGTCCGGTCTTGGTCGTCACGACATCGGCGCTGGTCCCGACCACGGTCGTGGCCGGGCTCCGGTTGTTGGTCAGATTCGGGTCCGCGGTGCTCGCGGTCGCGGCGGCGACGTTGGTGTAGCTCCCGGCAGCCGGGTAACTGAGCGTCAGGGTGTAGACCGTCGGGGCGCCGGTGGCGAGGCTCGGGATCGTGGGCCAAGTCACCACATTGCCCGCAAGGGTGCCGCCGCCGGTTGCGCTCACGAAGGTGGCGCCCGCCGGCAAGGTGTCCGTCACCACGACATTGACGGCGACGCTCGGCCCGGCGTTGGCCGCCGTAATCGTGTAGGCCACGTTGGTCCCCGCTATGGCGGCGCCCGGGCCGACGTTGGTAACGCTGACATCGGCGGTGGCCGTGACCGTCGTGGTAACCCGGGCGGCGGCGGCGGAACCGTTGTTGTTCGCCGGGGTCGGGTCGGTGGTCGTCGAGGTGCTGGCGGCCAAGTTGAGATACGACCCAGCCGACGCGAAGGTCACAGTGACCGAGAAGGTGCTCGATCCGCCGTTGGCCAAGCTGGCCACCGTCGGCCAGGTCACCACAATCCCCGCCAGCGTCCCGCCGCCGGTGGCGCTCACGAAGGACGCACCCGCTGGGAGCGTATCGGTGACGATTACGTTGGTGGCGGGGCTCGGACCGTTGTTGAGCGCGGTGATCGAGTAGACGGCGTTTACTCCGGGAGCCACGGTAGCCGGACCGGTCTTGGTGGTCACGATATCCGCGCTGGCTCCCACCACGGTGGTCGGGTCGGTCGCGAGGTTGTTCGATTGATTGCCGGTCGGCTCATTGCCTCCCGAAACCCAGGCCCGGTTGGAGACCGCCGGCGCCGCACCGGCTGCCACACTCACCGTCAACGTGATCGTGGCGGCGTTGGTGGCGGGCGCAAGGGCTGCCGCCTGGGTGCAAGTGACGACGGCAGCCACCGCGCCGCAGGCCCAGGGTGCCCCTAACGCCGAGACGAAGCCCAACCCGGTCGGCAGAGTATCAACCACGGTGATCGTTCCGCTGGTAGCCCCGGTTCCCGAGTTGCGGACGACGATCGAGTAGGTCCCATTCACCCCAACCGAAAAGCTGCCCACGTGAGTTTTGGTAATCGTCAGATCGGGCGCCTGGACGGTGACGTTTTCGCCGGAGCCCGTCGTGTCATAGGCAACGCTGGTGGTGCCGGTTGGGGTTGCCCGGGCCGGATCGAGATAGATCGCGCGGGCCGAGTTGCTGTAGGTCCCGTTGGCAACAGTCGAGGCCACGGCAACCACGAAGGTCTGGCTGACGCTGCCGCCGGCCGGAATCGAGAAGCTGCTCCACTGGGGCCGGGCGTCGCCGCCGGTCGGATTGGTCGTTGTCGGCCGAGTGGCGCCGCCGCTCAAGACCGGAGCCGAACTCGAGGTATAGGTAAATCCGGTGGGCAAGGTGTCGAGGAGCAACACATTCCGGGCGGTGTCTTTGCTGGCGGCATTGGCCACCACGATCTGGTAGGTCGCGGTCGTGCCCCCGCTGCCATTGGATACCGTGGCCGTTGAAGTCGTCTTGGTGACCGACAGGACCGGAACGCAAGCCGAACCGGTCGAGGTCCCCGGACTGGTGCCGATGGCGGCCGTCAGGCTCACCCCGTTCCCACCGTTGGTCGCCCCATAGGCAAGGAGGCCAGTGGTGGTGCTCCCGCGAACCCCGGCGGCCACATCGACCGTCGCAGCGCTCGAGACCACTACGGCACCGCCACCACCGCCGCCACCCGGGCCGTGGGCCTCTCCCGCCGAGGCCTGGATCAGATTGGCGTCGCCGCCGTTGCCGCCCCGGGCTTGAATCGACAGGCCGCCCAGTCCGCCGGACGCGGTCAGGACAACGATGCTGCCGCCGGCTCCACCGCCACCGGCTCCGTCATTGTCCGGCGAGCGGCCGACCAGGCCGTTGGCGGAGATGCTACCGGTGCCGGTGATGGTACCCGACCGGATCAGGACGATGCCACCACCCGCGCCACCGCCGTTCCTGGGTGCCGTCGAGTTGTTCCGGCTCCCGGCTCCGCCACCACCACCTAACACCACTCGACCGACTGCAGCCACCCCGAACGCACTCCCGCCTCGACCGCCCACATCGAGGGTGGAACTCCAAGAGAAGCCGCCCTGCCCGCCGGCGCCGCCGTTTGATCCACCGCCGCCGCCCGAGTTTTCCGAGTTGTTGGATGGGTTCCCGTCGGTTCCGCCGCCACCCGCGTTACCGGGGGCACCGCGCGCCGCGTCCCCATTTGGGTATCCCTCCAACCCCAGATCGGTATTGGTACTGGTTTGCGGATTGAGGACCCACCGCGGGGTTCCCGCAATGCCTTCACCTTTGATCCCGTGAAACGGATTGCTGGAGAGGTTGCGGAAATCGGTGTTCGTACCGCCTGCGCCGCCCCCGAAACCCAACCCGGCGCCGCCCCGGAATCCACGGCCGTCGAGATTGACCGTTCCGCCTAACGTGAGTTGCCCGGTCACATCGACCGCCAAGACGCCGCCGGTCACGCCATTCCAGTAAGCCGCGGTCAAGCCGGAGCTGAGGGTTGCTTGCGAATACTGAGGAACCCGCACGACTTGGTAGCGCCGCTGGCCCTGGCCGGCCGTGGCGGCTGCGTTGGTGTAGGTGTTGTTGAGACCATTGCCGGCCCCAGTGCCCCGAAAGGTCAACGAACCGCCCCCGACCCCGACCGAGTTGGTGGCGGTGACATACTCATAGCGGCCGGCGTTGTTGAGGTTGGTGCTCCCGCTACCAGTGGTGGTCCCCGCGCCGTAGGCCGAGGTGTTGGCGGAGTTGATGGCGGCATCCTGCATCTGGATGATGAGGAGGAGATCGCCGGGTGTGATGGTGCTCAACGACCCGACCGCGGTGCCCAACGTGATCGCCCCGGCTCCCGAGGCGCTGGCGGTTAGGCCGGGATAGTAGGTATTGACGATCCCGGTCAGAGTGCCGCCTGGCCCATCCTTTCCGGGTGTGCCGCAAACCGCCTGCGCCGCCAGGTTCGAGGAACAGACGAGCAAGGCGGCCAACCAGCCACGAAAACAGCGCGAGAGCGACATTGCCGATGAACTCTGACGTTTGAAGAATGTGACGGGCGAGCCTTGATTCACCGATCTTATACATTGACGACGCTCGGCCAAGTAACCACTGAAGCCGGGTAGCAGCGAAACCCATGCCGCATAGCTAAAGTATTTCGGAGTAATGTTTTATCGGAGATCTGTCGGGGCAGGTTTCGAATGAGAATTAGCCCGATTTGCGCCAAATCACTGACCGAAAACAAGTCAATCGGTGAGCGGGTGAGTTGTCTTGCGCCAACCGCTTGAGCTTGACCGAGGCGGGGCGCCGTCTTAGCTCTTAGGCCCGATGCCCTTCTCGACCTACACCAACTTCGACCGCGAGGAGTGGGCCCCACTCCGGTTCAACACCCCCCTCACGCTCACAGAAGCCGGCTTGGCCGAGCTCCGGGGAGTCAACGATCAGCTTTCGATGCGGGATGTCGAGGAGGTTTATCTCCCGCTGTCCCGGCTACTCAATCTCCACGTCGCCGCCACCCGCGACCTGGCCCGGGTGGCCGACATCTTCCTCGGAAAAACCGCCGGCCGAAAGCCCTACCTGATCGGGGTGGCCGGGAGCGTCGCCGTTGGAAAAAGCACCACCGCTCGCGTGATGCAAGCGTTGTTGGCCCGGTGGCCCGATCACCCCAAGGTCGAGTTGATTACCACCGACGGTTTCCTCTATCCGAATGCGGTGTTGGAAGCGCGGGGCTTGATGGAGCGGAAGGGTTTTCCGGAGAGCTACGACGCCCGGCGGCTGGTCCAGTTTGTGGCCGACGTGAAGGCGGGGGTCGCCAGCGTCTCGGCCCCGGTCTATTCCCACTTGGTGTACGACATCGTGCCGGGAGCGCTCGAGACCGTTCGCCAACCCGACATCCTGATCATCGAGGGGCTCAATGTGCTTCAGGGTGCGGACGGCCGCCTCGGTGACATCGACCGGCCGTTCGTGTCGGATTTCTTCGACTTCTCGATCTACGTCGACGCCGCCGAAGCCGATATCCGCCACTGGTTTCTGAACCGGTTCCTCCGACTCCGGGAGACCGCGTTTCGCGATCCCAAGTCGTTCTTCCGCCGCTACGCCGAGATGAGCGAGGCCGAGGCGGTGGCGTTTGCCAATCGGGTCTGGGAGGAAATCAACGGCAAGAATCTGCGAGAGAACATCGGGCCAACCAAAGAACGGGCCCACCTGATCTTGGAGAAGGGCGCCGACCATAGTGTGACCCAAGTCCGCCTTCGACGTCTCTAGACGAAACCACGGGGCCGAAGGCGTCGTAAGCCCCTGTTCGCAACCATCGTACCACCTGAAAGGATTTCAATGCGTTCTCTCGATGTCGTCGCCATTCTGCTCACCGGGGCCCTCAGCGCTGCCCTGGCCAGGCCTGCCGAGGCGCAGACCGGCGCCGCTACCGCTCCCGCCGCCATGGCGGCCAACCCGAAGTTCCTCGGCACGTGGGAAGGGCCCTTCACCACCGATGGACCATCCGGCACCATGACCGTCACCCTCTCCAAAGACGGATCGGCCTACAAGGTCGTGGCCAGTCTGGCCGGCGCCGACGCGCCCCCGGCCGGCGAACCCCGTGAGCTGGCATTCGACGGCGACAAGGTATCGTGGAAGCAAGCCTTCGGTGAATACGACGTAGCGTTCACCGCGACCCTCAGTGCTGATGGGGCCCAGGTGGCCGGGACGCTCGAAGCTAGTCAGGGGGGCAGCGTGGTTGGCGGCGGGAGCTACACCCTAGCCAAGAAGTAGTCGTCGCTGAAAAAACCGAGGGCGGGCTCTCGCCCGCCCGAGGTAGTCCTACTGCTTGATTCGGTTGGTTTTGAGCAAGATCGCACCGGACTCGTGTCCGGCCCCGTAGCGGCCCGACGCGTCGTTGCCGTTCAGGTAGCGAATCTCGGCGATCTCAGCCATCCGAATATTCTTGAGGTCATCGACTTCCGCTTGTTTGACGTCATCGACGTACACAACCGGCCCGGACTTCTTGTTGGCCTCGTCGCTCAGCATCCGATCGCGGGTCGAGTTCGCCGTTTGCGACGCGGCATCGATGTCGCCCCTCGGATTGTCCTCACTGCCGGAGTTCCGGGAAGCCGGCCGGCTCGCCGCTGAGCCGAACGCCGCCGAACCGATGCTACCCTTTGACCGGCTGGTCTTGAGCCATTGAGGCCGGAGCAGTCGAACCGCGTCGTGCGCGGTCGACAGATCCTGCCGCTCACTCATTTCCTCGACGGTGAGCAGATATCGGTCCTTTTTCTGCGCCGCCACCGGAGAGGTCGCCAAAGCCAACGCCATCCCCGCCACGACTGCCGCCAACCCCAAACCCTTGCCCATATAGCCTCCACAGTCTCGAGAGTACCGTCTCCGCCGACCCCCTAACGTACGCGCCGCTGGGGGATCTGGTCAATAACCTCAACCCGTTCGATCACGTCGCCTTCAATGATCCCATCGACCACCCCCATTCCCTCGGTCACCCGTCCCCAAACGGTGTAGTCGAAATCGAGCCGGAGATTGTCGACGAGATTGACAAAGAGCTGGGCGTCGCCGGTGTGACGGCCCCGAGTTGAGATGCCCAGAGTGCCCCGTTCATGGGAAAGGGCTCCGACCTCATCGGCGAGGAACCGGGCATCGCCGTAGTACTCGTTCGCGTTCGGACTGCCCCCTTGGATGACGAAGTTCGCGGCGATCCGGTGCCACGTCAGCAAGTCGTAGTACCCCTCGCGCGCCAAGGCGACAACCCTCGCCACCGTGATCGGCGCCAGATCGGGGCGGAGCTCAATCTCGAAGAAACCGCCGCCCGATCCCGGACTCATCACCACCCGAAGGACGGTGCCCGCAGGCACCACCGGGTCTGGAGCCCGGGCCGTGAGGGGGCGCGGAGCCGCCGGCTTGGCGACCCCCCATTGGGCCAGCGTTCGGGCCGTTTTGGCTGCGACCGCCGGATCGAAATCGTTGAGATACGGTTCGAGCGACCCCGACTGGCTCGAATCACCCACCTCGGCCAACCGCTCCAGGATCGCGATCCGAGGGTCGCGCGAGTTCTCCCGCTGCTCGGCCGTCAGCCGCCGGAGCGAGGCCAGGAGCGCCGCGACGGCTCGGGGCTTGTCAGGGGTGCCCTCGAGCAGCTGGGCGGCCGTCAGAACGAGTTGATAGTCGGTCCGGGATAGCTGGGCTCGAATCACCGAATCGGTGGCGTGCCCCCGGACCTTGAGCAAGCCGCCGATGGCGGCTTCCCGGACGTTGTCCTCGCGGTCGGCCGCGAAGGACAGGAGCCGGTCGGGATCGCCGATGATCGCGGCGGCTCGGGCGGCATAGGCTCGGACCTGCCAGGTTCGATCCGCCCCGACCCTGGTCAGGACCGAGGCGGCCCGAGTGGGCGCGATCTTGGCGAGGGCAACCAACGCCCGGGCACCGCGATGCCAACTTGCTAGGGTTTCGATCCGCCCTTGAGGAGAGGCCGCCAACGTGTCCACGATCCGCCACAACGCGTCGGCCGGCCCGGCGGAGTCCGGGCAGGCGTTGCCGAGCAGATCGAGCGCCTCGAGGGCAACGTGGGCGGATCGATCCCTGGTGGACCGAAGCACCGGGCCACAATCGGTGGCCTGAAAATACCGGCCATAGGTCCGGAGCGCTTCGAGTCGAACCATTGGATCGGGGTCGGCCAGCGCGCCACCGATCAGGTCGCGCCGCTCGGTGAAATCGGGAGCCGTCGCGGCCCAGAGCACCCCGAGGCGGCGAACCTCGGCATCGGGATCGCCGAGGGCCTGGCCGACGGTCTCGACCGACCTCCGGCCGGCCCGAATCAGGGTCGCGACGGCAGCCCGCCGCACCCGGGCGGCCGACTCGGGATCGGTGCTACTGGTGTAACCGACGAACTTTTCCAGCCGTCCGAGCGCCACCGGGCCGAACGGGGCTTGCCGGCCGTTGATCCGAGCAAACGACTCAGCGCCGCGGATGATCTCGACCAAACTGGCCGGGGTTGCCGTCTCGGTCAGCCACCGATCGAAGAGTGCCGCGGTCTTGGCGGTGCGGGTGGCGTTCCGGCCGGGCACCCGCCCGAGCGCCCGGGCCTGTTCTGGCCCGGTGGGATGCCGGGCGCCGAGGGCGGTCCCATCGGCTTCGGCTTGGAGCAGAGCCGCCACCAGGTCCGACGCGGCCGAGTCCTTGGCGATTTGCGCCAAGGCCCAGGCGGCCTCAGCTCGGATGATGGGGCTTGGATCCTTGAGGAACAGCGCCACTCGCGTTACGGCCGAGGCCCGTTCGGATCGGCCTAACGCTCGGATCTCGGTTGCTCGGCACTCGGGGCTCGGCACTCGGCACTCGGGGGCCGGGGGGAGTTGGGCTTGGAGAAACAGTGCGAGCGCGATCATTGGATGCCGACCATACCTTTGGCGGAGGCGCGGAGCTTGGGGGCGTCGTAACCGATCCCGTCTTTGAAGACGAGGCGGACGTTGCGAATGATGCCTGGCGCGGCGGAGAGGTCGCCGTCGAGGATCACAAGGTCGGCTTGTTTGCCGACGGTGATGGTGCCGCGTTGGTTGATTTCGCGGAGGACTTGGGCGCCGTTGGCGGACATGATCTTGATGGCTTCCGCCGGGCTGAAGCCGGCTTCGATCAGCAATTCGTAGTTCCGGTGATCGCCGAATCCGGGAAGGCTGCCGGTGCCCCAGGGGTCGACGCCGGCGGCGAGGAGGCCGCCGGCTTGGACCCACTTTCGCTCAAACCGCATCATCTTCAGGAACAGCCGGGGCGAGACGAATCCGTTGCCCTTGTTGGTGGCGTCGAGTTCGGCCAGGACGGCGGCCCGGGGTGCGGGCGCGATCATCTCGAGTGCTTCGGGCGTGACCTTGGCGCGGCCGGTGACGAACAGCTCGTAGACCGAGAGGGTCGAGGTCAGGGCCACCTTCCGGGCTAGGAGCTCGTGGATGGTCGAGTCGACGGCGGGGGAGTCGACGTCGACGTCGGCTTGGATTCGCATGTTCTTGGACGAGCACCGATCCGGTTCGCGGTCGGGGACCCAATCGCTGTTGGTGATGAAGCCGTGCTCGAGGTTGTCGATGCCTAAGGCGGCGGCTTCCCGGAAGCTGACCGAGCAGAGGTGACCGGTAACGCCCATCTGGTGTTTGTGGGCTTCCTCGATGGCGGCGCCTAACACGGCCCGGGTCACCCCGCCCGAGAACTTGAGCCAGGTCACCCCTTCGCCGGCCAGATAGGCCACCACCCGCCGGGCTTCCTCCGGCGTTTCAAGCCGGCGTTCGCGGCCGGGGCCGGGATCGGGACCGTCGAGGTAAGGGCCGCTCAGGTGGATCCGCGGCCCGGGGGCCAGGCCACGGTCGATGTCGCGCTTGGTGTTGATTTCGTCGTACGGCATCTGGGCGCCGGCGGTGCGGACGGTGGTAATGCCACCGCCGAGATAGAGGCGGGGGGCGGAGACCGCCATTTGGGTCAGGCCGGCGTTCGAGTAGAAGTACTGATGGGCGTGGAGGTCGTAGAGCCCGGGGATCAGGGTCGTCCCCGTGAGATCATGGACCTTGGCTCCCGGGGGCACGGCCACCAACGCGTCGTCACCGACCGCGGTGATCCGGCCGTCGGTGAGGACCACGGTTTGGTTGTCGCGAACCGGTGCGCCGGTGCCGTCGATCAACCGAACGTGGCGAAGGGCAATCACCGGCGCGTCCTCGACCACGAACTGCCGAGTCAGGGGCGACAAGGTGGGGCGGGTTTGGGCCGGGGCCGCCTTGGTCAGGACAACCAGGAGGATTGGGGTCAGCAATGGAGGCAGTCTCATAGCTAGAGAATACCAGCAAATTCAGGGGCCCGCTTGGGCACCGGCCCGCGGCCCGCGAAGGGCCTCGTAGAGGCTCGCATAGTTGAGCAGAATATCCTTCATCCCGGCCTGAACGGCGGGGGTCAGCGCCTGGGTGCTCATGACCGTGTGAGCGTCGAGCGCCCCCATGATGGCGTTCAGGAGTTCCCGGTTCAAATCAGGCGAGTTGGCAAACTGCTCCTTGGTGTTGTTCGCCGCTTGTTGCCGGAGGATTTCCGACTCCAGCAGCTTGCCCTTAATTACGGTGTTCACGTAGACCAGTTTGTCCTGATCGGTCAATTCACCGTCGAACAAGTCGTTGACCTTCGCGATGATCTCCCTCAGCAGGGCCGTTTCCTTCTCCTGCACACTCCCACTGCCGGCCTCGGTGATCGGCTCCAGCTTGGCCGCCTCTCCCACCGCCAGGGGCATAGCCTGTTTGCCGAGGTCCTTCGCGTAGTAGTGGGTCAGGACGACCTTGGAGAGATCGATGCCCTCGCGCTCGCGGCCGAAGTCGAGCAACGGCAACAGTCGCTTGTAGAAGATGGCCCGCTTCTCGATGGCCGTGTTGCCGTAGTCAAAGACCTGCGACAGAAAGGTGTAGAGCCGGACAAAGGCGCCCATGTCTCCCTTGAACAGGATCAGGGCCTCGGGATCGGCGTGGTACCGCTTCATGATCCGGTCGTGGACCGGCTCCAATGCCCTGACCAGGTCGCTTTGCTTGGACCGCGGGTTCAGTTCCACCTCGACCACCCGGTTGACCTCGAAATCGTCGTAGTGACCGGCGGCATCGAGCTTGGCGCGCAGGTTGAACACCAGATTCGGATCGGTGGTGGCCGAGAGTTCCGCGGTGGCATAGTAGGATTTGAAGGCGGCCAGGACTTCCTCGGTGTTGTTCACGAAATCGAGCACGTAGGTCGTGGTCTTGCCGGGGTAGGCGCGATTGAGCCGGGACAACGTTTGCACGGCCTGGATCCCGGCCAGCCGTTTGTCGACGTACATCCCGCAGAGCAGCGGCTGGTCGAACCCGGTCTGGAACTTGTTGGCCACCAGCAGGATGTGGTACTCGTCACCGTTGAACGCTTCCCGGATGTCCCGGCCTTTGAGATGCCGGTTCAGGACCCGGCTCTGCTCGGTGAACCGGTCGGGCCCGGACTCCAGGTCGGTCACCTCGCCGGAAAAGGCCACCAAGGTGCCGATCTGATAGCCCCGGTCCTTGATGTACCGCTCGATCGCCAGCTGCCACCGAACCGCCTCGACTCGGCTCGCGACCACCACCAGCGCCTTGGCTCGGCCTTGAAGGAGTGGCGCCACCCGGGCGCGGAAGTGCTCCACCACGATCGCCACCTTCTGGGCGATGTTGTACGGGTGGAGCCGGACCCAACCCATGATCCGTTTGATCGCGGCGCTCCGTTCGACCTCTTTCTCGTCGATCTCGCGGCCTTCATGGGCCAGCTTGAACGCCAGGCTGTACGGGGTGTAGTTCTGGAGCACATCGAGGATGAATTGCTCCTCGATGGCCTGGCGCATCGAATAGACGTGAAACGGCGCCGGCACATTGTCGGGGGCGGGTTTGCGGGAGGGATCGGGCCGGGTGCCGAAAATCTCGATGGTCTTGTTCTTCGGGGTGGCGGTAAAGGCAACGAACGTGATCCCGCCGTCATCGGCCCGGGCGGCCATCTGCGCCGCGAGGATGTCCTCGGTGCTGACCTCGCCGCCGTCGCGGAGGTCCCGCCACTCATCGGGCGACAAGACCGCCCGGAGATTGGCCGCCGCCTCGCCGGTCTGCGAGCTGTGGGCTTCGTCGGCAATGACGGCAAACCGCTTGCCCGCCGCGGCCGCCAACTGCCGGACGGCGTCCAGGGCAAAGGGGAAGGTTTGGATCGTGCAGACCACGATCTTCTTGTCACCCGATAGCGCCTCGGCCAGTTGGCCGCTCTTGCTGCCGTCCTTGCTGTCGATCGTCGCGACCACCCCGCTGATCCGCTGGAAGTCGAACAGCGCCTCCTGGAGCTGGGCATCGATCACGTTCCGGTCGGACACCACGAGCACGGTGTCGAAGACCTTCGCGGCCCGCCCGTCATGCAGCTCGGCCAGGAAGTGAGCGGTCCAGGCAATCGAGTTGGTTTTGCCCGAGCCCGCCGAGTGTTGGACGAGATACTTCCCGCCGGGACCATCGGCCAGGACCGCGGCTTGGAGCTTCCGGGTCACGTCGAGCTGATGAAACCGGGGAAAGATGACCGTCTGGATTCGTTTCTTCTGGTCGCGCCTGGCGATGAGGTAACGGCCGAGGATTTCGAGCCAGCTGTCGGGGGCCCAGACCTGCTCCCAGAGGTAGGCGGTGCGGTGGCCGCCCGCTGGGTTGACCGGGTTGCCGGCGGCGCCCTGATTGCCCCGGTTGAAGGGCAGAAAGACGGTGGCGGGCCCGTCCAGCTTGGTGACCATGTGGACTTCACTGTTGCTGACCGCGAAATGGACCAGCGCTCCGCTCGGAAAGGCCAGCAGTGGCTCGGCGGCCTGGCCCTTGGGACGCGGCAGGCGGTCGAAGCGGTACTGGTCGATGGCGTCGCCGATACTTTGGGTAAAGTCGGTCTTGAGTTCCGCGGTGGCCACCGGCAGGCCGTTCAGGAACAGGACCAGATCGAGGCTGTTTTCGTTGTGCGGGGAATAGTGAACCTGGCGGACGACCCGGAGGCGGTTGGCCGCGTACCGGGCCAGGATGTCGGGGTTGATGGCCAGGGCCGGCTTGAACTCGGCGAGCTTGAGTGGCTCCTTCAGGCCCAGCAGTTCGATGCCGTGGCGGAGGACGTCGAGGGTGCCGCGTTGGTCGAGTTGATCTCGAAGGCGGGCCAAGAGGGTGTCGCCGGCCTGGGGGCCGTGGTTCTTGGTCAGGGCTTCCCAGGCTTTGGGCTGGGCGGTTTGGACCCAGGCCAGGACATCGGCTGGGAACAGCGCCCGGGCGCGGTCGTAGTCTGCCGCGTCGCCCTCGGCGTAGAGCCAGCCGTGGTCGGCGAGGTGGTGGCAGATCTCGGTCTCGAAGCTGATTTCTTTGTGGACGCTCACGCGGCCTCCGATGCGGCCAGGCCGCGCACGTCGATTTGGCCGGTGACGGCGGCGGAGATCAGCGCAGCACGGCGTTCCTGCAACAAGTCGACGGCACGCTGGGCTTCGGCGGTGAGCAGATCGAACCGTGCCGTTTGATCCGCGATGTACGAGAGGATCGGTTCCTGCTCACTTGGCGGCGGAAGAATAACCGGTAGTTCCATGAGGTTCGTCGAGGAAATAGACGCCAAGTTCGTGCTCTGCTTTGACCGAGTCATGAAGTAGAACTGAGCAAAACCCGAGCTGGTGATCGCGTTGAGCCAAGCTGATGAGACCTCCCGAGGACGCACGGCGAAGACGTGGTTCTGGGTGATGCACGGCTCGATCTGGCCGTCCCACACGCAGCCGCGCCCCAACTTGTCGAAGTCTCCGCCCTCGTTCATGAGCACGTCACCACGCTTGAGAGCGTACCGATCCAGCTCCGAGATGGGAATCTCGATCTCCGCCACGGTCTCAAGGTCGAGGTACCCGTCCTGGACGTTCGCAACGCGCAGGTACGGAACAGTGATCGTGGCCCGTGACGTGTTGTCCTTGCCCTTCGCCACACCAGTGTTGACGTCGGCGATCCGTTTCAGTGTGATCACCCTCCAGGCCGCCGGCACCTTGCCGAGCCATTCGATGCCGGAGGGTTTCATGGGGGCATCGGGATTCAGCCCTCGGGTGACCGCGTGGGAGATAACCGCCTGCCGCTTTTCTTTCAGTAGTTCCATCAGCCGCCGCTGCTCCGCCACCAGCCGATCAATCTTCGCCGTCTCCAGGCCCAGAAACCCGACGATCTTGACTTGCTCGGCGATTGGCGGCATCGGAAGGATCGTGTCGGCAAGGTAGGTGTGCTCGATGCTCTCGACAGTCGCACCTTGCTTCGCCCAGGCAAGCAAGAGTTGGTCATTGAGCCCCTGAACCCATCGCAGAAAGAACCAACCAAGACACCTATCGGCATCGAAATTCAGAGCCTTCATATCCTGATTCAACGCAACCGGCACCTCATTGATCGCCACCGGAATCGTGTGCTTGAGAATGCCAGAGCGGACAACCATCAACACGCGCCCCGCCGGCAACAAATTGGCCGCGCTGCTTCGTAGCCCGTCCTCAGTGATCGACTCTTCCGCGCCAACGATTTGCTCGGCCTTCATGTCTTTCGGTGAGACCCATGGAATGTCGCCGTTCCAATAAGTGAGGTTCTCGCGACTGGGGGTCCCGCCGCCCGAGAACGACGCGACGCTCTTGAGCTTCGGAAGCGTCCAATGCTCCGGCACGTCCCCCAGCCATTCCACGCCGCTGGGTTTGTATTTCTTGTAGCGGGGAAAGCTCATGATTGGCGGTGGGTGGTGACGGCGCGAATGGCGCCAATTTCCCCAACGGGGATCTTTCTCAAAGCCCAGGGTTGGCCGGAGGAACGACGGCCTACCCTGGGATGATCGTTCGATGAGAATCTACCCCAACGGGGTTGTGTCCTCCATGGGCACGGGCGGCGACCAAGAAGTAAAATACCGTCGGGACCGGTATCCCGGGGTAGCTCGATCCTCACAACCCCGGGCTTTGGGATGGTGCCCCGTTGGGGCAAAGATGAACCGAAGTCGCAGCTGAATCCGCACTTGATCTCA
>JANNQX010000004.1:0-15586 GCA_031400975.1 Gemmatimonadota bacterium
TTGATACCGGCCGTTATGGACGCCGACGATACCCGGAAGGCTGTGATACGGTTGCCACCGGACTCGGTCGGGCGAGACCTCCGCGTCAAAACGGAAGTCGGCGTTCTCGTGGTGGAGCGCATGGATGTCCCGGCCCGTCAGCAGCGGACGGACGACCAGCCGCTTGCCGGCGACCGGGTGGACCAGCCGCCACCGGAGCACGACCATCGAGCGGTCCTTCGGGACGAACAGCTCGTGCTCGATTTCGGTGCCGTCGGGGAGTCGGTAGTTCCAAGTCGGCCACGGATCGGCGGAGAACCCCGCGAAGTGGTCGAACGAACGGCTTTGGACATCGGGCCAATAGCGTTGCACCGTGAGGTATTCCACGGCTTCACCCGACTCGATCCGGGCATCTAATCCGGCCACCAGCGTTTGGCGCCCGGTCGGAGGTGTCGCGGCCGCCATCAACAGCCCGTGATAGCGCCGGGTCCGCGGACCGGCGACCGAGCCGCTGGCAAATGCGCCGAGCCCATCGGCCTCGAGCCACTCGGCGGAGGGGTCGGTGATCGAGCCGTCGTTCAGGTCCATGAATCGCCCCAAGCCGCCCCGATCGAGGCCAGCACCCGGGCCTCCAGTTCGGGCGGCAGGTTCGCGCTCGTCAAGCGGACCCGAATCCGAGCGAGAACCGCGCGGTCGAACTCGTATTTCCGGAGGCAGCGAGCACATTCATCGAGGTGCGCCCGGAGCTCCGCCATTCTGATCGTGGCGAGCTCGCGGTCGAGGAAATCGGGCAGCTCCCGAACCAAATCCTCGCAGGTTACTCTGTGGCCCAGTGACATATGCCCCTTGGCGTCGGTGGCTCGGCCTGAATTGAACTAGGGAACGAACGCCCGCCCGGGCCGCCAGGTTCCCGGCGGGGCTGTCAGGAGGCTACGTTCCAGGATGATCGAGATCCTCCATCGCGAAACCGGCGCCGTCCTGTTGCGGATTCCGGCTGGAACCCTTGAGGGCGCCGCCCTGGCCGGGGCCTCGCTTCGGTATGGCCGGCTGGCCGGCCTCAACCTCGCTGGGGCCGACCTGACCCATGCTGATCTGGCCTGCTCGGACCTCCGGGGGACGTCGCTGGCGAACGCTCGGATGGCCGGGGCGGATTTGTCGGGGTGCGACCTTACCGATGCCGATTGCCGGAGCGCCAACCTGGTCAGCGCCAAAGTCCTGGGCGCCAATCTCACCGCGGCCCGATTCGACGACGCCGACGCCACCCGGGCCACCTTCCGGTTGAGCTACGCCAGTGGGGTCGCGCCGAGGTTCGCGAACACCAAAATGCCTAACGCCCACTTCGGGCAGGTCAAGCTGCCGGGTGCGAACTGGGAAGGGGCCGATCTTCGTGAAGCCAACCTGTCTCAGGCGGACTTCAGGGGCGCGGGCATGCGGGGCGCCTCGTTGGCGGCCGCTGTGCTGGGGGCGACGAGGTTGGACGGCGCCGACCTCCGGGATGCGGATTTGACCTTCGCGTTTCTCCGATCGGTTGGCTTGGTCGGTACCCTGGTCGGGGGGGCGCTGTTCGGCGCCACGACGTTCGCGGTAACGCCGGACTTGGCGGCGGTGTTGGGAGTGCCCAGTTGTGTGGGCCCGGTGCATGCGGACGAGGCCACCGTGGCGATGGTTCGCCAAACGACCCCGGAGTTGTTGGCGGTTTTGCGCTTGGTGTAGCCGGTCGCCGTTCCCGATCGTGGCGATCAGCCACCAGCTTCGAAACCCGGGTAGAGCGTCATGCCGCCGTCCACGAACGTCGTCGTCCCCGTGATATAGTCGGCCTCGTCCGACGCGAGCCACACGGCGGTTCGCGCGATGTCTTCGGGCTCGCCGATTCGCTTCGCTGGGATCAGCTTCAGGAGGCGCTGATAGGCCTCCGGGGATTCCCAGGCGTCCCGGTTGATCGGGGTGCGGATCGCGCCGGGCGCGATGCTCATGACCCGAATCCCCGCGGGCGCCACCTCTTGGGCAATGCTCTTCATCATCAGCATGACCCCGCCCTTCGACGCCGCATAGTTCACGTGACCGGCCCACGGGATCACTTCGTGGACCGAGCTCATGCAAATGATCTTGCCCAGCGACCGTGACACCTGGTGAAGCCCTCGCCGTTTGAACTCCTTGACCGCCTCCCGGGCACAAAGGAACTGGCCGGTCAGGTTGACGCCGATGACCCGGTTCCATTGGTCGAGCGTCATCTCCTCGAACGGGGCGTCGCGCTGGATTCCGGCATTCGCCACCACGATGTCGACGGTGCCCATTTCTCGGCGGATCCGGTCGAACATCGCCACGACCTCGGCCTCATTCGAGACGTCGCACTGGTGCGCCCAGGCGTGACCACCGTGGGCTCGGATCTCCTCGACCTCCGCGATCGCCTTAGCCATCTCGGCCTCGACCGGATAGTTGACGCAGACATCGGCCCCGGCTGAGGCCATGGCCATGGCGATCGATTTCCCGATCCCGGAGCTCGCGCCGGTGACCAGCACCTTCTGGCCGGTGAGGAGCTTGGGGGCGGGTCGTTCCATAAAGGGAGACGTCATCGGCTCCCTCGGAGGGGTTGCTGTCATACGGCCTCTTTGGCGGGCGCGCGGCGCCGCGGCTTGGGGTGATGATGATCGTCGGCGACGGTGTCGGCCCGATGGACCGAACGGGGCATCAAGAGCTTGGCGACCAACCCAGTCCAGCCGGTTTGGTGTGATGCGCCAACCCCTCGGCCGGTTTCGCCGTGGAAGTATTCGTGAAACAGCACATGATCGCGGAAGTGCGGATCGCCCTGGAGCTTGGCATGGTACCCGAGCACCGGCCGCTTCCCGTCCGGACCCGCCAGAAAGAGCCGGGTCAGCCGCGCTGAGATTTCGGCGGCCACATGGTCGATGGTCACCTGCCGCCCCGATCCCGTGGGACACTCGACCATCAACTGGTCGTGGTAGTAGTAGTGGAATTTCTGGAGCGACTCGATCAGGAGGTAATTCACCGGCATCCAGATTGGGCCCCGCCAATTGGAGTTTCCGCCGAACAAACCCGAATCAGACTCGCCCGGCTGGTAACGGACCGCGAGGCTCTGCCCGCCCACCTCGATCTCATACGGCCGATCGTGGTGGAACCGGGAGACGGCCCGGACGCCGTAGTCGGACAGGAATTCCGTTTCGTCGAGCAGCCGTTCGAGGATCGGCCGGATCCGGTTGCCGGGCACCAGAGAGAGCAGGCGTCGCTCGCCGTGTCCCGGCACATCCCACTTGGCCACCAGCGCCGAAAGCTCGGGCCGGTTCTCGAGAAACCAATTGAGCCGCTGGGCAAACTCCGGGAGCGCGTCGAGCATGGCTTCGTCGATCGTCTCGACGGCAAAGAGCGGAATCAGCCCGACCATCGAGCGGATCTTAAGCGGGATCTGCCGGTTGTCGGGCGGGTTGAGGACGTCGTAGTAGAACTGGTCCTCTTCGTTCCACAAACCCGCCGTCTCCCCGCCGATCTTGGTCATCGCTTCGGCAATGTGGAGGAAATGCTCGAAGAACTTGGTGGCGATGTCCTCGTAGACCCGGTTGTGCATCGCCAATTCGAGCGCGATCCGCATCAAGTTGAGCGAATACATCGCCATCCAAGCGGTGCCGTCGGCCTGATTCAAGAACCCGCCCCCCGGAAGGGGCGCGCCTCGGTCGAACACCCCGATGTTGTCGAGGCCGAGAAAGCCACCTTGGAACACGTTCCGGCCCTGAGCGTCCTTGCGATTGACCCACCAGGTGAAATTGAGCATCAGCTTGTGAAACACCCGCTCGAGGAAAGCGATGTCTTCCCGGCCGGTCTTCTTCCGGTCGAGTTGAAACACCCGCCAGGCCGCCCAGGCGTGAACCGGCGGATTGACGTCGCTGAAGGCCCACTCGTACGCTGGAAGCTGGCCATTCGGGTGCATGTACCACTCCCGGGTCAGCAGTACCAATTGCTGCTTGGCGAATTCCGGATCGATCAGCGCCAGCGGAATGCAATGAAACGCGAGATCCCACGCCGCGAACCAGGGGTATTCCCAGGCATCGGGCATCGACAGGATGTCACAGTTGTTGAGGTGCTCCCAGTCCCGGTTCCGGCCCTGGCGACGGGCCGCTGGGGGCGTCGGTTGCCCGGGGTCGCCCTCAAGCCACTGGGGGATGTCGAAGTAGAAGAGTTGTTTGCTCCAGATCATCCCTGCAAAGGCCTGTCGTTGGACCAAGCGGGCGTCGGCGTCCATGCCCTGCTGAATACCAGCATAGAACGCGTCGGCTTCGGCGATCCGGGCGTTGAACGTGGCGGCGAAGCCGGCAAAGGGCTTCGCGATTGCCTCAGTGGACATCCGGGCCTGGAATACGGCCGTTCCACCGGCCGGTACCACGGCTTGGTACCACGCCGCGGCCTTGGTACCGGTCCGGTCCCCGTTGACGGCGTCCGTGCGGCCCTTGACGACTCGCTCATGGAATCCGTCTTTGAACGCCCGACCTGTGCCCGGCGTTCCGAAGAGCAACGGCGCGTTGGTTTCGTTCTCGGCGAAGAGCAACTCGGGGCGGCCGTCGAAATACAGATGATTGGTACCCAGGGTCCCGTGGGCGGCCTCCACCGCGGACTCCGATATCGCTCGCATGGACGGACGGGCGGGTTCCCGGCCCCAACTCCAGGTGTTCCGGAACCACGCTTGGGGCAGGACGTGGATCGGGGCCGCTTCGGGGCCCCGATTCACCACGGTCACCCGCAGTAAGGTGTCGGTCGGGCTGGCCTTGGCATACTCGATCGAAACGTCAAAGTACCGATCGTCCTCGAACAAGCCGGTATCGAGGAGTTCGAACTCCGGGTCATTGGCGCCGCGGCGGCGGTTCTCGTCAATCAGCTGCTGGTACGGATACTCACCGTGGGGATACTTGTAGAGCATCCGCAGGTAGGAGTGGGTCGGGGTCGCGTCGAGATAGTAGTAGAGCTCCTTGACGTCCTCGCCGTGATTTCCCTGGCCGTTCGTCAATCCGAAGAGCCGCTCCTTCAGAATGGGGTCTCGGCCGTTCCAGAGGGCGACGCCGAGGCAAAGCCGCTGCAGGTCATCGGAGAATCCGCCCAGGCCATCCTCGCCCCAGCGGTAGGCCCGGCTTCGGGCCTGGTCGTGAGGGAAATACTCCCAGGCCGCCCCGTTCGCGCTGTAATCCTCGCGGACGGTGCCCCATTGGCGTTCCGAGAGATACGGCCCCCATCGGCGCCAGGGAGCTTGGTCCCCGATGGCCTCGAGGCGGTCGGATTCGGCTGTGTTGCTGACGTCGGACACGATGGGCTCCCGGCCACTGGATTGGACTCGCGGTGATAACGCTCGGATCGCGTTGGCGGTTCCTACCCAGTGTTCTTCCGCTCGTCGTCGAGGACTTTGCTGATCCGCTTTAGCAGGAGGTCCGGTGCCTTGATCTTGCCCAACTTGCCTTTGATCGAATCAAGCACCCGGGCTTCGAAGCGGTGCTCTTGGGCGCATTGGGCGCAGGTGTCGAGATGCTCGGCCACGAGCCGCATCTCCGCCTCCGAGAGCTCCCGGTCGAGATAGTCATCAAGACGCCGGAATACGTCGTCGCAGGTAAAACGGTGTGGCTCGGTCATTGGCCGATCCCATGATCTTGGGCGAGTTGCCAGAGGGCGCGCTGGAGCATCCGGCGGGCGCGGTGGAGCCGGGAGCGCACCGTGCCAATCGGAATCCCGAGCGCGCTCGCGATGTCCCCATACGGCATGTCATTGACGAAGTAGAGCGTGGCCACGACCCGATACTCCTCCGGGAGACTATCCATGGCCCCCGTGATCTGCTCGGAGTCGAGCTTGCCGACGAGGTCGCCGGCGGGATCCTCGGACTGGCTGAACATGCCGACCGCCGCCGCTTGGCCGAAGAGATACAACTCGGGCGTGTCGTCGAGCGACATTGAGGGCCCTCGACGGCGAGCTTGGCGGTACTTGCTGAAGTACGCGTTCGTCAGGATCCGAAAAAACCACGCCTTGAAGTTGGTGCCGGTCTGGAATGACCGGAACCCGCGGGAAGCGAGCAAAGCAGACTCCTGCACCAAGTCCTCCGCGTCGGCTGGATTTCGAGTCAACCGAAGGGCGGTGCTGTAGGCGCTACCCAACAGCGGCAGGAGGAGGTCCCCGAACGGATCGGCAGCAACGGTCATAGGGCGGGAAGGATAGGCGTTTCGGTTCCGACTCGCTGCTCGAGGTCCTCGAGCACGTTCATGAACGCGACAAAGGCGTCGTATGGCGAATCGTAGGGACTGAAGTACTTGTGGACGTCGCCGTCGGCGAACCACTTGGTACACATGTAGTAGACGTGATCACTGGTGGTCAGTCGCCGCCACCGCTCCAGAAGGGCCGGATCGCCCAGCACCCGGATCGCCCCGCCGAGACGATACAGGCGGTCGTGGGCCGAGTCCTGGAGTCGATTGCCGAGCCAGGCCGAGGTGTCGCGCTCTTGGTCGGCCCATGAGGTTGGCCGGGGGAAGCTCAGCGGGCCCGCAGGGGTTCGCCGGGCTAGGTCGGACGGCTGGACAAATCGGAGCCCCCGCCGGAAGCACTCGTCCGGAAGGTGACCGAGGAACTCGAAGATCCCGGTCTCGGCCCACTGGTGCTCGCCAAACGTCTCGTAGTCCAGGAAGAGGTTGAGCGATTCGCCCTGGTTACCGCGGAGCCAATCGGCGTATTTGGGGGCGGTCAGCGGCCACTCCCCCCACGCCCGTTCGGAAAATCGAAAACCGACGTCATCGCTGAGCGGATAGTTCCGGGGCATCAGCCGAAGCCGGGGCGCGGTAGTGGCGGCGTAGATCTGATTGGCCGATCGCCCGGCCAGCACGTGATCCGCTCCCTCAACCAGCATGCCCCGAAACCCCATCTCCAGTACGGTCGGCGCCAAGTCGTCCCAATAAATCAGCTCGGTGTTCCGGAACACGTACGGTCGGCACGCGAAGGTCCGCTCCACCAACCGGCGGTGGAGGGCCACTTGCTCCACGAACTCCCCTCGATCAGCGAGGCTCGCGAGGCTGTGGTAGTACGTCTCCCCGAGGATCTCGACGCCGCCGGTGTCGACCAAGTCCTGAAAACTGCCCAAGGTCTCCGGCGAATAGAGGGCCAACTGGTCGATCAGCGTCCCGCTCAGGCTGAGGGCCAACTTGAACCGGCCACCGGACCGGCGGACCAGATCGGCCAACAGCCGGTTGGCCGGCCGGTAGCACTTCTCGGCCACTCGCCGGAGAATCCGGACGTTGGCCTCCTCGTCGAAGTAATCGAGTCCGGTGCCGATGTCGAACAGCCGATACCGGCGGAGTCGAAAAGGTTGATGGACTTGAGCGTAAAGGCAGATGTCAGGCATGCTTAGGCACTCATCGTCAGGGCATGGCGGTAGACGGCGGCGGTCAACCGGGCCGGCTCGTCGAGCGCAAACCGGGGCAGCGACACTTCATGACGGCCTCGCTCGCTCAATTCGTCGCGCAAGCCGGGATACTTGAGGATCGCGACGACTTTGTCGGTCATCTCGTCAACGTCCCACGAATCGATCTTGAAGGCATTCTGGATAACCTCCGCCACGCCGGCGTGTTTGGGGATGATGCATGGGGTCCCGTTGAGCAGGCTCTCGAGCGCCACCAGCCCGAACGGCTCACTCCGCGACGGCATGACACAGACGTCGGCCATCCGGTAGACCCGCTCGAGATCGGGCCCGCCGAGGCCGCCGGTGAAATGCACCCGAGCGGCGATCCCAAGTTCAGCCGATCGGTGGATCAGGAAGGGGAGCATGTCGCCGCTCCCCGCCACCACGAAGTGAGCCGCGGGCACGAACCGGGCAGTCTTGGCCGCCATCTCGAGGAAATAGTCAGGTCCCTTCTGGCTGGTGACCCGCCCGAGGAAGAGGACGACCGGTGTATCCGGACCGAGCGGGCTGGTCCCGATCACGGCCTCACGGCTCCCGCTTTCATCGTCGATCCCCCAGTGGACGACGTCGAATTTTCCCGGGTCGGCCTGGTACCGCTCCAAGCAGAGATCCCGGAGCCGGTAGCTGTTGCTCACGACTCGGTCGGCCCCCATCAGGCCCTCTCGTTCGCGCCGGGCAATCTCCGGATTGCCGTCACCTCCGGTGCGGTCGAACTCGATCGCATGGATGTGGGCCACCAGCGGCTTCCCCGAGACCGCCCGAGCCCGAAGCCCAGCCGCAAACGCGATCCAGTCGTGCCCATCGATCACGTCATGCGGTTCCCGCTCCGCGATCTCCGCAGCCAGACCCGCAAACCGCTCCACTTCTCCTATGAGATCCCCCCCATACACCGAGTGCCGAGCGCCGAGCGCCGAATGCCGAGCGCCCCGATACTCCTCGGCACCCACGTACGGCATCAGAGGCGAGGCAACGCGATGGACCGTAAGGCGGCCCGAGTGTTCCTCCGACCCCAGAAGCTTGAGCCCGGCGATCGGGTTCTCGGTAACGGGGAACGGCACGACCAACGTCACCTCGATGCCGACCCGGATCAGTCCCTTGACCAGCCCGACCGTGGCCGTAGCCAACCCCCCGGCTTGGTAGGGCGGAAACTCCCACCCGAACATCAGGACTCGCATCGGATCACGGGGTTGGTCGTAGTGGTCACGGTCGATCGGGCCTCTTCTGCCGGCGCGGAGCTGCGCAGGTCACTAGAACGCGCGTTCGCCCAGTCAGGTTCCCCATTGAAAACGGGGAACCGGCCCAGGCCAGTCGGCGTTGGGTCTGGGGCTAGGGATCCGGTGAAGGGGGGGACAAAGGGACGGACGATGATCGAGCGCTGGATAGAGGCACCGCGGCTTCGGCGGCCGGAAGAGGAAGCCGCCGGTCGGCGGGCGACGTGGCTGGAGTTGTTTTTCGACCTAGTGTTCGCGGCCGCCGTGGCCGAGGTCGGCAGTGGGCTGAGTGCCCACTACACCCTCATCGGGCTGGCCCGGTTCGGATTTCAGTTTTTCTTGATCTGGTGGGCCTGGACCGGCCACACGTTCTTCTCCACTCGGTTCGACAACGACGATTCCCTCCACCGGGTCCTCACCCTCGGCCAAGTGTTCTTGGCCGCGGTCATGGCGGTCAACGCCGGTGAGAACATGGCCAGCCGGGAAATGGCCGGCTTCGTCGCCGGCTACGCCGGGATTCGAGTCTTGCTCGCGGTGCAATACGGCCGGGTCGTGGCTCTCGCGCCGACCCGCGGGTATGCTCGTCGCCAGCGCCTCTGGATTTCGGTGGCAGCCGGGCTCTGGCTGGTTTCCGCCGTGGTTCCCGAACGCTGGCGGTTGGCGGTGTGGGGCCTCGCCCTCGTTGTTGAAGTCGCGACCTCGCTGGCGGCAGGCCGCCTGGCACCGGCGCTGCCCCCTGACCCGGCGCATCTGGTCGAGCGGTTCGGGCTCTTTACGCTGATTCTCTTCGGGCAGGCGGTGATCGCCGTCATGACGGGGATGCGGCAACGTGACGTTTGGACCACCGGGGCCGCAACCTCCGCTCTCTTGGGGCTGGTACTCGTTTTCGGTCTCTGGTGGGCGTACTTCGGCGGCCCGGCCACCACGGATACCAAACCGGTCTCCCCGCGGTTCCACCTCTGGGCCGCGACCCACTTCCCCCTCTGTTTCGCCATCGCGGTCGCGGCCGTCGGGATCGAGCACATTATTGTGCTCGATGGGTCGGTGCCCTTGGGTCAAGGCGGTCCGCTGCTGATCGGCGCGATGGCCCTGGTGGTGCTGGCACTCGGCGTCCTCGCCATCACCACCACCGGTGCCCCAGCCGATCGCCCGGTCCGAACCCTCGCGATTTACGCGGCGCTTACCCTTGGACTCGTGCCTGCGGCGATCGTCGGGCCCGCGTTGGTCCCAGTGTGGCTGCTCGGGTGGCTGGTTGGGTTTGTGATCGTGCTCAACGTCGTCACGCCCGTGACCGCTCCCAGCATTTCGTGACGAGTGCTGGCCTTCGGCTGCCGTTGACGCGGGTCGAGATCGAGCAGGGAGGACCAGATGCCGGCGGCACCGAGTCCCCGCCGTTCGCGACGAGTCATCGGCCAGAGCGTGAAGTATGATGCCCGGCCCGCCAATGATTCGGAGACCGATTTCATCAGGAGCAGGTCGGCGGACCCGGTCAGGAGAGAGGCCTCATCGGCGCGGCGCGACACCGCCGGGAAGTTGGCCGGGTGACGCGGGACGCGCGAGATCGGCTCCCGCACCAGGTGGCGCCGGATGGCGTACCGGGATCTTTCGCTCGGAGGCCGTGCTCCCGGGCGGCGAAATGCAGGTGCGCGATACGGCCTTCGAGGTGGTGCTGCGGCGGGAGCAGGGGCGGTGGAAGGTCCTCGTCGACCAGAACACGGCGCGCGGCGGGGCGATCACCGAACAGGACTACTTGAAGGGCGCACCTCCAGCGGGCGGGCCCGGTGAACCTGATCGTTAGGCCGAAGAGGCGATTCACTTTCCCAGGCCCCGAGCGGTACCCCGTGGGCTACAAGCCCTTTCCAGACGTTCCGCGCCGGAACTTTCTTCAGGAAACGTTTGAGGTCCCGCTCCTTGTCTACCTCCTCGCTCTCCCTCGTGGCGGGCGGGTCCTCGAGGTAGGCTGCGGACGTGCGATTGCTCTCCCTGTCTTCGCTCGGGCACTTCACCCTCGGCGTTTGGTAGGCTTGGACATCGATGCTGGGCTGTTAGCCCTCGGGGGAGCGCGACTCAGTACGAAGGGAATCTCGGCAGAACTCTATTGCGGCGATGTCCGTGCCCTGCCATTCCCCGATGAGGCGTTTGATCTCATCACCGACTTTGGCACTTGCCACCACATTCGGGACCCGGACTTGGCGTTGCTCGAGATCCAACGGGTGCTTTCCCCCGGCGGTCTGTTTGTCTGCGAGACGGTCAGCAGCCAACTTCTCTCGCATCCGTGGAGGACCCGTGGTCGTCGCCTCCCTTGGGCCGCCGTGCCTCAGCTCCAGGTCGTGCGAAACGCACTTCTATGGAAAGCCCGCCGGAAGGACTCGACCTTTGCCAATAACCGGGCTTTGACCTTGCCCCGAATCAGTAGACCGTGATCAGGCCGCATGGCGGACCTCGTAGATCCCAGGGCTGAACATAGCCCAGGGTCGAGTGCCGCCGCTCACGGTTGTAGAACCGCTCAACCTTCGGCACCGGCTTCTCGGCGTTGCCGGGGTTCTGGCAGCGGCGGGCACCGTCGGCGGCGTGGACATCCACCTTGGCCTGCAACTCTTTGGCGCGGGGCGACCGCTTCTCCTCGTACTCACGGTCATCCTCTTCGTCCCCTGGCTGGCTGCGGCCGATGGCCTTCGCCGGTCCACCCGGCTCGGGCTGAATCTCGCGACGGCCCTGACGCTGGTCCTACTGATCGGTGCCCGCCGCTTTATCGCGGACCCGCGCCCTCCCCCGATCACCAGCAGCTCGGGTTTACCATCGCGAAAAAAACGATGAGGCCCCCGTTTTTCTGATCCGCGTCCCACCGGGGGGTGCCGCCATGATGGTGTTCCCCGCCACCAGGTGGACCCATCGCGGCCTGGACCACCGCCGAGCCTGCCCCGTCCGCACCGACCCCGGTGGGCGCCTACCGCCCCCGGCGGCCACGGGCCTCACCGCGGTACCGGCTCCTCGACCGCCACTTCCGGACCCTCAGTCTGGTGTGGGGGACCAACTTCAGGGCTTGGTTCCTCCGAAGCACGGCTGGCCACGGGCAGGAAGTGCTCGCATTCCGCGTTCGGTGGTTGTCGAGCAGGAACGCCAGTCGACATGCTGCACAAATTGGTGATCGTCGCAGCGGGTAAGCGAGGTGCTCTTCCAAACCGGGCTGGTGGAGCCGCGCAAGTCCGAGTCGATTTTTTTCAAAGCGCCGGTGACGCCGGGCGACTATGTGTTCGTCTGTTCGTTCCCGGGGCACGCCGGAACGATGCAACGCGTGATGCACGTGAGACGCTGAGTAGCGTTTGCGGGCCCGGATCTTGGTCTCAGATCACCTTCCACCACGGAGCGACCAGGACTCGCCGGGTGAGCCAGAACGTCTCAGTGCCGCCGGATAGCACGAGCCCCGCCGAGGCCAGCTTCGGGTACTCGTCGAGAAACGCCTCGAGATGGCGGGCGTCCCCGGTGCCGACTCGAGCCGAGGTTTTGACCTCGATCGGCAGAACTCGGTGGGCGGTCTCGATCACGAAATCGACCTCCGCGCCCTTGGTCGTTCGCCAATGGAGAATCGAGGGGCGATCGGACCGGGCCCCGCTCCAGGCCAGCAGGTCGGTGGCCACCAGGTTTTCCAGGGTGGCTCCCCGCGGAACCAATTCGCCCGCAAGGTGCAGGGCGAGTCCGGTGTCGGTCCAATACAACTTGGGGGACTTGATCAGGCGTTTGGTCCGGTTGACCGAGTATGCCGGCACCCGAACCAATTGGTATGACACTTCGAGCAGACGTTGGACGACACCGGTGGCGGCGTTGCGAAGGACCGCGACACGCTGGACCCCGGCCTGACGCGGCTCGCGGAACCTAACGATGGCCGGCTCGGTCAAGGCCGAGACGGTCGAGAGGATTCTCACCAATGGCGTCAGGGCGGTCGCGCCGGCCGGCAACACCAGTCCCACCGACGATCGGAGGGTCAGGGAGACGGTCGCCGGCGCCGACAGGGCTCCGTTCGGGAGCCGGAGCTCGAAGCCATCGAGCGGCTGGCCGGGCCAGCGTGACCATGCCGCCGGTCGGGGGCACGACCTGGGCCGGAAACAGGATATCGGGGTTCGCGGCGGTGGCGCGAATTTGACTGGCGCAAGCGACCCCGTCCCGAACCCTCACCGAGGGGGCCACCGGGACCGCGTCGTTCGGAGCGCCCGACTGGCCGTCGCCCGCGGTGGCCGCGAGGGACGCCGGGGCGCCCAAGCCCGACGGCGGTGGCGGCGAGGTCGATTCGCCCCCGCCGCAGCCGGCCAGATTCAGGAGGGCAACAGAGAGGGAGAGGATTCCTTGACGCATTGGGCCGCTCGATGGATGGGGGCTACCCATACACGCGCAGGCTGGGGAGAAATTGGCTCACCCGCGGAGCGGCTGATCTAGTCGACGTGAATCATCCGGAACATCCCGAGCTCGAGGTGCTGGCGGCCCGATCGGGGGTCGGCCACGAGGCACGAGAGGACGTAGTTCCCGGGCTGGAGATCAACCGGGAGGTAGGCGACCACGCCGGGGCCGATTCGCGCCATCCCGACCAGCGGTACCTCATAATCGGACGGTTCATCGGCTTTCATCCACTGCCCGAGCGTCGCCCCATCCCGGAGCCGGCCGAGCCGGAGTTGATGGTCCTGGCGGCCCCGGTTCTCGAGGCGGAGCATCGCGGGCCCGGCCGGCCACCGCTCCGGGGCCACGAAGGCGAAATCGTCCAGGGCGAGATCTATGGTGAAGGCCGGCGCTGGGCGCGGAGCGCCGACCGGCACGACCCAGAGCGGCCGGGCCTCGCCGGCCCTGACATGCCGATGCCCGTCGGCTCCCCGGACGACACACGCAATCACATGACGGCCCGGCGCCAGGGCGATGAGGACGGTGCCGGTGTCACCGATCTCGGGTCCGCCTAACGCGAGGCCTGGAGCCGGGGTGATTTTGGTGGTATCGAGGGCAACGAGAAAGGAGGCGACGTCGGCATCCGATGCCGTATCCGGCAACCGAAACACCACCAAGATATGTCCCCCGTCCTCCTCGACCCGAAACCTGGCCCAGCCGGCTTCGATGGAATCCGGCGCCGTAACCTGCCCGGCGCGAACCGACACCAGCAGATCCGCCGGAACCTCGACCCGGGTGCCCCGATCCGGTCGCGCACAGCCGGCGGCAACGACGGCGAGCAGCGCCAGCCGGCGCCCTCGATGCAGGGATGCGATGCTAACGATCCCCCTCCCCGATTCGCGGGGCTTCCTGCTGGCGGGCCAGCCCGCGCGGCAGGAGGACCATCATCACGCCAAAGAACTGGACAATGTCTTCATCCATCGGGCGCCCCGCGGCGAGTGAAAGACGGACGATCCGGACCCATGGATCCTAACCCCGACCAGGGTCGGCGCGGGAGGGATGAACCACGAATTGATTGCACCACCGATGCCTAGACGCTACGTTGGAAGGGAACGAACCGGAGTATCCGGAGGTGCTCATGAGCTCTCGTCCGGCCTGGGTCGAAGCCACCCTGTTGGCGTTCGTCGTCGCCCTGCCAGTTGCCGCTCAGAAACCGAAGCCCGTCGCGACGGTCTCGGGCAGCGTTACCGATGGAACCCACCCGCTGGGCCAAGCCACGGTTGAACTCCTGGGAACCAAGCTCGTCCGCCTAACCAGCGGAGATGGCCGATTCCAATTCGACAGTCTCAAGCCCGGACCTTACTGGATCAAGGTCCGGCGGATCGGCTTTGCGCCGACCGCGTTGACCGCGACGTTGTTGGCCGACCAGCCCCGCAACCTCCAGATTCGGCTCGAGGCCATCGGGTATCAGCTACCCGACCTTGAAGTCCCGGGTGGGATGACCGAGACGCGGTTCGCGGAATTTCGGTGGCGAAAGGCCACGGCCTGGGGAAAATTCCTCACCCGAGACGACATTGCTCGCATCCGGCCGTTCGACCTGGTCGACCTGGTCCAACGGAATCTCCCCTACACTACTCGATTTCTGCTCGAAGGCGGAGAGGCTTTCGAGATCAGTGGCGGCCCCCTCTACGAATCCGACCGGTGGCGCAGGCCGGCGCCACTCAGGCGGCCATGCGCTCCAGCTGTCTCCGTCCAGGGCGGCACTCCGGGGTACTCGCTCAGAGACTTTGGACTTGAGGACGTTGAAGCGGTCGAGGTCTATCGCGGAAATCATGTTCCGGTCGAGTTCGGCCGCCGCTGGGACCGTTGTGGTTTGGTGGTCCTGTGGCTGAGGTAGTCGGAGCTCGGTCGCCAGCAGTTGCCATCCGATGTCGAGTCGTACTGGCCGCGGGAGCTCCGACGTGTATCTTGGGCGATGCGCCGACTACTGCTGCTCACCGCCCTCAGCCTCCCTTCGCTGTCCCAGGCTCAAGCCCCAGCCCGCCTGAGCCTGCTCGATGCCTGGACCCATCAGCACAAACACATCCTGGCGGTGATCGACTCCGCCACCCCCGAGATGCTCGCCTTCCGGACCACCATGGGGGCCCGGACGTTCGCCGAGCAGATCGACCACATCGCCACCGTGGCCGCGACGATCGTTGGACGGGCCGTCGTGGGCGTCCCGGCCCCCAAGGAGCTCACCGGGGACACGGCGGTGTACCTGCACGACCGGGCGAAACTGCGGGCCCGGGCCGACCAATACTACAACTTCGTGATCACCTCGTTGGCGAGCCTCACCGAGGATCAGCTCGTCGTTGATCAGGCCTTTGCGGGCGGCACGATGCCAAAGTGGCGCTGGAATCTCACCGCGCTGCAGCATTCGGCCTGGACCCTCGGGCAGCTGGTGCCATACCTCCGAATGAACAACCGGATTCCGCCCCCGTTCACACCGTTTTGACCATCATCCAACCCACCGAGGTCTCGGCTTCTTTCGAGGTGCGGAGTTGCCGGACCCCGCACGCCTGCTGACCGGAACCGGCAAGTACGTGCGGCCTCG
>JANNQX010000005.1:0-3881 GCA_031400975.1 Gemmatimonadota bacterium
TCACCACCAGGGGGTCGACCCTACTGGCGCGTCGGGCGGGAATCCAGGCGGCCGCCAGACCAACGGCTCCGAGCAGCAAGGCCGCCCCAGCAAACACCCAGGGGTCCCACGGACTCATCTTGTAGAGCATGCCCCGAATCAGTTGAACCAGCCCAGCTGAGCCGAGCAGGCCGACGACAACGCCGGCGGCGATCCGTCGGAGTCCGTCACCCAACACCATCGCGGAGATGCCGGCCGGGAGGGCGCCGATGGCCAAGCGGACTCCGAATTCGAAATGCCGCTGCCGGACCGCAAACGAGATCACGCCGTACAGGCCGACCAACGCGAGGACCAATGAGAGGGCTGAGAAGAAAGCCACAACGGCCATCGTAAACCGCGTGCTGGCCGTCCGATCGGCCATCACCTCCGACATCGTCGCGGCCGATCGGATCCGGAGGCCCGGGTCAGTGTCCCTCACGACTCGGCTGACGGCACCGAGCGGGCTTTTCCCCGCGGAACGAATCACCAGGGTAAAGCCGTTCTCCCGCGATTCGAGCGGAAAGTAGATCGTGGGCACCCCCTCGAAGTTGTCGGTCTCGGTTCGAATGTTCGTGACGACACCGACCACCACGTTACCCGTCTCCTTGGCGTCGCGGCCGAACCGGACCCGTTGCCCGACCGCGGCGCCGGGATTTCCCCAGACTCGCTTCGCGGCGGCCTCATCGATGATGATTTCATGGGCCGCCGTGTCGGCGCCGAACGTTGTGCCGGCCACGATCCGGAGCCCGGTCACCGCAAAGAAATCAGGCGCCACATGCCGCAACGGCATGAAGGTCTTGTTCTCGATTGCGGGCCAGGGATCCTTCGCTGGGAGAAATTCAGCTTGCATCGCACCAAACTCGAGCGGCCCGTTGCTCGCAAGGGCCAGGCCGGCGACGCCGGGGAGCTTCCTCACCCGTCGGGCAATCTCGGCCGTCACTTCGGCGCGCCGGGCGGCGGTCGGGAACTCGCGTTCGGGGACCGAGACATCGACCTGGGCAAGAGCGTCGGTGTCGAAGCCGACCGGCAGGGTTCGCTCGCGGACGAAACTCTTGACCAGCAACCCGGCACCCACCAGCAAGACCAGGGTGACCGCGATTTGGCCGATCACGAGCCCTGACCGGAGGCGGCCGGCGCCCCGACCGTCGGCGGTTCGGCGAGCTCGGCCGACCAGAGCAGCGGCGGCCTCGGTCCGAGATACCGCCCAGATCGGGGCCAGCCCGAAACTCAAGGTGGACGCGAGCACGACCACGCCGGCGATCAGCAATGTTAGGCCGCTCACCCGAACGTCGTCGATCGTCAACAGGGTGTCCGGGCGAAATCGGCGGGCCATCGCCAGCACCGCCACGGTCACGCCGACGCCCAACGTCGCGCCGAGCCCGCCGAGCAGCGCCGACTCGGCCAGGAGTTGCCGGACTACCCGGCCGCGCCCGGCGCCGAGGGCCGCCCGGACACCGAATTCCTGGGACCGCCCGACGGCCTGGCCCAGAAGCAACGCCGCCACGTTGGCGCAGGCCACGAATAGAATCAGACCAACCGCGGCCAAGAGGAGCGACAGCGTCCTTCGGAGCGACGTCCCGACGAGGTCGTTGGCTTGAACGAGCTTGGCTCGGAACGATGTGAGAAACTGCTCACCGTCTGAGGCGCCGGCCCTGATCCGGGCGTCGATCGCGGCCGCCACGACTCCGCTCGATGCCCCCGGGGCGAGCGTCAACAGCAACGCCGCCCGGTCCCGGTCCGGGTCGAGCAGATCCTGCCGGAGGGGCAGCCAGAACTCGGCCCGAGCCCGGCCGTCGATCGACGTCAAGTCGAACCCGGCTCGAAAGACCCCGATGATGGTGGCCACTCGACCGTCGATTCGGACCGTGCGGCCCACCACATCCGATTCGCCGTCGAAGCGCCGTTTCCAGGTTTCGTACGCCAGCACCGTGGGAAGGGGCGAGGCGGGGCTACTGTCATCGGGCGCAAAGCTCCGGCCGAGGGTGAGCTTGGCGCCCAGCCGATCGAGCATCCCGACCGTGACCAGCCGGGTTTGGATCATCTCGGGAGTTCCGTTGACGTCAACCATGGCTTGGTTGGATTGGTGGGCGTCGGCCTGTTCGACGCCGGGTGTCGCGGCCAGGGTTTGCCGGTAGGCCTGGTCCGGGTTGATTTGAATGCTGTGCTCGCCGTTGCCGGTAACCAGCCAGGCAACGGCCAGCCGGTCGGCATTCGGATAGGGCAGCGGATGAATCGCCATTCGCTCGAACAGACTCACGACGGCGGTGGTCAGGCCGACGCCGAGACCTAGGACGACCACCGTCACTAAGGCAAACGACCAGTTCCGGCGGAGTTCACGGCCGGCGAACCGGAGGTCCCGGCCGAGGTCGGGGGCCCAGTCCGCTCGGGCGGCGTTCCGGGTGGTTTGTTGATCGGCGTCGATCAATGCGGTCCGGGCAGCGGGGAGGTCGCCGAATCGGCGGGCGGCCTCGGCGGTGGCGTCCGACTCGGAGAGCCCCCGGGCCATCAGCTCCTGGACCCGCATCTTGAGATGGAACTCGACCTCGGCGTCAACCTCGGCGGGCACGGCGTCGACCCGGCGGAACCCGAACCGAAACAACCGGCGGAACTCGGGGAGGCGAAGCATTGTCAGGCCTCCGCCACCTTAAGGACGGCCCGGACCGCGGCGGCATATCGGTGCCAGACGTCGGCTTCCGAGCGGAGCAGGGTTCGCCCTTGCTTGGTCAGCTGGTAGTACTTGGCCCGGCGATTCGACTCCGAGACGCCCCAATCGGACTCCACGGCGCCGGCGGCTTCGAGCCGGTGGAGTGCTTTATATAGGGCGGCGTCTTCGACGGCAAAGACTCCGTCGGTTCGGTCCTCGATCCACCGAGAGACGGCGTAGCCGTGAGCGGGGCCGATGGCGAGGGATTTGAGGACGAGGACGTCGAGGGTGCCGTGGAGGAGGTCCTTCGGGTCTTTGGCCATGTTGGCTTGAATCCTTTGATCTGATGCACCACACACCAAGTGAGGCATGAATGGCAAGCTACCCCACGCCAGGTGTGGCGTCAACCATGGGACCCGTGTCAGTCTGATTCAGGTCCGTGTACAAACGACGCATCCGATCCACTCGTTCGGTCCTATCTAATTGGTGGGTAGTATGTTAGCGTACGACCTTGGCTCGGCCCACGAGTTGCTTCAGGGCATGAGTTGACCAACCATCACAAACCATGAAGTCGCGGTACGCGGGACCAAATTCCCTTTTTGTAGTTCAAGGAGATCCTCATAT
Organism: Gemmatimonadota bacterium; assembly: GCA_031400975.1. Taxonomy (GTDB): domain Bacteria; phylum Gemmatimonadota; class Gemmatimonadetes; order Gemmatimonadales; family GWC2-71-9; genus SHZU01. The sequence continues at coordinate 3,287 of JANNQX010000005.1, forward strand.
GTTCAATCGGGTGGCCGGAAGTAGTGTGATCGCGCTGTTATTAGCGACCGCTCCGCTTGCCGCGCAGCAGCGGCAGGTGACAGGAACGATCGTGGGGGCCCAGAGCAAGCGGCCGGTGGCCGAAGCGTCGGTCGTCATCGTGGGTGGCAGCGGGGCTCGGACGAATTCGGACGGGAAATTCACGTTGGCGGCCCCGGCTGGGGCGTTCCAGGTCACGATTCGGGCCATCGGATTCGTCCGGAAGACTGTTCCTGTCTCGGCCAGCGATAACACGCTGAACATCGAACTGGCCGAGGACATTTTCCGGCTCGAAGAAATCGTCACCACCGGTCAAGCCACCACGATTTCCAAGCGGAACGCGACGACGGCGAGCGTTACCGTCGAGGCCGAGGATTTGACTCGGGCTCCGGCCGTCTCGCTCGACCAGGCGCTCCAGGGCAAGGTCCCTGGCGCTCAGGTGTTCCTGAACGGCGGCGGCCCGGGCGGCGGGGCCCAGATCCAGATCCGCGGGGCCAGTTCGATTCTCGGCAACAGCCAACCGCTCTTCATTTTGGACGGTGCCATCATCAGCAACGACGGCTTCTCGGGCGGCTTG
>JANNQX010000006.1:0-2403 GCA_031400975.1 Gemmatimonadota bacterium
GGCCTGTCGTCGGCGCGATCCTGCTGGCGTGGCTGCTGGTCATGTCGATCATCGACATGTCCGACCCTGCGAACGCCTACGGGGGTGAGGCGTGGTTCGGCCTCGGCCCGCCGCTGGTCATCGGGATCGTCCTGTTCGTCCTGGGCCTGGTGTTCACCATCGCCTCGCGTCTGTCAGGCTCGCGCTACTGGAGCGAGCGGCCCGGCGTCGTGCCGGCCGTGGTGGCTGCGAAGGGGGACGAGGAGCGATGACCCTGGTCGTGGGCTACGACGGCGGATCCTCCTCGACGGCTCCCGCAGGCTTGCTCGAACATCACCGATTTGGCGAGCGGCCGGTTCTTCCCCGTCCTCGACGATAGCACCGTGGGGTCCCGTGGCGATCAGGTCAGCCGGATCGTCATGTGCACCGGCAAAGCGTACTATGATCTTTTGGCCGAAGCGGACAAACGCCCGGCTGACCGACCAGCCTTGGTCCGGCTCGAGCAACTCTACTCGTTTCCCGAGAAGGAATTGCGGGCCTTACTGGCCGGCTATCCGAACGTCCGGGAAGTCGTCTGGTGCCAGGAAGAGCCCAAGAATATGGGAGCGTGGACGTTCGTAGCACCCCGCCTCTCCGCGATGCTTCCAAGCCAGGCTTCGCTTCGATACGTCGGTCGGCCCGACCGAGCCAGCCCAGCCGAGGGATCGAATGTCGCCCACGGGAACGAACAGAACCGGATCATCCAAGAGGCGATCGGGTAGCGGCTAGCGCGCCACCGATCCGGAGGGCGCTGCCCGGAGGTACTGGACCGGCCAGCTGGTGACCACCCCTAAGGCCTTGGCGGCTCGAAGCGGCCAATAGGGGTCGCGCAACAGTTCCCGAGCGAGCATGACAAGGTCGGCCTGACCGGTCCGGATGATGTGATCGGCCTGGGCCGGATCGGTGATCATTCCCACCGCCGCCGTGGGGACCAGCGCCTCCCGCCGAATCCGCTCCGCGAAGGCCGTCTGATACCCAGACCCCAACGGAATTCGAACGCCCGACACGTTGCCGCCGGACGAACAATCGATCAGGTCGACACCCGCGCCATGGAGTCGGCGAGCCAACTCGATGGATTGCTCCAGGTCCCAGCCACCCTCGGCATAATCCGTGGCGGAAATCCGAACGAACAACGGAAGCCGGTCCGGCCAAACGACCCTGATGGCGGCCACCACCTCGAGCAACAGCCGGGTCCGCCCCTCGAAGCTGCCTCCATATTGATCGGTGCGCTGATTGCTGAGCGGGGAGAGGAAGGAATGCAGCAAGTAGCCGTGAGCTGCATGGATCTCGATGACCCGGAAACCCGCTTCGAGGGACCGCCGGGCCGCCTCGGCAAAACTCCGAACCACGCCGGGCAGCTCCGCCAGGCTCAGCGCCCGAGGCATCGGATACCGGGCAGCAAACTGGAGCGGACTCGGAGCCACGGCCTCCCAGCCGCCGTCGCCAGGGGCGACGACCCCGGTGCCAACCCAAGGAGCGGCCGTGCTCGCCTTGCGCCCGGCGTGCGCAAGTTGAATCGCCGGAACCGCCCCGTGCTGGCTCAGGAGCCGGGCGATCGGGGCGAGCCCCTCAATGTGAGCGTCGGACCAAATACCCAGGTCGGCGGGACTGATCCGGCCTTCGGGCACCACGGCACTGGCTTCGAGCACCACGGTCCCCGCCCCGCCCACAGCCCTGCTTCCAAGGTGGACCAAGTGCCAGCTCGAGACGAACCCGTCCACGCTCGAGTACTGACACATCGGTGACACCGCGATCCGGTTCCGGAAGGCGACGTCGCGAAGGGAGAGTGGTTCGAAGAGTCCCACGGATCAGAGCGGCTTTTCGACCAATCCGCTGACGGTCCGTTTGATCCCGTCCGAGAGGTGGTCGCCATAATGAAGGAGGAACACCCCCCGAGCCCGGCGGGCCAGAATGAACCCGAGGAAAGGCATGTCCGCCTTGGCCGCGTTGCAGGACTTGCAGGCGAGAACCAGGTTGTCCGAGCGATCGTAGGCGATCTTCCCCTTGCGGGGTTGGACGTGGTCGAGGGTGATTTCCTCGGCAGGGAAAGACAGGCCACAGTAGGCGCAGACGGGTCCGTGGACAGCCATCAGCTGATCCCGGTGGCCTTGGTACGACTTGCTCCCAGTCCGCCGCAGGGTCTCAGAACTACGAGCCTGGGTCGGAGCTGGAGCGCGACGACGACTTGAGGGTTTTCGCACCGGTGAAAGGTAACCTGGCTCGGCACTCACTCGGCACTCGGCACTCGGCACTCGGCACTCGGCGCTCGGCGCTCGGACTCGGGCTCGGGCACTTGGGGACGGGCGAGCGCGGCGGGGCTGGTCTCGCTATTTTCTGGCGATCCGGTCCTACTGGCTACCACATCATCCGATCCGGTTCAGGATT
>JANNQX010000007.1:0-36409 GCA_031400975.1 Gemmatimonadota bacterium
CTACATCCGGCGCCTCGAGGCGAAAGATCTCTCGCTCACGTCGGCGATGATTCCGCTTGGCTCCTGTACGATGAAGCTCAACGCCACCGCCGAAATGGTCGGGGTGACCTGGAAGGGATTCGGCGGCATCCATCCGTTCGCGCCGATCAACCAAACACCCGGTTACCAGCAGCTGTTCGCGGAGCTCGAACGATGGCTCGCCGACATCACCGGATTCGCGGCGATCTCGCTCCAGCCGAACGCCGGATCGCAAGGCGAGTATGCCGGACTCCTCGTCATTCGAGCCTACCACAAGGCCCGTGGCGATCACCACCGCACCGTCTGCCTCATCCCGCAGTCGGCCCATGGCACCAATCCGGCCAGCGCCGTGATGGCCGGTTTCGAGGTGGTGGTCGTCAAGACCGACGCCCACGGCAACATTGACCTCGCCGATCTCGCCAAACAGGCCGAGACTCACGCCGCCAACCTCGGCGCCCTGATGGTGACCTACCCGTCGACCCACGGCGTCTTTGAGGACGGGATCCGCACCGTCACCGAGATCGTGCATCGGCATGGCGGCCAGGTCTATATGGACGGCGCCAACATGAATGCCCAAGTCGGCCTCACCAGCCCGGGCACCATCGGCGCCGACGTCTGCCACTTGAACCTCCACAAGACGTTTTGTATTCCGCACGGCGGCGGGGGTCCTGGGATGGGGCCGATCGGCGTCGCGGCACACCTCGCCCCGTTTCTGCCCAGCCATCCGGTCATTCCGGTCGGTGGCCCTCAGAATTGCGGCACCGTTTCCGCGGCGCCCTGGGGTAGCCCATCGATCCTCCCGATTTCCTGGGCCTATATCCGGATGATGGGACCCGACGGTCTCAAGTCGGCCACCGAAATCGCCATCGTGAACGCCAACTACGTGGCGAAGCGACTGTCGGCCCACTACAAGATCCTCTACACCGGCAACGAAGGACTGATTGCCCATGAGTGTATCGTCGACTTCCGGATGTTTAAACAAAGCGCCGGCGTCGAAGTCGAGGATGTGGCCAAACGACTGATCGACTATGGCTTCCATCCGCCAACGGTCTCGTTCCCCGTGGCCGGCACCTTGATGATCGAACCGACCGAGAGCGAGTCGAAGGAAGAGCTCGACCGATTTTGCGACGCACTGATCGCGATTCGAGACGAGATTCGTGAGATCGAAACCGGAGTCGCCGAGCGCGGGAACAACGTGTTGTTCCATGCCCCCCATCCGCTCGAAACCGTGCTCTCCGATTCATGGACCCGGCCCTACCCCAGGGAACGGGCCGGGTTTCCGACCGCGGCTACCCGGTCCCATAAGGTCTGGCCGACCGTCTCGCGGATCGACGGAGCCTACGGCGATCGGAACTTGGTCTGCACCTGTCCGCCAATCGAAGCCTACGTGGGAGCGTGAACCCAAGCGGGACCCAGGGAGTGTGGATCGACTGGGCCCCCCGGCCCGGCTACCAGAACATGGCGATCGATCAGGCCATGCTCGAGTGGAGCGAGGAGACCGGGGCGCATTTGTGGCGGCTCTATCGGTGGGACCCGTTTTGCCTTTCGTTCGGCCGCCATGAACCGGCCCGGCGACGCTATCGGCGTGATATGATTGCCGCCCTAAAGCTCGATTGCGTCCGCCGCCCCACCGGCGGCCGGGCCGTGTGGCACGCTCGGGAGTTGACCTACGCCGTCGCGGCCCCGATGACCCAATACGGATCGCTTCACCTGGCGTATCGCACCATCCACGGCATCCTGGCCCGGGCGGTGGCCTCGTTGGGCGCCCTCCCGGTGCTGGCGCCGGACCGGACCACCCCGGGCGTCGGATCCGGGCCCTGCTTTGCGGTGGCGGTCGGCGGCGAGATTCTGGTGGCCGCCAAGAAGGTTGTGGGCAGCGCCCAGCGCCGCGGCGAACAGGCCCTGCTCCAGCATGGCTCCATCTTACTCGAGGACGACCAATCCTTGGTCCGTCAGCTGCACCTGGCCGATCCCCCCGGCGAGCCGCCCGAGGCCGCCCTGAGCTCGCTGCTGGGCCGCCGGATCGACTTTGAGACGGCGGTGACGGCCGTGTCCGAGGCCTTGGCCGCCACCGGACTCGGTGGACTGCCTCGGGAAGGACCTAACGAGGTACTCCGGAGGGCCGAACGGCATTACGATACGTACCAATCCGACACCTGGACGTGGAACCGATGACATCCTTTCGGCTGTTAGGCTTCCTGGCGCTGGTCGGCTTCGCTTGGCCCGTTGGCGCGCAGGATCGGCGCGACCACGGCAGTATCGTCATCGTGATCGGCGCCGAACCAAACCTGCCGGTTCCGGCCCTGAGCTCGGCCAAGGCGAATGTGGACGTGGCCAGCCTCATGTTCCTTCCCTTGACGCGGCCGGGCAAGAAGCTGGTCACGACCGACGAACAGAGTTTCGAGCCGATGCTCGCGAAATCCTGGACTCGGCGCGACTCGCTGACCTTGGTATTCGACCTCGATCCGAGGGCCCGGTGGCATGACGGCGTGCCGGTGACCTCGCGCGACGTGGTGTGGAGCTTGAACCGGGCCCGCGATTCCGCCGCCCCACTGCCCTATCCACTCCTGATGCGCGACCTGGCGACCGTCACGGCCGAGGGACCCAAACGCGTGGTCGTCACGTTTCGGCGGGCCTACGCCGAGCAGATGTACGACGCGGTCTTCCACGCGGCCCCGCTCCCGGCCCATCTCCTCGACACCATCCCGCCGGCTCGGCTGGCGACGTCGTCGTTCGTGGCGCAGCCGGTCGGCAACGGACCCTATCGGTGGGTCAAGTTCGAGCCCGGCCGTCAAGCCGAGCTGGCGGCCAACCCGGACTTCTTCCTCGGCCCGCCCAAACTCGACCGGGTCATCTTCGTCATCGCCCGGGCCGCCGAAGCCCAACTCAACCTGATGCTCGACGGCACGGCCGACGCCATCGAAGCGGGGCTCTTGCCCCGGCAAGTCACGTCGATCGTCGAAAATCCGTCGCTCCGCCTCCTGACCCAGCCGTCGCTTTCCATCCTCTACCTTTTGTTCAATCAGAAGGCGCCCGGCGATCGCACCAAGCCCCACCCGATCTTGGCCGACGGCGAGGTGCGCCGAGCGATTGCGTTAGGCATCGATCGCCACGCCCTGGCGCGAGCGGTCTTCGGACCCTACGCCAGCGCGATCGACGGCCCGATGGGCTCGGCGAGCTGGGTCCGACGGGTGGCGCCGAAGCTCCCCAACGCCAACCCCACGCTCGCGCGGCGGATCTTGGCCGAACGCGGCTGGAAGGACTCCGACGGCGACGGGGTGCTCGACCGGGGCGGCCTGCCTCTCTCGCTCCGGTTGAGCTACCCCGGTTCGAGCCTGGCCCGGGTCAGCGTGGCCGAACCGATCCAGGCCATGCTCCGCTCGATCGGCGTTCGGATCGAGCTAAACCGGCTCGATGGGCCGGTGTATGGTGAGCGGCGGGGTAAAGGCGAGTTCGACACTGAGATCGCCGGAACCAACCTCGACCCGACGCCTTCAGGCCTGGTCCAGAGTTGGAGCTGCGCCGGGATCGGACCGGGCGGCACCAACGTCGGCTCGACCTGCAACCCCCGGTTCGACGAAGCCCTGAACCGGGCCACCCGGGCCGTCGGTGATGCCAATTCGGCCTGGAAGGCCGCGATTGCCGCCCTTCAGGCCGACAACCCGGCGGCCTTTCTCTTTTCGCCGGCCCAGGTCGTCGTCCTCCACCGCCGGTACAGGAATGTTTCGGTTCGGGCCGACTTGGCGTGGTCCGACCTGTGGCGCTGGTCGGTGGACCCGGGCCAGCGGTTGGCTCGGGACAGACGTTAGGCGGCCCCGGCTTTGGCTGCCTGGTTCCTCCGTCGCCTGCTTCAGGCGGCCGCCACGTTCCTCGCGGTGGCCGCACTCCTCTTCGTCCTGATGCGGGCCGCCCCCGGCGATCCGCTCAGCCGCCTCACCGACGACCGTCCAATGTCCCAAGCCGAGCAGCAGCGCCTCAAAATGCTGTTCGGGCTCGATCAACCGATCGGGATCCAGTTCCGGCAGTTCGCGACCGCCGCCGCGAGCGGCGATTTCGGCGTCTCAATCGAGTACTACCCGACCCGGGTCAACACGCTGATCGGGAGCCGACTGCCGGCCTCGCTGCTGTTGGGCGCCACCGTACTCCTCGTCAACCTCGGGCTCGGGATCTGGCTCGGCGTGCTCCAGGCCCGGCGCCGGGGCTCGGCCCTCGACCGCTGGCTCACTCGGCTGTCGCTGGCCGGCTATGCGATGCCGAGCTTCTGGCTGGCCCTGGTGCTGGTGGCCTTGTTCGCCATCAAATGGCGCCTCCTACCCGCGGCGCAGATGACCAATCCGCTGCTGCCACACGACGCGAGCTGGTTCCTTCGAGCGAAAGACGTCCTCCTCCACCTGATCCTGCCGGTGGTCACGCTCTCCACCGTTACCGTTGCCGCGACGATGCGATACCAGCGGACCGCCATGCTGGAGGTGCTCCGGCTCGACTACGTTCGGGCAGCCAGGGCCCGCGGTCTCGGTGAATCGAGTGTCGTCTGGCGGCATGCCTGGCGGAACGCGCTGTTCCCGGTCTTAACCCTGATCGGCCTGATGCTTCCGATGGTCGTCTCGGGCTCGGTCTTCGTCGAGTCGGTGTTTGCTTGGCCCGGGCTGGGATCGCTCGCGGCCGGCGCAATCATGACCCGTGATTACCCGGTGCTGATGGCCACGGCCCTCTTAGTGTCGGCCGCGGTTCTGGCCAGCGGAGTCATGACCGACTTGGCGTATTACGCGCTCGACCCCCGGACTCGAAGCCGATGACCGGTTCTCTGGCCGCAACCCTCTGGGCTGGGCTCCGGAGTCCCTCCGGTCGCTCCGGTGGGTTGTTGCTGGTCGGCCTTCTCGTCTTGGCCCTCGCGGGCCCGCGGCTTCTTCCCGATCCGACGGGCATCACCGATCTCGCCGCGGGGGCGAGTCCGCCAAGCCTTGGACATCCCTTTGGAACCGACCACCTGAGCCGCGACGTGCTGGCCCGGGTGGCAACCGGGGCCCGGATCTCCTTGGCGATTGCCGTGCTGGCGGTGGCACTGTCCCTGACGGTTGGGACGCTCGCGGGTCTCATTGCCGGCTTTGCCGGCGGATGGCTCGACGCTTTGTTGATGCGAATGGTCGACGCCGCCCTCGCCATCCCTCGGCTGTTCGTGCTGTTGCTGCTCCTGGTCGTCTGGGAACAAATCCCCCTCCCGGCGCTGATAGGCGTCATCGGACTGACCGGGTGGTTTGGGACCAGCCGCTTAGTTCGCGGGGAGGTGCTCCGGCTCCGGTCCGAAGGCTACATTCAGGCGGCCGCCGCTCTAGGCGCCGCCCCTAAGCGCACTATCTTTCGGCACCTACTCCCGAATGTACTCGGCGTCATCCTGGTCAGCGCCACCCTCAGCGTCGGCGAAGTCATCTTGCTCGAAGCCGGTCTCTCGTTTCTCGGGGTGGGCCTCCAGCCACCGACACCATCGTGGGGCATCATGGTACTCGATTCGCGGAACCATTTCTCAACGGCCCCCTGGACACTGTTCTTTCCAGGCGGCATGATCTTGATCACCGTCCTCGCCGTGAACCTCATGAGTGACGCCCTCCGAGCCGCCTTCGACCCTCGTAGCGCATGACGCCTCTGCTCCGGGTCGAGAAGCTCAAGATCACCTTCCCTAAGGGTACCGGTCATTCGGTACCGGTCGATGGCGTCAGCTTCTCGATCGACCGCGGTGAACGGGTCGCATTGGTCGGCGAATCGGGATCGGGAAAGAGCCTGACGAGCTTGGCGTTGCTCCGTTTAGTCCCCGAACCGGGCCGGATCGCGCCGGAGACTTCGATCCAGCTCGACGGCATCGACATCATGGGACTCAAGGGAGAAGCGCTCCGGGCCCTTCGCGGCGGGCGAATCGGCCTGGTGTTCCAAGATCCGATGACCAGTCTCAACCCAGTGCTGACCGTTGGCTACCAGGTCAAAGAAGCGGTCACGGCTCACCACTCGATGCCGGCGGGCCAGGCCAAAGACCGGACGATTGGGCTGCTCGAGGAGGTCGGTATCCCCGACCCGATCGCGCGGTACCGGGCCTACCCCCACGAGTTGTCCGGCGGGCTCCGGCAACGAGTCATGATCGCCATCGCCCTTGGCGGGGAGCCCGATCTCTTGGTGGCGGACGAACCCACCACCGCGCTCGACGTGACGGTCCAAGCCCAGATTCTCGAACTACTCGACGGCCTTCGCACCAAACGCAACATGGCGCTCCTCCTCATTACCCATGACCTCGGTGTCGTCGCCGAGCGGACCGATCGCGTCATGGTCATGTACGCGGGCCAACTGGTCGAGACGGCACCGACCCGGACCCTCTTCGCGGCCCCGGGGCACCCGTACACCCAAGCCCTGCTCCGTTCGATGCCCCGCCTCACGGGCCCGATCACGAGGCTCCCCCAAATCATGGGCGCCGTGCCCCAACCCTACGCCTGGCCGGCGGGTTGCCGCTTCCATCCCCGGTGCGAGCATTGTATCGATGCCTGCACCAGCCAGGCCCCGCCGTGGCGGTCGGCCGGCCCCGAGCAGGAAGCCAAGTGCTGGGTCGTGGAAGGCCGGGCGCCATGACCGGATTGATCGAAGTCCGGGACCTCGTCAAGCATTTCGAATCCCGCTCGGGCTGGTTTCAGACCCCCAAGAAAGTCCACGCGCTAAACGGGGTGTCGTTCGACGTCGCCACCGGTGAGACATTGGCCTTGGTCGGCGAGTCCGGTTCCGGCAAGACCACCGCCGGCCGGACCGTGCTCCGCCTCATCGATGCCGACCAAGGCTCAGTCCGGTTCGACGGCATCGATGTCCTCGGCGCCGACCGACGCGCGCTCAAGGCGCTCCGGCGCCGGATCCAGATCGTCTTTCAGGATCCCTACGGGTCACTCGATCCGCGGATGACCGTGGGGGCGTCGGTCGCCGAGGGGATCGAGATCCACCGCCTGCTGGCCAAGCCGGCCATTGGCCCGCGGGTGGCGGAGCTGCTCTCTGAAGTGGGACTCGACCCCAGCGCGGCGGCGAAGTACCCTCATGAATTCTCCGGCGGACAACGGCAGCGGATCGGCATTGCCCGGGCCTTGGCGGTTGATCCGGCCTTCATCGTGCTCGATGAACCGGTCTCGGCCCTCGATGTGTCGGTTCAGGCTCAGGTGTTGAACTTGTTGCTGGACCTCCAGCAAAGCCGGGGCCTGTCGTACCTCTTCATTGCCCATGACCTGAGCGTGGTCCGAGCGGTGGCTCACCGGATCGCCGTGATGTACTATGGCCGGATTGTCGAGCAGGGTCCTCGCGATGAGGTCCTCGAACGCCCCCGCCATCCGTACACCACGGCGTTGATCTCGGCCATTCCAGTCCCCGATCCGACCACCCAACGAACCCGGATCGTCCTGCCCGGCGATCCACCGAGTCCGACGGTCCATCCACCCGGTTGCCCGTTCGCCTCCCGCTGCTTTCACCCGGCAAAGAATCAGCGCTGCGCCACCGACCGGCCCGAGCTCGTGGCCCACGGGGCATCGCTCGTCGCCTGCCACCACGCCTGAGAATTCATGCCGACCCTGTGGCTGATCGACGCCTTTACAGACGCCCCGTTCAAAGGCAATCCGGCCGGGGTCTGCCACCTGACCCGCCCAGCCGCCGAACACTGGATGCAATCACTCGCGGCTGAAATGAATCAGGCCGAGACCGCCTTCCTGCTTCCCGAGCGCGACGGGTTTCGGCTCCGATGGTTCACCCCAGCCGTCGAGGTCGACCTCTGCGGCCATGCGACCTTGGCCAGCGCCCATTTTCTCTGGGAATCCGGGACGCTCGCCCAGGGGACCGTGGCCCGGTTTGCCACCCGCAGCGGTCTCCTGACCGCCACCCCCGGGGCCGGAAACACCATCGTGCTCGATTTCCCCTCGACGCCCCAACGGCCCTCGGCCCCACCCGCCGGGTTGTTTCAGGCGTTAGGCATTTCCGGGGGTGAGGTTTGGAGCAATCACGCCGGCCAGCCCGACTACCTCGTCGTCCTGCCGGACCCCGCCACGGTCCGAGCCGTCCGACCCGACATGGCCCTGCTCCGGGGCGTTGACGCCCGGGGCGTCATCGTCACCGCCGCCTCCGACCAACCCAATGTCGATTTCGTGTCGCGTTTCTTCGCCCCCCGGTTCGGGGTCGACGAAGACCCGGTCACCGGGTCGGCCCATTGCAGCCTGGCACCCTATTGGTCCGAACGACTCGGCCGAACCGAGTTGGTGGGATATCAAGCCTCCCGCCGCGGAGGAATCGTGGGCACCCGGCTCCGCGGCGACCGGGTCGAGCTCACCGGAAAGGCCATCACGGTACTCCGCGGCACCGTCAACGATCCCCCGGAATGACCTGACCCTCAGCTGAGCGCCCCCTAGTCACGACGCCCCCCGAATCTCGCGAGTGCCGAGCCCCGAGTGCCGAGTGCCGAACGTCCGCGTCCGCCCCCGAAACTCCGCCACCACCTCCGCCAAATCGCCAGGCCGAAAGTCAGGCCACAGCTGGGGTCGGAAGAACAGCTCGGCATAGGCTGCTTCCCAGAGGAGAAAGTCGCTGAGCCGCTGATCACCCCCGGTCCGGATGACCAGGTCCAACGGCCGAGTCGGCACCCTGGCATGATCGACCAGGCCAACCAAGTCCCCGAATTGGTCGGCCGAGCAATCGTTGGCGCCGGCCCGCGCCAACCGAACCGCCGCCCGACGGAGGGCATCTCGCCCGGAGTAGTCAATCGCGATTCGAACCAGGAGGCGGGCCCCGCGACAGGTCCGTTCCTCCGCTTCGACCACCGCCCGCAGCAACGGCGCCGACAACCGATCCCGGCGCCCGATGATGTTGAGCATCACGCCCCGCTCGGCGCACCGATCGGTTTCTTCAATCAGAAACCGGCGAAACAGCTGCATCAACGCGGTGACCTCCGGCAATGGGCGCTGCCAGTTGTCCGAGGAAAACGCATACAGCGTCAAGGTCTCGATCCCGAAGCCGGGGGCGGCCTCGACGATTCGGCGGGCGACTGTGGCGCCGGCCTGGTGGCCGGCCGATCGCGGCAGCCCCCGGCGCTCGGCCCAGCGGCCGTTGCCGTCCATGATGACCCCGACATGAAACTGCGCAGTACTTTGCACGACAAAGTCTCCTTCGAAAAGAAAGGGCCGCTCCCCGCGGCCCTACAGTCACCCGGCTAGCCCGAGGCCTACCCGCCCCGAGCCGCCTTGATCAGTCCCTCCATATGGGCCAGATACCGGTCCAACGCCGCCTTCCCCGCCCCGGTGAGGCGGAACTCGGTTCTCGGCACCCGGCCTTCGAAGCTCTTGTGGCACGAGAGGTAGCCGGCGTCCTCGAGCTTGCGGGCATGGACGCTGAGGTTGCCGTCGGTGGTACCAAGCAGATGCTTCAAATCGTTGAAGGCCAGCGCCGGATTGACCGCCAAGGCGCTCACGATGGCCAGCCGAACCCGTTCGTGGATCAACCGGTCCAGATCGATCGGCCCCGCCGTTTGCGGCCCTGACACGGTCAGCTTGGCGCCGCGATGCGGAACCGATTCGACCGCACGAGCCTGGTTTCGCTTAGCCGCCATATCGTCGCCCAATCAAGAGACCAAACCCAATCTGCAACCCGCCGAAGCCGGCGGCCATCATCCAGTCGCCGAAGCCGGGCGGAGTAAAGAACGCCATGGCACCGAGCGCCATGAAACAAAGGCCCATCATTTGAACCGCCCGGACCGAGAAGTTACCCGCGGTCGTCACGGCGGTCCCATAGAGCAGCAACCACACCCCAGGCAGGAGATCGACGCGCCCAGCCCGGTAGAGCGCAGCGGTGAGCACCGCTCCAGCCAGCACCGGGGGCGCAAAGGCCCCGGCAAACAACCGGCCAGCCCTGGTGCCAAGCGGCGCGCCGGTCGCCCCAGCTTTGCGGACCATGGCCACCCCGCCGATCCCGAGCGCCAGGACCGCCTCACCGAACCAAACGGCCAGCCACTCCGCTGAGGTCCCCTGGCGCGAGGCCAGGCCCGCGGCCCCGAGCGCGGTCAGGCCCATGACCACCCCGCCCCACCCCGGGACCGAGGTGACGGTCGAGGCCCGCTCCATGGTTTCTCGAATAAAGGACAAATCGTTCAAGGCCCGGTCCGCGAGAGGGATCGGGTCCTCGGAACGGACCAATCGGGGCGAATGACGAGTCATGACCCTCCGAAGCTAGGGGCTCACGGCCGATGTGTCAAGTACTCTGCAGTACAAAGTCGTAGTCGTGGTCCTCACGATCTCCGAATTCGGCCGCACCGTCAGCGAAAACACAACCGGCGGCACCGACCACGGCCACGCACCGCAATGCTCGCCCTGGGCCGCCCCATCAAAGGCGGACGAGTCCTCGGCCAATGGCCCGGCCTCGACCTAGCCAATCGCCACGAAGGCCGCGATCTTGCAGTCACGACCGACTTCCGAAGCCTCTTCGCCGAGCTCCTCACCACCCACCTCGGCGCCCGATACCTCGAAGCCGTCTTCCCCAAGTTCACCGGCCCCCGCACCATCGGCCTCACCTAACGCCGAGTGCCGAGCCCCGAGTGCCGAGCGCCGAGCATGCAACGGGACACCGTCCTCCGCTGGATCGAAACCCTCTCGGCACTGATCGCCCGAATCCTCCGGGGCGATCGCACCGCCTCGATCGAGTTGGCGAAGCAACAGCTCGACGACGCCAAGGGCATGATACTCGGCTCGCTCCTAACGCTGGCCGACCACCTCGAGCCGGCCCAACTTGCCGGGCTGCTGAGCGACCCGCACCGGACCTACGGGTACGCCCGATTGCTGGCGTTCGAAGCCGCCTTGGCCCGGGTGGCCGGCGGGGCCGATCTGGCCGACCGACTCACCGACCGGGCCACTGCCCTCGCCCGGGCGGCCTGCCTCCAGATTGAACCGGTACCCTCAGAATGGGAGGAGTGGATTCTCGAGGCCGAGGGCCGAGCCCCGAATCCCGAACGCCGAGCCAGCCCTACCGAGTAGCCGCCGGGCCCGGCCGGCCGCGGGTGGCCGCCTCGAGCCGACGCCGGGCATCGAGGAGCGCCGGACGATACTGCGGTATTCCGACCAGGTTCTGCCGCTCGAGGAAGTCGCGTCCCAAATTGTAGAGTTCCTCGATTCCGTCGCTTCGTCGGATGTAATGCAGGCTATCGACCAGCAAGGACCGGAGCGACCCCTCCAGCAATGGTGACGGAGGAAACCGCCCCAGGGCCCGGTGCCAGTCGACCGCGGCGAGCAGCGTATCGGCGACCACAACCGCCGAATCCGGCCCCCACAGTTTTGCCAGGGACCGGCCCGGGATTGATCGATTCGATACCCCGGCCAAGTCGAGGATCGTGGCCGCGAGGTTGGTGAGCGAAGTGGGTGCTTCGACCCGAAATCCGTCCGGTACCCGGCCCGGCGCCAACACCACCAACGGCACGTGGAGGAGAGGGAGGTATAGGCTGTTGCCATGTTGGACCAGGCCGTGCTCGCCAAAATGCTCTCCGTGGTCGGACGTCAGCACCACGATCGTATTGGCCAGGCGGCCGCGCCGCGCCAGCATGTTGAGCAACGAATCAATCTGGGCGTCCTGGTACCGAAGCGACCCATCGTACCCATCGAGATATTCCGTCAGCAGTCCGCCCGGAATCGGCCCCCGCCCGAATGCCCGCTCCACGCCGGCCACGTACTGCTCCGAGAGCCGTTCCCGGTCGGCCGCCGGATTGAACATGGTGTCGTAGGGAGCCGGCGGCAGGTAGGGTGCGTGGGCATCGATGTAGTTGATGAATCCGAAAAACGGCCGGCCGGTGCGGGCATCGACCCAGTCGAGGAACTCGCGGTTCACCTGCTCGGCGTATTTCGATTCGAAGAGCCGATGCTGGGCCAGCCATTCCGCCAACGACCCGTTCCGGAGCACCTTGCGAGACAGCCCCAACATCCGGAGCCCCTCGAACAGAGTCGCGGGATAGTCGTCGTAGTGTGAGAACCCTCGGGACAACCCGGTCGAGGCCCCGGCGTACCGGTAGTTGGCGACAAAGCCTCCGGTGGCGTATCCGGCCTGGGCCAGGACTTCCGCCAGGGTCGGTGCCGCGCCATCGAGCGGGGTGACCCAGCCGGCGCTCAGGTCGGCCGGATACCGTCCGGTGAAGATCGAGGCATGTGACGGAAGGGTCCATGGCGCCGGGGCGAGCGCCCGATCGAAGACCACGCCCTGCTCAACCCGACGATCCAGGAGCGGCGTCGTCGGCCGGCCGTAGCCATACCACCCGAGGTTCCAGGCCCGGACCGTATCGAGCACCAACAGCAACACGTTGGGACCGACCGCCGCCCCGGACGGGAGCCGGGCCAGTGCCGCGCGTTCCGCCCACATTCCGGACGCCCACTGCCCGGTCGCCGCGAGGACGATCGCCGCCCCCCCACCGAACAGCGTCCTGGCGGCGACCTGGGCGGTTCGAGCGCCGGCGGCGCGACCGGACGCGACCCCCAACCCGCCGGCCAACATCAGCCCACCGGCCCAGTGGATATGATCGAAATGCGAGACCAGACTGAACGCCGCCAGGGCCGTCCAAAACGGTACCGCGACCTTCGGGGTGCGCAACGGCCCGACCAAGGCCCCAAGAACCAAGTACCCCACCGCCAGGATCCCAAAGAGGGCGCCCTGGGTCAACGGGGCCAACCACACCGCTTCGGCGCCAAAGAGGGACATCCGGCCGTCCATGAGCGGCCTGCCGACGAGGAGAAGGCCCTCCACCGCGCCGCCGATCATTCCGCTGGCGACCGCAACGGCCAGAAGACCCAACCAGCCGAGTCGATTCGAAGCAGGCATGACGATCGGGAAAAAGGGTGAAAACAAGTTGGGGCGAGCGTGCTGCTCGCCCCAACTTAACCTACCGGAGAGGCCGGGCTAGTTACGGTTCCGCCGCCGAGCCTGCTGTTTGGAGTACGTGGTGATCTCTTCCCAGATATCGCGGACGTTTCGAATCGGCTTACCGGCCGCGTCGACCCCAGGAGCGAGGTCGGGCTTGCCGGGTCCGCCGAAGGAGTACAGTTCGCGCTGGAGCACCTGCAGTTCTTTGGCCGGCACCGGCATCTGCCGGGGCGTACCGGACTTCAGACCGTCGATCTTCCGGCGGTTGTAGAAGACAGCGGCGCCAAAGTTGACCAGCTCAATGTCCTGCTCGTAGCGCAACGCGGCCGTGAGGCTGTCGGTGGAGGAGCTTGCCGTCAATGCCGGCAGCCCGCCCCGGACGACCCGGGTCTTGTTGATCAGCGAGGCGGCCGTGGCCGGGTTGCTGGTCCGAAGGGCGGCTTCCGCCCCCAAGAGATCGTTGTACGTCGGCGTGTACTGGGCCGCAAAGCCGGTGCCGTCGTCACCCGGCAGGCCGTATCCGGCGTATACCAGGGCATGGTACCGGATCGCCGAGAGGTTGCTCTGGTGATACTGGCCTCGGGCGGGCCGGAACTGGGCCAGGGCGGCATAGGCGTAGTCCGTGCCTTCGCCTCCATCGAATGCCACGGTTCCGGACCCAAGGAAGTCCTCATCCGGGCCGTAGGTGCCGTTTCCAACCCGATTGTCGAACGCATTGGGCTGGGGGTTGCCGGCCGGATCGGGCCAGGGGTCCTTATGGCGCTTGGCTTCGCCATCGGGGCCGGTGGTGATCAGCCGAGAAATCCGAGTGTCGAGCCGAACCGTGGTCAAGTCGTTGCCCCACTGCTTGACACCGTCGTAGAACTCGCCGGCATCGTGAAAGAACCCGAAGTCGAAGTCGCTGTTGCCTTGGGCCGCGAAGGTCCCGACTTGAGCCCAGTTGACCTGTCCGGCTTCGGCCGCGTTGCGGGGGTAGAAGGCCAGCGCCTCAGCCTGAAACGTCCGGATCACTTTGACCATCTGAGCCGTGGTGTAGCTCGGCTGGCCGGACTTGCCGAACCACTCTTTCGGCAAGGTCCCCGTCGCGGCGCCCATGAGGGTGGCCGCTTCGCCGAGCTTGGCGACGCCGGCATCCCGAACGGCCGCACGGGGTGAAAACTGCAGGGCCGAAACCTTTTCCGGCGTCGACAGATCGGTGGCCTCGGTCACGATGAAGCCCTGATCGTAATTGAGGGCGATTTGGCTGAAAACCATGCCCTGGATCATGACCGCGCTGGCTTCGATCAGCTTGGTGTTCGCCACCGAGCCGATCACCACGTTGTTCTTCCGAATGGCCGTCAGCACGTCGTTGGCGCTCGACAGCGCGCCATAGTACCCGTACCAATATGTCTCGATCTGGAATCGGTTGGCGGAGCTCGGCTCGTTGCCCCATCCGCACCGGACCGGGCACTCGTTCCCTTCGGAGGTGTAATACCGAAGGTTGAAGTTGTTCCACGACGCGGAGAGGCCGTCGGCCATCGAGTTCAGCACCAGAGCGCTGTTGAACTCGGTGTGAGCGTTGAACCAGCCCTTCCAGGCACCGGTCATTAACCCGGCGATAGCGCCGGGATCGGCGAATGCGCGGACCGCGTCAGGGGCGTTCGGGTTTTCCACATCGAGGCTCTTACAGCCGAGCGACGCGGCCACGCCGAGCACGCCCACCCAACGAGTCACTTTAGTGAGTTTCATTGATGTATTCCTCAGAAGGCGATCTCAACCAGGCCCGTGAAGGTCCGGAAGTGGGGATAGGAGAACCAATCGAGCCGGACCTGGAACGGGTCATTGTTGAACGGGCTCGCGACTTCGGGATCGTAACCAGAGTACTTGGTGAAGGTGAACAAGTTCCGGCCAATCACCCCGAGCCGGATGTTCTCAAGCCGGCCCAACCCGATCTTCTTGAGTTGGTTCCGGTCGACGGTGTAGTGGGCGGCGAGTTCCCGAATCTTCACGTAGGTGCCCGGCTCGACGAAGAAGTCGATCGGATTGAGGCCGTTGTAGAAGAAGTTGTAGTACAGTTGGCTCTTCTTGTCGCCTTCGGCCTTCCCGCGCTGGTCATAGATCCGGTCGCGGTTCTCAAAGAAAGGCCACTGCCGGGTGCCGTTGTAGATGCTGCCACCCTGGCTCCAGTCGACCAGGCCGTTCAACGCCAACTTCTTCCAGCTGAACACCGGATTGAAGCTCAGGTTGAAGTCCGGGTTGGCATCGCCGATTTGGACGATTGACTCGCCCTTGCCGTTGACATAGAAGAACGGCTTTTCGTTCGGCTTGCCGAGCTGGTCCTTCCGAACCACGTAGCCCTCTTGGTTGACGACGAAATTGGCTGGATCCCACGCCTGCCCGGCGCCCTTCGCGGCATTCTTGATCGGGTCGTCATAGAACTCGTTGATGTTACGCACCACCCGATTGCCGAACATCGCGCCGAGCGAAGCGCCCTTGTTCACGTAGAAGGTCTCGACCGGGCCGTACAACTGCAGCGGCAACGGCCAATCGGTGATGGTCTGCCGGGTCCGGTCGCCGGTAATGCTGAGCTGGAGCGCCATGTTCCGATTGTTGATCAGCGACAGCCCAACGGCGACTTCGTGGGTCTTGGCCTGGAGGGCGCCGACGTTCTGCCACTGGTTCAGGAATCCGACCACCGAGGGCAAGTTGACCTGGATGATCTGGTCCTTGGTTTCCTTCTTGGAGTAGGTGTATTCAACCGTCACGCGGCCGCCGGCCAATTCGAGGTTGGCGCCGACTTCGTACTCGGACGACTTAGCCGGTCGGAGCTGCCGGTTACCCAGAGTCTGCTTCGAGAAGGACCCGGCGGTGACCGCCAGCACCTCGTACTGGTAGTCGAACTGGGGACGGAGTCCGGCGGTGCCATAGGAGCCACGGAGGCGCAACTCGTCGATGCCCCCGATCTTGAGGTCCTCATTCGCCCGCCAGGCCCCGGACAGCCGATAGTAGGTGGACTTCCGGCTTTCCGGGCCGAACAGCGACGACTCGTCCTGGCGAATCAACCCGTCGATGATGTAGCGATCCTTGATATCGAACGTCGTCACCGCGTAGGCATTCCGGTTCCGAATGTCGATATTCTGCGAGAAACTCCTGAGGGTCGACGGGTCGACGGCCGCGAACTCAGGCACTTGCTTCACGACCAACTTTCCGCCCTGGGTCTCGATGTAGGCCCGTTGTTCGTCTTCGTAGACGTACGACACCTTCGTGGTGTTGGTGATCGAGCCGAAGGACCGGATGGCGGTAAGCGTGGCACCCGTGTTATAGGTTCGGCTGCTCTGGCCGGACTTGAATAGATCGCCGTCCGTCGGCTGCCCGGCCGGCGAGAGGAAACCGAAGGGCGTCAAGTCGGTAAAGTCGTTCCGGTCGGTGTCGAAGTTGTAGTTGCCTTCGGCGCTCAACCAGTCGCGAATCCGCCACCGCATCCGTCCGGCGCCGGTGAACCGGCTCCGATCATTCACCCGGTCGCGGTTAAAGAGCGCGTAGAGCGGGTTCGATGAGTTCGCGACCCGGTCCGGAATGAAGGCCCGGTACGGGCTTCCATCCGCGTTGCCCTGGTCCCTGGTGCAAGCACCGGTGGCGGGGCACCGCGCGAAGAGATCGATGTTCGGCTCAACGAAGGTCACCGCGAAGAACGGGTTACCCGGGCCTTGCGCCGCATCGTTGTTGTTCGACCGACCGTAGAACGAGCTGAACGAGAGGTCGAGCTTGGGCGTCAACTGTTGGTCGACGTTGATCCGGAAGTTCTGCCGGCCGTAGCCCTTGACCCCAAAGATGACACCCTCGGTCTTGGTGTTCTGGAACGAGGCGTTGAAGTTGGTGGAGCCCTTCCGTTGCCCAACTGACAGATAGTTGGTCAGGAAGACGCCCGGCTGCGACACTGCGTCCTGGTGGTCGAAGTAGGCCGGGTACGGGTTGTCCGCGATGCCGTCCGGCTCGTTCTGCCGGTTGTTCGCCGCATTCCGGTCGAAGCAGACGCCGCTGGGGAACGAATCGCAGGCCTTCACTTTGAAGGCGTGGGCGTTGGCGTTGGGAATTCGCTTCGACAGAACCGAGGCGCCGCCTTCGTTTCGGGTGGTAACCAAGAGCTTCCCGTCGGCGAGGTTGGCGCCCCGCTTGGTGAAGATCTGCACGACGCCATTGGCCGCGTCCGAACCGTAGAGCGACGACGCAGCCGCCCCTTTGACGACCTCGATCCGCTCAATGTCCTCGGACGCGATATCGGCCAGGCTGATCCGAGTGATCGTACCGTCGACTATGATCAGCGGATCTTGGCTGCCGGAAATGCTGGTGGCACCCCGCAACCGAATGGCCGGAGCCGTTCCCGGTTCGCCGTTGGTGGTCACCAACCGAACACCGGCGACCTTACCAGCCAAGGCGCCGAGGGCGCTCACCCCAGGGGTTTCCTGGAGCTGGTCGGCGGAAACCTTGCCAACCGCGAACGGAAGTTTCTTCGTCGAGGTCGCTTCCGACACGCCGGTGACGACGAGCTCGTCTAGCCGAAGCGGATCATCAGCCAACTGGAAGTCGACCGTCTGATTGCCGGCCGAAAGCGTGATCGACTTACTGGACGGCTTCTTGCCGAGGAACCGAGCGCTGATGGTGACCGACTGGCCCCGGGCGCTGGCCGCAGCGACGACGATGGTATAGACGCCACTCGTAGTCGTTGCTCCGCCGTTCGACTGCCCGACCAGCACTACATTCGCGCCGCCGATCGGCCGGCCTTGGGCATCGGTCACCTTGCCGGTGATCGTCGCTTGGGCCCACGCTGCTTGCGCACTCAGCGTTAAGAGCGCCGCGACGGCCCCGGAGCGGAGACCAATCATTACGGAACGCCTCATGATCCTGATCCTCGTTTGAAGGATGTTGTGTTGGAAAAACACCGATAGTACCCACCCGGCCCAGACCCACGCCCGCACCTAAAAACCACCTAATGGCAGCTTCCATGCCCGTTCATGGGACGGACGTAAGCGTATGCCGATCAACCATTTGACAACCTACGAAATCTGATTCCGTGTTAATACGACACGCCGCGCGAACGACTGGTCGTGTCGGTTAGACACGCCGGGAGCAAGCGATTCTGGCATGAGGAAGGGCCCAATTTCTCGCCCGAGCGGCGAAAGCGCAAGGGACATACATTATGGCCCTACCTCACCTCTCAGGATCAGATGCCCAACTTCTCGGTGGGCTCATTCGTGAGCGTCATGTTGTGGTCTTCAGTCGCCGTCGCCCAGGACAAGGCGCAACTGATCGGGAAGATCTATGACGGCCGGACCGGACAAGTGCTGCCGACCGCCGTCGTCGAGCTCGACGGGGTCAACTCCGACGTCACCATTTCGGGTCAAGGCCGCTTCCTGCTCGGGGGCATCGCACCCGGCGAGCGCCGGATCCTGATCCGGGCGGTGGGCTATAAGCCGTACACCGGCTTTCTCAAGTTCGAGGCCGGCAAGACCATCGAGAAGACCTTCGAGCTCGACTTTACCGGCGAACAGATGCCCGAGCTCCAGGTCGAAGCCCGAAACTCGAGGACCCTGCCCCGGTTCCTCGAATTCGAACGGCGGAGCGGGCGCGGAGTCGGCCATTTCATCGGCCGAGACGAGATCTCGGCTCGGGGCTACATGAACATGGGTGACGCCCTCCGGACGGTGAAGGGCGTCAAGGTCTATTGCGATATTCTCGATTGCGCGATCAAGATGGCCCGAGCCGCCCCCGGATGCGGGCCGGTGTACTACGTCGACGGCCAGCTGGCCCGATCGTTCGCGTCCAATACCCCGATCAACGACGTCCAAGGCATCGAGATCTATCGGGGCGACGGTGAGGTGCCGGCCGAATTCGCCGGCTCGGGCGCCGGCTGCGGCGTCATCGTGATTTGGACCCGGGCGACGCCCTAGGGGCAATCGTCACCGTCCGTTGGCCCGGCCGAAGTCCAAACCGGGCCGAGTCCTTGGCGGTCCACCACACCCACAACGCCTCGGGGTCCGTGTTGGTGCCTAACACCGGCGCCCCGTCCTCCGACCAGTAGCCGCCGCCGAGGCGAACCTCCCGCACCGGACCCATGCCGCCCGGATAGGCGAGTCGAAGCAGCACGGGCGTCCGTCCTTGGGAGAATTGGACTCGGAGACCCGGCCGGCCGGTCCGGTTGCGAAACAAAGCCGTCGCCGCGGCGTTCTGTCCCACGACGACGTCCGGCCGGCCATCACCATCGAAGTCCGCAACGGCAACGCCCCGTTGATCGGCGGGCAGCCGGACCCCGGACTCGGGGCCACCGAGGGCGGTAAAGCCGCCCCGGCCGTCCCCCAACAGCACCAGCCCTCGACCGGCATCGAGCCGAGGAGCGGCGATATCGGTCCCGGAAAAGTTCTGGGCCATGAAGAGGTCCTCGGTTCCATTGCCGTCGAAATCGGTCACGGCCACGCCAAACGACGGTGCCACTTGGGCTTCGACCGGCAACGCACGAGGCTCGAACGTTCCGCCCCGATTGAGCCACACCATGGCGTCGAACGTGGTCGCCACCCAACGACCCCCGCGCGTCACCCCCTCGCCTAACGCTTGACCGAGGGAGGCGTCGGCGTAGGCCGCGAACGTGGGAGTCCGGCGGCGCTGATCGGGCACCGCCGCCGTGAGTCGCGACAACGTGATCAGGGGAGCGACCGCCTTGAGCCGGGGATCGTACTGCGCCAAGCTCATCGCCAACCCGTCGCCGCCCCACGCGCCGTAATACAGGTACAGCGGTCGGCCGGAATCGGGCCTCGCCATCGCGTTGCGCCCCCAGTTCGTCGCGACCAGATCGATCCGGCCGTCGCCATCGAAGTCACCCGTCGCGACCCCGTTCCAGCGACCGGTGAACCGGTCGAGTCCCCAGGCCGCCGTCCGATCCACCAGCCGCCCGTCCTGATTCTCGAGGATCGTCGGGGCCCCCCATTCGAGGGCCAAGACGAGATCGGGATCGCCGTCGCGGTCGAGGTCCGAGAACAGGGCGGACGAGACCATGCCGATCGATCGGAGCACCATCCGGTTGCCTTCGTCCACGACGAACCGACCGTCCACGTTGCGGAACAGGCGGCTATTCCCCGCCAGCGGATACACCCCGGGGGCCACCCGCCCGCCGACGAAAAGATCGAGGGCGCCGTCCCCATCGAAGTCCCCCAAGGCGAGCGGCCCCGCACTCGTGGTATCGCCGCCGACCGCCTCGACCGGCCGTTGGCCGGGTTGCCACCGGAGCACTTGCGCCGCGCCTAACGCCGCGGTAGGACTACCGGATTGAAAACTCGATTGCCCCACCAAGACGCCGACCCCGGGACCCGCCACGATTTGGGTTAGATCAAAGCTGTCGGCCGAAAAACCGGGCAACGGAGAAAAAGCCCCACCGGTGTTTCGAAAGGCCGCGAGCCGGCCCCCGGCACCCGAGCCGACGACGAGGTCGTCGTCGCCGTCTGCGTCAAGGTCAATCCAACTGACCCCCGGCCCCAATTGGCTCAACTGGTCGGGCAGCAACGGCTGCCGCGAAAAGTCTGGAAACGGCGTCTCCACTTGTGCGTGGTTCAGCCGGGCGGAGACGTCCTCGAACAGTGGGGCGGCCGCCACCGGCCCGGGCCTGCCCGCCTCGGCACCACCGGCCGGCTCGTCAATTTGGTACTCAGTATCGGCACGGGCCCGCCCAACGACACTGACGGCGCCGCTCCGCCAACGAACATCGATCGCCAGGCTGTCACCTTGGGCCGCGAACATCGCCGCCGGCTCCGACCCCGACAGGTACAGTCCCCCGGCGCCGATCTCTTTGGATTGGTCAGGGGCGCCCGGACGGCGGACCCGAACAACCGCCCCCACGCCGGCGGCGTTCGGGGCTCGGCCGTTGAGCCGGACGACAACCCGGCCGGCCGGGGCGTCGTTGCGAAGGAGCAGCGCCGGAGCGTCGAGCCGATTGACCACCAGGTCGAGATCCCCGTCACCATCGAGATCGCCGGCCGCCATCCCGTGCGAGATGTCGGGCTCCGTCCCGAATCGCCAGGCGCGGCCGGCGGCTTCAAACCGGAGCCCGCCTCGGTTCCTGAACGCGACATTCCTCAGGCCGAGCTTTGGATAGAATTTCCGCTCGTCCCTCCAATTGAATCCGCTGACCATGCTCCTGAGCCGCTCCTGGACATCGGCGTCCATCAAGTCCCACCGATGCCCGTTGCCGATCAGCAGGTCCTCGAACCCGTCGAGATCCACATCGAGGAACAGGGCCGACCATGACCATCCGGAGGCTTCGACCCCGGCCATCATCCCGACTTCGGCGAACGTCCCATCGCCGCGGTTCGCCTGAAGCACGTTGCGCTGCCACTGCCCCCGTTCGCGGTAGTCGCCTACCACCTTCGGAAGGGGAGTGTGAGTGGGGGTTTGGGTCTTCCGGCGGTGGCTATCATCGGCCAGCATGTCGACTTCAAAGAGGTCGACGTCGCCGTCGCGGTCAACGTCCGACACGTCGACGGCCATCCCGGAGTTACTGGTCTGCCTGATCGCGGCCCGGTCGATCAGTCGAAAGCGGCCCCGGCCGTCGTTGATCCAAAACTGGTCCGGATCTTCGAAATCGTTCGCCACGTACAAATCGGGCGCGCCGTCGCCGTTAGCATCGAAGAACCGGGCCGCGAGTCCGAAATCGTCGGGCTCGCGATCAAGGGGTCGGCCATCTTCGCCCAGGAACCGGGGATTGGCCGCCAACATTTCCCGGGCAAAATGACCGGCGCCATCGTTGAGATAGAACCAGTCGGGATCGGCCCGCTGCACGACGCTGACGGCCCGAATGTCGTCCCGGAGCACCACCCGATAGTTGTCGCGCCGCGACGGGACGATCTCGAACCGGCCGTCGATCCGCTTCACCAACTGATCGAACGCCCGCTCTTGAGGCGACAACGAATCGAGCATCGTGATCGCTTTGTAGTTGGCGACGTACAGGTCGAGGTCGCCGTCGCCGTCGACATCGGCCAGGGTGGCGGTCGTGCTGCCCCGTGACTCGGGAACAAACCCGCTCCCGGCCGTCCCATCGATAAACCGGCCTTGGCCGTCGTTCAACAACAGCGAGTTGCGGCCGGCCATGGCGGTCACGATGAGGTCCTGATCGCCGTCCCCGTCGACATCGGCAAAGACCGCCCCAGTCGAGGCTCGGTCCGCCAATTCGACTCCCGCTAGAGCCGCGATGTTCTCGAACTTCCAACCGCCGAGGTTTCGGTACAACGCATTCGGCCCATCCGCCCGGGCCAGATATACGTCGGCCCGTCCATCGCCGTCGACGTCCGCGATCGCGACGCCCGACCCTTGAACCAGGTGGCGGTTGGCAAACGCCTTCGCCTCGGAAACGTCGTTCCGAAACTTCACCCCGGTCCGGCGAGGCGATTGCTCCGTGAACCCGGCGGTGCGGGTCCCGGGCGACGCGACCTCACGCCAGCGGTACCCGGTCGCCTCGTGCCACGGGCCGGGCGCCGGTGCCCGGCAGCCGGCCAGACACCCGGCTGCGACCAGCCCGTTGCGCCACCCCGTCATCGAAGCCGCCTAACGCCGAGTCTTGATCCGGGCCAAGACGGCCCGCCCGATGCACCCGCCCTGGACTTTCCCGCCGTCGTGATCCATCCGGTAGTGAATGCCACCGTAGAATCGGGAGACCCCGGCCTCCTCCGCCGCGGCCCGAAACGAAGCCAATCGCTTGATCGGATGGCCCAGGGTGACATGGGTGGCGTCATCGTAGGGCCGGTCCTCGCCGAAGAGACCGGAGAGCACTTCGGCCGCCGCGGCGGATTGGGTCGAGTGGCCGGACGTATACGCCGGGAAAGGCGGGGTATTGAGAAAGGTCTGCCATTTCGGGTCAAGGTATCGCTGAATATAGGTCACCGGCCGGAGCAGGTCGGTCCGGTACTTTTCGCGCCAGGACCCGATGAAAGCGTCGGCCACCGCGACGGCGGTGAGCGCGTAGGCCTCGACCGTCCGCTCGGGCGACAAACGCCACTGGCCGGCCAAACCGGCCACCACGCTCATCCAATGGCCCGCGGGGGTACCCGACTCGCCCGGATTGTCGGCCCAGAAATAGGCAATCGTGCGCTGCTCGTCGGTCAGGTTGCGGCCGATGTCGTAGATCTCGCGGGCTTGCTGGGAGAACCGGGAACCGGGCTGGGTCGAGAACGGCAGCGGTGCCGGCGCCGGGCAGAACTCGGCGCCGGGCAGCGCAAAGGTCCGAAGCGAACCGAAACCCGGCTCGAGGGCCAGGGACGGGTTGATACCCGGGGCATTGAGTGACCGTCCCGTCTTCGGCCGGTTAACCGCGAGCGACCGTTCCCCGGTCAGGGCCCCGGCCTGGGCTTTGCCGGTCGGATTGTCGAGCAGGACGATATCGCTTTGGGCGGAGAGATTCTGCGACCGGAACTGGGCCTCGGTGGCGGTGGGTGCCCAGGCATCGGGAGTATTGCGGGGTGGGTAGACCAGGGTGCGGTTCGCGAATCCATCGCGAGCAGCCCAGGCGACCACCGCCGTGCCAATGGCCTTCCCGTAGTCGAGCGACCGTTGGGTGGTTGTGCTCGTCACACCCGCCGCGGTTCGAACCCCGACCAGCGAATCATGGAGCGCCGTGACGGCGACGTCCGTGGACCCGAATCCGCCCCGATACATTTCCCTCAAGACGACCGTTTGAGCTTCGAGTGCCACCAACGCAGGGTCGAGCCGGCCGCCCGCGGGAACCGCCGGCAAACTGTCGAACCCGTTGAGCTGGCCGGTCAGACTTCGGAGCGAATCCCCCGCGGCGGCCCACCCCTCATAGAGCGCAATCGCGGCGTACGCGCTGACCCGGGCCGCCACCGGCGGCGAAAGCCGCTCGGCCCGGGCGAGGGCATAGTGGGTTTGGGTCCACGAAACCACGAACCCGATGTCGGCCGGGGGTACTTTGGTACATCCGGCGGCGGCGAAGGCGATGCCCAGTCCAACGGTACGCAGTGAATCCATAGGAGCTTGGAACATAGTCATGAAGCCTTCCGATCTCATCGCCGGATTGACCCTGCTCGGGGCCGCTTGCTCTTCGGCCGAACCGGCCCCCACCGCCTCGACCGCCCCGACCGCCGTCCAGGTTCGGGAACTCCTGGGCGTCGGGTCCGGCTCTAACTACGCCGCGACCGCCGATAGCAGCTCCGATCCCCGAGTCCGACCCCGAATCCTTGGCTGCGCTCCGGCCGCCGTCCGCCAGGCCCTGGAGACCGGGATTGCCGGCAACGCTCGTTGGACGATCAGGGCGGCCGACGACTCGGTGATTTGGGCCACCCGGACCACCCGGGTGTTCCGATGGGTTGACGATATCTTCATCTTGTTGACACCGGTCGGTGACTCGACCCGGGTGGATGCCCGGAGTGCCTCCCGCGTCGGGAATGGCGATCTCGGCCAGAATCGGCGCAACTTGGCCGAGTTGTGGGCCGCGGTCGAGTCTGACATTAGGCGTTGATGGTCTTCCGCGCCAGCATGTTCTTGATCGGGACGATCAAGAGGGCCAAGATCACCGCAAAGACGCCCACGAAGACGGCGTTGGCGGTAAACAAGGTCGTCAGGGAGAAGGACTCGTAGAGGCCGCCGACCCGGCCGGCCACTTTGTTGCCGATCGCCGTGGCGAGAAACCAGACCCCCATCATCAGGCCCTGGGCCCGGACCGGGGCGAGTGTTGACATGGCCCCCATCCCGACCGGACTGAGACACAGTTCGCCGAGGGTTTGAAGGAAATAACATCCGACCAGCCACATCGGTGACACCCGGCCACCCCCCGCGGCGCCAAATGAGGCCCCGATCATCAGCACATACGCCAGCGCCAGGAAGAACAGACCGATCGAGAACTTGGCCGGGCTGGTCGGATTGCGAGGCCCCAGTTTCAGCCAGACGATCCCAACCAGCGGCGCGAACATGATGATGAAGATCGAATTCACCGACTGGAGCCAACTGCTGGGATAGGCGAAGCCCAAGAAGGTGGTGGCGGTGTTCCGGTCGGCAAACAGGTTGAGGGTCGACGCGGCCTGCTCGTAGCCGGCCCAGAACACCGCCGCCCCGAGAAAGAGGGCCAGGATCACCAAGAGACGTTTGCGCTCGTCGGGGGTCCATTTCGGGACCGTGAAGAGCCAGAGGAAAAACCCAACCGTCAGCACCACCAGGAAGGCGTCCACCCCAGCGGCGAAGCCCTGCGGCGTAATCGTGATCGTCCCAGCCGAATTGAGACCGATCGCCGCGATGACCGTCACCACCACCGCACCCACGGCGATCAGAATCTGGCGGCGAGCGGCCCTTCGTTCGACGTCGTTCGAGGCGCCGAGGGGATGCTCGACGGTGGCGGGGAATCGGCTCTTGCCGAGGGAATACTGAATCAGGCCAAAGAACATTCCGACCGCCGCGGCCCCAAACCCAAAGTGCCAAGCCGCCTCAGGCGCCAGGCCCCATCCCGCCAGCACTTCCCGAAAGGCCTGCTTCTGGGCGAAGTATCCGCAGACCAAGGGACCGAGCGCACCCCCGAGGTTGACGCCCATGTAATAGAGGGAATACCCGGCATCCCGCCGGCTATCGGTGGGCCCATAGAGCTGCCCCACCATGACCGACACGTTCCCCTTGAGCAGCCCGGTGCCTAACACCACCAGAAGCAACCCGAGATAAAACGTGGCCAAGCCTTGAAACGCCAGGCTGATGTGTCCGGACATGATCAGCACACCACCAAGGAACACGGACCGTCTCAAACCCAGCAGCTTGTCGGCGACCCAGCCACCGACCATGGTCATCATGTAGACCATCGAGAGATAGGTGCCTTGAACGCCGCTGGCTTCAGGAACCCCCATCCCAAGCCCGCCGGCCGCCACCGGCGCCACCATGAACAAGATCAAGAACGACCGCATCCCGTAGTAGCTGAACCGCTCCCACATCTCGGTGAAGAAGAGCGTGGAGAGGCCTCGGGGGTGGCCGAAGAACCCGGTATCGTTGCCGCTCATTGCGCCTTCCCCATCTTCTTCTTCAGGTGTTCGAGCTGGGCGTCGACCGCGGCCCTGGCGGCCTCACGATCCAGCTTCGCTTTGAGCAAGCCGGCGTCCACGAGATCAGGCTCGGGCATGCCGTGACCGGCCGCCCGCTGTTGCTCGGCCATGGCGGCGTAATCCTGCTCGGCCATGACCAACTCCTCCTGCTGGACCGCGAGCTTCCGTTCCCAGAGGTTCACTCGCCGGCGATGTTTGTCGGCAAACTGTCGGGCAATCGCCGAGGTTTCCGCGTCACCGATATCCGCGGCCAACTGCCCCCGGCGTTCGGCCGTGGCCAGCT
The DNA here is from genome assembly GCA_031400975.1 of Gemmatimonadota bacterium. Taxonomy (GTDB): domain Bacteria; phylum Gemmatimonadota; class Gemmatimonadetes; order Gemmatimonadales; family GWC2-71-9; genus SHZU01. The sequence continues at coordinate 26,239 of JANNQX010000007.1, forward strand.
GTTCCCGCTCGGCGGCGAGATCCCGCCCGGTCTTGTCGAGAGCGTCCTTCAGGTCCTTGAGGCCGACGTTGAGGTCGACGAGGGCATCGCGAAGCGAGCCCCCCCTGAATCGCGCCTTGAGATCATCAATTCCCATAGGGCCACGAATGTTACCGCCCGGGAGTATCTTTGGGAACTATTCGTCACCGGCGGCTCTCTGTGCGAACTCTGGCGTTGCTGTCCCTCATCCTGCCCCTCGCCTCGTGCGGCCTCTCTAGCCGGGGCACCCGATGCGGGATCGCCGCACTCGCGGGGCCGACCATGCTGTTGGAGGAGTTCACCAAGCCGGGGACAACCCAGAGTGCGGTCCCGGCCAAGATGCCGCCGGTTTTGCCGGTCCGGATGGTGGCCGGCCAAGCCCAACGTGGATTGGTCGGAAAGGCAGACTCGGGATGGATCGTCGGAGTTGACGGCCCGTTTCCTGACCGGCCGGTGCCCGGGTTTGGGGTCCTCCTCTCTGATCCAGTGCTCGGAGTTCAGGGGGTGCTGCTGTACGAGGGTCTCCCGATTCCCGGCGCCCCTACGTTAGGCGCGGTCCATATCGGCCTTCGGGTCGTGCCACTGATTGGGCTTGAAACCCAGACCGTCGGTTTCCAAGACAGCCGGTGCCCCTTGTTCCCTGACTCGCTGAGGCAGTGACCCCGCTCCCCCGCATCGTTCACCTCGCGTCGGGCCGGGAATGGCGGGGTGGCCAGCGGCAGGTCCTGTTGTTGGCCAAGGAACTCGCCCGCCTCGGCATCGGCCAGATCGTGATCACCACCGCCGGCAGCCGGTTGGCGACCGAACTGACCCAAGCCGGGGTGCCGACGCACGCGGTGAAGTGGCGGACCGGCCTCTCGCCGAGCGCGCTGATCGCTGCGATCGCGACCAGCCGCGAGGGTCCCTCGATCATCCACGCCCATGACGCCCACGCGCTGACGCTCGCCGGATTGGCGGCCCTGGTAACAAAGGCGCCGTTCGTGGTGACCCGGCGGGTCGACTTCCCGCTCCGCCGGATCGGATTTTGGGCTCGGGCGGCCGCGGTCATTGCGATCTCAGACGCCGTCCGCCGGATTCTGATCGCCGACGGGATTGACCCCGGGCGGGTCACCGTGGTCCACTCCGGAATCGACCTTGGGACCGCGGCCGACGTCAGGCCGGGTTCCATTCGAGCGGATCTTGGGCTCCCGGCGACCGGTCCGTTGGCCGTATCGGTCGCCGCTCTGGTCGCACACAAAGACCACGCCAGCCTCCTCCAGGCCGCCGCCCTGCTCCGAAGCCGGTTTCCGAACTTGCATTGGGCTCTGGCCGGTGAGGGCACCCTCCGCGCCGAGCTCGAACTGCAGGCCCGCGACCTCAACATCACTCCCGTCATCCATTTCTTGGGGCAGATTCGGGAGCCTCGCCGGTTGATCGGGGCGGCCACCACGTTCGTCCTGAGTTCGGTCGAAGAGGGACTCGGCACCTCGATCCTCGACGCGCTGGCTCTCGGGATTCCGGTGGTGGCGACCCGGGCGGGCGGGATCCCCGAGATGCTGGAGGGCGGCGCCGGCATCCTGACCCCCCCGGTCGACCCAGCCGCTTTGGCAGAAGGAATCGCGCAGGTCCTTCAGAGCCAAGAGCTTCGGACCGAGCTGGCCGCGAAGGGTCGTCAGGCCGTGACCCGGTTTACCGACCGCGGGATGGCAACCAAAGTCCTTCAAGTGTATCGTTCAGTGTCCTAGAACGTTGGTAGAGAATGATTTACGTGTGTATTCCGAGCCACGACGAGGGTGAAACGGTGGGGCTCGTTTTGTGGAAGGTTCGGAAGGCGTTCGAAGCGCTGGGACGGGAGTACCACGTCCTGGTGGCCAACGACGGCTCAAGCGATCACACGGCAGAGGTGCTCGACACCTATGCCCAGGTCCTCCCACTCACGATTCGGGCCGATCGGACCAGCCGGGGCTACGCCGCCACGGTCGAGGCGTTGCTCCGGCAAGCCCTCGACCTGTCCGACCGGCACAAGCGCGACGGTGCCATCCTGATGCACGCCGATTTTGCCCACGGCCCCGAGTTCCTCGGAGACTTCGCCAAGAAGCTCGATAGCGGAGCTGACTTGGTGGTCGGCGAAGGCACCATCGACCCTGGGTGGGAGCGCCCATACCGGTGGACCCGGAAGTGGAGTAAGTACCTGCTCGGCCGGAGCGCCGGGGTCGAGGGAGTCCGCGACCCAACCTCCGGCTTCATCGGCTTCCGTCTGGCCGCCCTCAAATCGGTCTTTACCCGCCCCGATCGCGTCCTCCTTTCGGAGGGCTGGGCCGCCAATGCCGAGTTGGTGGGCCGAGCCGCCGTGCACGCCCGGCGGATCGAGACCGTCTCCTTTGCCGAACGGCATGACCTCAAGGGCCGTGAAACAAGAATCGACCCCTGGCCGACCGCCCGCGAACTCTGGCGCTCGAGCAGCGTCGTCAAGAAAGCCGTCGCCGCCGAACGCTCGGCCCCCCGAGCCAAACGGCGTGAGAAAGGAACTGAAGCGTGATCGCCGTCCTGGTCTCCCTAACGTCACTCCTGGCCCCCGCCAGCTGCCGAGTGCCGAGCCCCGAGTGCCGAGTGCCGAGTAAATACCCGTTCGCCGTCGGCGAGCACTTCGAATATTCAGCCAAGTTCGGGATGCTTCGGGTCGGAGACGCGTCGATCCGGGTGGCGGGACTCGATACCGTGCGCGGCGAACCGACGTACAAGTTCCGGTTCCAACTCGACGGCGGCAATTTCCTCTTCAAGATCAAGAACACCTTGGAGTCGTGGACCACGGTCGCCGACTTCAAGTCGCTTCGATTCCGGAACGACAATACCGAAAACGACAAGACCCGGGTCAGGGATTACGATATTTTCCCCGACTCGGGGTTTTACCGGCAACGGGGCAAGGATGGCACCCAGCCGACACCAACCCATCCGCTCGACGACGCGTCCCTGCTCTACTTCGTCCGCACCACCCCGCTCGAAGTCGGCCAGGCGTATCGGTTTGAGAACTATTTCATCAACGACAAGAACCCGCTCCGAATTCGGGTCCTCAAAATGGAAATGATGGAGTTACCGGATGGCACCAAGGTCAACTGCTTCGTGTTGAACCCGGTCATCGACGACAAAGGAATGTTCGCCGATCGGGCCCAGGCCCGGCTCTGGATTACCGACGACACCCGCCGGATCCCCGTCCAAATCCGCTCGACGCTGGCGTTCGGCACCGTCACCCTCCGCCTCGCCCAGATGACTTTCGCCCCGGCCGACTGACGGTGGCGTATCGCGAAGCCGACCGAGCCCGGGTCCGGACCGTCCCGATCGCGCTCCGCCCCAACAAAGTCGACGATTCGTTCCTGGCCGGCGTACCGGGAGTGGACCGTTCGTTCGGGGCTTTTGTGGCCGCGATGCCTAACGTCTTGGCGGCCCGCGACCTCCGGCTGGTAATCGACCGGGTCCGCTTGGCGGGTGCCCGGAACCGAGGGGTGGTTCTGCTCCTCGGCGGCCACGTGATCAAAGTCGGCCTCGGCCCGCTGATCCGGGTCTTACTCGCTCGGGGCCTGGTGACCCACATCGCGATGAACGGGGCCGCGGCGATTCATGATTTCGAGTTGGCGGCGTTCGGCGGGACCAGCGAGGATGTCGAGGCCGGCTTGGGCGACGGGACGTTTGGGATGGCCGAGGAAACCGGTTCGGAGATGAACGCCGCCATTCGGGCCGCCGCCGATCTTGGGATCGGCCTCGGTGAAGGCTTGAGCCGCCGGCTCGCCGAGCGAGCGAAGCTGGCGGGCGGCTCGGCGAGCGTGCTCCTCGGCGCGCTCGACGCCGGCGTGCCGGTCACCGTCCACCCGGCGATCGGCTCGGACATCATCCATCAGCATCCCGCGGCGGACGGGGCGGCGATTGGGGCGACCGCCATGAGGGATTTCGATCGATTGGCTGGGTCACTCCCCGATCTGAACGACGGGGGCGTGGTGCTCAACTGGGGGAGTGCCGTGATCATGCCGGAGGTGTTCCTCAAGGCGTTGACCGTGGCGCGGAATCTCGGAGCCGGCAAACCCACCGGGTTTCTCGCCGCCGATTTCGACATGATTCGACACTACCGGCCGGCGATGAACGTGGTCCGTCGGCCGACTCAAGGTGGAGGAGAAGGCGTTCAGATCACCGGTCACCATGAAATCATGATGCCCTTGGTGGTTTGGGGGGTTACTGAACCAGAGAAAAAATAGGGGGCGGGTTTTGGGCCCGCCCCTTGGCCTGCGATGGGTTACGCCTCGGACGGCTTGCCCCGGACGGTCTCCCGAATCCGGTCGGCGGTCGTGGGGCTCAGGACCCGGATGATGGTGTAGATCAACCAGCCCAGGAAGGCAAACCAGGCGAGCTTGAACACCAGCCCAATTAGTCCGCCGACTACGAAGCCGATGACCTTCATCCCAAGCATGAACAGGACGAAGAACCCAGCGAATCCCACGAATCCACGGACCATTGTATGTTCCTCCGAACGGTTGAATTTCAGTTGGTGCATTGACTAGTACGCCTGACGTTTCAGAAAGTTTCGTCCACATCTTAAGTGTCGACTAGCCAAGACGTTGTCATCGTGGGCGGCGGGGCCGCCGGCGCCGCCTGTGCCCGAGAAATCGCCGGCACGGGGCGGTCCGTTTTGGTCCTCGAACCAGGCGACCGGCCGGGCGAGGCTTGGCGTGCCTCGGCCGGGCTACTCGCCCCCCAAATCGATGGGTGGGAGGACCCTCCGCTATACGAGCTCAGTATCGCCGGGCGGGAGTATTACCGAGATCAGGTTGGGGCGTTGCGGGACGAGACGGGAGTCGATTGCGGCCTGTACGAAGGGGGCATTCTGCGGCTGGCCCGGGGAGCGGAGCAGGCGGCCAAGCTTCGGGAGTCGGTGGCTTGGCAGCGACAGCACGGGCACCGGACCGAGTGGATGGATCCCGCCGAAGTCGAGAGCGAGTATCCGTGGATCGGCCTCTCGGATGGGGCGCTGTTTGCCCCCCAGGACGGGTCGATCAACCCAACTCGGCTGGTCGAGGCGCTTCGAGCCAGCGCCGGCAACCGCGGGGTGAGGTTCGAGCGGGACGCCGGCGTGGGGCTGATCATCGAGGGCGGCCGGGCGGTCGGGGTCCGAGGAGCTCGAGGACATTACCCGGCCGGAGCGGTCGTCCTGGCGGCGGGGGCCTGGACGGGCCGGCTGGAGGGACTGCCCCGACCGGTGTCGGTCGAGCCGGTCAAGGGTCAAATGATCGCCAAACGGTGGCCGTCCAAGGTGCCACCGGGGATCTACTGCGCCAACAACGCATACGTCCAAGAGCGCGACGGCGAGGCGCTCTGCGGTGGGACGGCCGAACATGTTGGGTTTGGGTCCGAGACGACGGCTGCCGGCGAGCACGACGTAGTCCAGCGGACCAACTCGATCGTACCGGCGTTGAGTTCGCTCGGGGTGGATCGGCGGTGGGCGGGACTTCGGCCCGGGACTCCGGATGGGTTGCCGATCTTTGGGGCGGAGCCTAACGCTTCGGGCCTGTGGTACGCGACCGGAGCCGGCCGGAACGGGATTTTGCTGGCCGGGATCTTGGCCGTGTCGCTCTGCCACTTGATGGCGGGCGAGGCCTCCTTCGAGGGCATCGAGGCCCTTCGGCCCGGGCGGTTTTGGTCGTGGTAGACGCGCTTCCTACGGAAGATCTTCCTCCCGCATAGACTAGGGCTTTTCCCGCCGGTGCCCCGAACGCCCGCCTCTACGACCCCAACACTCGGTTCGGATTCATCAATCCAGTTGGCCGCCCGCGGCGTAGATCCCTCGAATTCGTCGGATACCACCAACCAGGAGCTCACTGATGTTCACGTTAGGTACTCGCCGTCGTCTTGCCGTCTTTGCCGGGGTTGCCGGACTGGCCCTGGCCAGTGGGATCACCGTCGCCATCGCTTCCGACCACCAGGATTCCCCCGAAGTTGAACTGAATGCGCTGCAGGATATGACCGATGTCTATGCCTTCCCTGCCGCCACGCCGGGCCGGATCGCCATCGTCCTGAACAGCCGGGCGTTCCTCACCCCGGCTCAAACCCAGAATGCGTCCTTCGACAAGAACCTCCTGTATCAGATCAAAGTCGACAACACCGGCGACGCCATCGAGGACAAGGTGTTCCAAGTGGTGTTCACTGGCACCGGGCCCGACCAGCAGGTCGAAGTCCGGGGTCCGATCGCACCGCCGGTGCGCGGGGCGATGAACAACGAACTGGCGACCTCGGCTCCGACGATCACGGGTCGGATCAACACCAACCTCGGTTCGGCCACCGGCATCCAGGTGTTCGCGGGCCCCCGAGACGACCCGTTCTTCATCGACCTCGAGCAGTTCTTTCGGATCATCCCCGACCGGAAACCGAGTGGCGGCCCGCTGTCCCTCTTGCCCTCGACCCCGACCGCATCGGCATGGCGCCCGGCCGGCCAGGCCCAGAACTACGTGGCGGGCTTCAACGTGATGTCGATCGTGGTCGAGTTGCCGATCGCCGACCTCACGGCCGGCGGTAACGCGAAGCTCGGCATTTGGGGCACGATCAGCCGCTAACCGCTTTCGACTCTCACGGACTACTTGGAGCACTAAACCATGCGTTATCTGTACCCGATCATGGCCGCCGCCATCGTTCTCTCGGCCTGCAACGACAACACTGACGTCGCCGGTCCGACGACGACCCGGATGTACAATCAGATCCAGCGCCTCGGCAACCCGCTGGTCAGCGAAGTCCTCTTGGCTAAACGGAGCCATCCGCTACACGGAGCGATTGGACCAGCGGAGGACAACGCGCTGATCAGCGCCGAGCTCAAGAACTTCGTCCTGACCGTGGCGGGCCGAAACCAGACGGTCGCGAACACGCTGGCCGCGGTGCTGCTGCCGGACATGCTGATCGTTCAAGCCGACAAGGCCACCTCCACCGCCGGCTGGCTGACTTGGGCCCTGGCCAACGGATACGGCGGCCGGAAGCTGACCGATGACGTGGTGGATGCCGCCGCCGGTGCCGTTTTTGGCCCATTGCTCGACGCCAACAACGTCAGCGTCGGTCTGACCACCGACAATGTGGCGAACGACAGTCAGTTTCAGGCGACGTTCCCGTACCTCGCCGTGCCGAACTGATCAATGACCCGCCTCCCCGGACTACTGCTGCTCTCCCTCGTGGTAGTCGGGGGTGGTATGGCGCGATCGAGGCACGCCGCCTCGGTCGCCCGCCAGGCCGCGACGCCGGACGCCGCCTCAGCCGTCGCCCGCGAACGCACGGTCCGCGACCTTGACATTGAATTCTTTGCCGCTCGAGCAGCCCGGGACCCGAGCGGTGCCATCGACTTGGCGCGCCTGGGGAGCCTCTATCTCCAACGGCATCGGGCCACCGGCAACGGATCAGACTTGGCCATGGCCGAAGAGGCCGCGTTCCGATCCACTGCCAACCGCGCCGATCGTAACCCGGCCGCCTGGCAGGTTCTCGCCGCCACCAGGATCGCTCGTCACCAGTTCGCTCTGGCGTTGGCTGCGATCGAGCCGATCACCGTGGCCGAGCCTGACAATGCCGGGGCGCAGGCCACCAAAGGCGAGATCCTTCTCGAACTCGGACGATATCCGGAGGCCGACCGGCTGTTCATGGGGCTTACCCTCCGTCGAGCCGAACCGAACATCGCGCCCCGCTACGCTCGGTGGCTCGAGCTCCGCGGACGGGCGGGACGGGCGGGACGGCTCCTGGAGGAGGCCCGCGTTGTCGCGGCGAACGGGCTGGAGGCGCCCCGAGAACAGTTAGCCTGGTTTGACCTTCGCCTCGCGGAACTGGCGCTCAAATTCGAAGATCACCGGACCGCCGTTCGGTGGGCCGATAGCGGCCTGGTCCAGGTGCCGGATGACGCCCGCCTGCTGTCGACCAAGGCTCGGGCCTTACTCGGATTAGGACAACCGGATCGCGCCGTGGCGCTGGCCGACTCAGCGTTAGGTCTTCGCTTCGACGTCTCGACTCTCATCGTCTTGGCCACCGGCCACGAGCAACTCGGCGACACCGCGCTCGCCCGCCAATACCGCCAAATCCTCGCCGCCAACTCGGCCGCCGATCCGACCAGCGTGCATCGGGGTTGGTCGCTGTTCCTGCTCGACCATGGCGGCAACGCCGACTCGATTGCCACGGCGGCACGCAATGACCTCGAGACCCGACCCGACGTCTACGGCTTCGATCTGTACGCGTGGGCCCTGCACCGTTCCGGTCGAGCCGCCGAAGCGGCGGCCGCGATGAGCAAGGCCCAAGCCATTGGCACGGAAGACCCGCTGCTCGACCGCCACGCCGCCGCCATCGCGGCCGCCGGGAGGAAATCATGACGACACTCTTCGCCTATTGGGAACTCGGGTTCCGCCACATCGTCGACCTGGCCGCACTCGACCATTTGCTCTTTCTTCTGGCCCTCGCCATCCCATACCGAGCGACCGATTGGCGGAAGCTGGTGGTGGTCGCGAGCGCGTTCACGGTCGGCCATTCCATCACGCTCGCCCTGGCCGTTTCGGGCGCGGCCCGGCTTCCGACGGCCCTGATTGAATTCCTGATTCCCGTGACGATCGTGGTGACGGCGATCCGCAATGTGGTCGCCCGCGGCGCCGGCCGGTTCCGAAACGAACCGATCCTGGCCGCCGGATTCGGCTTGATCCACGGCGCTGGGTTTGCCAATTATCTCGCGGCCTTGTTCGACGGCCCGATCGGCGTCCCACTCCTCGGCTTCAATCTCGGGATCGAAACCGGGCAAATCCTGATCCTCGCTGGCTTTCTGGCGGCATTCGAATTGGCCCGAGCACACCAACCCAAGCGCCGGGCTCTAATTTCGATCGGCACCGGGGGTTGGGCACTGCTCGTGGCGTTTGAGCGACTGCCGTGGTAGCGCTGTTGGTTGCACTCCTCGCCATGGCCCATCCGATTCATACCACATCGGCATCGCTCGTCGTCGGGGCAAGCGGCACTTCCGCCCGACTCGTGCTCCGAGCGTTCGTCGAGGACTTTCCACCCGGAAGCGACTCGAGCGCGGTGGTCCGATATCTGACGGAGCGGCTTACGTTTACGGCTCCGGGCGGCCGACGCCTGCTCCCGAGCGTCGAGCGAGTCTCCGAAGCATCGGGGGTCTTGTCGCTGACCGTTTCGGTGCCCAATCCCGGGGATTGGGCCGGGGTCATGGTGAGCAATCAGCTGATGTGCGAACGGTTTCGGGACCAGGTCAACGTCCTCCAGGTGAAACACCCCGACGGCACCCGAACGCTCCTCTTCACGCCGGGGACCCGCCCCCAGCCCCTCCGGTAGATCCGGGCGGCCGAGCCGGGCGTAAATTACTATTCAGATGTCAACTCAAACCGACACCCTCAACGCGACCCGGCTGATCGGGACTATGACCCAGGTTCGCATCTCGGACCCTCCGATCGAGACTCCGGCCGCCTGCGATCGCCAGCTGCTCGAACAGGCAGCCCGGGGCGACGAGCGGGGGCTCAGCGTCTTGTACGACCGATACGCCGGCGCCCTGTACGGCGTCGCCTATCGGATCACCGGCGAGCGGGCTGACGCCGATGAAATCGTGCTCGAGAGTTTTTCACAGGCCTGGCGCGACGCCGCCAAGTACCAGTCCGACAAGGGTTCGGTGGCCGCTTGGTTGACCATGATCTGCCGCAGCCGAGCCCTCGACTTGATTCGAGCCCGGAAACGGCGGTCCAAACTGGCCGAGACGGCTACGGCGGCCGACCCCGATCAGACCCCGGGCATGGGGCGAGGCGGCCGCGCCCCGGACGCCGGTGTCCTTCATGATGAGCGGTCGGTTCGGGTGGCGGCGGCGCTCGACGCTCTTTCGCCGTCCCAACGGGAAGCGATCCAGTTGGCCTACTTCGACGGGCTCTCACAGTCCGAAATCGCGGATCGTCTGAACGAACCGCTTGGTACGATCAAAACCCGGGTCCGACTCGCGATGCAACGGCTCCGCGATGCGCTCCGACCCTTTTACTTCGAGGCGGCACCATGAGCGCGATGGTTCCTGAGTCGATCCGCGAGTTGGCCGCGGGTTATGCGCTCGGCGCGCTGACCCCGGAGGAAACTCGCGCCTTTGAATCTGCCCTGAGCGAGTCGCCTGAGTTGGCGAACGAGGTGGCCGAGT
>JANNQX010000008.1:0-20678 GCA_031400975.1 Gemmatimonadota bacterium
CGAATTATTGTCGAGAAAAAGGGAGTAGAAAATCTGGAGGAATGGAAAAAGAAAGCATTGAATCATAAATATGAACTCAGTGCTCCCCCGCGGATTGGCCACTAGGTCATGGTCGGGGTCGATCCAGATCACATTGCCCCCCGCGCCGAGGGCGAAGAAGCTCGAGGCCGACGCGGCCGGGTACTGCTTCCGGTCGGTGTTGAGCCACCACATGAAGCCGTAGACTGGCCGGAGCGGTGTCGGCTCGAGCGCCTGGGTGATCCAGCGTTCCGACACCAACTGCCTTCCCGCCCAATTGCCGCGGCGCGCCATCAGGAGTCCGAACCGGGCGTGGTCCGTCGTACTGGCCCAGAAGCCGGCGCCCCAATGGCCTCCGCCGCTCACCGATGGCATCCGCCTCCCGTCGATGTCGGCGAAGGCGTTGAAGTACCCGTGCCAAACCCAATTTCCCGACATCCCGATCGGATCGGCGACGGCTTCCTTGAAGACTTCGGGGAGCGGTTTCTTGAACAACCGCAACAAGGAAAGTGCCAAGCGGTTGACCCGGACGTCGTTGTACTCCCAGGTGGAACCGGGTGTGGTCAGGGTTCGGTCGTAGCCCAGGCGCCGGTCGGCGACATCGGGCTTGTCCCAGAGGGTGCCTTCCCACTCACTGGTCTGATTGAGGTGCATCCGCCAGGTGATGTTGGCGTTGTGGGGGCTGTCGAAACCGCCGTCGCGGATGAGGGCGCTTTCGGGGGCATTGAGGTCGGGGATCAGGCCGCGGTCAAACGCCAACCCGGCGACGGTCGATAAGTAGCTCTTCGCCACGCTGAAGGTCATGTCGACCTGGCTGGTGTTGCCCCACTCGGCGACCAGGTATCCGTTCTTGATGATGACACCGTTGGTCTGGCCTCGGTCCTTTACCGGGCCAACGATGGCGGGGTAGGGTTCCTTGGCGGTGTTGATCTTGAGCTGGGCGGCGATATCGGTCGGCCAGCCGATGTCGGCCGCCTGGGCGAACGCGACGGCGGCCACGAGCCTCGCCGAGTCGAGGCCGACCTGGACCGCGGGACGCCGCTCCCAAGTGTTCTTGGGAGGAAAGTAGCGGTCGGCCTGGGCCGCCGCCGCTTCGGGCGTTCCCACTGCGACCAGAAGGAAGAGGGTTCGGCGGAGCATGCAATCGCTTCGAAGGGGCCAAGGAGAATATACGCCGTCTTCATCCCGATCTCATCCTTGGCATTTGACAAGGGCGCTGGAGCGGCGCACTATCTCCGCATCCGCCAAACAAAAGGGGGCCCTGTGAAGACCTACGGCTCAGACACACTACGGAACGTGGCATTTGTCGGCCATGGCTCCTCCGGAAAGACCACCCTCGTCGATGCCCTCGCCTTTGTCGCAGGATCCACCAAACGTCACGGTTCGATCAAGAGCGGTACCACCCTCACGGACACGTCCGCGGACGAGATTGAGCGGAAGCACTCCATCAATCTGGGCCTCGGGTTTGCCGAGTGGATGGGTGTCAAGATCAATCTGCTCGACACCCCCGGCCTGCTCGACTTCTACGGCGAGGTTGCTGCCGCGCTGTCGGTCGCGGATGCGGCCGTGGTGGTCCTTTCGGGAACGAGTGGCGTGGAGGTGGGCACCGAGCGGGTGTGGGAACACTGTGACCGGCTCCACCTCCCCAGAATTCTCTTCGTGTCCCAGATGGACAAGGAGCATGCCAGGTTCGAACGGGTTTTCAACGACATCAAGGAACATCTGACGCCGAAGGTCCTTCCGGTGGAAGTCCCGGTGGGCGATGGGGCGGCCTTCACCGGGATCCTCAACTTGTTCACAGGCACCTGTCAGATGTTCAAGGCGGGGGCCAAGGATGAGTACGACGAGGGCCCGGTCCCGCCGCAGTACCAGGAACTGTTTGCCCGGTACACCGATCAGTTTACCGAAGCGGTTGCCGCCACCGACGAGCGGCTGATCGAGAAGTACCTCGCCGGCCAGCCGCTGACCCGCGACGAGGTGGTTCCGGCCATGAAGAAAGCGATCCTGGCCGGCGACATCGTCCCGCTCTTCTGTGGGAGCGGGGAGCGTCTCTTTGGGGTCCGGACGTTGCTGACGGAGATGGTGGAGTTGTTCCCGTCGCCTCTTGAGGTCGCGCGGCCGGCTGATGGCCCCCTCGTGGGTCGAGTGTTCAAGATCGTCTCCGAACCTCACGTTGGCGATGTGAGCCTGTTCCGGCTGTATGCCGGGCAAGTGAAAACCGGCGAAGAGGTCTGGAACCACGAGCACAGCGTGGCCGAAAAGCTCAGCCATCTCTCCGTCCGGCAGGGTCGGGAACGGATCGACGTGGCGGAGTTGTTTCCGGGCGACATCGGCGCCGTGGCCAAACTCCGGGATACCCACACCAACGACACCTTCTGCCGCCGGGATCATCCGGTCCATCTCGATCCGATCGATTTTCCGGAGGCCGAGGCGACGGCCGCGGTGGTGGTTAGGGTCCGGGGTGAGGAGGATAAGCTCGCGGCCGGGCTTCACCGGCTGCACGAGGAAGACCCGACGTTTCATTTCGAGTACAGTTCGGAGTTGGGACAAACGCTGATTCACGGCCTCGGCGAGCGCCATTTCGAAATCCTGATGGGCCGCCTCGAGAAAAAGCACGGGGTGCATGCCGAGCTGGCCCGCCCGAGGGTGGCCTATCGCGAAACGATCCGGGCCACCGCCGAAGGGCAAGGCAAACACAAGAAGCAGTCCGGCGGGCGGGGCCAATACGGCGACTGCTGGATTCGGTTGTCGCCCCGGCCCCGTGGCGCCGGATACGAGTTCGCCAATGGAATCGTCGGTGGCGTCATTCCCGGGAAATTCGTTCCCGCTGTTGACCGGGGCATCCAGGAAGCCGCCGCGCGCGGAACCCTGGCCGGTTACCCGTTGGTCGACTTTCGAGCCGAGTGCTACGATGGGAGCTACCACGATGTCGACTCAAACGAGATGTCGTTCAAGATGGCCGGCATCTTGGCGTTTCGGAACGTCGCACCGAAGACCAGACCAGTTCTCCTCGAGCCGGTTATGGAGGTGGACGTCTTCACGCCCGATGAAATGATGGGGGACGTTCTGGGTGATTTGAGTCCCCGCCGGGCCCACATCGTGGGAACCGAGGCGGTCGGTCGGTTGGCAAAGATCAGCGCACTGGTGCCACAAGCGGAGCTGTACCGGTATTCGACGGCGCTCCACTCGCTGACCCACGGACGAGGGGCCCACCGGGAGAGGTTTCACGGGTATGCGGAGGCGCCTGCCGAGGTTGCCGCCCGGGCGGCGGCCGAAAACAAAAACAGCGGCCGCCAGGGCGACGAATGACGGCCGGGCGCACGCCCCGTGGCCGGCCGCTGCTGATCGCGGTGGTTGGAGGCTCGGGTTCGGGGAAGACGACCGTGTCGCGGGGCATTTACGATCAGTTGGGTTTCGATGCGGCCTTCGTTGATCAAGACGCCTACTACAAAGATCTGAGTCACCTCCCCTTGGAACAGCGAGTCGCCGTCAATTTCGACCACCCCGATGCGTTCGACACCGATCTGCTGGTGGCCCACCTTGAAGCGCTCCGGTCGGGCCAGCCGATCGACAAACCGACCTATGATTTCGCGGCCCACACCCGGGCGGACGCCCGGGTCCGGATCGATCCCAAGGATGTGGTTATCGTGGATGGGATCATGTTGCTGGCCGACGGGCGGCTCCGGGCCTTATTCGACATCAAGATCTTTGTTGACGTGGCCGACGACGTTCGGTTCATCCGGCGGCTGCAGCGGGACGTGACCGAGCGGGGCCGATCGATGGACGGGGTCATCCGCCAGTACCTCGGCACGGTCCGGCCGATGCACCTGGAGTTTGTGGAACCGTCGAAGCGGTATGCCGATGTGATCTTGCCGGAGGGCGGGCACAACCAGGTCGGGGTCGACATGGTCCTGGCGCGGGTGTTCATGGAGTTGTCGCAGCGCCGCTAGCGCTAGCCCCGATCTTGGGATACAATTTCGTATCCCGCTGTCATTCCGAGGTTCTTCCGGTGCCCCTGGTGTACGCTCGCCTCGATCGGAACCGCTGGGCTTGGCTTAGAGCCTGGGCCCGAGCCCAAACCTAGGTGGCCGCACCGTTCGTCGGCACAATGGGTCGAATCCGGCGGTGGTGGTCGGCGTCGCGAGGGTAATCCGATACAATGACTGTATCGGATTCGGCGCGGATTTCCGACACACCGACATCCGGGCGGCCCTGTAACGCTCTCGCCGGCGGGGGAGTCTTTGTCCGCGATTGGAGGCGGTGGCCCGATCAGGCCAGTCACCGCCTCCTTTGGGCCGCTTTGTTCATGCGGCAGATTCCTTGCCGGGGGCCGCCGGTTCATCAGTGGCCTTCGCCGCCGGCCAGGCGATGTTCCGAGCACTTTCCCAGGCGCCGAGGTCGGGGTTCTGGCGGATCCGATAGAGCATCATCCCGTTCAGCTGGTGGGTCATCTTCACCAGCTCCGACGTCAAGTTCCTGAGCTCGGCGTGGGCGCCGGTGTGGGCGCGGCGGCCGGTGTCGGCGTCACTCACCGCCTTGTCGTAGGCGGCCAGGAGGCCCTGGAGTTCCTCGATCAGCGTGCTGCGCATCCCGTACTGGGTGAACAGGTCCTGATCCGAACGATGAACCCTTGGACCCCGGCCCGGAACTCCTGTTCGTTGGGGCTCCTGACGAACAGCCGGAAGAGCTTGGCCAACTCCGGTTTTTCCAGCGCGACCGCTTTGGTGATTTCGGTCAGGTGCCGGAGCGGTTCGCTCTTGACCTGCTCCACGCTCGTGCTGACTAGGTCCGCGCGGGCCTTCCTCAATTCTCCGTCCGTCCCTGCGAGAACAGAGTCGGCCCCGTCCCGCGCCCTCCTGAGTCGTAACTCGAGCCTTGCAATCAGGCCGGTCTCGCGATCATCGGCCAGCCTTCGTTCGCGGATCAGGACAGCCTGGAACTGCGCGACCAGCCCTTCCGCCGCTGCGACCTCCGAGTTTGCCGTAGGTTGTTGGCTGGCCGCCCCGTGCGGCAGGGCGTGAAGCAGAATGAATACGCGAAACGACATCCGCAAGGCCGCTTGGGCCCGGCCGTGCCAGATGCACTGCGCACTCATGGACATGGTCCTGGTCATTCCAGGCGATGGGCCGGGGCGGGACTCCAGTACGTCATGCCGAAACAAGCTAACCGCCATACCAACAGCGAGCGAGAGTGAGTCTCCCTGTGAGGCAGCGTGGGTTGGAATTGGCCTGTTCACCGGCGGCGTTACGCGACTTGCGTCCGGGGAAGCGGTGCCAAACCCCCACCGACTCCGGGCAGGATGGGCAAGCAGGGACAGCTTGGGTCGGCCGGGAGTGCGGCGCCGCGAAGCCAAAGGGGCCCATCCCGTCCTCGGCAGGGGCCCATCGCGTCCTCGGCCCCCCACAGGCTAGACCCACGTGAGGTATCGCATCGGCTCCGTCCGATCTACCAGTCGGCAGTGCGATCGCCAGTCACGACGGGGCCGAGACGCGTGCTGCCGGGGGCACCTGACTCCTCGGTGAATGATGTTTCGGTCCGGTCACCAAGGATCGAACCGAAGCCATCTCCGCGGGCATCGCGGCGAGTGTGCTATTCGGTCAGCTATCGGCCGCACCGCTCAGTCACGACGCGTTGGGTCATCGTGCAATTAAGTTCGCAGGTCAGCGCACAGCCCCAACCGCCCCCGGGTTGGCGTCGACAATCAAACCTTTCGTTCCGAAGTGTAGCAGCAACGAATCGCTCGAGTGGAGATCGTGGCCCGCATGCCACGATTTGCTCCCCGGCTTCACGAATTGCTCGCAATCGGGCGTCCCGCATTGCCGCCACCGAGTCCGGCCACGGCCGCTCCGCCGTTCGAACTGCCCAGGCCGCGGCCCGTACGAAGGGCGTGAACCCTGGGGCGGTATCGGGGCGAGCACCCTCAAGGAGAGCAAGTGCCTCGCTGCGATAGGCGCCAGCGGGGAAGGCACGCAGGTGCTCCCGAATGGCCTCACAGCTACCCGAGGGACGGGCCTCCCACGTTAGGCGCTCTCGTCGGGGAGGTCGATTGCCGAGTCCTAAGGCGCCACAGACGTCGCTGACCGCCGACGCAGCGCAGAACCGATCCTGCACACGCAGCACGTTGGCGCCGAATACCATTGCGACTCCGAGAGCGACCGATGCCCCTGACCCTGCCATCATTCGTCGCAGGGCCCGCTGGCGAGGCCCGATCGGCGGCGGGACAGCATGCCCCTCCAGCTTGGCTCGAACCGTGGCCAGAAGATCCACGAAGAACGGGTCTCCGGAATTGCCCCGCCACCGCGTCAAGTCGATTGCCTGGTGTTCGCCGAAGCCGAGGGGAGGCCGGACGTTGTCGATCAAGACAGGGACCAATCGTCCCCGGATGAGGGCTCTGCCAGCCTCATCACGCACGAACCCACCCTCTGGTCCAACAGAGGCTTTGCTCCAGAGGACCACAACGCAGCCAGCCTCGTCCAAGGCTTTCTCGATGCTGGCGTGCCAGGACTCGCCGCCCCGCAGGTCTCGGTCCCACCATACCGCCAGTCCTCCGCGCTCCAACCCTTGCACCAGGCGGTTGGCGCGCTCTGCATCCTCACGCTTGTAAGAGACGAATACGTGGGTCATTGTAGGTTGCACGGATCCTCGACCGCATCCCACGCGGGCTTATGAATCCCGAATTTCCGCCCAGACCGATGGACCCGACGGCGCAAGGAATAGGAATAAGGAATAGGCATATGAATTTGCTTCGCCCCTCCAAAGTATCCTGGCGGCGGCCTGAGGGCGATTCGGCCCCGCCGGTAGGCCCCGGGCAGCGGGGTGGCCGTTGGCTGGGCCGACCCCGGCGCCGAGGGTGACCGGGACCGACCCGGAGCGCGGGCCGTCGGTTGACAGGCCGAGGTCCCGGCCCCAAGATTGTTGGAGCGGTCGTTGGCAGAAAATGGCCCCTTAGGCGGCTCGTGCCGATCCGCTTCGCCCGTAGCCCAAGGTACATCGAGAACACTGCTGATGCCTGGACTCTTTCCAGCCAAAAAGTGCGCAAGCGTTGGCCGGGAAGCGATCCTGAGATCCGGGCGTGGCACCAGACGGCTTCGCGCCATGGTCGAGCTAGCCATGAGCGCGACCATTCTGTGGGGCCTTCCGACTGGGGCGTGCTCCTTCGCGACGGCCCAAGCCACCGCTGAACAGGGCAACCCAGCGGCTGAAGATGGGCTAGTTGCGCAATTTCAGGCAGTGATAATCCGGGAGCGCCGGCTCGCGGACGACCGGGAGTCACACGCGCTCGTGATGTTGGAGAGCAGGCTTCGGGCGGCTCGCCGGAACGCTGATTCACTTCTTGGTCGAACGGCGGCCGAACTCGTGGGGGCGCGAGCCGCCCTTGCGACGGCGCGCCTCGCGTTTGCCGCTACACTCGACTCGGTGTTTCGACGGGAGGCGATAGCGCGAATCGAGGTTGAAGCGTATCGCGCCGAGGTTCAGAAGCTCGTGGCGCGGGCGAGCCCGGAGAAGCTCGCAGCACTCGAACGCTTTGGCGACGGCGACCGAGTTGGCGCCTGGCCAATCATCGCGGCTTTAACGGAGGCTTCCGTGCGGGCGAGGCAGACGGCCGCAGCCCTGGCTTCAGCCCGAGAGGTTCGGGAGGCGGCCTCTCTTAGAGAGGTTATGCGTGGACAGGGCGAGGCGACGGCGGAGGACGTGTTGGCCTTATGGAATCAGGCCGCCGCTCTCGACTCGAGTGACGTTGCGACCCAGGTCGCGAGGGCAAGACTGGCCATCGTACTTGGGCGCCTTGATGACGCCGAGGCAGCGATGACCGCGGCCTCAAGAACCCCCCGCATTGCCAGCGATCGCGCTCTGGTCGCGGGCGTGCTCGGAGACCTCAGAGCCCAACAGGGCGACCTAACTTCCGCGCGGGCGCTGGCGGTTGAAGTCGTGGGCATTCGGCGGAGTCTGGACAGCAAGGATTCGAAATCCTTCGGCGTCCGAAACGACTTGAGCACCAGCCTGCTGAAGCTTGGGACAGTCCACGTTTCCCAAGGCAACCTTGCAGCCGCCCGGCCCCTGTTCTCGGAGGCGCTGCAGATTCAACGTCGGCTAGCTGCTGATTCGGCCATCCGAGAGTCTCGTCTCGTTCCGGCCCTCGAGCGCCTCGGAGAACTCCACATAAGTACTGGGGAAGCTACGATTGCCCGCGACTACCATTCCGAAGCGCTTTCAATTCAGCGGCGCGTCGCTGCCGCGAACCCGACGTCGACGGCTGCGCAACGCCAATTGAATGTGTCGTTAGTCAAGATGGGCGGCCTCAGCATCGTCACCGGCAATCACGCCGCGGCTCGAGCTTATTTTGAGGAGGCAGTTGTGGTTGCCCGCCGCCTGGTGACCACCGACCCAACCTCCGCTGAGGCTCGGCGAGACCTGACGATCAGTTTGATTTCACTAGGCGGTGCGCTGAATACCCAAGGCGACTTCAGCAGCGCCGGTACTTACTATTATGAGGCCCTCGGCCTTGCCCGCGACCAAGCCAAGTCAGCGCCGAGGTCCGCTCAGGCCCAACGCGACGCTTCGCTCGTACTGGGTATCGTGGCACAGTTCCTTGTCAGCCAGGGCGATTCGACCCGCGCCCAAGAGGTGTACAACGAGAGCCTCTCGATTGTCCGCCGCCTTGCCGCCGCTGACTCCTCGTCGGTTGTAGCCCAGGGGGACCTCAGCGCTGTCCTCAACTGGGCGGGACAGCTTTCCGCGGCGCGGGGCGACATCTCGACAGCCAACGCACTCTACCGCGAGAGCCTAGACATCGACCGCCGCCTAGTTGCAATCAGCCCCGGGGCGGCCGACGAGAGACTGGGCCTGGTGCACACGCTAACTCGTTTGGGGGAACTTGCAGCAGCTGGCAGCGACCCGGGATCTGCCAGAGGGTTTCTGGCCGAAGCCATCGCAGTAGCTCGGGATCTGGTGGCGGCGGATTCCTTCTCGGCGCCAAAGTCACGAAGCCTAAGCTTCGCACTCGGCCGACTTAGCGACGTGCTCCTGGCGCAGCAGGACACCAACACAGCCCTCGCCTATTTAGACGAGTCGTTGGCAATCGATCGACGTCTGTCCAGAGCCGACCCTACATCACGCACCGCTCAGCGTAATCTGTTGGCATCCCTCCTGAAGCGTGCTTCGATGGTTGACACACCTGAGCACTGGCGCGGCGTCGTTTCTCAGATCAAAGTAATGCGCCGCAACCGCCAGCTAACGGCCGAGGACGAGGCAATCGCGAAGAAGGCGGAGCGCCGGGCGGCGACTCGGCCCCGCCAAAGGCATTAGGCCTCGTATCGTCTCGGACAAGCGCGAGATCAGGAACGGGCGCAACACGTCGCCACCACGCTCCTGGATGCGAATGCCGACGTGATCTTGCCGGAGGGCGGGCACAACCAGGTCGGGGTCGACGTGGTCCTGGCGCGGGTGTTCATGGAGTTGTCGCAACGCCGCTAGCGCCAGCCCCAAATTTGGGATACAATTTCGTATCCCGCTGCCATTTCCGAGGTGTTTCAGATGCCCCTGGTGCTCGCTCGTTTCGATCGGACCCGCTGGGCGTTCTGGACGCTGGTGATGGTGGCGGCCGCAACCCAGGCCCGAGCCCAGTCCGGCGGTGCCCTGGATTCGGTCTTCTCCGCCTACGATCGAACCGATGGGCCGGGCTGTGCGGTGGCGGTCAGCCAGAACGGCCGAGTGGTGGCCGCGCGCGGGTTCGGGATGTCCGATCTGGCCCAGAATCTTGCGATCACGCCGACCTCCGTCTTCCACGTCGCGTCGGTTTCGAAACAGTTTACCGCGATGAGTTTGGTGTTGCTCGCCCGGAGCGGTGCCGTTTCGCTCGACGACGACATTCGAAAGTATCTGCCTGAACTGCCCTCCTACGGCCAGCCGATTACGATCCGCCACCTCTTGACGCACACCGGTGGGCTCCGAGACCAATGGAGCCTCCTGATGACCGCCGGATGGCGGCTCGGTGATGACCTGATCACCGAAGCCGATGTCCTCGAAATCGTAGCTCGGCAGCGCTCTCTCAACTTCCCGCCCGGCACCGACTGGCTCTACAGCAACTCCGGGTTTTCGTTGGCCGCCGTCATCGTGAAACGGGTCACCGGAAAGACCCTTCGGGAGTACGCAGAGGCTCAGATCTTCGAGCCCCTGGCGATGCGGCAGACCCACTTCCATGACGACAACGCGATGGTGGTTCCAGGACGGACCCGCGGCTACGGGTATCGTGACGCCGCCTGGAAGGAGACGGTCCCGAACTATTCGACCGTGGGTGCGACCAGCCTCTTCACGACGGTGATGGATCTGGCTCAGTGGCACCGGCACTTGGACGAAGGCATCCTCGGCGGCCCGGACGCCCTTCAAATGTTGGTGACCCCGGCGGTGCTCGCCTCGGGCGACACCCTCAAGTACGCCCTTGGGATTGCCCATGGGTTCTACCGGGGTGTGGCCACGCTTTCCCACTCGGGCGGCGATCCCGGCTACCGCACTCACCTCCTGCACTTCCCGAGCTTCAGAGGCGGGGTCTCGGTGTTGTGCAACCAGAACGAAGCCAATCCGGTCCAGTTGGCCGAACAGACGGCCGATCGTTTCTTTGTTTCCAACCTCGGGCCGGTCCGGATTCCAGGTGACTCGTTGGCCGGCGGCGCGCTCGTCAAAGCGACCGGGCTCTATTGGAGCGAGCAAGCCGAAGCCATCGCCACCGTTGAGCTCGAGGGGACTCGGCTCGGTTGGAAGACCGGCCCGGTAAGCACCCGCCTTCGGCGCCTCACCGATGAGTCGTACTCGATCGGCAATGGCCCGGCCAAGCTCGACGTGGTTCCGGCCGGTCTGGTGCTCCGATCCGCCAATGGGGAAACCTCGCCCTACGTGCGGGTTCTGCCCTGGACTCCGGAGGCCGCGGACCGTTTGGCTTTGGTCGGTCGGTACACCAGCGACGAGATCGGGACGACCTGGCAGCTGCGACTGACCGGTGACACGCTCAGACTCGAACGGCGGAAGTTCCCGGCGGCCGTGGTGAATGCGGTGTTCCGCGACACCTACACCGCCAGTTCCGGGGGGCTCCAGCTGGTGGTCCGGGCGGTTCGTGACCGGACCGGCCGAGTGATGGGATTGACGGTTGGATCCGGACGGGTTCGACGAGTGATGTTCATCAAGGAGAAGCCATGAAACACCTGATTGCGGGTCTGTGGTTCGTCCTCGCCGGCTCAGCGGCCGCCCAAACCGCCAAGCTTGGCCCGATGGACATCTTCAACTTGGAGTACGCCACCAGCCCAGAGATTTCGCCTGACGGTCAGTGGGTGGTCTACGTGCGCCAGTACTTCGACGTGATGACCGATCGCCGGTATTCGAACCTCTGGGCCGCCCGAACCGACGGGTCCGATCACCGGCCGTTGACCGCCGGGAAGTTCAACGAAGGCGAACCGGTATGGTCGCCGGACGGGAAGCGGTTGGCCTACGTGTCGAACCGAGATGGGGCGCCGCAGATCTATGTCCGATGGATGGACAATGGCCAGACCTCTCCGATTACCAGGGTCCAGGAGCCGCCGTCGGGATTGGCCTGGTCGCCGGATGGGGGCCAGATCGCGTTCTTCAAGTTGGTGGCGAGCCCGGCGCTGGTTGTGGGCCAGCTCCCGCCGGCGCCCCCAGGCGCGCAGTGGGCGCCGCCGGCCAAGTACACCAATCGGCTGGTGTTTCGGTTCGACGGCGTGGGCGAAGTGCCGCCGGGATTCTCTCATCTCTTCGTGATTCCATCGGAAGGCGGGACCGCGCGTCAGGTCACGACCGGTGACTTTCATCATGGCACGTCGGGATTCGGCGGTGGCCCGGCATCGTGGGCCCCCGACGGCCGGGCGGTTGTCGTCGCGGCGAGCCGTCGGGCCGACGCCGAGCTCAACCTGCTGGAAACCGACTTGTTCGACGTCGGGATCAAAGACGGGACCCTGAGGCAGCTCACCGATCGGATGGGCCCGGACGGGTCGCCGGCGGTTTCGCCGGATGGGAAGACGGTGGCCTTTGTCGGATACGACGATCGCAAAGTGGGCTATCAGAACACGCTGCTCTATTTGATGAACCGCGACGGGAGCGGCAAGCGGGTGCTGTCGTCAAAATTGGACCAGTCGGTGAATCAGTTGGTGTGGGCGGCGGACGGCAAAGGCCTGTGGGTCAGTTTCGACGACAAGGGGAACACCAAGGTGGCGTTGATGCTGTTGGACGGGAGCCATCGGGTGGTGGCGAAGGACCTCGGCACCGGCGGGAACGCGTACGGCGGCGGGTCGTTCTCGGTGGCCAAGGACGGGTCGGTGGCCTTCACGATCAGCACGCCCTCGGTTCCGGGAGACATCGCGGTGGTTCGGCCGGCTCAGCCGGTCCGTGTCATTACCGCAGTGAACGCCGACGTCACCGCCGAACGCCAATTGGGTCAGGTCGAGGAATTGTGGTGGAAGTCGTCGAAGGACGGCCGGCCGATTCAGGGATGGATCATCAAGCCGCCGGGTTTCGATCCGGCCAAGAAGTATCCGATGATTCTCGAAATCCATGGCGGCCCCTTTGCCAACTACGGCGACCGGTTCGACGTGGAAAAACAGCTGATGGCATCGAGCGGATACGTCGTCCTCTACACCAATCCCCGCGGGAGTACCAGCTACGGTGAGGAATTCGGGAACCTGATTCATCACGCCTACCCGGGTGACGATTTCTTCGACCTCGACTCGGGGGTCGACGCCGTGATCGCGAAGGGGTATGTCGACCCCAAGAACCTTTTCGTAACCGGTGGGAGTGGTGGTGGTGTCCTGACGGCCTGGATGATCGGGCGGACCAACCGGTTCCGGGCCGCGTTGGCTTTCTATCCGGTCATCAACTGGTACTCGTTCGCGCTGACGGCGGACATGGCGCCGCTGGCGGTGGCCAACTGGTTCCCGGGGTTTCCGTGGGACAATCAGCAGAACTACGAGTCTCGGTCGCTGTTGTCGGTGGTCAAGAACGTGAAAACGCCGACCCTGATCATGACGGGGGAGGAAGACTACCGGACCCCAATGTCGGAGTCGGAGCAGTATTACAAGGCGCTCAAGATGCTAGGGGTGGAAACGGTGCTGGTCCGGGTGCCGGGCGAGTCCCACGGGATCTGGGGCCGGCCAAGCCACGCGATGGCCAAGATGACGACGCTGTCCGGTTGGTTCGACCAACACCGAACCCAGACGCCGTAGGCTATTGGAACTTCAACAATCGGAAGTTTCGCCGGCCGTCGTTCGGGAACCGTTGAGGCGACAGGCCGACCGCGCGGCGGCATCACCTGCATGAGTCGGCCATGCAGCGGGCGAAGACTGGGGCGGTTGCTCGGAGCGGAATCACCAAGAGAGCCAGCTGCCGCACATTCCGCCATTCCTTCGCGACCCACCTCCTCGAAAGTGGCTCCGACACTCGCGGGGCATGCTCTGCGGCCCAATACTTGTTAGGCGGCGGAGCCGAGCCTTGGCACCCCACTTGACCCTTGAGAGAGGAAATAGGGATGCGCAACCAGTGCCTGACCACTCTGCTAGCGGCCGCCTTGGCAATAACTGCGTGCAGCCAGCAGCCGGCCGCACTCACCTCTTCCGATCTCGCGGCACTCAGAGACCTGTTCCCGGCGTGGGAGAAGGCGGTGGGCAGCGGGGACTATGAGGCCGCGGCCATCTTGCTTACTGAGGACTTCGTGATCTCCGAGGCGCATCGGGCGCCGATCGTCGGACGGGACTCGATGCTTGCATGGATGCGGGCCACGTGGCCAAAAGACATGCAGCAGACTTGGGTGGTCCATGAGGTCCACGGGCAGGGCGACCTTGCCTTGCCGACGTTTACGCGACAACGACAGAGACATACACACTTCCGAGCGGTGCGGCCACGGAAACTGCTGTCTGCCTTAACGTCGCCCGCCGCCGTCCGAGCGGGTGGCAATTCAGCCGGGCTAGTTGCCATCCCATCGACCCGTTGCCGGCGGCCGCGCCGGCGGGGCCATGATAGGCAGCGTTTCGCGCGCACCGCCGGCCCTTTGTAGGACGGGGACCCACTCTAGTCCGGTGCTGATCGAGGTACCGACCCGCAGAGGCCCTGGCCGAGGCGCGTTTCAGGCGCTATCCTATCCCACAGGTCGAGATTTGGGCCCGCCATGCCGGCAGGCAACCGTTTCGAGAGTCTCGTGCGAAGGGGGTACACATGCGCGCAGCCGCAATTGCAGCGATTGTAATTCTGGGCATGGCCTGCCGTCCAACTGAGTCGCGGGAGCAGACTGAGGCGCGCATGACGGCCGAGGCCTCCGCGGCCCAGCGGGCGATCGACTCGCTGAACGCCGAATTCACGACCCACTTCAATCAGGCCCACGCCAGTGTACTCTCCGGCTACTACACAGAGGCCGGGATCCTGATGGCGCCAAATGCGCCTGCCGCCAACGGCCGGGCGGCGATCCAGGCCGCTTTCGAGGGTCTCATGGCCATGAAACCACAGCTTACGTTGGCCGTCCAATCGGTAGTGGCGAACGGCCCGCTGGCGGTAGCTCGTGGGACCTACAGCATGGCGTTCACACCGCCTGGCGCACCAGGCCCAATCACCGATACTGGCAAGGTTCTGGTGCACTGGGAGGAGGTTGGTGGCAAGTGGCTGATGGTGGCGGACATTTTCAACAGCGACCTTCCGGCGGCCCCGGCGGGACCAGCCCACTAGGTCTTTGACCGCTTAGAAAGATGCGTGTTGTACCCAAACTTCGTTCGGGCGTGTTTCCGCGTGAAGGCCCAGCGGATCCGGGTCTTCCGTTGATTGGCTCGGGTATTCCAGGCGCGGGTTTCGGCCCGCAGCCGCTGGATCTGAGGAATGCGCCGATTCCCAAGGCACTGCCGGGCGATCAAGCTGAGCTCAATCTCCGCTTGGTTGAGCCAGCTGCCATGCTTGGGCGTGTAGTGGACCGTCAGGCGCCGCCACAGCGACCGACCACGGCGACCGCCAAACCGTTTGATCAGCGAGGACTCGCCGTGCGTGCTGAGATTGTCCATCACCAGGTGAATCGTGCGGGCGGCCGCGTAGGTCGTCACGAGGCGGCGAATCACCTGGGCAAACTCGGTCGCCGAGCGGTCCGGGGTGACCCGCGTGAAGTGCCGGCCGGCTTGCGGCTCGACCACGGCAAAGATATTGGCGGTGCCGCAGCGCGCGTACTCGCTGTCGCGTTTGGCGAGGTGGCGGGGCCGGGCGGGC
Organism: Gemmatimonadota bacterium; assembly: GCA_031400975.1. Lineage (GTDB taxonomy): Bacteria > Gemmatimonadota > Gemmatimonadetes > Gemmatimonadales > GWC2-71-9 > SHZU01. Next base: position 15,259 of record JANNQX010000008.1, read on the forward strand.
CGAGCCGAGTGGAACCTGGCAGCCACTGCTCGACGCCCCGGCTTGCGGCCCAGACCCCGTTTGGACAAAAGTACGAGGTCGCTATCCTGCGAGGACCGGATGAGCGGGATCTCGCCGTCGTCGTTGTGTGGTTGGTCCGCCGGGGCGAGGACTTTCCACGGTTGGTCGCGGTCTATCCAGGAGCCGACAATGACTTACCACGAACTCGATACGGTCGTTTTAACGAGGGATTTGCCCGACCATGGCCTGCGGGCGGGTGATCCTCGGCGCCGTCGTTCATGCCCATTCCTCAGAGTCAACGAACGTTCAGGTACGGTGATCGCGGTCGCCTTGACGAGCCAGCCACAGTCGCGCCGGGTTTCCGTTAACCCTTGAGTTGGTCACCCCGCGGTTGCCGAAGCGGTCCTGGGTCAAGATCAGCCAGATTCGGACGCTCGCGACCGAGCGGGTTGGGAAACGCCTCGGACGAGCGTCCCCGGAAGAAATGGCCCAGGTGCTCGAGGGTCTGAATGAGATTCTTGGTGCCTAACAAACCAATGAAGCCGCCGCCCGGATGCCCGCAGCGGGTGATCCGCCGGCACCCGGTCGCCGAGATTGGCGCAGCTGAACATGATCCGCTGCGACGATTCGGGGCCGCGCATCGGTGCTCCGGTGAAGAAGACGGACGAAACGTTAGGGCGATGCCGCGGACCGCGCCGGTCCGCGGAAGTGAAGCCGACGAAGGTGCGTTGCGCCTTCGCAGCTTAACTCCAATCGGTCGACGGACAAGAGGACAATTGAACCGGTGACGCGCGCAAACGTGGGCCTCGAGGTTCTTGATCCGGGACGAGACGAGCAGTTACTCGAGCGTTGGCTTCGGAGTCCGCACGTCGCCCGGTGGTGGGGCGCTGCCGACCGGCACCTAAGGACGCTGGGGCGGCGGTCAAAGGAAACACACGCCCTGATTACCGCTGACGGTAGACCGGTTGGCTACCTGTGCTGGCAAAGACCGTCGCGGGAGGATCTTGAGGTGGCACAACTGACGGACCTCCCTGAGGGTCTGGTGGACATAGACATTCTGATAGGCGAACCGGACTACTTGGGCTGCGGGGTCGGTCCGAAGGCCCTGACCGTGCTGCTCGCGAAACTGCACGGTGAAGGGGTGAGATTCGCCGGCTTGGCAACATCGATCTCGAATCTCAGGGCCATCAGGGCCTTCGAAAAGGCCGGGTTCAGCGCCTTCAGGGTCTTCGAGGATCCGGATGGACCGTATAGGTACATGGTGCGCAACTTGATTGTGCCGTCGAACAACCGGTTGTAGCAGGCCGAAAACCGCGGGCATCCTTGACGATGGAGCTGATCGAGGGGAGATCGCGAAAATAGGTCCGGCCGGTGGCGACCAGATACTGCTCTTCTGGCGGGAGCGCGAGGACGCCTTCCTGTCCGAGCTCGCGGGCTGGCGACTTGTCTCCCGAGCCGGCGACCGGCTCCCTGAAGAACCAGCTTGGTGAGGGCACCGCCGTCGGAGGCACTGACCAGGAACGGAGCGAGCCAGGACCGTCGAGCTCGCGGTAGGTCACCCGGGCGTCGCGACGACGTCGATCGCGAGACCGGATCCGAGAAATGGAAATCGTCGAGCCGATCGAGAGGAGCCAGCGGCGAAACCGGACTTCTTCCCGAATCAGCTCGCCGGTCGGCCCCGATCCGCCGCCAGACGATGGCGCTGCCGTTGCTGTCCGCCCAGATCGAGACGATTCCAGGGGTGGGATCCCAGCCCCAGAGCCACTCGTCTTCCTGCGCCGACGTCGCGAGGCCGTCACTCGGTGACATCAGCGACTGCCATCTCGATACGATTTCCGGATACCGGGTCGGCCTCGATTGTCGGAGGTCGAGGGGAGATCGGAAGGCGCCGGTCAGCCCTCGACGATGACGTTGAACCCGCCCATCATCATCCGCTTCGCGTCGAACGGCATCGACTTGGGATCCATCACCATTCGGGGTCCTTCATCACCTTGGCATTGACCCGGTCGCGATGGGCGCGCGACTTGTAGACGATCCAGGCAAGGGCGACCGTCTCCCCGGGCTTGGCCTTGATTCGCTTCGGAAAGGGAGTGATTCCCGGAATCTTGAAGTCATCCCCGATGCATTCCCGATACTCGAGCGCGCCGTGCTCCATCCACACCTTGCAACCCAGTTTGGCCATTTCGCGGTAGGCCCTGACGCTCTTCTTCGGGATCGGAATGACGAAACCGTCGACGTAACGCATCGCTCGCTCCTTCAATGGACGACAGGCATTCGATTGGGCGCCGTTACGGCCCCCGCACCGCGACCCACGGATCGGATTTTCGCCGCCCGCGCGGGCGGGACCCGAGAGCCGACGATCCCGGCGATGACCAGCAACACGGCGACCAGTCCAAGGGTGACCGGATCATGCGGTGCCACCGCGACGACAAACTGGCAGCCGTAGCGGCCGCTGTCAACGCCGGCACACTCCTGTCTGAGGTGCGAAGGCGAGTCGCTACACTCTCCACGACCTGAAAGGAGCGGCGCTCAAGATGCTGGGGGCGGAAACGGTTCTGGTCCTGGTGCCGGGCGAGTCCCGGGATCTGGGGCCGGCCAAGCCACGCGATGGCCAAGATGACGACGCTGTCCGGTTGGTTCGACCAACACCGGACCCAGACGCCGTAGGCTATTGGAACTCGAGGTTCCGGGCGAAGTCGGCGGGGCTGGTGGCAGCGGAGAGGGCCACGGCCTCGGAGATGGTGCCGTCCCGGAACAGCTCCATCAAGTGCTGATCGAAGGTCTGCATCCCGTACTGAGTCTTCCCGGTGGCGATCAGGTCTTTGATTTCGTTGGTCCGGTCGGGGTCGGCAATGTACTCCTGCACCGCGCCGGTGTGACGCATGATTTCCACCGCCGCGACCCGCCCCTTGCCGTCCTTGTGGGGTAACAACCGCTGCGACACCACCGCTCGCAGCGTTTCGCTGAGCCGATACCGAATCGACTGTTGTTCCGCAGGCTCGAACGCGCTGACGAGGCGCGAGATCGTTTTGATCGCGTCGGTGGTGTGGGCGGTGCTGAAAACCAAGTGACCGGTTTCGGCTGCCTTGAGCGCGATGTCGATGGTTTCTTGATCGCGCATTTCGCCGAGCATGATGATGTCGGGGTCTTGGCGGAGCGCGGCCCGAAGGGCGCTCGAAAAGCTGTCGGTGTCGCCGCCGAGTTCGCGTTGGATCACCACCGATTTGGCATCTTGATGGAGGAACTCGATCGGATCTTCGATCGCGACGATCTTGGCGGCCCGGTTGTGGTTGAGATAAGAGACCATCGCGGCCAAAGTCGAAGATTTACCGCTGCCGGTCACGCCGGTCACCAAAATGAGCCCTCGATCCTCCATGGCGATGTCACGGATGACATCAGGCAGGCCGAGTTGCTTGAAGTCCGGAATCGCGATGGGGATGGTTCGGAGCACCAAGGCGATCGATCCGCGTTGGCTACACAGGTTGACGCGAAATCGGCCTAGTCCCGGTTGCGAGTAGGAGCAGTCGATGTCTTTAAGACCCGAGAGAACGGCCGCCATGGTGCCTGGCGTGGCCTTTTTCGCCGCAGTCAGGATTTCTGCCGCAATCTTGGCGGTATCCTCGGGCTCGAGGTTAGGCATCCCGGTGACGGCCGCCATCTGACCCCGGATTCGGAGCCTAAATGGGCCCCCAGCCGAGACATGGACGTCTGAGGCGTTGAGTTCGGTGGCCCGTTTTAGCACCGCGAAAAAGGTCGCGACGATCTGGGCACGGGCGGTCGGCGGGGCGGTCGGCTCGATAATGGCGGTCATAAGCGAGCTTCCCAAAGGCAGGAACCGTGCCCCCGAGTCCGGTTAAGACGTTCGCCGGTTGGCCTGGTCGCGCCGGACAGTGAGCCGCTTGCCCTTGACCTTGGTTGCTCGGAGAGCCGCGATAACCGGATCGATGAGCTCCTCTGGCAACTCGACCAGCGAAAACTTGTCGGTGATCTCGATCGCCCCGATTCGCTTCGCCTCAATCTTGGCCTCATTGACGATGGCCCCAACCAAATCCGCCGGCCGCATATTGTCCTTCCGCCCCGCCCCCACATACACCTTGCCCATCCCCACCGACTTTGCCCGACCCCCCCCCGATTGCCGAGCGCCGACCGCCGAGTGCCGAGCGCCGAGCATCGAGTGCCGAGGCGCCGCGTCGGGAATCTCAGCTTCCTCGCCGGCGGCCCCCGCTCCGGCAAGATGAGCGAGGTGGACCGCCGCCGCCGCGATGTCCATGACATCAAATTCGCTCGCTAATTGCTCGACCACGACCCGGTAGCCGTCGAGCTTCCCGGCGACCAACGCCTCACGGATCGACGCCCTGGTAATTTCGAGTTTCTTGGCCCGGACATCGAGCACGGTCGGAAGCTGCGCTACGTCGATCTTCTGCCGGGTCAGCTGCTCGATGCTCCGGAGCAACCGGTGCTCTCGCGGCTCAGCCAGTGTGATCGCGACTCCTTCGCGGCCGGCCCGGCCGGTTCGGCCGATCCGGTGGACGTAGGCGGCCGGCGACTCGGGCACGTTGAAGTTCACCACGTGGGACAGCTGCTCGATGTCGAGACCGCGGGCCGCGACGTCGGTAGCAATCAAGAGATCGACGGTGCCGTTCCGGGTCCGCTTCATGACCCGGTCCCGCTGGGCTTGGGTCATCCCGCCGTGCAGCTGCTCGGCCCGATAGCCTCGGCCCGCAAGACTTTCTGTTAGGCTTTCGACCTCGGTCCGGGTCCGGCAAAACACCAGGGCGAGGGTTGGCGACTCGAGGTCGAGGACCCGGCCGAGGGCCGCGACCTTGTGGGCCCGGGCCAGGATGTAGGCGGTCTGCCGAACCTTGGGCATCGTGCCGGGCGCGGTGGCCTCCCGGGCCAGGAGGACCCGAAATGGGTCCTTGAGGTGGCGTTCGGCGATCTTGGCGATCCGGGGCGGCATCGTCGCGGAAAAGAGGGCGGTTTGTCGTTCCTTTGGGGCGGCATCGAGAATGCCCTCGATTTCTTCGGCGAAACCCATGTCGAGCATCTCGTCGCCCTCGTCCAAGACGATGGCGGAGAGCCCGCTCAAGTGGAGGGTGCCCCGTCGCAAATGGTCGAGGGCCCGTCCGGGAGTGGCAACCACAACGTGAACGCCGCGCCGGAGAACCCGGATCTGCTGGTCGAACTCTTGGCCGCCGTAGATCGGCACCGTCGTCGCATGAATGGCCCGGCCATACCGATGGAACGCCTCGGCGACCTGCATCGCCAGTTCTCGAGTAGGGACCAAGACCAGCACCGAAGGGTGCCCGGGCTTCGGAGCGCCGGCCGGGAGACGCTGGAGGAGCGGGAGGGCGAATGCGGCGGTCTTGCCGGTACCGGTCGCGGCCTGGCCCAGAACGTCACGGCCCGCGAGCAGAGGC
>JANNQX010000009.1:0-1640 GCA_031400975.1 Gemmatimonadota bacterium
GAATTGCCGTCGATCGGCACCGAGTAGAGCTGACCGCCCCGAACGAACGCCACGACATCGCTCTTGGGCGAGACAATCGGCTCGTCTCCATCCGCCAAGAGCTTCGGTTCTCCGCCGGCGAACGGCACCGCCCAGATCTGAACCTTGGGTGGCGTTGGCCCAAAGGTCGGATTGACCGGGAGGTCGTCATCCCAGTTAGAGCCGTGATCGCCGCCCCGGACGTAGACCACCCACTGGCCATCGGCGGAGACCGCAACGCTGGTCAATTCCTGGCCGTCGTCGACCTGGTAGTTGGTCAGCCGCCGGGCCGGATACGCCGGACCTTCGGCGACATAGAGGTTCCGAAGCCCGCTCTCGTTAAAAGCCCAGACAATCCGCCCGCCGGTGGCCGCGGCCGCCAGTTCGTTGGGGAAGGGATAGGAGCGGATTTGAGCGAGGGAGTATCCTGACTGAGCCGTCACCGGTTGGGCTACCAACGCCAAGCCGGTGAGGGCGAAAAGAAGCCGCCGCATGGAGTGACCTCGGGTTAGCTGATCCGGACGACCATCTTGCCCAAATTGGTGCCGCTGAAGAGGCCGAGGAACGCTTCGGGCATCTTATCGAAGCCGTCGACGATCGTCTCGGTCCATTTCATCTTGCCGGCTTTGATCCAGCCGCTCATGTCTTTGATGAACTCGGGTTGCCGCTTGGCATGATCGGTGACGATGAACCCGCGAACGGTCAATCGCTTGGTCAGAATATCGCGGACGTTGCGGATTCCGGCGCCGGCTTCGGTCGCGTTGTATTGGGAGATCAATCCGCACAGCGCCACCCGCCCGAACGGTTTCGAACAGGCCAAGGCCACCTCGAGCGAGTCGCCGCCGACATTTTCGAACGTCAGGTCGATGCCGTCGGGGGCGGCCGCCATGATGGCCTTCCGGAGACTCGGCGCCGTCCGGTAGTTGATCGTGGCGTCGACCCCGGCGTTGGCCTTGAGCCAGGCCCCCTTTTCGTCCGAGCCGACCATCCCGATCACCATGCACCCCCGCGCTTTGGCGATCTGGCACACCACCATGCCTACCGCGCCGGCCGCGCCAGACACCAAGACCGTGTCACCGTCTTTGAGTCCGCCAACATCGAAGAGTCCGGCGTAGGCAGTCAGTCCGGGCATACCGAGGGTCCCGAGAAACGCCTGAGGTGGGGCGATCGAGACGTCGAGTTTGGTGAGGCCCTTCCCGTCGGTCACGAACCCCTCGCGCCAGCCTTCCATGCTGAGCACCGTGGTACCCACGGCCCAGTCTGGGTGACTCGACTCCTCGACTCGCCCGACGGCGCCTCCGCTCATCGCAGTATTGAGTTCGAAGGGCGGGACGTAGCTTTTCGCGTCGGTCATTCGACCCCGCATGTAGGGGTCAACCGAAAGGAACTGATTCTTGACCCGGACCTGTCCGGCGCCAACGGGCGGCAGATCCTTGGTCACCATGGTGAAGTCGGCGCCGGTGGGCATCCCGACAGGGCGCCGGTTCAGTTGAAATTCACGGCTAGCGATCGACATGGCGAACTCCTGGTGATTTACTGTCGGTGGGCGGCGATCCGGTCGAGGACGACCTGGGGGACCGGTGCCTTCTCTTGCTTCGCGTAGTTGTACGCGACGATGATCC
>JANNQX010000010.1:0-6848 GCA_031400975.1 Gemmatimonadota bacterium
TGCCCGCGACTTTGGCCCCGACACCATCTATACAACCGACAGCGGCAACGGCACGTTCTTGGCGATGGAGTGCCTCAAACTCGAGGCACCGGGGCGCCTGCTTGCGCCGGTCGATTATTCATGCATGGGATACGCCGTTCCCGCGGCGATTGGGGCCAAATTAGCCCGGCCCGCCTCACCGGTGGTCGCGCTGCCCGGGGATGGCGCTTTGTTGATGACGGGGCTCGAACTGCTGACGGCGGCCAGCCAACAGATCGCGATCGCCGTGTTCGTGCTTCGCGATCGGGAGCTGGCGCAGATCGCCCAGTTCCAGCGGACCGCGTTCAACCGGAAGACGGCGAGCCGGCTGCCCGACTACGATGTGGCGAGTTTGGCGGAGGCGGTGGGAATAGAATGGTTGCGGGTTGACCGAGATGCCGATGTTGGCGAGGCCGTTGGATACGCTCGCGAGGTAACGAGCCGGGGCCGCCCGATCGTGGTGGACGTCGCGATCGACTACACCGAGCCGACCTTCTTTACCAAGGGTGTGATCCGAACGAATCTTGGCCGGCTTCCATTTCGCGACCGGCTCCGCTTCATCGGCCGAGCCATTGGGAGGCGTATCACCGAGTAGTTGACCCAACCCGACCACCGCCCCGGCCCAGGCGATGGTAAGGCTGGCCAGACTTATCGTCCGGCGCCGGTTCCCATCCGCTTTGGCGCGCCTTCGGGCCCAGTGTCCCATTCCTGCTTGCTCGACACGTTCGGCATGCTCCAGTCGCGCCCGTTCCACCCTTCAAACCCTTCCAGCTTGAAGGCCCAAAATCCGGTAAAGGTGTCACTGATCACGACGAGACCGTCGTGGTCCCGCACTTTGATCCCGAAGGCCCCTTGGAAGACACTGCTTCCGTAAAACTGGGGCACCCCACCGAAGCCCTTGTCGTGGGCACAGCTACAGGTAAAGTACCAGCCCACCGTGAACGGGTTGGCGGGGTCGGACATGTTGAAGATCTGAAGGCCGTCCTCATACGCCGAGACGAAGACGTACGGCCATTTGATCTCGTGGTTGTGGGAAAGGGCACGCCAATCCGAGGTCCACGCACTGACGGGTTGGGTGATCGAGTTGACCTTACCCTCGAGGCCGGGCCGGAGGTCGAAGATCCGAAGTGGGGCGTACTGATACTCGGTCTCGACGACGGCAAACTTCTGATCGGGAGTCGGCGTGAAGGTATGGGCCGCACTGATGCCGGAGGCGCCGACGATCTGAGTGATCAACTTCGGTTCCGCGGTGCCGATCTTGCTCACGTCGTAGATGAACGCACCGCCGCGGCCCGCGCCGTAGAACTTGTCCTGGTGGGTCGCGGCGTCGTAGTAGACCTGGAAATCATGATACCCCGAGTTGCCCATCCCCATCCCTTGCCCCTCAGGCAACGGGACTCGGCCGATCAGCCAGGTGTTCTCCGGCGCACCACTGACGACCCGTTCAAGATCGAAGACATCGGCATAGGGACCACCGATCGTCGCGAACAACAGCGCCCGGCCGTCGGAATGTTTGTAGGCGAAGATGTTATGGAAGCCGCCGAGGTACTCTTTCTCGCGGATCCGGGCCACGATTTTCACTTTGCTGGTGTCAGGGAGCAAGGTGACGTCGGCGATCACCGCGCCAAGATCGGCATCCGGCCCGCTGTTGCCGAACTGGAGCGACTGGGCGTAGTAATACTTGCCCTTGATCTTGAAGTACTTGCCGTCCATCCCGCCGGTACCGCCGTGAAGCTCGGGATTCTCGATCGTCCAGCTGTAGATCTTCTTGAATTGGTAGTCTTTGGTCGAGATGATGCTGAACCCGGCCCGGTCCCAGGACTGGGCCACATAGGTGTAGGGCCGTCCCACGTCCTGTTCGATCTCGTTGTCCATCACTCGGAAGTACCCGCCCAGAGGGATGTGGGCCAGCAGTTTGACGTTGGGACTCCCACCGACCTTGAACTTGATCTGCTCGGTAAACTGCGCAGAGAGCGCCTCCGCCCCGAACACGACGCAGAGCGCCATTCCGACGGCCCCGGCAACGATTGCACGACGACCCATGCCTACCTCACAGTTGAGTGAACCCTACGGTGCCACGTTAAAGACCATCATCATTCCAGCTTCGAGATGCTCGGCGATGTGGCAGTGGGCCATCCACTTGCCAGGGTTGGTGGCTTCAATCAGCAGGTCCACGGTCTGGCCCACCGGCAACAGGATCGTATCGCGCCAGACCAAGTTCTCTTCGGCAACGCCGTTCCTCGAGACGACCAGGAGACGCTGGCCGTGAAAATGGATCGGATGGCTCATCGGGTGCATCGAGGTGCCGTCGTTGGTCATCCGAACCTTGATCACCTCGCCCCGCTTGAAGTTCCAGACCACGTCCATGTTCTCTTTTTTCGTCGCCAAATCGCGAAGGATCCAGCGGACCTCCCGGGTCGTCGCCACCCAGTTCATGTCGCGCATCCCATCGACCCATTCCTGGGGCGGGAAGTACATCGTGTCGACTGCCATGAATGCCGTGATCGTGATCGGGAGGCCCTGGATATTGACCGTGAGGAGCAACTCCTTGTCCGGAGCCTTATCGAAGTATGACTTGTAGGGCGCAAACTCGGCCGACACCTGCGGCAGGTTCCGAAGGGTCTTGAACTCGCGGGAATGATCTTGCCGGGTTGGTTCGGCCGCGACGGTGATCAGGCCGAGGGTGTCGACGGTTGGCTGAAACTCACCGAGAAAGTTGTTGAGGGCTTGGACCTGGTTGGTGATGGCAAAGGTGCCCGGGGTGTCGAACTTCGCCTCGACGACGTATCGCTGAGCCGGCGCGATCACGACGGAGGGGACCATTTCCTCCCGTTCGAACCGCCCAATGTCGGCGCCGACGAGTTTGATCGGGTTCCCGCCAAAACTCAGGTTCAGGGTCCGGCTATTGGCGACATTGGTGAAGAGAAATCGGATCACGTCGCCCCGGCGGGCGGCCAACTGGTAATCGGGCTCCCCGTTGATGAGCATCACATTGCCGAACCGGCCCATGATCGCGTAGTTGGCGACGTCACGACCATACGGCAAGAGCCCTTCGTCGTCCATCAAGATGTCGTCGAGCATCAGGACCTGCTCGTCGTTGACCGGGTTGTAGTAATCCGGTTCCGGCGAATCGACGATCATGTTGCCGTAGAGGCCGAGGTCCTGCTGAATATCCTCGCGGACGTGAGGGTGGTACCAGTAGATCCCGGGATCGGGGAAGGTTATCCGGTAGATGAACTCGCCACCCACGGGGACTGGGTCCTGGGTCAGACCGGGTGCGCCGTCATATCGATTGTCGAGCCGGATCCCATGCCAATGGACCGCAGAGGGGAGGTCCAGCTGATTCTTGAACCGGACCGTGATCATCGCCGACTGCTTGACCCGGATCAGCGGCCCGGGGTACTGGCCATTGAACCCGTACATCACCAACGGTTTGCCCTTGAGGACGCGCTTGACGAAACCGGCGGTCAGATCGAGCGAGTCACCGTCTTTGAGGTCGAGCAGCTTCCGCGGCACCGCGGTCGGCACATTGGCCGGATCGAGATCCGCGCCCGGAAGGTAGGCCGCCATTCTCGGTTTGAGGCCTTCCATCCCGGGAATCATCGGCATCTTCATCCCCTTGGGCATCGGCGGCATCCGGTTGGTTCCGCTGCCGTGATTCATGCCCTCGTGGGACATCTTGGAATGGTCCATCTTGGTGGTGTCGGGCTTCTGGGCCACGACCGCCGCGACGGGCGCGAGCGCAACAAGGGCCACGGCCAGCGCCAGCTTCACTGCGGTACCCCGCCGTTGAACATGGTGTGGCTGCTGAAGTTGGTGAGGTAGTTCGAGGGGGAGGTTCCCTTCATGACGATCGGGCCGGCCCACTTGGTACCGGTCGCATTCGACTCGGCCGAAACGACGACCAGGAATTTCGACATGGCCACGCGGCCCTTGGTCGGAGCACCCGCCTTTAGCGCGCCAAGCCGCTCGACCCGGTCGAGTGATGCCGTAGTAACCCAGGCGACATAGGTCGTGAATCGGCTCCCGAAGGCGGAGGGCGGCGGGAGCACCGGGACCGTGACAGCGAGGTTGAAGACGAAATGGCCGTCCGTGGTGATGGCGATTCCAAACGGGGAACGGGCGGGAGTCAGGACTGCTTCGCCGTCGAGGCCATTGTAGGCACCGGTGCCTTGAAGCGGAATCCGATAGAGATCCGGCCGGGATCCGACCGCGGCCGACAGCAGCGAAACTGGAAGGACAACTGAGAGCAGGCGTCGCCCAACCGAGGCAACCCCGTTGACGGGGGACCAAAAGCGCATCAGCTGATCCGATTTGTGAGGGGACCGAACCTATACCGTAGACCGCGTTCCGACTCCTGTCAAGCAACCGGGATGGAGGTCAGACTTCGAACGGTTCCATATGGACCAGGACGTTGCGCACGGCAGGGACGGCGGCCCGAACGGCCGACTTGACCTTGCCGCTGACAATATGGGCCTCGTGAAGGGACATCGTCGGGTCACTCTGGACGTGGATCTCGACGTACAGCATGGACCCCATTTTACGAATCCTGAGTTTTTCGGTAGCCCGGACATCGGCCACCGACCGGGCGGCCGCGTCTACCGTGGTCATTAGACGGTCTTCCGGGGAACGGTCCATCAGTTCGAAGAGAGCCGGCCTGGCAATCCCGACTCCGTTCCGGAGAATGAGACCCGCGGCCGCGAGAGCAGCGACATCGTCCGCCGCTTCCCATCCGGGGCCCCCGATCAACGCCACCGAAATTCCGATGAACGCCGCGGCTGAGGTAATGGCATCACTCCGGTGGTGCCAGCCGTCGGCGGCAACCAGATCACTGCCGACGGCGCGGGCCGCGCGGAGTACCTTCCTCGACCAACGCTCCTTGACCAACACGACAATGATCAGGACGCCGAGGGTGAAAGGGGCCGGAGCGTGGTGGGGAGTCACGATCTCCCGAACCGCCTGAATCGCGAGACCCACCGCGGCGCCGCAAAGCATGAAGCCGATCAGCACGGTGGCGAGCGTCTCGGCCTTGCCATACCCGAACGGAAACCGGTCGTTGGGATCCCGTTCGGCCATCCTCAGCCCGCCCCAGACGACCACCGACCCAACGAGGTCGGCCATCGACTCGACGGCATCCGCGATCAAGGCGTAGGAATTCCCGACCACCCCGGCAATCAGTTTGACCACGGCCATGAGGCCATTGATGAGGAGGCCCCGTTCGGCCAGATCGGTCAGCGCGGTCATTCCCCAAACCTATCGGCTCTTCGGCTCCGCTGATACCTCGGGAGGCAGTCGCAGCGACAACCCAAGCCCCGGTAAAAGCCGCCGAGATTGGGGACAGCACCTGAGATTTGTGTGAAGATGTCTTATCAGTTCGCGGTTGTCTCTTGCCGTCCTTGCGCTTTGCTCTGATGTTGTGCAGTGACCAGTCATTCTCGCTAACGCCAAGCCAACCCGCTGGAGAAAATCCCGTGCAGCGAACTCTGCGGTCCTGGAGGGCCGGCCTTACCCTCGGCGGCCTCCTCATCATGGCTGGATGCACGACTGAGAAGATCGTCTTCAAGGATCGGGAGCCGTTCAATCCACCTCCTGATGCGGCGTCGGGGTTCCTCGGCTATTACACGGTCAATACCAAGCAGACAAGTTGTGGCAATTGCCACGTCGGCCAGCAGACCAAATGGGCACAAACCGGGCATGCCGGGGCCTACAAGACGCTGGCCGATTTGCCGGCCTCGACCGCCCAGGTGTTTTGTTACAGCTGCCATACGGTCTCGACCAACGGCAATGGCCTGGCCACCCCGAAGCGGGGCTGGGACGTGGTCAGGGACAGTGCCTACCGCGATGTCCAGTGTGAAAGCTGCCACGGCCCGGGTGAGAACCACGCGAAATCACCCAGCCGGACCAATTGGCCGCTTGCCCGATTGGGCATGCCCGGTACTGGTGTGCCGGCCCAGGCTGCTGCGTCGTCGAACTCGACCTGCGCCGCCTGTCACAGCGGATCCCACCACCCGTTTGCCGAGGAGTGGAGCAAGAGCGGACACTCGAAGGTGGTCACCGAGGCATCGGGCCCGATTGCCCGGAACGCCGACGGCAGCGAACGCACCGCCTGTTCGCCTTGCCATGACGGGAAGGCCACCCTCAAGGCGTGGGGCGTGAATACCAACTACATCGAAAAAGACTCCACCGGAACCTATCCGGTGACCTGCACGGTCTGCCACGATCCCCACGCCACGAACAATCCGAAGCAACTCCGCTTCTCGATCACGGCGCGGGAGCCCTCGGCGAACCTCTGCATGAAGTGCCACGACCGCCGGGCCGTCCTCGCGGTTGGCACCACCCGACTCACGCCGCACGCACCGCAGGGTGACGTCCTTCTCGGCACGGCGGGGTACCGGCCACAATCGGTCCAGATCGACACCATCGCAGTCGCGAGCACCCACGCGAGCAGTGCCAACGCCACCCTCTGCGCGGGGTGCCATATTCAGCGCTACACCTTCACCGATGCGGCATCCGGCAACTTCGTGTTCCAGGGCACCGGTCATCGGTTCCTGCCGCTGCCCTGCGTCGACTCGAAGGGCCCGACGGACAACCAAGACTGCGCCTACAGCACCACGACCCGCTCCTATAAGGGCTGCGTCGCAAACGGCTGTCATAATTCGGAAGCCATCGCGGCGAGCGCGTTCTCGTCACGCCGGTCGACGATCGCGGTGCTGGCCGACCTGATTTGGACCGATCTCGACGGCGACCAAGCCCTGGATGCGGCCCCGGTCGATGGCGGATACTTGGCCATCATCAAACGGGATCGTCCGCTCGAGTTCCCGGCCACCACC
>JANNQX010000011.1:0-2188 GCA_031400975.1 Gemmatimonadota bacterium
TTCGGTGATGCCGTTCGTCGACGCCCGTGGGATGGGCTCGGCCACCGGGATTACCTCGACGGTCGAAGACATGGCCAAGTTCGTCTCGGCCCAGTTCCGGACCGGGCCGATGGGCGGCCGCCAGATTGTCGGCACCGGGTCGCTTCGGGAGTTGCACCGGGTTCGGGTCTTGGAGAACAACTGGACCCAGGGCAACGCGATCGGATTTGCCGTCAACCGGATTCGCGACAAAACCTATGTCGGTCACGGCGGCGGGTACCCGGGCTACACCACCCAAACCCTGATTCAACTCGACAGCCGGGTCGGGGTGATCGTGCTGACCAATACCAACGACTCGAATCCGTTCGACATCGCGATCCAGTTGATGGGTTCGGTGGGCGAGGCGGTGGCCAAGGCGACGGCAACCGAGCCCATGGCCGTGGCGTGGGATCCGTCGTGGGCCCGGTTCGCGGGATACTACAGAGGACGTGGGGGCGATTCCCAGGTGGTGCTCCTGAACGAGCGGCTGGTGATCATCACCCCGAACGGACCGAACCTCGACAACCCGATTCGGCTCGAGCCGCTCGGGAACGGGCGGTTCCGGTATGTCGCTCCCGTGGGGGGCGGGCCGGTCGGCGAGGTGGTGCGGTTCGTCGAGGAGGGCGGCCGGGTCGTCCGGATGATTACCGGTGACTCGTACGTGGATCGGGTCCGATGAGGGGGCCAACCGGAGCAGCCTTCGTCGGCCTGCTTGCTGCGGCCACCGGATGTGCGCAGAAGCCGATTCCGGTTGCCGCGGATGCCGACGCGAAGCCCAAGGTCACGCCGGGCTGGCAGTGGTCGACCGATAGCGTTCGGAAGGTGGTCGGCGCGGTGCGGGCAGGGAAGAGTCTCAAGCCGAAGGTCTGGCCGAACGGCGCCAAAGTGGCAGTGCTGCTCTCATTCGACGTCGACAACGAAACCATCCCGATCCGGTTCGGCGAACCCACGGTCGGTGCCTTGTCGCAGGCGCAGTACGGGGCCCGCGTCGGGCTCGGGCGGATTCTCGACCTGCTCGACCGGAACAAGATCCCGGCCACGTTCTTCATCCCGGCCGTGAGTCTGATGATCACCCCGGAAATGGCGGACCAGATCAAGAAGGCCGGGGTTCACGAGTTCGCGGTGCACGGATGGATTCACGAGCTCAATACGACGCTGCCCGGCGACATCGAGAAGGAACTAGTGCAGCGGGCCATCGACACCCTCACCAAGCTGACCGGTACCAAGCCGGTGGGCTATCGGGCGCCGTCCTGGAACATGAGCCCCAACACGATGCGAATCGTTCAGGAACTCGGCTTTCTCTACGAGAGTTCACTGATGGC
Organism: Gemmatimonadota bacterium; assembly: GCA_031400975.1. GTDB lineage: Bacteria > Gemmatimonadota > Gemmatimonadetes > Gemmatimonadales > GWC2-71-9 > SHZU01. The sequence goes on from JANNQX010000011.1 coordinate 1,341, forward strand.
CGACGATGTGCCCTACGAGTTGGTGGCGGACGGGAAGCCGACCGGCGTCGTCGAGCTGCCGGTCGAGTGGATCAAGGACGACGCCCCGCTCTACGACCCCCGGGGGAACGCCTACAGTCCGCCGCGCGAAGTGGCCCAGGTCTGGATCGACGAGTTTGACCGGGCCTACGACGAGGGCGGGATGTTCTTGCTCACGATGCATCCTCACATCAGCGGGCATGGATCGCGGATGGTGGCGCTCGAGCTCGTGGTGGCGCACATCAAGAAGCGGACGGGGGTGTGGTTTGGCACCCACCGGGCCGCCGCCGAGTGGGTGAAGGCGCCGCACTGACCCTGTAAGGTTTTCTCCAGGCACTGGGACAGCCTCAATCAATCCGATCACTGGAGGATCGATGGTGCGACGGCTGGTTTTCTCGGTTCTTACCCTTGCGGCGGCCCAAATGGTCGCCGCTCAGTCCACTCCCGTCGCGTTGATTGGGGCCACCCTCATCGACGGGACCGACCGAGCCCCGCGGCCCGATGCCGCCATCCTGCTTCGGAACGGATGGATCGAAGCCGTCGGCGACCGGGCCACGACCCCGATTCCTCGGGGCGCCCGGGTCATCGATGTCCGCGGCCGGTTCATCACGCCGGGCTTCGTCGACATGCACTCGCACATCGCGATCGGGGCTTGGGTTTTCGACACGGTCCAGGGTCGCCCGACGTTACGATACGACTACGATGAAGCCGCGACCCGGGAGCTGGCTCGAACTCAGTTGGCGTTCGGGGTCACCACCCTCCGGAATCCGGCCGGCCCGACGGCCGCCGCGGTCCGGATCAGGAATCGGATCCGGCTCGGCGAACAGGAG
>JANNQX010000012.1:0-2765 GCA_031400975.1 Gemmatimonadota bacterium
CACCAATTATCAATGAGGCCCCATTGCCGAGGGCGTGATCCGGCCCAGGGTGATGAGGATGTCGGTGGCTCGACGCGGAACAATCGGCTGGAGCCAGGCATGGATCCTCGTGATCCATGATTCCCGCAACAAGCCTTGCACAACGGGGTCACCATCGCCGGTCCGGAGATCGAGTGCGTAGTTCGGCGCTGCCGCCCGCGCAAAAGTGCTTTCCATCGAACTCAGGTCTCCGAGGACGGTTCCCATGCCCTCATAGGTCGCGGCCGCCATTCCAATGACCAGCAGGTCGGCGCCTAACGCCTGCCGGAGCCGGGTCCCCATCATCGTCATCGCAGGCCCCATGGCGGGAAACGCCATCGGCACATCCCAGACATGGCCGTTGTGGGCAAACACGATGGCCCGTCCCCGATTCCCTGCTGCCGGAGCACCCACCGGCTGTTTTCCGCCATCACCGAGTCGCGGAGCCGAACCGCATCGAGGCTCCGCGCCCCCGCGGCTCCTGACACCCGGAACGATTGCTCCAGGCGCTCCGCCGCCCACACGTTCCGGACCGCCAGAGCATGGGCGGCGTCCGCGACCGGGTGCGGCCGGCCGTTGATGGCGCGGCGCAACTCGCTGAGCCCTCGCCGTAACGCCCGTTGCTCGTCGGCGGACATCTCGACAAACCGGCTGTCGGTGAACCGCTCCAGCAGCGGAGCGAATCCGGCCCGGGCCTGGCGAGCGGCCTCCGGTGCCGACTGAGCGAGGTAGGCCAGAGCCGCTTCCACCGCGCTCGCTCCGCCATACACCGGTGCGCCCGCCCCGGTCTGATCGATCCCGTAGAAGTGCACCTTCCGGCTCGCTCGCTGGTTGTGGTCGCGAAGCCAGAGGAGCAGGTCCTTGTTCTCCGGCAGCCGGTCGAAGCCGTTGTTGATGCCGTGGCGGAGGACCGAGTCCACGTCGAGCGGCTCCCCTTGCACGAACCGGTCGACCAGCTGCCCCTCGGTGAACCCTGACTCGATGGCGACGGCCGTGAAACCCAGTTGGGTAACGGCATAGCGGATCAGGTGATTGCGGAGCGCCAACGGCTCGTGGCCCCCGTGAATATTCTCCCCGATGGCCAGCAAGCGCGCGGTGCCGATCATCGGGCGGAGGAACGCCCAGGCGGAATCGGTGTACGGCTCGTCGACCGGAGGGACGGGCACGGCATGTTGGGCCACCCACCGCTTGAAGTGCGGGTCGAGCGGGATCTCGCGCTGGGCGCCGGCGGATGCGGCCCCGGCGAGGGTTGCCACAACTCCGCACCAAGCGATGCGACGAGCGCTCATGGCGCGGTCGGGACCACGATCGCCTCTGCCGGCCACCCGCCGTCGAGAAACGCCCGGATCGCGGCGAGCGTTTCCTCGGGCTTCTCATAGTGCGGCCAGTGTCCAACGCCCTTGATCACGAGCAGGCGGGCGTCGGGTACCCCAGCCACCCATTCCCGGCTTCCGCCGAGTGGGGGGTTGTCGAACTCGCCGTGGATCGCCAGGCGCCGGGCGGTGACGTTGGAGAAATCGGCCCGCCAATCGTAGTGACCGAGTTTGGCGAGGAGGCGGGGCACGAAGTCGCCGTACCGGGACGGCACCTCGTTCGGCGAATCACAGACATCGGGCGCGAGATCAATCCGGCTCGTCACGACCCAATTCGCGGTGAGGCCCATCTTGGCCGATTCGCGGCATAGCGCCGCCTCGTCCGAGGCGAACTCACCAGCCTTCACCCGGGCCGCGAGTGCCCGGTTGGCGGCGGTATCGGCTTTGGCGCCGGCGTTCTTTCGCATCCCATCCCACCAGGGGTCCCAGCGAGGGCCAACCGGGGTGAGGAGGACGAGCTGGGTCACCCGATCTGGATGGTCGGCGGCGTACCGGAACATCGAGAGGGCGCCACCCGACCACCCCACCAAAGCAACCTTCTCAGCGCCGACTTCCCGCCGGATCACTTCGATGTCCGATGCGTCGAACTCCGCGATGCCCATCTTCGACGGCGGAACCGAGTCGGTCTTCCCCCGCCCCCGAATGTCGTACAGCACGACGCGGGGGTTAGGCGTGACCAGGGCATCAAACGCCTTCTGGTGGTAGTTGGCTGCATTCAGGATGACGGTTTCAGCGCCGGTGCCGACCACGCGATAGTAGAGCCGGACGCTATCGGGCGTCAGGGCAAATCCCTCTCGCGTGGTGGGTGCCGCCGGCGGGTTGCCCTCGTGCCGTTGCTCGGCCGCCTTGCCGCAGGCTGCGAGTGCGGCCATGGCCAGCAGGTAGATCCGCCTCATATGTCCTTCCGGGTGGCGACGACTTGGTGCGGGAGCGCCGGTGACGGGGTCACCAGGAGGACCCCATCCAGCAGTTCGTACCGGTGGCCGTCCAGAGGCCAGGCGGCGACGTCGTCGACGGTATAGCGGGCACGGCAATCGGCATGGCCTAATGTCGGCTCGGCGGGGAGGCTTCCGCAACTCGGCATCCCGCACCATCGGAAAGGCCGGGTCGCGGGTGGTAACCGTGCCGCTTTGGCGGTCCGCCGCCGGCGGTCGAGGCCGGCGTAACATGACGATGCCGCCAAGATCTCTGCAGGACGAAGGAAGCTTCAAGGCGGCCGAGGTTCCCCGGTCTCGAGGCCGCACGTACTTGCCGGTTCCGGTCAGCAGGCGTGCGGGGTCCGGCAACTCCGCACCTCGAAAGAAGCCGAGACCTCGGTGGGTTGGATGATGGTCAAAACGGTGTGAACGGGGGCGGAATCCGGTTGTTCATTCG
>JANNQX010000013.1:0-15930 GCA_031400975.1 Gemmatimonadota bacterium
CAATCCGGCGCCCGTCGGTGGTGAGACGCACCCCGCGATACGGGGAGTGTTCGACCAGACCCTGTTCGGACAACCGCTTGACCATGCCGCTGACCGACGCCGGCGTCAGGGCCAGGCGCAGCGCCAAGCCCGTGGTCGACACTGGGTCCTCACCCGAAGACAGCCGGTAGATGGCCTTGAGGTAGTCTTCGCTCGACGGGGTGAGCGGCTCACCGCTGCTGTGGGCGGTCATCCGAGGAGCCGCCAGACTTGGGCCACCAGAAAACAGACCACCACGCCGAGTGCGACGGGGAGCACCACCGACACCGTGGTCCACTTCCAGCTCTTGGTTTCACGATAGATCGTGTAGATGGTCGTCGAGCAGGGATTGTGGAGCAACGAGAACAGCATCAAGCAAAGTCCGGTCAGGGTCGTCCACCCCGCCGTGCGCAAGAGCTCGCCGACTTGGGCGGTTTCCATTTCAAACATGACGCCGTCGCCGGCCCCCAGGCCCGCGATCCGGGCGGTATGGACGGTGAGCATCAGCACGCTCGGAATGACGATCTCGTTGGCCGGGATGGCCACGATATACGCCAGCAGAATCACTCCGTTCAACCCGAGCAAGACACCGACGGGGTTGAGCCAGCCGACCAGGTGATCGGCAATGCTGGCGTTGCCGACGGTGACGTTGGCCACCAGCCAGATGACGGCGCCGGCGGGGGCGGCAAAGACGATGGCCCGCCAGAGAACGATCAGGGTCCGATCGATGAGCGAGGTGTAGAGGGTCTCGAGGATTTTCGGGGGCCGATAGGGCGGTAACTCGAGGCTGAACGTGGTGGCCTCGCCCTTGAGCATGGTGCGGGTCAGGAGCCACGAGGCGGCAAACATCGTGACGATGCCGAGCACCGCGATCCCGACGACGGCCCCCGCGGACACCAATCCAGCCATCCCGGCCGGGGCCAGGCTGCCCAAGAAGATCGACGCAATCAGGATCTGGGTCGGCCAGCGCCCATTGCAGAGCGAGAAGTTATTGGTGAGGATCGCCACCAGGCGTTCGCGGGGACTGTCGATGATCCGGGTGGCCACCACGCCGGCCGCGTTGCACCCGAACCCCATGCACATCGTGAGCGCCTGCTTCCCGTGGGCGCCGGCCCGCTGGAAGAAGCGGTCGAGATTGAAGGCCACCCGCGGGAGGTACCCGAAGTCTTCGAGCAGGGTAAAGAGCGGGAAGAAGATCGCCATCGGGGGGAGCATGACGCTCACCACCCACGCCGTCGCGAGATAGACGCCGTCAATCAACAAGCCGGACAACCACCAGGGGAAGCCGATCGCCGCCGCCCCGTTCTTGAGCCAGGGGTGGGCGGTATCGATCAGGAGATCCGCCAGGAACGCCGAGGGTACGTTGGCGCCGGTGATCGTAAGCCAGAACACCGCCATCAGCAACGCGAGCATCAGCGGGAAACCAAACCACCGGCTGGTCAGCAGCCGGTCGAGCCCCCGATCGAAATCGAACTTGACCCGGCGAACCCCAACCAGACTGACGCTCTCGGCGATCCGGTTCGCGGTTTCGAACATGCTCGCGGTCAGGGTGTCGTGGAAGTCCGGGGGGAGGCGCCACCGTTGCTCGGTGACGGCGTCGAGCAAGGCCCGCTGTGCCGCGGTAATCACGGGCTGATCGGTTGCCGCGGCATCCGGCATCGGGCGCCATTCGCCGCTGGCGAGGCTCCCGATTTCTCCGGTTTCGACGGCGAGACGGACCCGGTCATCGGCATTGAGCAGCCGAAGGGCCACCCAACGAACGTTGGGAAGCCCGGGGAATGCCGCTTCGATCAACGGCGCCAACGCCTGGATAGCCGACTCGACCGCGGGCGGATGCTCCTCGATCCGGTACGGCGTGGTCCGGCGAGCGCCCGTGGCCACCGCGTGGATCGCGGCCAACAATTCGGGAATCCCTTCGCCGCGGCGGGCCGATGCGGCAATGACCGGCACTCCGAGCGCGGCTTCGAGCTTCCCGGCATCGATCCCGATGCCGTGGCGTCGAGCTTCATCCATCAAGTTGAGGCAGACCACGACCCGGTCGGTGATTTCGAGCACTTGGAGCGCGAGGTTGAGATTGCGCTCCAAGCGGGTGGCGTCGAGCACGACCACGGTCACATCCGGACGTCCAAACAGCAGGAAGTCCCGGGCCACTTCTTCGTCGGCGCTGCCGGCTTGGAGCGAATAGGTGCCGGGAAGATCGATCAGCCGGGCCCGCTTCCCCTGATTGAGGAAGGTGCCTTCGGCGCGGGCCACGGTTTTCCCCGGCCAGTTCCCGGTGTGCTGGCGAAGCCCGGTCAGGGCATTGAAGACCGTACTCTTTCCGGTATTCGGATTGCCCGCCAGGGCGACGACATAGTCCTGTCGGCTGGACGGGCCGGCGATCTGGACCAGCGTCATCCGACCTCCGCCGCGACTGGAGCTCGCCGGATGTAGATCCCCCGCGCCTGGGGACGCCGGAGCGCGATCAGAGCGCCCCGAATCCGATAGGCCATCGGGTCGCCGCTTGGACTGTGGAGCTCGGCCACGATATCCGTGCCCGGGAGCACACCGAGATCCAGCAGTCGGCGGCGCTGGGGGCCCTGTACGGTGGGGGCGATCTGGACCACGATGGCCCGCTCACCCGGCTTCAGATCGTCGAGCCGCTCGAACAGGACCGTATGCCCGGCGCCCTCCTCGACCCGCTCGACGGTGACCGCCGACGCCATCAACGGGTCGAACCGGCGGGCCACACCGCCGATCAGGACTTCGATGCCGTTAGGGTCGGCTTTGATCATCTTGACCGGCACCGCGACATTGACGCCTAACGAAAGCAGCCGGTGAAACACCGTGGCCGGTTCGTCTTCGACGTGGATGACCGTGGCGGTGTCGCCGGCGGCCAAGGCCCCGAGCGGGATGCCGTGCGCCGGGGGAAGCTGGCCGGCCCTGGTGGGAATCGGATCGCCGTGGGGGTCGTAGGCCGGATGTCCCATCTTGGCGGCCAGCGCCTCGACCTCGGTCTCGCTCAGGCCGTGCTCAGCCGACTCGGCCAAGTCGTGCCAGTCGGCCGGCGGCACCCCGGTGCGGTCGGCAAAGTAGCGCTCGAGGAGCCGGTGGGTCCTCAAAATCCGGAGCGCGTAGGCCCGGCCCTCGCCGGTCAGGATGAGACCCCGACCGCCCAACTCCGACAAGTGCATCGCTCCGAGATTGGTCACCAGCGCATGGGCTTGGGCAGGCGGAATCTCGAGCACGCCGGCCAGACTCTGGACCGTGGCCGTTTGCTCGGCGAGTTCGCAATTGAGGATGTGCTTCAGGGCGTCTTCGATCTGCACCCGCTGGCTCAAGCGGCGGCCGCGGCGGAGCCAAGCCAGGACCCCAACCCGGGGCCAAACCGCCACGGCGAGGAGGAGAACCAGGAGGCCAAACCAAAGCAGAGCGGTCGCCGAATCAGGCACTTATGGGCTCCCAAGCAAATTTACGGAGTAGCGTCAGAGTAATTTAGTATATGCTAAATTGTCGCTTCGTCAAGACTCGAATTTCGAGCCGCCACCGAGGTCGAGGAGGGGGGTCAGGATTCGCTCGGTCATCCCCCAGACCACGCCGGGCTCTAAGTGGTATCCAGGCAACAACATCCGAGTGCCGGCAGCGTCAAACTCGAACGACCGGTACACCCCCGGACGAAGCAGCTGTTCGAGAGGAATCCAGGCGGCCTCGGCCACCTCGTGATTGAGGCGGACGGCCTGGCGGCAATCAAGGAAGAAGACGAACGGACGGACGATCACAGGTGGCAGGGCCTGGCTCCGGGGGGCCGAATCGTCGAGCCGGCCGAGCAGGCCGGCGCCGGAGAGGTCGACCCCGACTTCTTCCCGGGTTTCTCGCTGGGCGGTGGCCAGGAGATCGGGATCTTCCGGCGACCATCTCCCCCCAGGAAAGGCCATCTGTCCGGACCACCGGTCGCCCTCTCGGTCGGCCCGGCGAATCAGAAGAACGGCCTCGGGATCGGGCACGAAGATGACGGCGACGGCGGCGAGCTTTCGGGACGGATCGGCCACGGCGGTGGGGACGCGGCCGGCCAGGGCCGCCGCGATTCTCGGCAGTCGGGGCTCGGCGCTCGGCACTCGGGGGGGGGTCACGTTAGGGCACGGATCAGGTGGGCGATTGAGGCGGTGATCACTTGTTCGAGGTGGGGGGGGTGGGCCGCAGGCGGGTGGACGGCGCCGAAGGTGTGGCCGGCGGATTCGATGAACAGGGGGGTCAGGACGGCCGGGTTGGCGTCTTTGCCCAGGCGGTGGGCCTCCGCCAAGGGGACGGCTTCGTCAGCGGTGCCGTGGGCCAGCAGCCAGGGGACGGCGATCCGCGGAGCGGCGGCTTCGATGTCGAGGACGGTGCCGCCGAGGGCGTCGATTTCGTCCAAGGTATCGAGGTAGAGCGGGAGGATGGCTTGGGTCCGGACATTGACGATGTCGAGGCGGCCGGCGGCTCGCCAGGCCTCCCGCTGCTGCGGGTTCCACCGCCTAACGGTGGCAATGGCCGCCCAGGTTACCAAGGCGGAAACCCTGGGGTGGGAGGCGGTCCAGAGGATGGCCATGCCGCCGCCCCGGGAATGGCCGACGATCCCCACCGAGGAGGGCCGGACGACGCCGAGTTGGCCGGCGTCGAGGGCCGCCACCAGGGCGTCGAGGTCACGGAGTTCGGTCGCGAAGGTATTGTGCCCGAATCGTTCCGGGAATGACCCTTCGCCGGCGTCATCGACCCCGGACCCGCTGACGTTGAAGGAGACGGCGGTGAACCCGGCCCGGGCCAGCCGATCGGCAAATGCAGGGAACATGCCCCAGTCCTTGAAGCCCTTAAAGCCGTGCAGCACGATCACGGCTGGGCCCGGTTCATGCCTGTTGGTTGTCCGGACGTCGACGAAGAGCGGGCCGAGGGTACCCGGAACGGTGGCCTTGGAAAGGGTTGGAGTCGCCATGGCCCACAACTTGAGCGGGCCCGGATTGAATCGCCAGTCGCTAGCCCTGGCGCCAGTGTCGATTAGTATTGCACTCGAAACTGAAGTTCTCTGACTGGAGGGACCGCTCTGCGCGCTTCCCACCCAACCCTGATTGTTGCAAGCCGTGCTGTGACCGAACAGCGCGACGTGATGACTAACCGCTGGATCGCCTGGATCGGCGATCGGATTGCGAGCACACCCTCGGCGTCCGTCGAGGCAACCCACGCCGAATTTCACCTGATCCTGGATACTTTTGCCGCCCTGATCGGACCGCTCCGGCGGGAGGTCAGGCCCCTCTGGAACCGAATCACGGTCGGGTATGGCCGACATGCCGCCACTCGCGGGTTGGCCGCGGGCGAAGTCGTTGAGGAGATGCAGTATCTCCGGGAACTCCTGATCCGGTACCTTGCTCCGGCGTTAGCCGCGCTGCGGCCTCGGCAGGGCATGGCGTTGCTGCTCCGGCTCAATCGGTTGGTTGACCGGGGCGTCGCGATGGCGGTGGTTGGCTACACCGACGCGATGGTGGCGACGCTGCTTCCGAAGTCAGACGACGACGCCGAGGCGGAGGTGGTCGACGGCGACTCGATCTTGCGCCACTTGGCCTGCCTCCGGGTTGACCTCGAGCAGATTACCGCCGCGACAACGCGCAGCTAGCCCGCAGTCGATACTCCAAGGGATCGTACTCGGTCCGCCGGACCACCGCGATGTCGCGCCCGTTCCAATCGAAGGCCATCCCCGGCGAGAAGATCGGCGGTCGGCCGCTCAGCTTCACGCATCCCAGATCGACCATGCCGGCCTTACCGGCCTGGCGATTCGATGTCAGCACCAGTGTGTCGGTGGGACTGGCGAACTTGAGGCTGAGGGTTGAGGCGCCGCCTGAATCACCCGTCTGAGTTGCAACCACGACGGTATCACCGCGGGCACTCATCCACTGCCAGGGCATCCCCAGCGCACGTAGCGACGTAATTGGGTGGACGGAACCGTCCGCCCGGAACCGGACCAATGCCCTGTTTGCCATAGTCGAACACACCCACGGTACCGTCGGCCTCGGCGAAGATCGAACCCGGAAACTGCAATTCGCCGGGGCCGCTCCCGGCCCGCCCCACCGTCCGCACTGAGTAACCAAGGGTGTCGAAGGTGACGATCTGTTTGTCCTCGTTAACCAGTGATCCGGGGTTAATCACGCTATCTCCAATGCCCGGCGCCGTCAAATCGACTCGTCGTCCGATTGCGGTGAAACAGCCCTGTCTCGCGCTGGTTCGGTTGACACTCTGATCCCGGTTGGCGCCACTGTGTGGTGACTCCATCACCCGAGGCGCCGTGTCGCTGGCCACTGTTCTTTCCACCGTTACCAGCCTCCGGCAGCTGCCGGAGGTTGCCTTTGAGCTCGGGTTCACGCCGACTTGGCACGAACTATCGCTCAGTTCGCTCAAGCTCCCGGCCGCACTCGAAGCCCCGGCGGCCATCGTGGGCCGGCGAGCGGGGCTGATGTTGTTGGCGGTTCACGCCACCGCGGCCTCCCTCGCCGCCCAGCGGATCGCCCGGCACTTGGCGGCGCGGGGACAGTGCGTGTTGGTGGCCGCGATCGACCCGGCGGCCCGCCACATTGCCCTCGCGGCGTCGGTGGCCGACTGTCCGGTGGCGGCGATGTCCCTCGACCGGCTCCGAGCGGTCGATCTCCGGATCCTCGAACGGGGCCGGACCGCCGGGACCGATTCGACGTTAGGCAGTTGCCTTGCTTGGTCGGAGGCGCTCGCCGGCCGCTCGCTCGATCAGCGGTTCTTCGAGCGGTTCCGGACCACGCTCGAACAGGCCGTCGATGCCCTGCCCCACCGGATCCCGCGGGCCGACCGGCATGCGCTGGCCCTGCTCGACCTGACCCGAGTGTTGTTTCTGTACTTCGTTCAAGAACGGGGCTGGCTCGACGGCCGGAGGCGATTCCTCCGCGAAGAACTCGATCGGTGTTTGGCGGCCGGCGGGCGGGTCGAACAACGATTCTTGAGGCCCTTGTTCTTTGGGACCCTGAATCGCCCTCGGGACCGGCGGACCGCGGCGGCCCGACGATTCGGCGCCGTCCCCTTCCTCAACGGCGGGTTGTTCGACCCTCATCCGTTAGAGCGGGCCTGGCCGGACCCATTGCCGGATCCGGTCTGGCAGGTGGCGTTTGACGATCTCTTCGAGCGCCACCATTTCACGATTTCCGGCGACAACGACTCCCGGGCCGCGATCGGTCCCGACATGCTGGGTCGGGTGTTCGAGGGTGTGATGGATCCCGATATGCGACGGACGACGGGCGCGTTTTACACGCCGAGCGACCTGGTGGACGACGTGGTGACCGCAAGCCTATCGACCTGGATCGCCACCGCGATGGGCTGTCCGGCCGGTGACGTTCCAGCGCTGATCCGGACACCGACGCCCGACCTGCTGACTCGGCTCACGGGAATCTCGATCCTTGATCCGGCCGTCGGCAGCGGAGCCTTTCTCTTGGGGGCACTCCGTCAACTGGTGGCGATCCGGGTCCGGAGCGGCGAACCGCGAGGAGCGGCCACTCGCTCGGTCGTGGCCCGGAATCTGTTCGGCGTCGACGTCAATCCAAACGCGGTCCGGCTGACTGAGTTGCGACTCTGGCTCGAAGTGATCGAGGCCGACCCCGGCACCACGGCCGATGCGATTGCCCCGCTGCCGAACCTCGACGCGCTGATTCGGCAGGGTGACAGTATCGTCGAGCGGATCGACCTCCCGTTCGCGGTTTCCGCGACCGATGGCGGCGCGATGGCGATACTGCGGCGAGCCGTGGTTGGTTCCACCGGCCCCGCCAAGCGCCGGGCCCTCGGCCTGTTGCGTCAGGCGGAGGTCCGGTCGGGCCGAACCGCACTCGACACCGCCGTGAGCCAGGCCGAGGCGACCATTAAGGATCTGGTAGCCGCCGGCCGGTCGCCGGGGCTGTTCGGGGAGCGGGTTCCGGTCGGCCGGGGCCAGCGGGCGGAACTGGACCGGTTGCGGCGACGCCGGACCATGCTCCGGCGACTCCTCCGCCGGCTCCGTGTTAACGACGAGCTGCCGTGGTTTCACTACGGGTCTCACTTTGCGGACATCGCCGCCGATGGCGGATTCGATCTGGTGCTCGGGAATCCGCCTTGGGTCAGGGCCGAGGCGCTCAGCCGATCGGAGCGGGAGGCACTCAAACGCCGGTATCGATGGTTCCGGAGCGGTGGCCGGGTCGGGAGGACCTCGGGATTTGCCCCGTTGCCCGATCTGTCGGTGGCGTTTCTCGAGCGGGGCTTCGAGTTGGTCCGGCCCGGCGGGGTCGTGGGCCTACTCCTGCCGGCCAAGCTCCTCACCGCGCAGTACGCCGGGGTCGCCCGGGATGGCCTGGCCCGCGGCGTCACGCTGTCGGTCGTCGCCAATCTGACGGACCGCCAGAAGGCGTTCGATGCGACGGTCTATCCGCTGGCGTTGGTTGGGTCGCGGAGCGTTCCACCGCCCGGGCATCGGGTCGCGACGGATTTGAGCGGCCGCACCGGCCACTTCGTTCAGCAATCGTTAGGCACCGGACCGTGGGTGTTCGATCCGGCCGGAGCCGGGCCGATGACGCGGATCGCGGTTCCTCGCTTGGGCGAGCAATTTCGGATTCGGCTCGGTGTCAAGACTGGCGCCGACGACGTCTTCCTCGACCCGCCCGCTCCGGTCGAGGCCACCGTCCTCCGGCCGGCGCTCCGGGGCCGGGATGTCGGAGCGTTCCAGTGTCAGAGTGCGCGGCAGGTGATTTGGGCCGTGGACCGCCGCGGCCATCCGTTGGCCGAGGTCCCGCCGATGGCGCGGGCCTATTTCGCGAGCCACGAAGCCCGACTCAAGCACCGAGCAGACTATCAAGCGGGGCCGGCCTGGACGGTATTTCGAACCGAGGCCGGCGTGGCGAAGTACCGAGTCATCTGGGCTGATTTGGCTCGCCGGCTTGCGGCCGTGGCCCTGCCGAGTTCGGCGAGTCGACCCGTCATCCCGCTCAACACCTGCTATTGGATCGGCACGGCATCGCGAGACGAGTCGCTGGCCTTGGCCGGGTGGCTCAACAGTGAGCCGATCCGCGACCAGGCCAAACGGCATGCCACCGTGGCCGCCTCGGGATATTCTCGGTTCAACGCGGATCTCGTTGCGGGGCTGCCGCTCCCGCCGGCCGCCCGGACCGATCCGAGGCTGATCGAGCTGAGCCGGGCGGCCCACGAGGAGGCCCGGCCGGACCAAGCCGCCATCGACCGGCGAGTCTTGGAGTTGTTAGGCGAGCAATGACGGCGGTTGCCGCGACATTCGCCGCGCTGATGCGACCGCCTCTGGCCTTAAGCGAGGCGCCTCCGTGGCTGTTAGGACATCAGGTCGGCCCCTTTCGCCAAGGGGTTGCCGCGATCGAGCGATACGGCGGCGTGTTGATGGCGCTCCGGATCGGGTCGGGCAAGACGTACGTGGGTCTGGCCCTGGGGGGGCATTTCGCCGCGGGCGAGGTGATCGACGTGATCGGCCCCGGGATCCTCCGGACCCACTGGAGCCGAACCGCGGCGGCGGTCGGGGTGGCGATTCGATTCTCGAGCTTCGAAGCGGCCAGCCGGGGCCAGGCGCCGAGCGGCCTCGGTCCGGTCATCATCGATGAGAGTCACCGGCTGCGTCATCCCAATACCGAGCGGTATCGGGTGGTGGCCCCGGCTTTGATCGGACGGCGGGTGATCCTGTTGTCAGCCACTCCGATGGTCAACCGGGTGACGGATTTGGCGGCGCAGTTGCTGCTTGGGATTCGGGACGATGCGCTGGCTCGCCAGGGCGTGGCTTCAATTGCCCGGCAGCTCGAGGGCGGAGTGGTGACGGCGCCCTTCGGCTCGGCGATCATCGTTGGAGAGGAGGACGCCGGTCCTCGGCCGGCGCGGTCGGCCCGCGACATTCCGGACTGGTCATCCGGCGATCCCCGATTTGCGGCCCTGGTCCGTTCAATCGGACAACTCCGGTTGGCGAGGAACGGTCCGGTTGCCCGACTGCTCCGGGGCTCCTTATTCCGCGCCCTGGCATCGAGTCCCGCGGCGTTGGTCGCGAGCCTGGGCCGATACCGTCGGCTGCTCGACCACGCGGCCGCCGCGCATCGAGCCGGCCACCCGGTGTCGCGCGCCATGATTCGGTCGGTCACCGAAGCGGCCCCGGAGCAATTGGTCTTCTGGGAGGTGCTGGAGCCGGAGCGACTCGCGGCCGACCTCGCGTTAGGCGATCGCCGCGGGTTGGCTCGACTGGAGCGGGAAATCCGGTCGCAACCGGCCGCCGCCGACCCGAAAGTCGCGATCCTCCAACGGATCGTGGCCGATGGCCAACCGACGGTGTTGTTTACGACCTCCGTCGACACCCTGCACTATCTCAGGCGACAGACCTTTGGGCATCGCGCCGCGTGGGTGACGGGATCGGCCGCGGGCATCGGCTGGCTTCGAACCTCTCGGTCGGCCGTCCTCGACGCCTTCGACCCGGCCACCTCGATTCCGGGAATCGGCCCACCCGTCCTGCTCTTAGCCAGTGATGTGGCCGCCGAAGGACTCAACCTTCGGCGAGCCGGGCGAATCATTCACTACGACTTGCCGTGGACGGCGGTCCGGCTCGACCAGCGGGACGGCCGAGCGATTCGGCAGGGTTCGGCCCATACGACAGTCGAAGTCGTGTCCTTTCGGGTCCCGGCGGTGCTGGAGGGTCGGATCGGGCTCGAGGCGGCGATCGCGCGCAAGCGGGTGCTGCCGGTCGGCGTTCAGTTGTTAGGCAGCGGTGGCCAGGGTCCACCACTTGACGGCGGCGCGGACACCCGGGACCGATGGGTCGGCATTGAAGGACCTAACGTCGTGGTCGCCGGGTTCGCCGTGTCTGATGGCGCCGTGCCGGAGCGCGGCCTGGTCCTGATCCGCCGGAGCGCCGGGCCCTGGTTCGAGAGCGGATCGGAGGCACTTCTGCTGCTGGACCAGGCGCGGGCCGGGCGCCGGATCGAGATCGAGCCGGCCTTGGTAGAGTCGATCCGCCGGGAGCTCAAGGATGTGGCCGCCGATTGGGTTCGGCGGCGGCACGGGGCTTGTTTCTCCGGTGGGGTCATCGGGCCCGGAGCGCTGGCTGTGGTAGAGGGCCGGATGCGGGAGGCGGTGCGCCGACGATCAGGCGAGGGGGTGTTGGCGGTGGAACGGGTCCTTCGCTTCTTGGGCCGGGGGCACACCGCGGGGGAGCGAATGCTGGTGGACCGTTTAGCCAAGGGCGACGACGCGGCGTTCATCAGGGCCGGTGACCTCGCCCCTTCCGATCAGAGCACGGTGACGACCGCGACCCTGGTCGGCTTGATCGTATTCGCGGAGCGCGGTGGTTCGACTACTTTCCCGCCATGACGCCCCCATATCAGACGGTCTTTTTCGATCTCGACGGAACCCTGCTCGACTCGATTCAATTGATTATCGATAGCTATCACCATTCGCTTGCCACTCATTCGCTGCCGCCGAAATCCGACGCTGAATGGCTGGCCGGCATCGGCACGCCGCTTCGGATCCAGTTCGGCGAGTGGGCCGGCGATCCGGTTTTGTTCGCGAAACTGATCGACACCTATCGCGACTATAACATCGCCAATCATGATCGGAGGGTCAGCGCCTATCCGGGCGCGGTCGCGATGGTTCGCACGATCCGGCGGGGCGGGCTCGGAACCGGACTGGTCACGAGCAAGCAACGGGCTGGAGCCGAACGGGGCCTCCGGTTTCTGGGGCTCGCCGACGCGATGGACATCATCGTCGCCGCAGACGATGTGGTGCACCCGAAGCCACACCCGGAGCCGCTGCTGCTCGCAACCCAGCAGCTCGGCGCGTCGATCGAGTCGAGCCTGTACGTCGGCGACAGCCTCCATGATATGGAGTGCGGGCGGGCGGCTGGGATGCGCACGGCCGCGGTGCTCTGGGGGCCATTCGAGCGGTCGCTCCTCAGTCGGGCCGGGCCCGACCATTGGTTGGAGCAGCCGGCCGACCTGCTCGGGGTACTGGGGTTGGCGGCCAACTAACGGTCGTTCAGGGGTCTTTCATCGTTTCTTCAGATCCGCCCGTCTACAGTACGGTTCCCCCGAAACCGGAGCCTCATGGCCAGCGCGCGAGTCTTGATTCGAGACCCTCGGGCTGTGCTCGCCTGGTCAATAGGCCGATCAGCAGCATTGCTGGCAGTTCCCATCTTGGTAACCTGGTTGGTCTTCGATCCAACCCGGGCCCTCAAGTTCCTGTGGTACATCGCGATCCCGATCTTGCCGGCCACGTTCTTCGTCTCGACCAAGTTGTGGCGGGGGATCTGCCCGTTGGCCACCCTCAACGAATTCGGGAACCGATTGGGGACGCCCCGGACGCTGCCTCCAAAGACCGGGCTATGGCTCGCCGTAACCGGTTTGGTACTGTTCCATGTCCTGGTTCCGGCCCGGCGGTTCTTGTTCAACCAGAACGGCCCCGCGTTAGGCTTGGTCGTTGTTGCGGTCGGGGCACTGGCCGTCGTCCTGGGCTCTCGTTTCTCGGTCCGGTCGGGCTTCTGCAACTCGCTTTGCCCGGTGCTGCCGGTCGAACTCCTCTATGGTCAAGCACCGCTCGCCCGACTGGACCGGGCCCGGTGCACCAGTTGCACGGTGTGTACTCCTCGAGGCTGCCTCGACCTCGCCGAGACCAAGGCGCTCGCTCAGATGTTCGGAGCGGCTCGGCGGTCGGCGGGTTGGCTCGCGACTCCCTATGGTGCGTTTTTCGCCGGGCTGCCGGGGTTCATCGTCGGCTACAATCAGCTGGCCGACGGCCCCCTTGGCACGGTCGCGACCGTGTATGGAACGACGCTCGGGTTCTCGGTGGCCAGTTACCTCGCCATCGGGCTCTTGGTCGTGGTGCTCCGGCTCAAGTCGGAGCCGGCGCTCGCTTTGGTGGCCGGCCTAGCCGGTGCGATCTATTACTGGTACGCGGGGCCGGCGACGGTCACCCAGCTCGGCGTCTCCCCCTGGGTCGCGGTCGCCATCCGAGTCATCGGGATTGGGCTGGCCGGCTGGTGGTCGGCCCGGACGCTACTCTTCGCTCCAATCGGGCAGCCGAGCCGCGGGCTCTAAGCGGGCGTCCGCTAGGCGATTCGGCACTCGCCCCGAAAACCGACCGGTGGTTCAGGTCGTCTTGTTCCCAGACGACTATTGACCCTTCAGCCGGAGCCGGTTCACGATGAAGCCCACCCGGGATCAAAGCAATGGGGTTGCGATGATCCGCCAGCTCGCGTTCGCCGCCGGCCTGGGTGCCGGCCTTACCGGGCCGGCTTTCGCCCAATGGCAGTCGGAAATTCGACCGACCAGCCAAGGGACCAGAAACACCGGCTTCATGGGAGGACTCCGGGGCGAATTTTGGATCCCGAAGGATTCAACCGGGCGAGACGCCGTCGCGGCACTGGTTGAGGCGGGCGTCGGGATTCGAGGCAGTTGGCAGGGAGTTGCCGCGCTCGACCTGCCCGGCCAGTGGCCGGGGTGGAAGTTGTCCGCCCGGTTGAGCGGCCAGCGCGATGCGTTGTTCGAATATTTCGGCCTGGGCAACGAGACCGGATCGGATCGCAACGCCGTTGCCGGAGCCGGTCGTGACTATTTCAGAGTCGGCCGCCGTCGTTATGCCGGCCGCCTAACGGTGGCTCGCCGGGTGATTGGGCCGCTGGCCGTAGCGGGGTGGGTGGGCGGCGTGCATACCGAGTTTCAGGCGCCTGACAGTGGCTCTCGATTCGAGGGCGACCAGGGCCGATTCAGCCGGTCGACTGAGGTCCAAGGGGGCATTGCTTTGGTGGTCGACAGCCGGGACCGCCCCGCCGATCCGCGCCGCGGGCTGTTCATTGAATCGGGGATCAGCGGAGGCACGGCCGCCAACGGCTACCGTCGGCTGTTCGCCGTTGGACGGGCCTACCTGCCGCTCACCCCGGGGACGGTGGTCGCCGTCAGGGTGGGCGGGGCCGGCCGGGTCTCGGGTGTTTTGCCGCTCGACGCCCGATTCGTGTTGCCGTTGCTCGACGGCGACGTCGGGGTCCTCGGCGGTCGTGACTCGTTCCGCGGGCTTCAGTATCAACGGCTGGCCGGCGATGGGGTCCTGTGGGGTAACCTCGACCTGCGCCAACATCTCGCCCGGATTAGAGGCCGGGAAATCCGAATCCTTGGCTTCGTCGACGCCGGGCGGGTGTTTGAGAATGAGCCGGTGCGACTCGGGCTGTCGGGCGTTCGGGTCGGCTGGGGCGCGGGTCTCGCGTTCCCGACAACCCGATCCGTGGGAATTTTGCAGGCGAGCCGAGGGCCGGATGGTGTCTTGATCAGCGGAAGCATGCGGTGGCAGTTCTAACCGAATGGCGGTCGTCGCCCCGGGTGGTGCTCGATATCGAGACCCCGGCCTCAGTGGTCTGGTCGTTCCTGCCGAGCATCCGGAAACGGCCCAATATGGAGAAGGTTTCGCTGAACGGCGTGACCGATCAAGCTGGGGCGCGGTTCGACACGATTTTCCGAGACGGCACCGGGAAAGTCACTCGGCACGACCGGATCGAGGTTCTCCATTGGGAGCCGGGCGTCCGCTACGCCGCGAACGTCAGCTATCTGCCCCCGGCTCCACCACTGAGCATCGTCTACAACGTCGACATGCGGGAATCCGGGGGCGTCACCCACTTCGTGATGGACGCCTACGCCACCGTCAAACTCCCTGATCCGGGGACAGCCGAAGGCCGGCGGGCCGCCTATACGGCCGACCAGCGCCAATCGCAGGAGTCGACGGCCAAGGCTTATGAGGGATTGGAGCGGGACATCGAGGCCGCCGCGAAGCGTTAGCGGCCTTTTTCGACCAGCGCCTTGAGCGCCAGGAGTTCCTGGTCGAATCGCTGCTGATTGGGGGCCGCCGAGGTCCGTTCCGCTTCCCGGATTTGCGCCGGCGTCATCGATTTCGCTTGCGCCGGGTCGATCAACGTCTCGGAATAGACATCGTATCCAACCACGGTCCGGCCGCCCGCCGCCCTGAGGCTCCAGGTGGCATATCCAATCAAATCGCCGGTGGGCGCGTAGAGCTTGATGGTCCGGCGCTGATTCGGCGCCAGCTCGACATTCTCGACCAAGAAAGCCACCTGCGCGCCGTCGCCGGGCTCCATCGCCGCGAAGACCTCGCCGGCTTGCCCCGCGGACCCGGATTGATGGCGGAGCGTGGCGCCCTTCTTCCACCCGCTCGGATCGACGATCAGGGGCCAGATCGCGGCCGCCGGCCGGTTGATCATCACCTCCGAGTGGGTCACGAGATTCAGGGCCACCCGGTCCTGCGCCGCGACCGAGGCGGGCACCCCGGCCATTCCGACGAGCACCACCAGCATTCCACGGCTCATGAGCGATCCCCTATTGCTGCTTGGCGGTCGCGGCGATCCACCGGTCGACCATCGCGCCGACCACCGTCATCGGCAAGCCGCCGGCGTCGAGAATCATCGCATGGAAGTCCCGGATGTCGAATCCGGCGCCGAGTTCCTGTTCGGCCTTCCGCCGGAGCCGCCAGAACTCCATGGCACCGACCTTGTAGCCTAACGCCTGGGCCGGCAAGTCGACCGAGTACCTAAGCGACTCGGAGGCGATTTCCGTTTCGGCGGTCATGGTGTGCCCGCGCATGAACGACATCGCGGAGTCCCGCGACCATCCCAGCAAGTTCATGCCGGGATCGACGATCAGCCGGGTCGTCAAGAACGCTTCGCTGATCAGCCGGCCGTAGGCGTCATACGGATCGGCAAAGAGCCCGAGTTCCTCGCCCAGCGACGAGGCGTACTCCGCCCAACCCTCGGCGTAGGCCGTCGTGTTGAAATCGCGTCGAAGCGGTGGCAGGTCCGTATTCTCACGAGCCAGTGCAATCTGAAAATGGTGACCCGGCACCAGTTCGTGGTAGGCGATATTCGCCACGCTGAACAGG
>JANNQX010000014.1:0-7976 GCA_031400975.1 Gemmatimonadota bacterium
CGCTGGTCGAAACCACCCTCGGTCTCCGAGCCGGGTGTCGGGTTCCTCGGGTCGTAGGTGTAGCGGTCTGCCGGCTCAAGCCCTGGCGGGTCCCAGTCGAGGCGCCCGTCCCCCGCGCTGGTGTTGGCCTTGCCGCCGCTCCGGAGGTAGAGTGCCCGCGGCCGGGGCCGCTTCGGCGGGTAGTCGGAGAATTCGGCCCATTCATTGGTACCGGTGACGAACACCCGCGCCCGGGGAAAGTCAAAGTTCGGGCTGCTGCCCTTGAGACAGTAGTCGAACCAGGCCAGATGAATTGGGCGATAGTCCACCACGCCGACCTTGCCCCATTCGAACGCCCCGACCTTCTCGGCTCCACCGGTCCAGGTTTGAAGGTGGTTCCAGGGCCCGATCAGGAGATACTGCCGATCCCTAGCCGGCGACTTGGTCCGCATCCCCCGCCAGTAGAACATCGCGCCCGGCTGGTTGCCGTCAAACCATCCGGTGATGGTCAGCGTTGGTAGTGAGTTCCCGGCGAAATCGGCGTCAAAGTACTGGAGTTTCTGCCAGTAGCTGTCGAGCGTGGAATGATCCAGAAAGTCCCGAAAGATCGGGAGCCGTCGGCCCATGGCCGAGTCGAGCGTCCGGAGCGGCCGGTGTTGGAGCAGCTTGGCCCAATCGATGGTGGTCGGATCGATCCGGTCCTTGCCGAACCGGTTGAGCCACTGGAGCGCCCAACTCACCCCGAAGGCTCCGCCGACGTAAGGGAGTTCATTGAAGTACAGCCCGCCGGCAGCCGTCGGCGCCATGCAAACAAGATGGGGCGGGTGCTGACGGGCAGTGATCCATTGCGCCGCACCCGAATATGATGCGCCCATGCTGGCGATGCGGCCGTTCGCCCAAGGTTGGGCGGCGCTCCACTCGATGGTGTCGTAGCCATCACTGGCTTCCTGAAACAGAAAGGCGAACGTCCCCTCGGAATCGCCGGTCCCTCTGACGTCCTGCACCAGCACCGCATAGCCCCGGCTGGCGAAGTACTCGCCGATGCCCTTCCCGTCGAGCCAGTCGGCTCGGCGCCCGTACGGCGTTCGAATCGTGATCACGGGGAACTTGCCGGTCCCGGCCGGTAGCCAGAGATCCGAGGTCAGCTTAGTCCCATCGCGCATCGGCACGGTCACAGCGCCGCGGTACTGGAACTTGGCTTGGGCCGCGATCGGAGCCGGCATCACCCCGATCGTAGCCACCAGCGCCAGGATTGGTCCGAGCCACTGTCGCATTCGCGGCTACCGGCGCTCGAGGACGGGTAGGAGTAGCCGGGAGAGCCTACCACGGTCATGAAAGACGGTCTGCTTGGCCACCTGGGTCAGAGTCTCGGTCGCGATCGGGCGGCCGGTATTCGGGTTGGCGTCAATGTATGGAAACGCACTGCTCGACACTTCCACCCGGATCCGGTGACCGGGATGAAAGGTATGGCCGACATCGAAGAGTTCCACCCTGAGCCGCGTGGGCGCGCCTGGCACCAGGAGCTGCATCCGCTCGGCGCCAAATCGGTACCGGGCTCGGATCACCCCCGTGGACCCGGGGCCAAGGAGAATCGCCCGCCCATCAGGAAAGACATCGACCAACTTTGCCGTGAAGTCGGTGTCGGTGGCGTCCGTGGCGATCTCGAGCTCCACGAACACCGGGCCCAAGACATCGACCGGATCCTCGAGCACCGGCGTCGAATAGACCAACACATCGAGCCGTTTCTCGACCTCGCGCTGATCGAGCGCAGGTTCGCTGCTCGGTACCGGCCGGTTCGGATCATAATCGAAATGATCGGGGGGCTCGTCCTCAGGGGCTGCCAGTGACAGCCGCCCGTCACCGTCAAGGCCGTTGGCATGTCCCCCGCCGCGGAAATAGTAGGACCGGGTGCGGGTGCCCGGGATCGGATAGTGATCACCTTCGACCCACCGATTGCTCCCCATCAGATAGGCCCGGACCTTGGGCTCGTCGAAGCGGGGCCGGCTCTGCTTGAGACACCAGTCGAAGAACTTGATCCGAAGGTCTTGGGTCTTGATGATGGCCGCTGAGTCGAAGACGAATGCCCCGACCTTGAGATCGCCGCCGAGATAGCTTCCGCCGTGGGTCCAGGGGCCAATCACCAGGAAATTCTCTCCCGCCCCGCCGGGCCGTCGTGTGATCCCGTTCCAGTACGACAGCGCCCCGCTCTGATCGCCATCGAACCAGCCGGTGAGCGTGAGAGTCGGGATGGTCAGACGCGCGAAGTCCCGATCGGTAAACTGAATCCGCTTCCAATATTGATCCAACGTGGGGTGGGCCAGGAAGCGCTGGTACAAGGGCATCGGACGCCCCATCAGCGAATCGAGTCGGACCAGTGGGCGCTTTGAGGCGAGGGAGTCCCAGCGCACCAAGCCATTCAGGTCGCTTTGGTCCACCCGCCCCGAGGTTTGGTTGAGCCAAGGCAACGCCCAGTCCAACCGAAAGGCACCGCCTTGATAGGGAATTTCATCGAACCACCGCCCCGCCGATACCGCCGGCACCATGCACGCCAAATGGGGCGGCCGCTCCCGGGCGGCGAGCCATTGGACCGTTCCAAGGTACGACCCTCCATCCATCCCGACTCGCCCGTTCGACCAGGGCTGCTTCGCGATCCACTCGATCGTGTCGAACCCGTCTTGGCCCTCGGGAAAAAAGAAATCGAAGACCCCGTCGGAATCACCCCGCCCCCGGGTGTCCTGAACCACCACCGCGTAGCCGGCGGTGACGTAGTTCACCAATCGGTATCGAGTGAATTGGGCGGTCTTGTCGTATGGGGTTCGGAGCAGGATGGTCGGAAACCGCCCCACCCCGCTCGGCACCCAGAGATTGGCCACTAGTCGGACGCCGTCCCGCATCGGAATCGGCACCCCGAATCGATTGACCGCTTGCGAGCTGAGGACGGACGGCCCGAGTCCGAAGACGGCTGTGGCGAACAGCCCCCTGATCACCCAATTACTGCCACAACGCCGCACGACTCGTCTCCCAGGCTTCCGGCCGCAAATGCTCGAGAAAATAACTGACACTCGTTTTGAGACCATGGATCGCGTCGAGCCCTTCGAGGACGTGGGCTCCGCCGGGATAGACGGTCATGTCGAATGGCCGGCCGGCGTCGATCAGCTTGCGGGCGAGCTGCATCGTATTGGCCACCACCGCATTGTGGTCGTTGGTACCGTACATGAGGAGGAGCCGGCTCTTGAGCTCTGCAGCCAACCCGAGCACATCGCCTTGAGCATAACCCGTCGGGTTGGCGTCCGGCGTCCGCATGATCCGGCCGATGTACTGGCGCGGTCCGTTGCGGAGGTCGGTAATCGGTGCGCCAGCAACCCCGACCTGGAATACGTCGGGATAGCGGAGCAGCATCATCAACGTGAGGTACCCGCCGTGGGAGATCCCGGTGACGCCCACCCGGGTTGAATCCACGTAGGCGCGGCGCCGAAGCTGACGAACGGCGGCGGCCTGGTCGTCGACATCGACTTGCCCCATCCGGAGGTAGTTCCCCGCCTGAAAAGCCTTGCCCCGGCCGAGGGTGCCCCGGGCGTCGACCTCGAAGACCAAGAAGCCAAGTTGGGCCAGCGCGGCCCGGAAATCGGTGGTTTCGAACCGATCCCGAATCGCCTTAGTGTGAGGACCGCCGTACACCGAAACCACGACCGGATACCGTTTAGTGGAGTCGAAGTTGGCCGGCCGGAACAGGAGCCCCTGGATCGGTGTGACGCCATCGGCGGCGACACCGGTGACCAATTCCGGCCGGGTCAACCCGAGCTGACCCAGCGTCGTCGTGTCGGAGTTGGCCATCTCCCTCTGGACCACTCCGTCGATCGTCCGCATCGTCGCCCACGGTGCCCGGTCGAGCGAGGAGTGGCGGTCGAAGAAGGCGGAGAAGTCCGGGCTGAGGGAGATGTCGTGCCAACCCCGTTCCCGAGTCAGCGGCGTCAATTTCGTCCCGTCGAGCCGGACCCGAAAGAAATGCTGCTCGAGACCGGCGTGGGTCACACCGGTGAAGTACACCCATCCTCGCTGTTGGTCGATGCCTAAGACCTCGCCCACCACCCAATCGCCGGATGTCAGTTGCCGCAGCTCGCGGCCATGGCGGTCATAGAGATACAAATGACGCCATCCCGAACGCTCTGAGCTCCAGAGAAACCGGCCGTCGGCGAGAATTCGAAAGTTGGTTGGCGGATCCAAGTACGTGGTGCTCGAGTCGACCAGCCAAGTGCGACCGGTGCCCGATCGGGGATCGAAGCCCTTCAGGTCCAGGCGACTCTCGAACCGACTCACGGTTTGAAAGGTCAGTTCCCCGCCATCCGGCGTCCACTCGAGGTCCCGGATAAACGGCACCGCCGGGCTGCCGGCGGCCACCAATTGGTCGCGCCTCGTGGCGATCTCGTAGACATGCAGCTCGAGGGGCGGATCCGGGTCACCGGCAAACGGATAGCGGAACGACTCAACCGTGGCCTTCCGCTCGAGGTCACGAACGATCGGATACTGGTGGAACCCTCGTTGATCCGCCTTGAGGTAGGCAATCCTGGTCCCATCCGGCGACCACACGAACCACGGCCCCGCCCCGAGAAACCCAATCAGGTTGTCTTCCGACGTCCCTGTGACAATTCGCTCCTCCGTGCCGGTCTTGGTATCGAGCAGGTAGAGGTTGTCGTAGTCCCGGACAAAGGCGTAGTGCGCATATGTGGGCGAGAATTTCCCCGGATCAGTCGTGGCGAGATCGACGGGACCGACCTTGGCGGGATACTTGAGACGGTGCAACCGCGCCGAGTCGGTCGCCAAGAGATACGGCCGCCCGCCGACCTCGAAACGGACCGCCTGCCCTCCCCGCACCGGTTCGAACTCACGGAATGGAAGTCCGACCCCCTTGAACTCCGCCGCCAGCTTGGCGAGGACCGGCCCGGAGAACACGGGGAACCGACGCCCGGTCAGTGGGTCGACCCGAACGAAACCCACTCCCCCGGCCGGATCGTCGGCCCGTTCCAAGAACCCAGCGGACCCCGGTAACCACTTCACCCCTTGGGTTCCGGACGTTTGCATCACCTGCCCCCGCAGGATCGCCCCAAACACCCCAACCGGCGTCGCTTGCGCCCCAAGCCCAGATGCCCACGCCAAGAGCGCCGCGGCGACGCCGAGAACCGAACGCCGAGCGCCGAACGCCGAGATGGCTACTCCTCGGTGCCGCCCCGAACCCGGGTCCGGCGCCACGAATGAGGTTTTTCCGCCGATGGTAAACCGATCGCGCCCGGCGCCTGAACGGCTCCCGGCGCAAACACATTGTCGTCGAGCCAGCCGACCAGTTGAGCATCGAGCGCCTCGGCCGGCTGCCCGAGGGAATGGGGCAAGACCGCCGTCCGCTTGCCTTCGTTCATCAGAAACCACATCGCCGGGAGCTCGGTTTCGCCCCGACGGTCATTGGCGATCCGGCCCTCGTAGGCCACGAAGTGAAATTCTCGTCCATTGTGCCGAAGGCGGCGCTGTTCCGACTTGAACTGGGACATCGGTTGGTCTCATGGGAGTGCTGCGGCGCCCGACCCCGGGAAACCCGGGTCCGATCCGTTCGCGTCAAGCCACCCATACAATCTAACCTCGTCCGACCCGGACCCGTACCCGGGGCCGCTATTCGTTCGGAATCCGATAGAGCCGAGCCGCGTTGTCCCGGAGGACGAGTTTCGCGATCTCGAACGCTCGCGCTCGGGTAATTTCGCCATCGACCAGCATGCCGGACAAGGCGAGCGCGAGCCCTTTTCGGCCGGCAACGTTGCCAAGCCATCCCCACTCTTCCCAACCCACGATGTCGTCGTTCGGGTACGCGTCCGAGCCGAACATGATCCGATCCGGATACGCACTGAGCCATTCCCGAAGTACCCCAGCAAGCGTATGGGCGGTCAGCATATTGCTTAGGAAGGAAAAATCGGCAAACACGTTCGGGCGGCCGAACAGCGACATCGTGTTCCGGGTGTTGGGCCATCCACCATGCACGATGACGAAGTTGGTCTTCCGAAGGGAGGGATCATTCAGCGCCGATTCAAGCAGCAACGGGTCGCTGCCCGCGGCCTCGAAGTATCCGCCGGCCCCGTCGGCGGAATGGATATGAACCGCCATGCCGAGCCGGCCCGCTTCCCGTCCGATGTACCGGAACAGATAGTCCTGAAGCGGCCGGTACACGGCTTGAACCGGAGCCCCTCCCCGTCGAAATCGTTGATACACCATTCGCGCTTCCGCACTCGTCGCGGGCCCGAAATCGAGTCTCCGGAGGTACCCAGCCTCGTATTTGATGGCCACCGCTCCCCCGGCAGCCATTCGCTCGAGGGTGGGTGTCACCACCCGGGTCAAGTACCCGTCGAATGTCGAGGGCAGGCCGCTTTGTCCAAGGTCGCCGAGATAGCGCCGGAGATTGGCCGCCGTCTTGGGGAAAAGGTCGGCCCGATCGGGCGTGGTCTCGAGCCCTTTGGTATTGACCGGGAAGATCAGCGGATCAACGAATGCCACCCAACGGAACCGGGCGGATTTCAAGCCTCGGCCTAACGCCATCCGGTTGGCCAGCTGAACCCCGATGCCCAAGCGGTCGAGGACCCAGGTTGGGTAGTTGTCGCCCTGCTCGGCCTTGATCTTGGCCTTGAGCTCCTTCAACTCGGCCAGGTGGGCGGCCGAGCGATCGGAGTATCGATACCCGTAGATATCTCGCCACGCGTCGACCAATTCGGGGTTTTCGGGCGAGAGACGAAGCGGAAACGCAAACGGCGGGAATCCGTCAATCGGAAGGGCATCGAAGTCGCGATCGGCGGGATCGGTCGACACAGGGTGGGCATGATTGTCGATCGCCTTGAGGCCCCGGATGTAGGCAAAGAGGGCGGAATCGATCGGGACTTGGGCTCGGGCCGCGATCGGCGGCAACCCACCGAGTAGCAAGGCGATCAATCCAATCCTGACGCCGGAACTCATCACTACTCCTCCCATTCGGCGTTGCCGTCGACGGCGATTTCTTGGCCGGAAATGTGTTTTGCCTGGTCACTGGCCAAGAAGGCGCAGAGATCGGCAATCTCGTCCATCTCGATCCAGGTGCGCATCGAGATGTACTGGAGCGCCTCCTGCTCCAGCTGTTCAGCCGGGATACCCTTGTCGGCGGCGACTTTCGCCAGGACGCCTCGTCCCCTGGCGTTGTTCATGAACCCAGGCAAGACAGTATTGCACCGGATGTTCCACGGACCCAGTTCACGAGCGCAATTCTTGGTCAGGCCGAGCACCCCAACCTTGCCGGCGACATAGGCTGCCCGCTTCGGCAACATGGTCCGCGCCGAGCTGGTCGACAGATTGAGGATGCACCCGCTCCGCTGCCGCTTCATGTGGGGCACCGCGTTCTTGATGGTATAGAACATCCCGCCCAAGTTGACCCGGATGCACTGGTCCCATTCCTCGTAGTCGAGGTCTTCGATGAACCCCCGGGGGCCCGCCACCCCGTGATTGTTGATCAGCACGTCGATCCCGCCCATCCAGCCGAGGGCCTCGGCGAACAACGACTCGACCTGCTTCGGCTGCCCGACATCGGTCACGGTCGCGCCCGCGCCCTGCAACGTGACCCGGGCGGATTCCACCGCCTGCGGGTTCACGTCACAGATGTGGACCCGATGTCCGTCCGCCACGAATCGCCGGGCGATCGCCAGTCCAATGCCTGAAGCAGCCGCCGTAATCAGAACCCGCTGCGCCATGGTTCCCGACTCCTTAGATTTCTTCGATGACCCTGACCGACACCACGATCGACGTTCGCCACCTTGGGCGGGTAACGTACGTCGCCTCCCAGCTCTTGGCCACCGATGCCGGCCCGGTGCTGCTGGACACGGGGCCTGGATCAACCCTCGGTACCCTGACCACTGAACTCGGCCGCCTCGGTGGCCAAGAGCTGGGAGGCGACGTACGTTACCCGCCCAAGGTGGCGAACGTCGATCGTGGTGTCGGTC
>JANNQX010000015.1:0-2137 GCA_031400975.1 Gemmatimonadota bacterium
GGTGAAGATATCGCCGCCGTGATCCTCGGCTCGCCGCTGCCCTACAATATCATTCGGGTCATGGCCGTGCCCGGCTGGCAGGACGTCCGCCAAGCCAAAGAGGGTGCCCCGATCGCCGCCATGGTCGCCTCGCTCGAACAGTTCGGTCAAATGTACCGCAACCTCAAGCGGGGCATTCCCGTCGAGCTCGAAGCCGCCATCGAGAACCGGTTCGTGACCGACGATTCGCTGGGCTACAACACCCTTGCCGAGCTGCCGGGCACCGATCTGGCGGCCGAGTCGGTGATGTTCGGCGGCCATCTCGACAGCTGGCACGCGGGGACCGGCGCCACCGACAACGCAGCCGGCGTGGCGATCGGGATGGAGGCGATTCGAATCCTCAAGGCCGCCGGTCTCAAACCTCGCCGCACTATTCGCCTCGGCGTCTGGACCTCGGAGGAAGGCCGCCATCTCGGCGCCGCCGGCTGGGTTGCCAAGCATCGGGATCAATGGCCTAAGATCTCGGCCTACTTCAACGTCGACAACGGGGCGGGTCGGCTTCGGGGGCTCTGGGACCAGTCGAACCCGTTCATCGCGCCGATCTTCCAACAGATCTTTGCCCCGGTGCGCGACATGGGTGTGATGGTCATCAAGCAGGGCAACGTCGGCGGTAACGAGCACCAGGACTTCGACGACGTTGGGGTTCCCGGGTTCACCTATCTCCAGGATCCGCTCGAGTACGTCCTCCGGAGTCACCACACCAACGCCGACACGTTCGAGCGGCTGATCGAGGGCGATCTCAAGCAAGCCGCCATCGTGCTGGCCTGGACCGCCTATACCGTCGCCAATCGCGACGAGATGATTCCCCGGAAGCGGTAGCCCCAACGCTCGGCGGCGGCTGCTGCGATCGGGACGCGGTTCGCGACCAACGCCCGGTCGAGGCCCGGTCCGACGTGCTGGTGTATTCGACCGCACCGCTGATCCGCGGCATCTCCGTGATGGGCGAGGTCACCGGAACACTCTATGTCTCTTCGTCGGCCCTCGACACCGATGTGATGGTCAAATTGATCGACGTCTACCCGGACGGCCGGGCCTTCAATCTCTACGATGCGGCGCTCCGGTGTGTACCGCGCCTCGAGGAGTCGCCCCTCGAAGCCGGCAATCGGGCGGAGAGCAATCGGTGAGAGGAGCCCCAGTCCGCGCAGGATCGTCGTGCCGTCGCTCGGGAGGACGAACAGCGGCACCCCGATGCCAACCGCCCTGAGCACGAGCGAGAGGACACAATGCCAGGGCCCGCCATCCCGGGGCCCATGATCGCTACGATCGGACGAGCTCGTCGAGGTCGCCCTGGACCTGGTGGCTCGTCGAGTGTGACCATTATATTGTGGTCAGTTCTAACGGAGGCAGGACCGTGCCGACGCGCAACCGAACCCGCCGCCAACGCCCGGCCAGCGACCAGATGGCCGCCGGGGTCTTCAAGGCCAAGTGCCTGGAGGTCATGGACGCGGTCAACCGCCAACGGACCACGGTGGTGATCACGAAGCATGGGCGTCCGGTGGCCCGGCTGGTGCCCCCGGACCATTCCCCCGCGAGTCCGATCGGCGCCCTGGCCGGGAGCGTGGTGCGCGGCGACCTCGTTCGGTCGGATCCCAAGGCGTGGCGGGCAGCCCGCGACCCGCTCGACCGCGACCCGGCACGTGGCTAGCCTGGTCTGGCGGCCCCGCGAACGACCTTACTACCCAGGTCCCCTCGTGCTCGACACCCACCTCTGGGTGTGGATGCTCGACGGCCGCCTCGATCGATGCTCGGCCAGACTGCCCCCGTTGCTCGAGCAGGCCGCCAGCGAAGGACGGCTGCTGGTGAGCGAGATCTCGTTCTGGGAAGTGGCCCAGAAGGAGGCGGCTGGAAAGCTCACCTTGACGATGCCTGTCGAGGCCTGGGTCGAGCGGGCCGGGGCCGTGGTGGGCCTCCGCTATTTGCCGGTCGACCGGTCGACCTTGGTCACCAGCACGCGACTCGTCGGCATGCCGGGCGACCCGGCCGATCGAATCATCGTGGCGACGGCCAAGCTCGAAGGCGCGCCGTTGGTCACCATCGACCGCGCGATCATCGAGTTCGCCCGACGCGAGGGCGCGACACCCCTCTGCGACGCCCGGGC
>JANNQX010000016.1:0-3951 GCA_031400975.1 Gemmatimonadota bacterium
GCGGGCATCACCTACGATCGCGCCGGGAACCTGACCGCGCTGCAGCGACGGCGCGAAACCGCCACGCTGATCGACCACCTGACCTACACCAACGCCGCCACCACTAACCGGTTGAACTCGGTGCTGGATGCGGTGACGACTACCGCCGAGCCCTGGGACGCCGAGACGGGGGCGTTCACCTCTGCTAGCGCGCCTTTGGGCGGAGCGGTGGTACGACCAGGCGATGGTTGGCGAGGACGTTCCGATCCACGCTGCAAAACTCTAGTCTCCGGGCCAGACTATGGGCCACCAGCAATCGGTCGAACGGATCCCGGGTCCACTCGACCGACAACGCCGCGTCGATCACGATCGAGAGTGAGAGGTCGTCGATCACGAAACGAGGGTCGGTCGCCAGGGCCGCGGTCAAGGCTTCATGGTCGACCTCCAGGCGGCCGATCTCGTGGAGAAACTGGATCTCAAGGAGCGACACCGGGGAGATGGCCCACGGGCGGCGGTCGGCGAGCCAGGGGTACTTCTTGAGGCGCGGCGATCCGACCAGCAGCCAGAGTAGGAAATGCGTGTCCAGCAGCATTAGGCCCTTCGGGTTCTGGCCCTAAGCCCGGTGTCCGGCTTCCATTCCCACGACCATCGATCCGCGTCCGCGCTTTTGGGGACCTTGAGGATCGTGTGGTAATCGGGCACCGCCGCTGGCGTCGCTTCCTTGGCGCGCCGGAGTACCACGAGCTGGCCATTGCGCTCCACCCCGATGACTTCACCCGCCGCCACGCGGTCAAGGACCTCGAACCAGTGGCGGCGAACCTCAGACGACTGCATCCGTTTCATGTGTACATTGTACAACGTGTGGCGACCCCCGTCAATGCGATGGGGCCGCGCCTGGATTGGGTACCTAGCGAGTAACGGTCGGCGGAGCCACGGTGCTGCACGTCGGCGACGCCGATCCAACCGTGGCCAACTTTGCCCCCACCGGTTGCCGGCCCCGGGGCATCGACGTGGCGATCCTGCCCTTCTGGTACTTCTCGGGCCAAGACCACGCCGCGCTCCTCAAAGCGATCGGGGCCCTTCATTTCATCGCGAGTCACGTCCCCCTTGCCGATACCGCCACCGTCCGCCGACCGCTCGACGGGCCAACCCGGCCGGTGACGCTTTTGGCAACGCCTGGGGCTCGGATCGAGATCCCAATCTCAGCGCCCCGCAAGGAAGCCACCTCCTCGGCTTCGGACGCTCGCCAGGACCTGCCGCCCGGTAGCTGGTACCTGTGCGCCGTCCGCCCCCCGCGGCTAGATTCCCGGAACCGGAGGCACCATGCAACTTGAACTCACCGCTGTTTTTCAACGCGTCCCCGAAGGGTACATCGCTTTCGTTGAAGAACTGCCCGGGGCGAATACCCAGGGCGACACACTCGACGAAGCCCGCTCCAATCTGGCCGACACGGTCCGCCTCGTCCTCGAGGCCAACCGGACGCTCTCGGAAGAAGGCCTTCGGGGCCAGGACGTGCTCCGGGAGCCGCTCCATATCCCCGCGGCGTGAAGCGGCTCGAGCTCAATCCGCCATCTCGAGCGGCACGGCTGCATCCTGCTTCGCGAGGAGGGATGACCGCATGGGCAAAGAGAAAGTGGTCCGGAGCAGCGCCCGGCGCCGCGGCCGGATCCGCGTCGTGGCAGCCTAACGCCAGCGCGATCAGCGCTTCCATTCTCCCATTTTCAGCTCAACGTTGCATCGCATGCCACCGAACCAGAGCCGCCTCCGCGACCTCTCCCGCAGCTTCCTCCCCGCGGTCCGCACTCGCGGCGAGCAGTACCAACAAGAAGGCCGCGTCACCACTCTCGCCCCGGCCGAGGGTGGGCTCGAAGGCACGGTTCAGGGGACCGAGCTCTATCGGATCTTCCTCGGCTCTGATGCCTACGGCAGGTTCGACTTCTCGTGTACCTGCCCCTACGGTGATGGCTGTAAACATGTCTGGGCCGCCCTCCGGGAGGCGGACCAGAACGGGCTCTTGCCGATCATCAACGCCGCGATGCTGGCGGCGATGGATCGGCGACCGGCCGAGCCGCCGCCAACCCGGCGGGTCCTGACCCCGGCGCCTGCCCCCTGGAAGTACTGGCTCGACAGCCTGGCCGCCCGGGCGGCAGCCCGCCAGAATTTGGTCCGCCCAAGGGCCGCCCCAAGCCCCACCGAGCAACGACTGATCTACCTGGTCGGGCCGCCGGGCCTCACCCTCAAGGTTCTTGCCCAAGCCCGAAAGAAGACCGGGGACTGGGCCGCCCCCCGAATCTGCGGAGTCGGCGGGGCGCCGTGGGCCATCCTCGCCGGCCCTGCCGACTTCGAGATTGGCCAGTTGTTACTCGGCGCGTCGTTCGGCGGAGGCCAAGCCCATTACGCCCCGCCCGCCCAGTTCGCGCTGGCCCCCGCCGCCGCGCCGGTCACCCTCGAACGGATTGCCCGAACCGGGCGGGGCGTGGTCCAGCGGACCGCCAATGGCATCGGCCACGAGCTCCAATGGGACGACGGGGCCGGATGGACGTTAGGCCTAACGATCATCGCGAACCCAGGGTCCGATGGGTACCGCCTCGAAGGCGCCATGGAGCGGGACCCCGAACGGATCCTCCTGTCGCCCGAGGTGATGGTGACCGACGGCATTGTCATCGCCGGCGGCCGGGCCGCTCGCTGGAGTGGCGGCTTGGCCACCGATCTGGCCGGCTCGCTGGCGTCCGGCATCGATATCGTAGCCCCCAAAGACCAAGTCGGCGACCTGATCGCCGCGTTGTACCAGATTCCCAATCTGCCGCGGTTGACCTGGCCTGACGAGATCGGGGTGGAAGTGGTCCACGGCGCCCCCACGCCGCATCTCCGGCTCGCCGCCAGCCGCCGGAACGCATGGCGGCTCGACGGGATGACGGCCGAGCTCGCCTTCGAGTATGGCGGCCTGACCGTATCGTACCAGGCCGAGTCGGGCCGAACCGCGATGCGCACCGGCAACCGGATCATCCAACGGGACGCGGCCGCCGAAGCGGCCGCGATTGATCGGCTCCTGAGGTCGGGCGCTCGGTGGGAGTACGACTTCCAGTTTGCCAAACAACGCTTGACCTTCGCGCCGGCGGCGGTACCGAAGATGGTGCCCCCACTCCTCGCCGATGGTTGGGTCGTCGAAGTAGCCGGCGAGCGGTATCGGGCACCCGGCGCCAGCCACGCGAGCGTCAGCTCCGGGATCGATTGGTTCGAGTTGGAGGGATACGTCGACTACGGAGACACCCGGGTCGAGCTCCCCGAGCTGCTCGCCGCCGTCCGGCGGGGTGACGGGTTCGTGGCGTTAGGTACCGGCGGGCGCGGCGTGATCCCGCTCGAGTGGCTCGAACGATTGTCACCCCTCATCGACCTCGGCACCGTGTCACTGGGACGGATTCGATTCCCGAGGGCCCAAGTCTCGATCCTGGACGCCCTCCTTGCCGCGATGCCCGAGGTCGATGTCGACCAACGGTTCCAACGGGCCCGGCAGCAGCTCGCGTCCTTCGTCGGAGTCAAGCCGCTGGCGCCGCCCCGGACCTTTCGGGGTACCCTCCGGGGCTACCAGCAGGAAGGGTTGGGGTGGCTTGAATTCCTCCGGCAGTTCGAGTTCGGCGGCTGCCTCGCGGACGACATGGGGCTCGGCAAGACGGTCCAAGTCTTGGCGCTGCTGGAGCGCCGCCGTCAGGCCGGGGCGCCGCCGTCGCTGGCCGTGGTCCCCCGCTCCTTGGTGTTCAACTGGCAGCATGAAGCGGCCCACTTCGCCCCCAAGCTCAAGGTGCTCGACCACAGCGGCGGCGGACGACGAAAAGCGCTCGATCACTTCGGCGACCACCACCTGGTCCTCACCACCTACGGCACCCTCCGGCGCGACGCCGAGCTGTTTAGCGACGTTCGGTTCGACTACGTCATCCTCGACGAAGCCCAAGCCATCAAGAATCCGGCGAGCGC
>JANNQX010000017.1:0-3778 GCA_031400975.1 Gemmatimonadota bacterium
GGCCATGGCCGCCACAACGGGCCTCGACCAGGTCGATGAACAAGGCCGAGAGCGCCAGCGATTTCTGCCGCAAGGCCTCGAGGCCGCCCAGCTCTTCCGCGGCGGTAAAGACCTCAAGCCCGCACTCGAGGGCCACTAGCGACAGCACCGGCGGCGTCCCACAGATGAACCGGTTGATGCCGGCGGCCGGCTGGTAGTCGGCGATGAATTCAAACGGCGCCGCATGGCCCAACCACCCCGAGAGCGGCTGGCGAAGCCCCTCCCGGTCCATCCGGGCGACATGACGCGGATGGACCCAGACGAAGGCCGGCGCCCCGGGACCGCCGTTGAGGTACTTGTAGCCGCACCCAACCGCAAAGTCGGCAGCGTCCGTGATCGAACCGTTGCCGCCGAGCGTGACCGGCACCGCGCCCGCGGAATGAGCGAGGTCCCAGACCACCAATCCGCCGGCGGCATGCGCGGCGCGAGTCACTTCGTCCATCCGGTGCATCCGGCCGGTGCGATAGTTCACATGGGTGAGCATCAGGAGCCCGAGCTGATCGTTCAGAGGCGCCGGAATCTCCTCGGCATCGACCAGGACGAGATCGAAGCCCTGGTCATTGGCGATGCTTTCGGCAATGTACAGGTCACTCGGAAAGTTGGTCCGCTCCGAGACAATCCGGCGGCGGTGCGGCGCATCGGCCTTGATGAAGGCGACGGCGGCGTTCAGCACTTTAAAGAGATTGACCGAAGTCGAGTCGGCCACCAAGACTTCGCCGGGGCCGGCCCCGATCAGGCGGGCAATCTGGTTCCCTACCCGCTGCGACAACTCCAACCATCCGGCGGTGTTCCAGCTTCGGACCAGTTCCTTGCCCCACTCGACCCGCACGACCTGTTGAACCCGCGCCGCCGTGGCACACGGGAGCGCGCCGAGGGAATTGCCGTCCAGATAGATCACACCGGGCGGCAGTTCGAACAAATCGCGGAGGGGGGCGAGGGGGTCTTTGGCGTCGCGCGCCAGGCAGTCGGGTCTGGTGATCATCGTGATCGGTGAACATATGCTTGACATCTAAAACAGCAAGGTCTACAGTGCCATGCTGGGCGGCGGCTACTTGATCATCGGGGGCACGGAGCATGCGCATCACCTGTATCGGCGGCGGCCCGGCCGGACTGTACTTTGCCCTGTTGATGAAACAGCGCGACCGGACGAACCGGGTCACGGTGATCGAACGCAATCAGGCCGACGACACGTTTGGCTGGGGCGTGGTGTTTTCCGACCAGACCTTGGGCGCGCTCCGCAAGGCCGATCCGAAGACAGCCGCCCAGATCTTCGAGTCGTTCAACCACTGGGACGACATCGAGGTCAACTTCAAAGGCCGCAAGGTCCGGTCCTCCGGCCATGGGTTCTGCGGCATCGGGCGCCGGCGCCTCCTCAACATCCTCCAAGACCGCTGCGCTGAGCTCAACGTGGACCTCCAGTTCGCCACCGACTGTGACGACGACACCATCATCGACGCCGACTTGATCATTGCCGCCGATGGCCTGAACAGCCGGATCCGGACCAAGTACGCGGCCACCTACCAGCCTGATATCGATCTTCGCCTCTGCCGGTTCGTCTGGCTCGGCACCCACAAATTGTTCGATGCCTTCACCTTTGCCATCGAGTCCACCGAATGGGGCTGGTTCCAGGCCCATGCCTACCGCTTCGACGCGGAGACGTCGACGTTTATCGTCGAGGCGCCCGAACCGGTGTGGCGCGCGGCAGGACTCGAAGACATGTCGAAAGAGGAGAGTATCGCGTTCTGCGAGCGGCTCTTCGAGGACCACCTCGACGGGCATTCGCTGATGTCGAACTCCACCCACCTTCGCGGCTCGGCCCAATGGATCCGATTCCCCCGCGTGGTGTGTCAACGCTGGGTCCACCACAACGGCCAAGCCCCCGTGGTGCTGATGGGCGACGCGGCGCACACGGCCCACTTTTCGATCGGCTCGGGCACCAAACTGGCACTCGAAGACGCCATCGATCTCGCCGCCAGCCTCGCGGCACACCCGACCAATCTGCCCGCGGCTTTGGCAGACTACGAAGCCCGGCGCAGCGTCGAAGTGCTCAAGATCCAGAACGCGGCCCGCAATTCGACCGAGTGGTTCGAAAACGTCGCCCGCCACGCTCGGCTCGAACCCGAGCAGTTTGCCTATGCCCTGCTGACTCGTTCGCAGCGGATCTCCCACGAAAACCTCCGGGTTCGCGATGCCCACTACGTCGGCCACTACGAGCAATGGCTGGCCGCCCGCGCCAACTTGCCGGTGGCCGGGGTGCCGCCGATGTTCACGCCGTTCGCGCTCCGGAGTCTCACGCTGAAAAACCGGGTGGTGGTCTCGCCGATGGCGCAATACAGCGCGGTCGACGGCCTCCCAACCGACCACCACCTGGTCCATCTGGGCGCCCGGGCCATGGGCGGTGCCGGGTTGGTGTTCTGTGAAATGACGTGTACCTCGGCCGACGCCCGGATCACCCCGGGGTGCCCGGGGCTCTACAACGACGCCCAGACCGCGGCCTGGAAACGGATCGTCGACTACGTCCACTCCCATACCAGCGCCAAGATCGCCATCCAGCTCGGCCATGCCGGCGCCAAGGGCTCAACCCGGGTACCGTGGCTTGGCGGTGAAGATCTGCCGTTGGAGCGCGACAACTGGCCGCTTATTTCCGCCTCGCCGCAACAGTTCTTGGATGGGGTGAGCGCCTGGTCGCGCGCCATGACCCGCGATGACATGGACCGAGTGTCCGCGGATTTCGTCGCGGCCACCCGACACGCCGCCGCCGCGGGGTTCGATTGGCTCGAGCTGCACTGTGCCCACGGATACCTGCTCTCGGCGTTCCTGTCACCCCTAACCAACCAACGGACTGACCAGTACGGCGGCACCCTCGCGAACCGGCTCCGGTGGCCGCTCGAAGTGTTCGCCGCGATGCGGGCGGTGTGGCCCGAGGCGGCGCCGATGTCGGTCCGGATCTCGGCCCACGACTGGGTCGAAGGCGGGAACACACCGGAGGATGCGGTTGAGATTGCCCGAGCCTTCAAGCTGGCGGGCGCCGATCTGATCGATGTGTCCTCCGGCCAGGTCAGCAAGCGCCAGAAACCGGTCTACGGCCGGATGTACCAAACCCCGTTCGCCGACCTGATCCGGAACGAGGTCGGCATTGCCACCATGGCGGTGGGCGCGATTTCCGAGGCCGACCACGTGAACAGCATCATCGCGGCCGGCCGAGCCGACCTCTGTGCCATTGCCCGGCCGCACTTGGCCAACGCCGCTTGGACCTTGAACGAAGCCGCCAAGATCGGCTACACCGCCGGGATCGGGGCCGACTGGCCGGTTCAGTATTTGTCGGGCAAAAGCCAACTGGAGCGAAACCTCGAACGGGAACGCTCTCTGGCCGCCCAAGGACCAGCCATTTCGCCCACAGACGTTTGACCGATCCGCACCTCTCCGAAAGCGATGCCTTGATGCCTCGACCCATGGATCCGAACCTGATCGCCGGCAACCGCCGCGATGCCGCCGGCCTAACGCTCACCCACTTCGGCTGGTCGGTGGAGCGCCAAGTGGGTGTCATCACCCTGAACCGGCCTGAACGGAAGAACCCCCTGACGTTCGACTCCTACGCCGAGCTCCGGGACCTGTTCCGGCTGCTCGCTCTGGCCGATGACGTTCGGGCCGTGGTCATTCAAGGCGCGGGCGGCAACTTCTGTTCGGGGGGTGATGTCCACGAGATCATCGGCCCGCTCACCAAGATGAGCATGCCGGA
>JANNQX010000018.1:0-3378 GCA_031400975.1 Gemmatimonadota bacterium
GCCGAGCTACGCCTGCCGGAGCGCGTCCACCACCTGCTGCTTGGCCGCATGCCGGGCCGGGAGCAAGCCGCCGATGATCCCCATGATGACGGCAAACGCCATCCCGTTGAATAGGAGCCCCGGGGTAATCCGGAACGCAAACGCGACTTCACTAAACGAGCTCCAATTGGTGGTACTGGTCACCAGCCCGTTGATCGGCAGCGTCATTAGGCAGCCGATGGCCCCGCCCAGGGCGGCAATGAACACCGACTCGAGCAAGAACGAGCCCATCACGCTCCGCGGCTTGAAGCCTAACGTCAGCAACACCCCGATTTCCGGCCCCCGCGACGCAATCGAGGCGTACATCGTGTTGATCGCGCCGAACACCGCGCCGACCCCCATGATCGAGGCGATGAAGATCGCGATGAAATTGAGGATGGTCGCCAGCATGGTGGATTGTTTAGCGTAGAAATCACGCTCCTGCACCGCGTCGACCACCAGCCGGGCATCGGCCTCGAGGGTGGTTTTGACGCCGTCGAAGGCGCTCGGGTCCTTCATCCGGAAGGTCAGGCTCTGGAAAATCTGACCCCGGAACACCGGCATGAACTGTTCGTTCTCGCCCCAAATCTCCGACTCAAACGACGATCCGCCGGCGGCAAAGTGACCCACTACGGCCCAGTCTTGCTCGGCAAATCGCACCACCTGGCCCACCGCGGAGTTCGGGAACCGCTTGGCGTACGCCACGCCGACGACCACCTCGCGGGCCCCGGACTTGAAGGTCCGTCCCTCGACAATCTCGACACCTTTCCGGACCTGGAAGGCTTGGGCACTGACGCCCCGCACCACGACGTTGGCCATCCCACCGCCGCCGACTCGTTCGAGCGGAACCACCACGAACGTTTCCGAACTGATCATCGGCTGATTGGCGGCATCCCGCGCCACGAACGGATAGCCGGCCACCACACTGGCCGCTTGACGGGAAATCCCGCTGTTCATCTCGGTATTGGCGCCCTTGCGGAGCAGCATCACGTTCTCCGCCGACCCGGTGCCCACCAGCGCCGCCCGAAATCCGTTGGCCAGCGCGTTCATCGACACGAACACCGCCACCACGAGTGCCATGCCGAGCGCGGTGGCCAAGGTGGACACCGGCCGCTGCCGGAGGCTCCGGATGTTGTAGATGATGGGGACTTTCATTCGCCACTCTCCTCAGGCCACGCGCCGGAGCGCACTCACCACCGACAGCCGGGCCGACTGCAGGGCCGGGATGGTACCGCTGATCAGACCCAGGGCCAACGCCAGCAGCAACCCAAGGCCAATGGTGCCGTTGGTAACCCCAAACCCGGGGAAGAACGAAGCCATCGGGTTTTTGCCCATGAAGGCCAACCGAGCTAATCCAAGTCCGATCGCCCCACCGAGCAGGGTAATCAACAGCGACTCGGCCAACACCAGCCCGAACACGGTCCGGTTCTGAAAGCCGATGGTCTTGAGGACCGCGATTTCGCCGATCCGCTCCCGGACCGCCATCATCATGGTATTGGCGGCCACGAAGAGGATCGCGAAGAACACCGCCGTCCCGATCGCTTTGACCAGGAAGCCGATGTTGCCCCACATGGTGACGAAGCCGGCCGAGAAGGCTCGTTCGGTCTCGGTTTTGGTGGGAGCCGTCGAGTTCTTGAACTGGGCGTCGATCGACGCCGCGATGTCCGCCGCGCCATCGGGCCGGTCGAGCTCCAACACGAACCACCCCGGACTCATGCCCGGGGTCCGTTCGTAGAGATACTCGTAGTGGAAGAAAAAGCTCTCGTCACCGGACGCGGCATCCTTCGGGGTATAGGCGGCCCGGATCACAAAGGGCCAGTCACCCTGGAATATCGTCCCCTTGAGGGTCACGGTTTGACCGACCTGCCAGCCGTACTTCTTGAGTAAGCCGACCCCAACGAGGGCGGCGGTCCGCTCCCGAAGAAAGACGTCCTTGTCGCCCGCCGT
The DNA here is from genome assembly GCA_031400975.1 of Gemmatimonadota bacterium. GTDB lineage: Bacteria > Gemmatimonadota > Gemmatimonadetes > Gemmatimonadales > GWC2-71-9 > SHZU01. Next base: position 1,966 of record JANNQX010000018.1, read on the forward strand.
GATTTCGAGCTCCGGATACATCGGGAGATAGGTTTCGGCCTTGATCGCCAACTGGGCGAAGAAGTCCTGAGGATTCTGGTAGTAGCCACCGAACCAATTCGACCAACTGACACCTTTGACCCCGGGAACCGTCCGAAGCCGGTTGGCGTGGGCCTCCGGGAGCACGAAGGTGATCCCCGACGCGCTCGAGGTAATCAGCCGTGCCTCACTGCCGACCTCGGCCGCGGCATCGAGGGTGGTGATGAACGACCGAAGGATGCCGAATAGGAAGAACGCGATCACCACGCTCGCGATCGTGAGCCCGGTTCGCTTCTTGTTCCGGAACAAATTAGCCCCCACTAATCCGGCAACGGTCATCGCGACAACACCCCCTTGTCCATATGCATAATCGCCTTGGCCCGCTCGGCGGCGTGGGCGTCGTGGGTCACCATCACGATGGTTTTGCCGAATTCGCCCGAGAGCCGCTCCAGCAAGTCGAGGATCTCCTTGCCCGACGCGGCGTCGAGGTCGCCGGTGGGCTCGTCGCCCAAGATGATGGTCGGGTCGCTGACCACCGCCCGGGCAATCCCGACGCGCTGTTGTTGTCCGCCCGAGAGTTGCCGGGGGAAATGCTCCGACCGGTCGGTCAGCGCGACCATTTCGAGCGCCGCCATCACGTGTTCACGCCGCTGCTTCTTGGAGAGATTGGTGAGCAATAACGGCAGCTCGACGTTCTGCGCCGCCGTCAGCACCGGGAGCAAGTTGTAGAACTGAAAAATGAAGCCGATGTGGGTCGATCGCCAGGTGGCCAACTGCCTGGCGTTCATCCGGGTAATGTCCTGCCCGTCGACCACCACGCTCCCGGTGGTCGGGGTGTCGAGGCCGGCCAGGATGTTGAGCAGGGTCGACTTGCCGCTGCCGGACGGCCCCATCAGCGCCAGGAATTCGCCTTCGTTGATATCGAGATCGACGTCTTCGAAGACTCGGATTTCCTCGGTGCCACGCCGATAGGTCTTTGCGAGACCCCGGATCTGGACCAGGACGCGGCTGGCGGCCGGACTACTTGCTGGGGATGACATTCACCTTGGCTCCGTCTGAGAGGTCCTGGGGCGGATCGAGCACCAAGTTCTCGCCCCCTGAAAGCCCACTCCGCACTTCCCGCCGGCCGCCCGACACCGGACCGGCATCGACCGGGGTTCGTTTGGCCAGCCCATCGCGGACCACCCAGACCACCGTGGCTCCACCCACGTTCGCCACCGCCGCGGCGGGCACGAAGATCCGGGCCGGGGCGTTAGGCGATACCGTCGCGGTATCGAGAAATTCAACCCGGGCGCCCATTTCCGGCAAGATCCGGGGATCCCGATCGGTAATACTCACCTTGACCTGGACCGTGGCCCGCTGGCGGTCGGCGGTCGGCACGATTTGGCGAACCCG
>JANNQX010000019.1:0-10228 GCA_031400975.1 Gemmatimonadota bacterium
AGGAAACCCGTCGGAAAGACGGCTCCTACATTCGGTTCGACGAGAACGCAGTGGTTCTCATCGATGACAAGGGCGAACCGCGAGCGACCCGAATTTTCGGGCCGGTTGCCCGGGAACTGCGCGATCGACGGTATATGAAGATCGTCTCGCTGGCCCCGGAGGTCATCTGATATGCGGATTCTGAAACATCGCAAGGCGCGTCGGAAAGTCGGCCCGGGGCCGGTGGTTCGCTTCTCGATGCCGATCACCAAGGGCGACATGGTCCAGGTGATTTCCGGGTCGAACAGCGGCAAACGGGCCAAGGTGCTGCGGGTGCACCTGAAGACCGGCCGGGTGACGCTTGAAGGCCTGAACATGATGAAGAAGCACTTGCGGGCATCGACGCCGAACGGGCAGTCCGGGATTGTCGAGCGTCCGGCCCCGATCCATCACTCCAACGTGATGTTGATCGATCCCAAGACGGGCGAGCCGACCCGGATTCGGCGGAAGCGGGACCAGGACGGCACGGTTGAGCGGATCGCCGTGAAATCCGGGCAGTCGATTGCGAGGAATCGGTAACGATGGCTGAAACCAAAGCGCCCAAGCCGCCCAAGACGCCGAAGGGCGGGCCGCCGGCAAAGACGAGCAAGAAGGTCAAAGCGCCCCAAGGGGCGACCGATCCGACGCCGAAGGTGTCCGTGGGGGTTCCCCGGCTCCTGGCGTTCTATCAGGGCACGGTTCGGGATCGGATGAAGCAGCAGTTCGGCCTCACCAACCCGATGCAGATTCCGCGGATCGTCAAGATCGTGCTGAATGTCGGGCTGGGCGAAGCGAGCAAGAATCCGAAGGCGCTCGAGGCGGTGATCGATGAGCTGGTCCTGATCACCGGTCAGCGTCCGGTCGTGACCCGCGCCAAGAAGGCGATTTCGAATTTCGGACTCCGGGAGGGCGTGCCGGTCGGGGTGATGGTTACTCTCCGGGGTCCCCGGATGTATGAGTTTCTCGACCGGTTCATCTCGCTCGCGGTACCGCGGGTGCGCGATTTCCGGGGTCTCCCGAATCGGAGCTTCGACGGGAGCGGCAACTACTCGTTCGGCTTGAAGGAGCAGTTGGTGTTCCCCGAGATCGACTACGACAAGGTCGAGAAGATTCACGGGATGGACATCACCATCGTGACGACGGCCGGGCGCGATGATCTCGCCATGGCATTGTTAAGGGAATTCGGCTGGCCGTTCCGGGGCGAAACCCCGAAGCGGACCGTGTAAGGCGGGGGACGTAAGGAACTATGGCCAAGACCTGTTGGATCGAGCGTGCGAAGCGGGTACCGAAGTTCAAGGCCCGGGCGGTTCGGCGTTGTCAACGCTGCGGCCGGGCTCGGGCAGTGTTACGCAAATTCGGCCTCTGCCGGATGTGCTTTCGGGAACTCGCGCTCCGGGGGCACATCCCCGGCGTGCGCAAGGCGAGTTGGTAAGGGAAGGGATCGCGCATGAGTATGACTGACCCTGTAGCGGATATGCTGTCGCGGATCCGCAATGCGGGTGCCGCTGGGCATCGCCGCGTGGAAGTCCCCGCTTCTCGGCTCAAGGCCGAGGTGGCGCGGATTCTCCACAGCAACCATTACATCGCGGATTTCAAGCTGGTCGAGGATGGTCCTCGCGGCGTCATTCGAATCACCTTGCGCTATCATAATGAGCGCCCGGTCATTCGAGAGATGAAGCGAATGTCCACGCCCGGTCTGCGCCGCTACGTCAAGAGTCGCGAGATTCCCCGGATCAAGAACGGGCTCGGCATGGCGATCGTCTCAACCCCCAAAGGGTTGATGAGCGATCGTGACGCCAGGGCCGCGAACTTGGGCGGTGAACTCCTCGCGGTCGTCTGGTAGGAGGCTCACTGTGTCGCGGATTGGAAGAAAACCAGTGCCGGTCCCAAAGGACGTCACGGTCAAGCTCGCGGGCAATCTGATCTCGGTCAAGGGACCGCAGGGAGAACTCTCCCGAACGATCCACCCGACGATGAAGCTGGCGATGGACAATGGCGAAGTCACCGTCAGCCGGCCGAGCGACGAGCCGGCCCATCGGGCTTTGCATGGGCTGTCCCGGACCCTCGTGGCGAACATGGTCGAGGGGGTTTCCAAGGGCTTCATGAAGGTCTTGGAGATCCAAGGCGTCGGGTACAAGGCTGAGGTGACGCCGAAAGGCCTCAACTTGGTGCTGGGCTTCTCGCATCCGGTCAAGTACGACGCCCCCCAGGGGATCAAGATGGTCGTCGAGAACGCGACTGTGGTCCGGATCAGTGGGCCGAGTAAAGAACTGGTTGGCCAAGTCGCCGCGGACATCCGGTCGATTCGGCCGCCGGAGCCCTACAAGGGCAAGGGCGTTCGGTATCAGGGCGAGCGAGTCCGGCGTAAGGCCGGCAAGACGGGAGCGAAGTAAACCATGCGTCCAATCCATGCACCGAAGACGCGCGAAGAGCGGCGCTATCGTCGTCACCTTCGGGTCCGCAAGAAAGTGGCTGGAACACCCGAGCGTCCGCGCTTGGTCATCTTCCGGTCGATCAAGCACATTTACGCCCAGCTGGTGGACGACGACAAGGGCGCGGTGTTGATGGGCGTTGCCGACCGGAGCGAGGGCATCGAACTCGACGGCACCGGCAAGGTGGCTCGAGCCAAGGCAACGGGGAAGCTACTCGCGGCCAAGGCCAAAGCAGCCGGAATTGCCAAGGTTGTATTCGACCGAGCTGGCTTCCGGTATCATGGGCGGGTCAAGGCGGTCGCCGACGGCGCCCGCGAAGGCGGATTGGAGTTCTAAATGACCGAACCTGAAGTGCAGGCGACAGAACCGACTGAGGCACCGGCCACCGACGCAGGGCGGGGTCGGCGGGGTGGTCGCGGCGGCGGTGCCGGCGGGGCCGGGGGTCGAGGCGGCGAACGGGGCGGACGTCGGGACGGCGGCCGAGGCGATCGGCGCGACCGCGATGCACCGAGCGAGTTTATCGAGAAGGTCGTCGATATCAACCGGGTGGCCAAGGTCGTCAAAGGCGGCCGGCGCTTCTCGTTTAACGCGTTGGTTGCCGTCGGCGACGGCAAGGGCAAAGTCGGCTTCGCGACGGGTAAGGCGAACGAGGTTTCCGAAGCGGTTCGCAAGGCCGTCGAGGCCGCCAAGCGGGCGATGAACGAGATCCCCCGGACCGGGACGACGATTCCGCACGAAATCCTCGGCCATCATGGTGCCGGTCGGGTTCTGCTGAAGCCGGCGGCGACCGGTACGGGCGTGATTGCCGGCGGCGCGGTCCGGGCCGTGCTCGAATGCTGCGGGATCAGCGACATTCTTACCAAGAGCCTTGGGTCGAACAATCCCCACAACATGGTGCGGGCCACGATTGATGGGCTTCGCTCGCTCGTGTCGGTTCGCCAAGTGGCGCGGGAGCGGGGGGTCGAAGTCGAGGCGCTTGGCTACAAGCCGCGTCAGGAGGGCTAAGGGATATGGGACGCAATCCAGCGGTATTTCGGCAAGGTCCGGTGTACTACGCCGCGACCATTCCAGGCGAGAAAGAGGCCGCTCGGGTTCGGGTCAAGCAGATCCGGTCCACGATCGGCCACAGCGAGACGATGCGCCGGACCCTCGCCTCGCTCGGCCTCCATAAGCACCAGGCCGAGGTCGAGGTCGTGAACAACGCCTCGATCCGGGGCATGTTGTTCAAGGTTCGGCACATGGTCGAAGTGACCAAGGCGGAGACGGCAGGATGACCAGCAAGATTACTCTCTCCAACCTGAAGCCGGCCAAAGGTAGCAATGTCGCGCGCCGCCGGGTTGGTCGTGGTGTCGGTAGTGGGCTTGGAAAGACGTCCGGCAAGGGTCACAAAGGCCACAAGGCCCGGACCGGCGGTTCGACCAATCCCGGATTCGAGGGCGGCCAGATGCCGATGCACCGGCGGCTGCCGAAGCGGGGCTTTACCAATCCGTTCAAGGAAACCGCCCAGGCGATCAACCTCCGGAGTTTGGAGAAGGTCACCGGGAACGAAATCACGCCTGAGACGTTGGCGGCGGCCGGTCTGATCAAGAAGGCCACCGATCTGGTGAAGCTGTTGGCCACCGGCGACGTCACCCGTGCCTTTACGGTTCGGGGCATCGCGCTCTCTGGGAACGCCAAGGCCAAGATCGAAGCGGCCGGCGGAAAAGTCGAGGTCTGAGGTGACGAGTCCGGCTCAAGGGGTCCCGTCACTCGGGATTGACCCCGAGCTCAAGCGGAAGCTGACGTTCACGCTGATTGCGATCCTGATCTACCGGATCGGCGCGCACATCGTGGCCCCTGGCGTGAATGTCGACGCCCTTCAGGCGTTCATTAACAACAATCAAGGCACCAGTACATTCTTCCAGCTCTACGATACCTTGGGCGGCGGCCTCTACCGGGCGACCATCTTTGCCTTAGGTATCATGCCGTACATCTCGGCCTCGATCATTTTTCAGCTGCTCGGCGGAATTTTTCCAACCGTCAGCAAGATGCAAAAGGACGAAGAGGGCAAGAAACGGCTGACTCAGTGGACCCGGTACATGACGATCGTGATCGCCTTCTCCCAGGCCATCACCTTCACGGCGTTTACCGAGTCGATTCCCGGCGCCATCGCGAATCCCGGCTTTGCGGCCCGGCTGACGATGTGGTTCACCCTGACCGTCGGCGCCATCTTCATGATGTGGCTCGGCGAGCAGATTACCGAACGCGGGATCGGGAACGGGATGAGCTTGTTGATCGCCGTCTCGATCATCGAGCGTTTGTGGCCGTCGCTGTTCCAGGGTGCCGAGCAGATTCGGGTCGGCGGCCTGAGCTTTGGTTTGGCGATTCTCTTGATCGCGATGGCGATTGCGACGATCGCGGCCGTCGTGGCGATGACGATCGCCGCTCGGCGTATCCCGATTCAAATCCCTCGAAAAGTCATGGGGCGCGGGCGCGTTCGTGAGGGACAAAAGACTTTCATTCCGATCCGTCTGATCACGGCCGGAGTGATGCCGATCGTCTTTGCCCAGACGATCATCATTATGCCGAGTACCATTGCCAACTTTACCCAAAATGAGGCCCTGAAGGACGTCGCCAATTTCTTCACGCCTGGCGATTTGCCCTATGACCTCGTGTTCGCCCTGATGGTGGTGTTGTTCAGCTACTTCTACACTTCGATCATCTTCAACTCGGTCGACCTGTCGGAGAACCTCAAAAAGCAGGGCGGCTTCATTCCCGGGGTTAAGCCCGGTGCTGCAACGGCCGATTATATCGATCAGGTGTTAGGGCGGATCACGCTTCCGGGGTCCTTGTTTCTGGCGCTGATTGCTATCATTCCGACGATTGTGGCCCGGCAGTTCAACTACAACTCGGCGTTCGGTGGGACCTCGGTCCTGATCGTTGTTGGTGTGTTGCTCGACACGATCGCTCAGATCGAACAGCACCGGACTCTTCGAAAGTACGACAGCTTCATGAAGACCGGTCGAGTCAAGTTCCGAGGACGGCAGCAGCGGTTTTAGGCGCTCGGCATTCGGGGCTCGGCACTCAGGACCGTAGGGCGGGCGGAAGCTCGCCCTTTTCACATCGGGAGGAGGATAGGCGACGTGGATATTCTCTTGATGGGACCGCCGGGGGCGGGCAAGGGGACCCAAGGGGTCCTCTTGGCGGAGCGGCTCGGGATTCCAAAATTTGCTACTGGTGATTTGCTTCGCGACGCGGTCAAGCTTGGAACGCCGTTGGGTCTTAGGGCCAAGGCGGTGATGGAATCGGGCGCGTTGGTGAGTGACGAGATCATCATGGGCGTCGTGGGCGAGGAGCTGGCGAAGCCGGCGAGCAGCGGCGGCGTCATTTTCGACGGGGTGGTCCGGACCATTCCACAGGCGGAGGGCCTCGCGGGGCTGTTGAAGGGGCTTGGTCGGAAGATCGACCACGTGCTCTTCTTCGATGTGACGGACGCGGAAATCTTGACCCGGATCGAGAAGCGGCGGACGGTCGAAGGCCGGGCCGATGATGATCCCGTTGCGGTGCAGCGGCGACTGACGGCCTACCGGACCCAAACGGCACCGGTGTTGAGCTGGTACGAGACCCGGGGCGGCGTCACCACGATTCCTGCCGTAGGCTCAGTCGAGTCAATCGCGGCCCTGGCCAAGACCGCGGTGGGGCGGTAGCTCGGCTCAATCGCATGGTCACCGTCAAGTCACCGCGAGAGATCGACACGATGGCCCGGGCCGGGGCCATCGTCTATGCGACCCTCGGCATGTGCCGCGCCTTGGTGCGGCCGGGGATTACCACCGAGGACCTGGACCGCGAAGCTGAGAAGTTCATTCGGAGTCACCCGGGCGCCAAGCCGTCGTTCAAGGGTCTCTACGGGTTCCCCAAGAGTCTCTGCATTTCGATCAATGAAGAAGTCGTTCACGGCATTCCGTCGCCGAAGCGAGTCCTGCGGGAGGGTGGGATCGTCAGCATCGATTGTGGCGTTTTCATCGACGGCTTCCACGCCGACAGCGCGATTACGGTTCCGATCGGGAGCGTGGCCCCGGAAACCCTCGCATTTCTCGAGACCACCCGGCAAGCGCTCGCGGCCGGCATCGAACAGGCCCGCCTTGGTAATCACGTCGGCGATATCGGTCACGCGGTGCAAACCGTCGCGGAGGCAGGCGGCTACGGGGTCATTCGCGAGCTGGTCGGGCACGGGGTCGGAACCAAGATGCACGAGGATCCCCAGGTGCCTAACCACGGTCGCCCCAAGCGAGGCGAACGGCTACTCGAGGGCATGACGATCGCGATCGAGCCGATGATTACCGTCGGCGACTTCAAGACCAAGCTCCTGGCCGACAAGTGGACGGTGGTCACCGCCGACGGATCGCTCTCCGCTCACTTCGAACACACCGTCGCCGTCACCGCCGCCGGCCCCCGGATCCTCACAATCCCTTCCTAACCCTTAAGCCGAGCCCCGAGCGCCGAGTGCCGAGCGTCTCGAGCAGCCACGCGTGAATGGCCGGGTTGCCGGCCACTAGGCCTGAGTGTTCGGCTCCAACGTCGGCGCCCTCCAGGTCGGTGACTCGCCCGCCCGCCTCCCGGACCAACAGCATACCCGCGGCCATGTCCCAGGGGGCCAGCATCAGTTCCCAGAAGCCGTCGAAGACTCCGGCCGCCACCCAGCACAGATCGAGGGCGGCAGAGCCGGCCCGTCGGATCCCGGCCGTCGCCGGGGCAATCCTCGCGAACTGCGTCAGGTAGGCTGCCAACTGCTCGGGATGCTTAAATGGGTACCCCGTGCCGATCAGCGCGAACCCGGGCGAGGCAATTGTCGAGACTCGAAGCTGGGTCTCGTCGCACCAGGCCCCCTGGCCGCGGGTCGCATGGTAGAGGCGGTTCGGTTCGACGTGGAGGACCACGCCCGCTTCGAGCACCCCGTCCGCTTCGGCGGCGATCGAAACGGCGAAGGTCGGGAACCCATGCACGAAGTTGGTGGTGCCGTCGATTGGATCGACGATCCAAGTTAGGCCACTCCGTGCACCGCTGGGAGAGAGCTCTTCACCCAACACGATCGATCCGGGCTCGCCGGCCAGCAGGACCTCGGCGATGATGGCTTCGGCGGCTCGGTCGCAGTCGGTGACGAAGTCGTTCCGCCCTTTCGCGGTCCAAGCCGCCGGGTCGGCTGGTCGCTCGACTTGGCGTAGGTAGTCCGCGGCCGCGGCGGCGGCCGCGGTCGCGAGTCGGGTTAAGTTCAAGGAGGAGTTCATCTTGCGAGTGCTCGAAAGGGTGGCTAGTTTGCCCATCGCATTCTGTTGACCCCGACCGAACGAGTCCATGGATCGAGTCTTTTCCGGCATCCAACCTACCGGCGAATTGCACCTGGGCAATTGGCTCGGGGCCGTCAAGAATTGGGTTCGGCTGCAGGATCAGTACGAATGCTTGTACTGCGCCGTGGACCTCCACGTGCTGTCGGTCAAGTACGAGCCGGCCCTATTAGCCGAGCGGACTCGAGAGATGCTCGTCAGCCTCATGGCGGCGGGGCTCGACCCCGAACGGTCGATTATTTTCGCCCAGTCTCACGTGCCCGAGCACACCCGGCTGATGTGGTTCTTCACCAATGTCGTCGGAGTCGGCGAGCTGGAACGGATGACCCAGTTCAAGGACAAGTCCCAGCGAATGGAGCGGGTGCCGGCCGGTCTCTTAATGTACCCGGTGCTCCAGGCCGCCGACATCCTACTGTACCGGGCTGACAAGGTGCCGGTGGGCGAGGATCAGGTTCAGCATCTTGAGCTCTCCCGGGAGATCGCCCGGGCCTGGAACGCCGAGTTTTCGCCAGACCAGCCATACCTCCCGGAGCCGCAAGCCTTGCTGACGCCGGCCAAACGGATCATGGGCCTCGACGGTCAAGCGAAGATGTCGAAGAGCCTCGGCAATACGATTGGCCTATTCGAGACGCCGGATCAGATTTGGGCCAAGCTCCGGCCGGCCAAGACCGATCCGGCCCGCCAGACGAAAAAAGACCCCGGAACACCCGAGATCTGCAACGTCTACGCGCTCCACCAACATTTCTCCCCGCCGGATACCGTCGCGGAGGTCGCCGCCAAGTGCCGTTCGGCTGGGTGGGGCTGCCTTGATTGCAAGCGGGTGCTGGCAGACAACGTCATCGTCGAACTGACGCCGATCCGGCTCCGGGGCGAGGAACTCCGGGCTGATCCCGGCCGGGTCGATCGAGCGATTGCGCTCGGTGCGGCCCGGGCCCGGGCGCTGGCGGCGGAGACGATCGCCGGTGTCGAGCGGCGGATGGGCTTTTTGCCCTTGAAGGAGGCCTGATTCATGTCGGGAGTTCCGATCGAGAAGATCATTAAGGCCGCCGTGGATCGCGGCGCCTCCGATTTGCATATCAAGGCCGGGGACGTCTTCCGGGCCCGGATCGGCGGAAAGTTGGTTCCCCTGACCAAGCAGCGCCTGACGCCCGACCAAACCCGAGCGATTGCCGAGAAGCTGATTGGCAACGAAACCGATCGGGCGCGCCTCGATCTGATTACTGACTACGATTGCTCGTGGGGGCTACCCGGCGTTGGGCGGTTCCGGGTCAACCTGCTGCGGCAGCGGTCGTCGCTGATGATCGTCATGCGGGTGGTCCCGTTCACCATCCCGACGTTCGACCAACTTGGGGTGCCCTCGGCCGTTCAGGGGTTGGTTGAGACGCGGAGTGGGCTGGTCTTGATCACCGGCGTCGGAGGGAGCGGAAAGAGCTCCACGATTGCCGCCCTGCTCCACCACATGAACCAACATCAGCAACGCCATATCGTCACGATCGAAGATCCGATCGAGTTTCTTCACCGCGACCTGGGTAGTTCCGTGACCCAGCGAGAGGTGGGGGTTGATACGCCGTCGTTGGCGGTCGGCATCAAGGCGGCGTTGCGGCAGGACCCCGACGTCATCGTCGTCGGCGACATTCACGATATCCAGACGCTGGCCACCGCGATCAAGGCGGCTGAGACCGGTCGTCTGGTTTTGGGGGCCATGCCGACTCCCGACGTGCTGACCACGATCGGCCAGGTCATCGCGATGCTGCCGTACGAAGAACGGGAGATCGGGTTGGTCCGTTTCTCCGAAGCGGTCACCGCGATCGTGTCGCAGCGCCTCTTGCCGCGCAAGGACGGCTCGGGTCGCGTACTCGCCGCTGAAATCATGATCACTACCGGGCCGATTCGAGATGCCATTAAGGACCCTGCGCGGGCCATGGAGGTCCGGACCCTGATGTCGCGAGGCTATGGGAAGTCCGGGATGCAAACCTTCAGGCAGCACTTGGCCGAGCTGGTCAAGTCCGGCGCGATCTCGCCCCAAACCGCCGCGGTCCTCAACGCGGGCGACCCCGAAGCCCCAGTTCTCCAGAAGGCGAAACGCTGATGTTCGACTCCTCGCTCCGGTGTCTCGTGGTCGTCGGTGCCCAGTGGGGCGACGAGGGCAAGGGCAAGCTGGTCGATGTGCTTTCCGAAGGGGCCGACCTCGTGGTCCGCTATCAAGGTGGCGCGAACGCCGGGCACACGGTGGTGATCGGGGAGAGCAAGTTCATCCTTCGGTTGATCCCGAGCGGGATGCTCCACCCCACCACCATCTGTTTGTTAGGCAACGGCGTGGTGATCGATCCGGAGAGTTTCTTTTCGGAGCTGGATGGTTTAGCCGAGCGTGGCATTGCGACCGCCGGCCGGATCCTGGTTTCCGATCGGGCTCACCTGGTTTTGCCCTATCACAAGCTATTGGACCTCGCGGAGGAG
>JANNQX010000020.1:0-11555 GCA_031400975.1 Gemmatimonadota bacterium
CGTCTACTACAACGGCCGGTTCCTGCCGCGCGACCAGGTCCAGATCTCACCCAACGACCGCGGCTGGTTGCTCGGCGACGGGGTCTACGAGGTCGCTCCTTCGTATCACGGCGCCTTCCTCCGGCTGGATCTCCATCTCGATCGGCTCGGTTCGAGTCTCGACAAGATGGCGATTCAGGGCGTGGATCTGGATCAGATGCGAGAAGTCGCCGGTGAGCTGCTTCGGAGCAACGGCTTGGCGGAGGCTCCTCGGGCGCTGGTGCATTTCCAGATCAGTCGCGGCAGTGCACCTCGAAGCCACGCGTTTCCGGTTCCCCCGGTGCCGCCCACCATCTACGGCTTCGCGGCCCCGTTCACCCGGAAGCCGGGTTGCGACGCGGGTGCCGCCATCATCACCCGCTCGGACTTCCGCTGGGCCCGCTGCGACATCAAAGCCATCTCGCTCGCGGCCAACTGCCTGGCCAACCAGGAGGCCCAGGCGGCAGGGGTCTACGAGACAGTCTTCGTGCGGGACGGCATGGTCCTCGAGGGGTCCCACACCAACTTCTTCGTCATCGAGCGGGGCGTGGTCCGGACGGCGCCGCTCAGCAACTACATCTTGGGGGGCATCACCCGCGCCATCGCGATCGACCTCTGCCAGGGCGCCGGCATCCCGGTTCGCCTGGAGGCGCTGCCCGAGGGTGATCTTGCCACGGTCGATGAGGCGTTTCTCACTGGAAGCACCACCGAGGTGATGCCGGTCGTAGCCGTGAACGGGCGCCCGGTGGGGACCGGGGTTCCAGGCCCGATCACCCGCCGGCTGAGTCAGAGGTACCTCGATACCGCCGAACGAGGCCCGGTGTCAGGTTGAGAACCCTCCTCATCATCCTGCTGACTCTCCCCGGGGGACTCCTGGCTCAGCGCCCCGCGCCGGCGACCCCGGCTGCCATCGGTGCGATCCGGGAGGCCGATCTCCGGCGCGATCTCTTCGCTATGGCCTCCCCGGCGATGCGCGGCCGCGAAGGCGGCACGGTGGACGAGATGCGGGCCTCGATCTGGGTCGCCGAGCAGTACCGGCGGATCGGTCTCAAACCGGCGGGGGACGACGGGACCTGGTTTCAGTGGTTCACCATCACCCGGACCCGGGTCTCCGTGGCCTCGAGCCGCGCCACGATCGCCGGCCGGTCGATGACGCTGTTCGGCGATGTGATCCCGTTAGGCGTCGCACCAGTGGAGGCGACGGGCCCGGTGCCCTGGCTCGCCAATCCCGAGGACACCACGATCGATCTGCGCGGGCGGATCGTGGCGACGATGCTTCGGGCTCCCCAGCCGGGCTCGATCCGGCCGACGAGCTATCCCGCCGGCGTGCGCTTCGCCAACGCCGCGATTGCCGGCACCCTGGCACCCCTCGCCCGGCGCGGGGCGGCCGCCATACTGCTGGTGGCCAATGCCCCAGTCGACAGCGTCTTCGAGGCCGTGGCGGTGATGCGGCAGCGGGGCGACTACGATGTCGACCGGGCGACCCCACGGGCGGCGGGGCAGCCGGACCGAGTGGCGCCGCCCCCGGCTCTCGGCGCGGGCGCGACGCCTGCCCTTCTGGTCCGGGCCTCGATGGCCGCGACGCTGCCGGCGGGGGCGGAGGTGGTGCTCGGGATCCGTCTCGAGCGCTTCGAGACGCCGTCGGTGAACGTGATCGGATCGCTCCGCGGCACCGATCCGAAGCCCCGCGACGGGTACGTCCTCTACAGCTCGCACCAGGACGCCAATGGCGTCCGTCTGCTGGTGCCCGGCGACTCGGTGCTCGCGGGCGCCGACGACAATGCTTCGGTCAGCGTCGCCGAGTTTGCCGCAGCACGGGCGTTCGTCGCCCAGCGTCCCAAGCGCTCGTTGCTGTTCGTCCATCACGGTGCCGAGGAACGCGGGCTCCTCGGCTCGCGCTATCACTCGGCGCATCCGGTGGTGCCGCTCGGCCAGATCGTGGTGGTGCTGAACGGCGACATGATCGGCCGGAACCATCCCGACACGGCGGCGTTGCTCGGCGCCCAGCCGAACCTGCCCTACGCGCGGCTCGGCATTCCGGGGCTGATGTACTCCACCAATCTGCACGACGACTACCACACCGCGGACGATATCCCCGAGCGGATCGACTACACCAAGCTCACCCGGATGGCACGGTGGATGTATCTGACGGGCTGGTATGCGGCCAATGCGGCCCGGCGGTCGGCGGTAGACGCCGGGTTCCGGCTGGAGCGGTCAACGAGGGGTGGCGGGGATGACCGTTCCGCCGCATCTTCTTGATGCCGGTTCTTCCCAACCCGTACCCAAGGATCTCTCATGCGCTGGAATCTCCGCACTCGCAGCATGCTGTCGCTTTTGTTCGCTGGGTTGATGGCGGCGGTCGTCACCGGCTGCAAGAAGAAGTACCCTACTGAATCCTATCAGCCCGCCCCCCCGGCGGAGTCAGCGACGCCGACCAACTCGTAGGGCGTCTCAGTCATTCCCCTACGATCGATTGGGTCACGATCCAGAGGGTCGTGACACAATTGTCGTTCAAGCAGGCGCTCGGCGGGCAACGACGGCTCGGGTGATCCCCGGCAGCAACTCGAACTCCTCCACCTCGACGAATCCCGCGGCCCGTGCGGCCCCGATCAGCATTCCGGGCGTGAGCTGGGGCGCGTCCGGGTCCGACACGACATTGAACAACAACCAGAGCGCGGCCGACGCCGGACCGGCCAGGTCGTCGGTCACCATGAAGTCGTGGAGGATCAGCGTTCCGCCTGGCCCCAGCGAGGCATAGGCCCGGCTCAAGAGCGGCGCGAGGTCGGTGGCCGCCACGGCACTCAAGAGATACGACATGATCACCGCGTCCTGATTGTCCGGCCAATCGGTGGTTCGGGCATCACCGCGGAGGAGCGCAATCCGATCCGGAAGGCCCGCCTCGGCCAGGTAGCTCGCCGCGACGTCGCAGACCTTCGGGAAGTCGAGGATGGTGGCGGACAACGCCGGGTTCCGATGACAGAGCGTGATCGAGAACGCCCCGGTGCCGCCCGCCACGTCGAGCAACCGCCGCCACGTGACCGCCCCGAGTCGGCGGGACAAGAGGTGCGCCGGCCCGAGCGAACCGACGTGCTGGGCAACGCTGAAGTGCCGCGCTTCGTCGGGATCGACCGTGAGTTCGTAGAAGGGCCGCGCGGCCCGGCCATGGATGGCCGGGAGCAGGTCGGTCATGTGCGGATAGACTTGCCGGTCGATTTGAAACCGAAAGTAGTCACCGTAGTAATGGGGGGATGACTTCGCCAGGAAGTTCGCCGCTGCGGGCGAGTTGATGAACCGGCCTTCGGGATCGGTGCCGACGAGGCCGAGGGCCCGCACGGCGGTGAGCAGCGTCCGGAGCCGTTTGGCCGGGATACCGACGGCAGCGGCCGTCTCGTCGAGCGTCGCGGGCCCCCGCGCGAAGACGGAAAACAGATCGAGATCGAGGGCGGCAAACAGGGCCTTGGAGGCCATGAATCCGTAGCCGATCCGAGACACGTCTCGCACATCCTTGAGCAGTTCCATGCTGGGTCACCTAACGATGTGGCGGCGCGAAAAGAAGCCGGACTCTAGGTAGTTTCGGAGGTACCTTCTTCCCTAAGCCACGTAGTTTGTTGTACCGAGCCCAAATCCGCCAGCCGTCGCTCCAGGAAACGCCGCTCGGGCTGCTGTTTGGTCAGGGCCAGAGCTCGTTGGTAGGCCGCTTCGATCAGGTAGTAGCCACCCAGTTGTTCTTTGGTTTCGGCAAAGGGGCCATCGGTGGTCGAGGTCTTGCCATTCCGGATTCGGATCGTTGTCGCCGTGTGAGTCGGCTCGAGTCGATGGCCGGCTTGGAAATGGCCGCTCTTCTGGATCGATTGGCTGAACTCCCCGTACTCACTCAGCATCGTGTCGGCATCGCCTTTCGGCATCTTCATCCACCTGGTCTCATCGCTGTAAATCAGACAGAGGTACTTCACGGCAACCTCCCAATCAGGGTGAGCGGGCTCGGAACACCGAGTAGTCGTTTGGCGTGGCCTCAAATCGACGGCTCACTTGAGCCGTTTCAACTCGACCTCGGAGACGATGAACCCGAACGCCGGCCACCCCCCCGACGCGATCGAGCGTTGGAACGCCTTTCGGGCCTTGGCGGTCTCACCGCGGACCAAGTACCAGTTGCCCAAACCGTAGGTCAGGGTGGCGAGGGCGACGTCGGCGGTGTCGGCCTTGGTGATCAGTGCCTCGGGGCCGATGGTGCCCCGATAGAGTTTGAGCCGCTCAGCGTACTGGACCGTGGTCGGGAGCGAATCGGGGCGCCGGGCGAGCATCGCCTTGGCCTCGCCGGCCCGACCGGCCCGAGCAAGCGACATCCAGAGCCAATCGGTGGACCCGGCCAGCTCGCCCGGATCGGGGGCAATGGGCTGGGCCTTGGCAAAGGCCCGAGCGGCGGCGACGAAGTTGCCGGTGGCAAACCGGGCTACGCCCAAGTGATACCACAGGCCATAGATGGTGGGATCAAGCTTGATGCCGGCCTCGAGGTCGGCGATGGCGAGGTCGAATTCCCGGAGCGAGAGATGCCGATGTCCCCGCCACCTGAGAAGGAGCGCGCTCTTGGGTTCGATTTCAAGCCCCCGAGTGAAGGTGGCGATCGCTTCCCGAAACTGCCGCACCCCGGACTGGGCGACGCCGAGTCCGATGATCAGGGTGACGTTCTTGGGGTCGGCCTTGAGCGCTTGCTCGGCGCGGGCCACAGCGCCGGTGTCCGGTTGGGATCGATACTCGACCCCGGCGGGCGACCGGTACTGGAGCGATTGGCTCTGGGCCGGAAAGGCTGGAGCGGCGACAAGGGCCGCGAGAATCCAACGAGCACGCATGGGGACTCCGGGTCTTGGAGTTGGCAACAGTGGAAATCCCGATGAAGGTCGACCAAAGAGATCTCAGGGGCAAGGGAACGAAACTCGGTCACTTACCCGATGGCAGCCGGTCCGCAAGCGCACGGCCTTGCACGACCTGAGAAATGCGGTACGTTCATGGGTCGGCTCATTTGTATCCAATGCAGCCGACTCCTCCCGACGTTCAGCAAAGCACACTTAGACCCGGAGAACCGACGTGGTTCAATCCAAAGACACTTTGAGCCGCGGCTACAGAGCCTGGCTCGTGGCAACGGCAATCGGCGTGGGCGGCCTGACTGGGCTAACGCCGGTTCTGCTGGCTCAGGCCGGTACGATCACGGGCACCGTCGTTGAAGCGAAGACCGGCCGACTACTCGCTGACGCCAGAGTTCGCGTCGAGGGCACGGAGGTTCGGGCGGTCACCAACACGCGCGGCCAGTTCACGCTGAGCGGGCTTTCTGGCGCGACCGTGCAGCTCACCACCGGGCACGTAGGCTTCCAACCTTTGACCCAGCAAGCGGCGGTCGGTGGGGCGCCAATTCGGATCGAACTCAACCAGCTCGCGGTCAAACTCGACGAGATCGTCGTTACGGGTACCGTCGGCGAAGCGACTGCGCGAAGCCTTGGCAACACGATTGGCAAGGTCGACGTCGCCAATACGGTCGTACTGGCACCGCCAACCAAGCTCCAGGACATGCTGTCCGTCAACGTGCCTGGTGTCCGGGTCGTCCGGGCCGCTGGGTCGGTCGGATCCGGTGGGATTACCCGGATTCGCGGGGCCGGAAGCTTGAGCCTCTCGAACGAGCCGCTTCTATATATCGACGGCGTCCGGGTCTATAACGAGGCCGCGGTCCGGACCCAGGGATTCCAGAATTTCAGCGGCGAGTCTCCCTCACGTATCAACGATCTGAACCCGGAAGAAATCGAGTCAATCGAGGTCCTCAAAGGGCCCTCGGCGGCTACGATCTACGGCACCGAGGCGTCCAACGGGGTGATTCAGATCATCACCAAGCGGGGCCGGGCCGGGCGGCCGGTGTTTGAAACCCACATGGCGACCGGGGCCACGTGGTTGCAAGATCCCGAGGGGCGCTATCCCTCGAACTTCTACATGGATCATGATGGAAGCGTCAAGGAATTCAACGTCCAGAAGTTCCGGAACTCGCTCGGCGACCCCGCCATCTTCTCCACCGGAATGCCGGTGAGCTTCGGCGGCAGCGTGAGCGGCGGCACCGACCGGATCACCTACTTGTTCGCGGGCGATTTCAACCGCGACGAGGGGTATATGAGCTACAACTCGCAGAACAAGTACAATGCTCGCGCCAACCTGAGCTACCGGTCGACCAATGACAAGTTCAAAGTCGATCTGAGCCTGAGCGCGCTTCGCTCCAGTCTCAAGAGCGCCCAGGCGTTCCAGCCGATCACCACCTCGATCGTTTGGGCGTGTGTCAACAACAGCTGTCGTCCCACTGAGGCCAATCCAAGTACGACCGGCTTCAATGGGCCCGGCCGAGGCTTCACCTTCTACCGGCCCGAGGACTATGCGGAAACAGAGGCCTTTGACGATGTCGATCGAACGACATTCAGTACCAAGTTCACCCACCGGCCGTTCCCGTGGCTTCAGCAACACCTGACGATCGGACCTGATTTCGTCAACAACAACTCGTCCAACTTGGACGAACGGCACGCCGACTCAAGGCGGCCATTCTTTAGCGCAAGCAACGGCCAAAAGACTCAGGGCCAAAGCCGGACCACCTATGTCACAGTCGATTACGGCGCCTCGGCGAATTGGGCCCCGAGTTCGACCCTGAACACGACAACATCGGTGGGCGCCCAGTACTACTACAAGCAACTGGCGACGCTCTACGGCGAGGGTTTGATCTTCGCCATCCCGGGGCCCGGCGACGTCAACGGGGCGGCCCAACGCTCATCATCCGAGTCGTTCCTCGAGAACAAGACCTTTGGGGTCTACGTCCAGGAGCAGTTGAGCTGGAAGAACCGGCGGTTCTTCACCGCCGCACTTCGGGGGGACGGGAACAGCGCCTTCGGGAAGAGTTTCAGCGCGGTCTATTATCCGAAGTTCAGCGTTTCCTGGGTGTTGTCGGAAGAGCCTTTCCTTGCCAACAAGAGTTGGATCCCGCAGCTCAAGTTCCGCAGTGCTTGGGGCCGCGCGGGCCAGCAGCCGGACGTCTTCTCCGCCCTCCAGACCTATCAGGCCAAGGTCGGACATCTCGGTGCCGGCGGTGTAACGCCCCAGAATCTCGGTAACTCCGACCTCAAGCCTGAAGTGGGACAAGAGTTCGAAATTGGCTTCGACGCCGGTCTTTTGAACCAGCAGGTCGCGGTCGAGTTCACGTACTACGATAAGAAGATCAACGACGCCATTCTGTCGATTCCGCTCAAGCCGTCGGGCGGCTTCCCTGGCTTTTCCTTCGTGAACATCGGACAGACCAGCAACAAGGGAGTGGAGCTGGCCCTCGACGTGACCCCGATCGCGGCGTCCAAGCTCGGCCTCGACCTCCGGTTCACGATCGCAAAGAACACCTCCAAGATCACCGACTTGGGAGGGTTGCCGCCGTCGATCGTGACGTTCGCTTCGCAGTACAATGTCGAGGGGTTCGCCCCCTCGTCGTTCTTCTTAAAGAAGGTGGTCAGCGCCAACGTCGTGAAGGTGCCGAAGGAGGTGCCCACGGCCACCAACGTCATGTGCGAGGGTGGGACCGATTTGGGCGCGGGTGACGGCAGCGTCGTCTCGTGCGACAATGCGCCCCGGATCTATCGCGGCAATCCGACCCCGTCGTGGAGCGGCAGCGGGAGCGCCACGCTCACGATCAGTAAGCGGCTCCGCCTGCTTGCGTTGGTTGACTACCTCGGTGGCAGCACCACCGACGTCGGCGATGTCGGGTACGGACATCTGTTTTTCTTGAATTCGAAGTCGATCCTGACCGGCGACGATCCGATCCTGACCGGCTACTACAACTTGCTGCAAGCCGGGTACGGTGGCGCCGCGGATGCCGCCGGCCTCTTCAATTCCGGGTTTGCCCGCCTTCGAACCATCTCGGCGAGCTACGAGCTGCCAGGCAAGTTTGCCAAGTTAGTGGGGGCTTCGAGCGGATCGTTCACGGTCTCCGGCGAGAATCTGGCCTTCCTGTGGCGGGCCCAGACTGAGGCCCATGGCACGAAGTGGATCGACCCCGAGATTCGTCCGAATTTCGCCGGGGACGTCACTGGGAGTCAGGGATACGCCCAAGAGTCGTTCGCCCAAGCTGCGAGAATCCGGATGGCCCTTCGGTTCACATTCTGATGATGACGCGCTGCGTCAAGGAGAACAGTCATATGCGGACCAGTCATGACTTTGCCGGGAGGGCCACCGTCTTCTCGCGCGCCGCGACCGGCCTGGTGGTCACGATCGCCGCGGTCGCGCTCGGGGCCTGCAGCAATCTGCTCGATGTCAAATACCCCGGTCGGATCCCGATCGAGCAAGTGGATAATCCGGCCCTCGCGTCCGTCCTGGTGGACGGCGTGGTCGGTGCCTTCGAGTGCGCCTACAACAACTACGTCGGAGGGACCTCGGTCCATTCCGATGAGTACCAGTCGGCGAGCGACAACGGCCTCCTCGCCAACTGGGGCGAGCGGAACATCACCGCCGAAAACGACGACTACGCCGTCGGCCAGTGCGAAGCGAATACGTCCGACTTCGGGCTCCACGTCCCGATGCACACCGCGCGCTACCAGGCGGAGGATGTCTTCAAAAGAATCGGCACCTGGACTGACGCCCAAGTGGCCGGCCGGGTCGGGCTCCAGGCAACGGTGCGGGCGTTTGCGGGCTACGCCTACACCTTGCTCGGCGAGACTTATTGTTCCGTCGCGTTCGATCGGGGGGGGCCTCAGCCCCCAGCCGCCTCGCTCACCCTTGCGGCGGCCCGCTTTGCCGAGGCCGTCACGTTAGGTGGGCAGGCTGGTGCGGGGAGTGCGGACATCGTCACGTTGGCGAACGTCGGACTCGCCAGAGTCAATCTGAATCTCAAGAACTGGGCGGCCGCCGCCACGTTCGCGGCGAAGGTGCCGGCCGGCTTCGAATACTTCGCGGACCGGGGCATCGAGAATGACCGGCGGTGGAACAAGATTCAGTACTTCGCGACCGACCTCGGTGCCTTTGTCGTCTCGGAACCCCTTCGAACGATGAACGACCCGAGGGTGCTGGTGAAGGACGCGAAGAAACCCGCCTTTAACCCCTACATCGACTTGTGGGTCACGACGAAGTACAACGGATTGGGCGCTCCGATCCGGCTAGCCAGTTACCGGGAGGCCCGTTTGATTCTCGCCGAAGCGAACGCCATGATCGGTGATGTGCCGGGCGCCATGGCGATCATCAACGGACGGCGCGGCGAGGTCGGGCTAACGCCGCTGGCCGCCGGCAACCAAGCCGCCGCCGTCGACCACATCATCGAGGAGCGACGCCGGGAGCTGTCGTTCGAAGGCGGACACCGGCTGAACGACTTGATCCGAAAGAACATCCCGTGGAAGGTCGGCCGGAATCCGTTTACGAGCCGGCCGTACGGCGCGACGACTTGCTGGCCGATCCCGGCTAAGGAGACCAACGGCTTCTGAAGTCCGAGTCCCCGGCGAGGCGGTACGCCTCGCCGGGGACACCCCGATCACCCGACGGCGGAGCCGGTTACCGGCTCCGATAGACCGCCGCCAAGCTGTCGAGGCTCCGCTGCAGCCGGACCGCGGAGAACCAGCGCCCTCGCGCGATCACCCCAAGTCGCTGTTTCAAGTTACCCAGTCCTTCGATCGGATTCGCCGAAAGGACTAGGACGTCGGCCGGCGCTCCCGCCGAGACTGTGCCCATCGACGTCAGCCCATACCGCGCCGGTACCAGCGCCGCGGCCGCTCTGGTTGCCGTCTGGAGGACCTCGAGGTTGGAAAAACCCGCCGCCGAGTAACTCGCCAGCTCCTCGTGGATTGCGAAGCCTGGGATGACCATGGCGACCGGCGCGTCGGTGCCGGCGACAATCTTGACGCCGGCGGCCTTGAGGCGAGGCAGAAAGTCCCGTTCAAAGAAGCCGACGGTTCGGCGATACCGCTCGATTTCCCCTGGGCGTCCACTTCGGCTGCTCGCCGTCGCCTCCCATCCCCAAGTGGCCGCGGTGGCCGGGTTCAGGTAGGCCAATTCCGGGCGGGCCCGGTGTTGGCTCAGGCGCTCGGCTTGCTCACGGGCGCTGGTATAGACGGAAACGGTCGGGACCACCGCGATCGCCGCTCGGGTGAGTCCCCGCACGATCGAGTCCACGAAAGTCAAATCGCGCCCGTCCGCCACGAACGGAAGAAACTCCTCCAAGTGTTGGACCTCGGACTGGATCCGATCTCGGAACAGGCCGTTGAGCCCGACTGGTGTGGGGAGGTGGCCGATCACCGAGAGGCCGCGAGAAGCCGCCGCGCGGCCCACGGCTTGGTAGATGGCTGGAGAGAGGTTGTCGTAGACCTTGATATAGTCAAACCCGAGGCCGTGTTGTTCGGCCACCGCGGCCTCTGCCTCGGCCTCGGTTCGGATTACGACGTTGGTGCTTCGGCTCGGCGGGTCGCCGTCGAGGATTGGGCCGGCGGAGAGCAGGCGAGGCCCAACCATGAGATTTCGCTCGAGGCTGTCCCGCCATGCCAAGTGGCGCCTCAGTCCGTGGAGGTTTCGGATCGTGGTAATGCCGTTGGCGAGGTAGAGCAGAAGCTCGTCGCGGTCGAGGATGTGGGTGTGCATATCGGCGAGGCCGGGCATGACCACCGATCCTGGCGGAACTGGCAGGATCGAAAACGCGGCCGGTACTGACGTCGTTGCCGTCGGGCCGACGACCACAATCCGACCGGATTCGAGGAGGATGGTCTGATGGGCCAAGAGCGACGGGCCGGTCATTGAGATGACCGTGACATCGACCAGAGCCATCGGTCCGTCGAGCCGATCCGGCAGCGGAGCGACATCGATCGGTGTAACAGGATCGGCGCACTGGGCCAGCAGAACCAGCGCGGCAGCCGGAAGGGAACGAGATCGCATCCTACAACCTGGCCCCGGGTCGCCGAGATTCAAACGGTTCCACCGGTTTCGTACCAAACCTGAACACCTAGAGCCGATCGGGCACAGTTCCCGAACATGGTGGCGGTCGCGCCGGGGGAGATTGCTTCCGCTCCCGTCGATTCGTCTCACATCCAAGGAGGTCAGGTGCTCCATCGATTCGCCCGAAACGCGTCTGTCATCATTCTCTTCGCCGGGTGTGGAGATGGCGGCATCGATCCGACTCCGCCGCCGGGCATTGGGCCGGCCGGAGGCGTGGTCCGCTCGGCCGATGGCCTGGCTGCGCTGGTGGTACCGGCGGGGGCCCTTGCGGCGCCGGTTGATCTGATCATCGCTCCGGCCACTGGAACGCCGCTCGATCCAAGCGGCGCCAGAGCCGTCTATGCGATCTTGCCGTCAGGCACGGCGTTTCTTCAGCCGGCCGGATTGTCGATTCGCTACGCCGACCAGCAGCGGCCCAGTGGCGTACCGGAAGCCGAGCTTGCGGTGCAGCGCCTCGAGGGCTCGTCCTGGGTGGCGCCCGCCGTGACCGTCACGACGCCGGGCTCGGATTCGAGTGCCACCACCATTTCGCGGACCGGGACCTTCGGGGTTCGCTGGCCGGGGCC
>JANNQX010000021.1:0-29651 GCA_031400975.1 Gemmatimonadota bacterium
TTCCGAAGCGCCACGGCGGCCGCGCCCCAGGCCAAGAACCGAATCATCCAGTCCGGGCGGTGCCGACTCGGCGAACGTGGCCCGGTCCGATTTCGGCGATCGACCGGCATCCCAACAGAGCCATGCTGCGTTCCACCTCGCTCTTGAGCAAGCCGAGGGCTCTTTCAACGCCCGCTTGACCGCCCGACGCCAGTCCGTAGAGGTAGGGCCTGCCGATCGACACGGCGTTGGCCCCGAGCGCGAGGGCCTTGAGCACGTGAGTACCGCGCCGTACCCCGCCGTCGACGATCAGCTCGAGCCGGTCGCCGACCGCATCCCGGATCGGACCGACGCAGTCAATCGGTGCTGGGGCTCCGTCGAGTTGGCGGCCGCCGTGGTTCGAAATCATGATGGCCGAAGCGCCGACCTCCACCGCGCGGCGGGCATCGGCTGGGGATTGGATTCCCTTGAGGACAAACGGGCCGCCCCATTGTTTGACTAGCCAGGCCACGTCCTCCCAAGTCACGGTCCGGTCGAACTGGGCGTTCACGTAGTCGATCAGCGACACGGTGCCGAGGTCGCCGACTCGGTGGGCCACGTTCGCAATCTGGAAATTGGGGTTCTTGAGGAGATTCCAGGCCCACCGCGGATGAGCGGCGAAGCTCGCGAAGCTCTTGAGGCTAAATCGGGGCGGCAGCGTCATGCCGGTGACTCGGTCCCGCTCTCGATTCCCGGCGAGCGCGGTATCGACGGTGAGGCAGAGGGCATGGTACTTGGCGGCCCTGCACCGGTCCACGAACTCAGTCGTCAGGGCCCGGTCTTTGAGGATATAGATCTGGAACATCCACGGGCCGGCCCCCTGGGTCGCGATCTCCTCGATTCGGGTCGTGCCCATCGTGGAGAGAGTATAGAGGGTCCCGAACTTCTGGGCGGCGCGGGCTACCGCAGGCTCGGCTTCGTGGTGAAAGAGCCGCGACATCCCCGTCGGCGCCAGAAACACCGGCCAAGCCAGCTTCTGGCCGAGGAGCGAGGTGCCGAGGTCGATCGCACTGATATCGCGGAGATAGTTTGGGATCAACTCGTAGTCTTCAAACGCCGTGGTGTTCCGGCGAAGGGTCCATTCGTCGTCGGAGCCGCCGTCGATATAGTGAAACATCGGGGCCGGGAGCCGTTGTTGCGCCATTCGGCGGAGGTCGGCGATGTTGTGGCAACGGGAGAGCCGCATGGTTGCTTTCTCGAAACTGGCGTAGATTGCTGCTGAAAACCTATCGTGCAGGATCGGCCTCTGCAACGAGTCCTCTGACGAGGGTGTCCATGCGATCCGGACCCACCAAGCACCGATCGCTCTGGCTGGAGCAAGTCGCCGGCGACGCTCCCGACGCCCCACCGCTGACCGGCCGCCAGACGGCCGACGTCGCCATTGTCGGCGGTGGCTTCGTCGGCCTGTGGACCGCCATTCGGCTCAAAGAAGCCGATCCGGCCTGCGACGTGGTCGTCGTGGAGCAGGACATCTGCGGCGGTGGAGCCTCGGGTCGAAACGGCGGGTTCATTCTCTCCTGGTGGCCCAAGTTGTCGTCACTGTCGGCGATCATCGGGCCCGCCGAGGCGGTGCGGGTGGCGCAATCCTCCGAGCACGCCATCACCGAAATCCGCGACTTCTGCGACAGCCACGCGATCGATGCCGACTTCCGACGCGGCGGCTGGCTCTGGACCGCCACGAGCCGGGCCCAGATGGGTGCCTGGAATGGGCTGCTCGATCTCTGTGCCAGTCGTGGTGTCGAGCCGTTTCAGGTTCGGCCGCCGGAGGAAGTGGCCCGCCGATCCGGATCTGCCGTGCACCGCGCCGGGATCTTCGAGGCCAGTGCCGCGGTGATTCAGCCCGCTACCTTGGCCCGCGGGCTTCGGAGGGTTGCCCTAACGCTGGGCGTCCGGATTTACGAGCACACCCGGGTCAGACGGTTCACTCGGGATCAACCCGTCGTGATCGACTCCGACCAGGGCTCGTTGACCTCCCCCCGATTGGTCATCGCGACCAATGCCTGGGCGGCGGGTATCCGGGAACTGGCTCGTTCGATCGTGGTGATCTCGAGTGATATCGTTGCGACGGCCCCGGTCCCCGCCGAGCTCGCCCGGATTGGGTGGGATCCCGATCTCAGCATCACCGATTCGCAGACGATGGTGGACTACTACCGAATTTCCCGGGACGGCCGGGTCGTGTTTGGCAAAGGGGGCTGGACCATCGCCTATGGCGGTTCAATCGGACCGGCATTCGACCGGAGCGCGCCGCGGGCCGCCGAGGTGACGGCGGATTTCCGTCGCTACTATCCCGAGCTCGGGCAGGTCCCGATTACCCACGACTGGTCCGGCCCGATCGACCGGACCCCAAACAGCCTTCCGCTCCTCGGATATCTCGGCGGCCATCGACATATCGTCTATGGTGTCGGCTGGAGCGGCAATGGAGTCGGCCCGAGCGTCATTGGGGGGCGGATTCTTGCCGCCATGGTCCAAGGTCGGCGTGACGAGTGGGGCGAACATCCGCTGATCGGCCGGTCGGTCGGCAAGTTTCCTCCTGAGCCAATCCGGTTCTTCGGGGCCCACCTCGTGCGCGAAGCAGTGGCCCGAAAGGAGCGCAAGGAAATCGTTGACGCCGAGCCATCCTGGCTCGCCGCCAAATTCGCCCGACTCGCTCCAGCGGGACTCGAAGACAAAGAGTGACGCCGAGGTCAGAACCGAGGGCTCGGCTGGGACATTCGAAGGCTCGGCGGCTCGAGACTATCGGGTGGCTGTGGTGCCGTAAACGACGAGGCCGCCGCGATCCGTCGCGGCGGCCTCTCTGCTGCTGTTCCGACTCGCCCGACTATCGAATCCCGCGGCGGGGGAATCCCGACATCCCACCTGACCGGCCGCCGACTCGCGAGGTCTCGGACCCGAATTGGTTGCCGGGTGTCGGGGCGATTCGGTTGATCGCGGTCCCGTGATTCCCGTGGGCACCGGGTCGATCGAGATCGCAGTCGTCGTCGATCCCGCCGCGGCCCCCTCGAATCAAGATTCCCGGCCGCCGGGCCATCGATCCCAATGAGCTGCTGCCGAGCCCGGGATCGTCGTCGCCGGGGGTTGGGATGCTCATCAGCACGCCCCGGTCTTTCACTTCGACGACTTCTTCTTGCGGGGGGGCAGCCGGCGAGCCGGCCGCGAGGTCGGTTGCCGGCTCGGCCGCCGGTCCGCCGGTCACCATCGTTTGGACGACCGGTTCGGTTGGGGCCGGCGGAGGGGCAACGACCTCGGCCAGTCGGCGCTCGATCGGCCGGTTCGGGCGCGACCTCAGCGGGACTCGGCCGGCTTCGAGATCGGAGACGCTGGCGGTGTCAGCCGAAGGACTTTGGATCAACTCGAGGTCCCGATCCGTGGCCTTGGCCGTTTTGTCGGTGGACGGTGCTGGGTTGGAACAGGCGGCGAGCCCAATCGCCAGGCCGGCGGCAAGCATTCCGATGTTTTTCACGGATTCCCTGGGTTGGAGACCAGCTTCTAATGTATCACCATTCCGGAACAGAGCGGGTAGCAGCATTTGCTAGGCCACGGCGTAAGTCTCGCAGCGAAACCAGGTAGCTTTCGATTCCCTGGGCGGAACGTCCTCGCCCGGGGACAGACAGTGTCTCCCGGGAGAGACAAATGGTCAAGAAATTGGGAATGGGCTTGGGGATCGTGGCCGCGGGCTTGGGATGTCGAAGCCCCCTTCCGGCTTGGCAGGCGGGCCCGGACGTGGCCTTGGCCGACACCCTCAAGGCCCGGATCGAAGCCGCCTACGACTTCAGCCGACCTGGGGTGCCCGACCGGATGAACGCTCTCTACCCCGACTCCGGCCGGGTCCTATCGGCCAGCGGGGGCCAGATTGTTGTCTCAGCGGACTCGATTCGGGCCGGGATCGCCGCCTTCTGGCGCAACGCCGGCCAGAACATGAAAGACCCGAAGTGGGTCTGGGGCGACGCCTTTGCCGACCGGCTGGGGCCGGATGCGGGGGTGCTTACCGCGACCTGGTCGATTCCTCATATCGCGCCGACCGGGCACCCCCATACCATCCGGGGCGCGTGGACCGCGGTGTTTCGCCGGCTCGAGGGACAGTGGATGATCGTGGCGGAACATCTCTCGGCCCCAACCGAATGAGCCTAGCGCGCTGATGTCGCGGTGCCTTTGAAAACCCGGCCCGCCTTCATCACGAACGCCACCCGCTCGAGCCGCCGGACATCATCGAGCGGGTTGCCGGCCACCGCGATCAGGTCCGCCCATTTCCCGACTTCAACGGTCCCGGTCTTGTCGCCGATGCCGATCAGGTCGGCCGCGTGGACCGTGGCCATCCGAATCGCCTCGGCCGGCGTCGCTCCGAGTTGCTCCACCAGGAGGGCGAATTCCTCAGCGTTCCGGCCGTGGATGTCGCTGGTGGCGTCGGTTCCGAAGGAAAATTTGACCCCGGCCTGGAACGCCTTCCGAAGCCGAATCCGCCGTTCCGGTTCAACCAGCCGAGCTTTGGCCATCGCGTAATCGGGGTAACCCTTCTTGGCCCCGAGCTTCACGATTTCATCGAGGATGAGCAGGGTCGGCACCAGATAGACGCCTTTGGCTTTCATCACCCCGATGCCGTCGTCGTCGATCAGCGAACCATGTTCGATCGAGGCCGCCCCGGCATTGACGGCGGTGATGATGCCTTTGGCCCCGTGGGCATGGGCCGCGACTCTGCGGCCGAGCCGAGCGGCTTCTTCCACCGCCGCGCGGAGTTCGTCATCGGCGAACTGCGAGGCGCTGACCTCGTCGCCCTGGGAAAGGATGCCGCCGGTGGCGGTGATCTTGATGTGGTCGGCGCCGAACTTGATGTTGGTCCGAACGGTCCGGCGGACTTCGTCGACTCCGGTGACCATGACCCCGGTGCCGGGGATCGGAATCGCGGGGTTGTAACCGTTCACGTCGGCGTGGCCCCCGATGATGCCCAGCGATGGTCCAGCCACATACATTCGCGGCCCCGGGATCACCCCACGCGCAACCAAGTCGCGGACCGCCACGTCCGCGTAGTTGGTGGCTCCAACGTCCCGAATCGTGGTGAAGCCGGCCTCGATCGTCTTCTTGGCGTTGACGGCGCCGTAGACTGCCGCATGGGCCGCCGTTTCCTTGAGAACGGCCGAGTCACCGCCGTCGCTGTCGGCGGAATTGATATGGGTGTGGGTGTCGATGAGGCCGGGCAGGATCGTTAGGCCGGCGAGATCGATGATTCGGGCCCCCTTGGGAATCGGGGTGTTCAGAAGGGCGCCTACGGCCGCGATGAGCCCATCGCGAATAACGATGACCGGGGCTTCGACGACCCGGCCGTCTCCGACGATGAGCCGGGCGGCTTTGATGACGGTGTAGTCGGATGGCGTCGGCTCTTGGGCCCGAATGTGGGTCGGGACCAGCCCGATCAGGAAAAGCCCAATCAAGAAATCGCGCATCAGAGACTCTCCTTGGCCAGCACCCCGAGGTCGAGGGCACCATTGCCCTCGGCGATCAGTTCGTCCATCCGGTCGGCGAGTCCGGGGAGCAGGGCTAGCGGCGTGCCGCCCGCGGTCTCGATCATCAACCGGACATCCTTGCGGGCCATGGCGAGCTCGAAGCTCGGGGTAAAATCACCGGCAGCCATGCTTTTGCCGCGGCCGCTCACCACCGCGGCGAGATTCAGGTATTCAAGCGGTTTGAGGGTCTCCGACAGCGCCACGCCGGCTCCGTGCCCGATCGCGTAGGCATCGGCCACCAACGCGCTGACCCCGATCAGGAACGCGTTGCCGCAGAGTTTGTGAATGGCGGCCAGATCGGGGCGCTCGCCCAGATACTCGACTCGGGCGGCCTGTTGTTGGAGACCATCCTTCACGGTCTCGAACAGCGCCGCCGGACCCGAGACGAGGATGGTCCCTTGGCCCTTGCGGGCCATCGCGGGTCCGATGAACACGGGGCAGTGGAGGTAGCGGATCCCCGCGGCGTTGAGCCGGCGGGCTCGTTCAGCCGTCAAGTCCGGCTGGGTCGTGGTGTGATCGACGATGATCGCGGCTCCGCCGAGCCCATCGCGGAGTTGGTCGATGACGTCGTTGACGACAGCGTCGTCTTTGAGGACGAGGTGGACTCGTTCGGCGCCGCGGCCGGCATCGGCCGGCGTCGTCGCCGCCCGGGCGCCCGCGGACTCGAGGGCTAGGGCTTTGTGCGGGGTCCGGTTCCAGACGGAGACCTGGTCGCCCCGTTTGGCGGCTGCCTCGGCGAAGGCGCTGCCCAGCAGGCCGGTTCCGAGAAAGGCAATATTTGTCATGGTGGGAAGATATCATCGGCTGCATCGAATCGATCCAGGTCGTCATGATCCGATTCAAAGCCGATCGGCATGAATCGTTCTAACTGTGCGTCTGTCAACTAGTTGGGATTGTCGTTCGGGCGGCATCCGGATTGCTCCTCAGGTCGGCAACTGATTCCGAGGAGCATCGAAATGTTGGAACGAACGTTTGCCGGTCTCGCCTTTGTTGCCCTGGCCGCCACCGCCTGCTCGCTTGACACCGGACCGGGTCAACCGGATCGGCTGCCGGTCACGTTGCGGGTTGCCGCCACGCCTCTATCGCCCACAGCTCAGGCGCCCGAGTCTGTCACCGTGGGGGGGCATACCTTGGTGTTGGGCCAAGTGGAGTTGGTGCTCCGCGACATCCGGCTCAAGCGGACCGATCATGCCGGGGACTGTGAAGAGCGGGCCGATGACTGCGAGTACTTCTCGACCGGGCCGATGTTGCTCGACTTGCCGTTGGGTGGCGCGCCCGAGAAACTGGTGACCGTGGAGGTCGACACCGGCACCTACCGCCAAGTTGAGTTTCGGATTCACAAGCCCGAGGACGACGGCGGCGACTCCGCTTTCTTGGCGGCGCATCCTGATCTCAAGCGGATCAGTGTGCGGGTGTCGGGGCGGTACGACGGCCGGAGTTTCGTCTATACCTCGGACCTGAATGCCAAGCAACGGAATGATCTCACCCCGCCGTTGGTGGTCAACACCAAAGCTGCCATTGACATTACTTTGAGGGTCGACGTGGCCCGGTGGTTCGTGGCAAGCGGACGGCTGGTCGATCCGGCCACCGCGGAGAAGGGGCGGCCGAACGACAATCTGGTGCGGGACAACATTCGGAGTTCGTTCCACTGGTTCGAAGATAGGGATCATGACGGCAAGGATGATCGTTAGGCGTTGGAGGCCATGAGCCGGGCCGGCGGGGTCGTGATGCTCGTGAAGCTGACCGATAGCTTCGCTGATTCGGTGCTGACTTTGAGCACGGCGGCCGGCCTCGCGGTGCAGTCGCGAGCGCCCGATGACGAGGGGCCCTTCCAGCCGGCGGTGGCGTGCCTCGTGCTGGCCGGCGGGGCCGAGCCGGATGGGCTCGACTGGTTGACCCGGACCAAGGCCGGTTCGGCGCTGCCGGTCTTCCTCGTGGGTGCGGCCGCTGACCACCGGCTCGCGGTTGGGGCGGTGACCCGGGGCGCCCGAGACTACTTCGCGCTACCAGCCGATCTTGATGTTTTCCGCCGGACCCTCGAGCGGCTCGGCCGGGAGGGCGCCGACGCGACGGCCCAAGAGAGTTTCGCCAAGGCGGAGCAGGACAGCCTTGGTTTCGGCGCGATGGTCGGCGTCAGCCCGGCGCTCACGACGACCGTCGCCCAGGCCCGACGGGTGGCGGCCATCCGGGATGTCACGGTGCTGATCGGGGGCGAGACCGGAACCGGGAAGGAGCTGCTGGCCCGAGCCATTCACTATCACTCGCCCAGGGCCAAGGCGCCGTTTGTCGAAATCAATTGCGCTGCCATCCCGGCCAATCTGATCGAGAGCGAGTTGTTCGGCCACGAGCGGGGAGCGTTTACCGGTGCGGTGGCGGCCAAGCCGGGTCTGTTTGAGATGGCCGACGGGGGCACGGTGTTCCTCGACGAAATCGGACACTTACCGCTCGAGTTGCAGCCCAAACTACTCCGGGCGCTCGAGTCTCGGGAGATTCGGCGAGTGGGCGGGCAGAGCACCAAACGGGTCGATGTTCGGGTCATCGGCGCGACTCACGTCGACTTGGCCGCCGCCGTCAGCAACGGGACCTTCCGCGAGGACCTGTACTACCGCCTCAACGTGGTGCAACTGGTTCTCCCCCCGCTCCGTGACCGGGGCGATGACATCCTCCTCTTGGCTGAATTCTTCGGGACTCGGTTGGCCGCCCAGCATAGCCTGCCGGTCCCTTCGTTAACGCCCGAAGCCAAAGCGGCGCTCAAGGCCCATCCGTGGGCTGGGAATATTCGGGAGCTACGGAACGCGATCGAGCGGGCTTTGGTCTTGTCTCCGCCGGGCCGGCTCGAGATCGGTCCGTTGTTGAGTACCGCCCCGAACCGACCCGGTGGTGGTCCGCTCCCCTTTCCAGCACCGCTCGGTACCATCATCCGCGCCGCGGTGTTGGAGACCCTGGCCCGGGTCGACGGTAACAAGAGTGAGGCGGCCCGCCGTCTCGGCGTCTCGCGGCCGCGGCTCCAGCGAATTCTTGAAGGCGATACGGATTGAGAATGGAGTATCCCATGCGTTGCCCAACGTTGTCTCGACTGGTGGTGGCCCTGTTGGTGGCGGCCGGGTGCACCTCCGGGCCTGATCCGGTCGATCCACCCGGGACCATCAAGCCGCCGGCGCAGCTGGCGGTCATCAAGATCCCGGCCTCCGCGCCGGCTTTGTTCAATGACTCGGTCGTCTTTTACTCGAAGGTCGGGCGGGACGACGAAGGGTTCATCTACTTCAAAACGGCCTCGGGCGCCCGGGGTGAGAAGTTTGCCAGGATTCGGATCCGGCAACGGAGCCTGGTGAGCCGGCCGGACGGCACCGCCTATGGACCGAACGATTCGGTCTTGATCGTTATGAAAGTGGCCAATCCGCTCGAGTTGGCGGTTGATCTCCAGCCGTCGGGTATCCACTTCAGTACCTCCGATCCGGCCGAATTGCGGATCGAGTACGCCGCCACTGGCGGGGATCTCAACGGCGACGGCAAGACCGACCGCGACGACACGGCGATCGAGCAGAAGATCGCGCTGTGGCGGCAGGAGAAGCCGGGCGACCCATTGGTCAAGATCGGGACGGTCAAGACCGATGGCCTCCGGGAACTCAAGGCCGACTTGGTCTCGTTCAGCCGCTACTACATCGCGTACTAACGGAACCGTCACGATGATGCCTGGTCCAGCCGCCGACTTGCTCCAGACCCTGCAAGCGCTCCTCGTGGAGGGGCGCTACCAGGAGGTATTGGACCGGTTTGCCGGGCACGATGGATCGAGTCTCTCCGAGCCGATGCTGCTGCTGACCGTAGCGGCTGCCGCGACGCGGATCGGTCGGCTGAGTCAGGGCGAGGCGCTGGCCCGGGGGGCCCTGGCGCAGTGCCGGTCGCGGGCCGATGACGACGGCCGGGTCCGGTCGGAGAACTTGTTAGGCGCGATCGCCTTTGCCCGGGGTCAGATCGATACCGCCACCGCCCATTGGCGGATCGCCCTCGACCTCGGCCGCGCGGCCCGCGATACCCTGACCGTAGCCCGGGCCAGCAACAACCTCGCGGCCGCCCTGCATCTTGGCGGTAACGTGCTGGCGGCTCAGGGGCTCTACCGGGAATCGCTCGCGGC
Source organism: Gemmatimonadota bacterium (assembly GCA_031400975.1). GTDB lineage: Bacteria > Gemmatimonadota > Gemmatimonadetes > Gemmatimonadales > GWC2-71-9 > SHZU01. Next base: position 9,646 of record JANNQX010000021.1, read on the forward strand.
GTATCAGCGGCTCGCCGACCGGCGCGAAATTGCCGGCACCCTCACCAACTTGGCCTTCACGTTCCGGTGGGCCGGCGATCTGAACACCGCGTCGGCGCTCGGGGAGGACGCGGTCCGCCACGCCGACGTGGTTGGCGACCCGACGCTCCTGGCGCTCACCTACGCCAGCCGGGCCGAGACCATGATCGAGGCGGCGGAGTATGCCGTCGCCGAGCAACTCTTGACTCGGAGTCACGCGCTGGCGGCCGCCGCGGGTGATGAGGCCGGCGTCGGCGAAGTACAGCGGGTCCGCGCGGAACGGTTCCTTCGGCTTGGGGAGCCAGCGGCTGCGCTTGAGTCGGCTCTCGCCGGCGTGGCACTCGCGGAACGGGCCCAAACTCCGTTGCTCCGCGCGGAGTGCGCAGCCGCCGCGAGCCGGGCCGCCGGGCGCCTGGGCCGGGAGGCCGATGCCGGTCGGTACCGGGCCGAGGCAGAAACGGCGTTTGTTTCTCTGGGCGCCGCCCTCCAGTTGACGCGGCTTCGCGACCCGTGACTATGAATCAGGCCGGTGGCAGCGACCTGACGGCCGCGGTCAGACCTACTCGGGCTTCGCCACCACGTCGTTCCAATTGAGGAGCGAGTTGAAGATCATGTTGAATTCCCCGTGGTTCTGCCACCGGTAGATCGGGTTGTTCGAAAACAGGATGACCCGACCGAACCCGTGATGGGCCCGGGGAATGTCGATCGCAAAGGGGCGCTTCGTCAGTGAGTCGGCGCCGACCATCAGGCCCGACAACACCGACGCGGTCCCGCCCACGTACCGGGCCAGAACGTTTGACTCGTCCGCCACTCCGACCCGAAACGGCTGCCCGCCGACGTACTTGATCGGGATGGTTTTGCCGGCATAGCCGTAGAACACCGGATGCTCTGGCCGGACGATCTCGCCCTGGACCAACGGCCGTTGCGACGTGAGCCCTCCCACATTGGCCTTCTCCACCGTGCCGGCCCACCCGAATTCGATCGGCAGCCGGGCGGATTCGCCCACGGCGATCAGCGTGCCGCCGGCCTCCAGGAAACTCCCGAAAGCGTCGACGCCTTTTTGCCGGAAGCCGCCGGTGATGTCGGCGCTCTCGCCATACATGCCGAGGAACTGGTACTTGTCGCTCTTTTGGTAGGGCACGATCCGCTCGGCCGGCGGTTGGAGCACGGTTTGGCGGCTGAGGTTCTGCTCCGCCACCAAAATCACGTCATACTTGGCCCGCAGGTTGCCTAGTTCAACCTGCTCCTTGTAGATCAAGTCGAACGGGACCTCGAATTTGTCGAAGGTGAGTCGATACCATCCGAGGTTCTGGGTTCCGGTCCATTGCGAATAGACCGCGATCCGGGGTAACTCGGCGTCGTGCGTCGCCACGGTCGGGAGCGAGTCGAGAGCCCCGACGGTGAGGCCGAGTTGGTCGGCCGCGGTTCGAATCGCCGCGGCGTTGGCCAAGTCGTTGATCAGAAACGAGCCGGCGGGGAATTCGATCCCGGCCGCGGTAAAGGCCTTCTCGGCGATCTTCATGCCGATGTTCTTGAGCCGGTACCGGAAGGTGATCATGTTGTTGGAACCGTGATGGGCTACGGCAAGCCCCGCGGTGCCTTTGCCGACTGCGCTGCCTTTCAGCGTCACCGTCGTCACCGGCGTAGTTGGGACCTTGAGGATCGAGGAGTCGGCCACTTCGACTACGTTGACGTTCATCGCGAGCCCGACGGTCCAGCCGCTGTCGTCGTAGGTGCTGAGCCGGGGGTCGGGATACTGCTGGCGCTCGAGCAGGTTCTTGGCCAGGCGGCCATAGGGCTGGTCGCGCTTGATGACGTAGGAGCCGGCCGGATAGGTGACGCTGTCGATCTTTACCGCTTGCTTGGCTACCCCGATTTCAATCCGCTGGATCCGGAGGATGTTGACCAGCTCGGCCACCCTGGTCATGTCCCGTTGGACCGGAATGATGAATCCATATGGCGCCTTGGTCTTGCCCTCTTCGATCGAGTTCCGAGTCTTGACGTAGAAATTCTCGAGCACGGTGGCCGGGAACATCGCCGCGAGCTGGAGCGCGGAAATCACCCCGGTCTGCATGTAATTGGCGTTGGCCCGTCGAGTGAACTTGGCGGAGTCGTCAACCCCGATCGGTGCGCCGCGATACCACTCCCGGGCTTGGGCACCGCCCTGGCCGGTGGGGACGAGGCCTCCGCCGCGCGGGATCGGTGCCGGTGCCGCCGGAGTCTTCTTGGCCGCCGAATCGCTCTTGGCCTTAGTCGAATCCGGTTTGGGCGGCGTCACGGTTGCCGTGTCGAGATCCCGGCCCGACTGGGTCTCGTACATCTTCATCAGACCGTTGTGATTGTACGCGATCGACCCGAGGTAGCCCGGCGACCACGCGTCCATAAACGCGTGGGTGTAGACGCCCGGCATCCCGTACTTGGTCATCTGGGACAATTCCCAGTTCGCGAACCACGGTAGTTCCGCAAAGAGCAGGGGATCGAGATTGGGGTTCTGGGGTGCGGCCCCGCTGTAGGTGTAGAGCAGTGGCAGCGACTCATGGAGATCGTGCATGATCGGCGGATGGGCCGTGAAGTACCAATCGGCGATGGCCCGCATCTGGACCAAGACCAGATTGATGTCGCGGTTGTTGTCGTGGTACGCGTAGCGGCCCCAATACGGCACCGGCGGCACCAGCCGACTCGGAGCTGGAGCGCCGCCGGCCGGAGCCGGGACCGGCTTGGCTGTGGTGTCCCTGGGCGGGAGCGGCTTGGAGAGGCCGTTTTCCAAGTTCCGGAAAAACCAGTCGACGTTTCGGTCGCGACCGTCGGCATCGGCCACCGGTGTGATCGATACGTAGAGGCTGTTGCGAATCTGCGAGATGACCGGCGATGTCTCCGTGGCTAGCCGGTAGACCAGCTCCATCAACATTTCCGAAGGCCCGGTTTCTCCGCTGTGCAACCCACCCATGAAGTGGTAATGCGGCCTCGTGGTCCGGATCAACTCCGCGATGTCCGCGTCGCTCCGGCCCCGGGGGTCGGCGATCTTGGCCAGGTTCTGACGGTTCTGTGCGACGGCCTTCATGTTCTCGTCGGATGACACCCAGACCACGACCAACTCCCGGCCCTCGTCGGAGCGGCCGATCGTCTCGACATGGACTCGAGGGGTGGCGGCCGCAAGCGCCCGATAGTATCGGAGCTGGTCGGCATAGTAGGTCAACTTCCGGGGGGCGCCGATGTGATAGCCCAGCACGTCCTTCGGCGTCGGGATGCCGGCCACCAATGGCAGGTGATCGACCAACGGACTACCGAGCTTCCGGTTTGGGAGCCACTCGCGGTAGCTCTTGTCGAACGAGGGGTCTTGCTTCTGGCTGGGGTCGCGGGTGGCCGCGGTCATCTGCTGGCCGCCAACCGGGCCGGTGACGATGGTGGCGATCCCGAGCACCGCGAAGGCGGTTCGCGCGAAGGCCGAAAAGGCCGATCTCAACATCATGGTCAGTTGTTCCTCAGGGGTGGGGTGCTGCAACGTCCTAATATAGGCCACGGAGTGGCCCACCGCCCCTGGGAGGCATTAGAATGTTGCGGCGTGCGGGTGGTCCTATTTCCTCTACCTGGGTTCGTCCTGATGCGATTCGCGACGGCTGGCTTCTTGGTCCTCCTGCTTCCCAGTATCGGACAGTCACAAGGCCGTTTGGCCAAGGCGGTTACGATCGGCCGGGTCGACTCGGTTTGGTCGGCCACCCTCAAGGAAAATCGGCCCTATTTGGTGTACACGCCGCCCTCGTACGACGATACCACCAACACGCCGTACAAGTACCCGGTGCTCTATCTCCTCGACGGCGACGCCCATTTCCACTCCGTGACCGGCCTGCTCCAAATCCTCGGTACCGGCGTCAACGGAACCTTCGTGCTGCCGGAAATGATCGTGGTGGCGATTCCGAACACCGACCGAACCCGAGATCTTACCCCGACCCATGTTGAGAAAGGCTTTGACGGCAAGCCGCAGCCGTTCCTGAAGACGAGCGGCGGGATGCCCAACTTCTTCACCTTCCTCAAGACCGAGCTGATCCCCAGGATCGAGACAGGCTATCGCACCTCGGGCTACCGGGTATTCGTCGGCCACTCGCTCGGCGGGATCACGACGCTCAACGCGCTGTACACGATTCCAGAAACCTTCAACGCCTACGTCGCCATCGACCCGAGCCTCTGGTACGACAACAAGCTATTGCTCAGGAAAGCCAAGGCCTATTTCACGACAGCCAATCTAGCCGGCAAGAGTCTCTACGTCGGTCAGGCCAACACCATCAATCCGGACGATACCACCAGCAACGACCACTTCGAGTCGATCGTCCAGTTCAACGGGATCCTCGAGGCCTACAACAAGACGGGCCTTCGCTATGAATACAAGTATTACCCGAACGACAGCCACGGCTCAGTTCCGATGATCGCCGAGTACGATGCGCTCCGATTCATCTTCGACGGGTATGCTCTCAATTTGGGCCAGGTGCTGGCTCGCCCGAGTCTCTTGACGGACCACTTTCGAACCGTCTCGGCCAAACTGGGTTCACCGTTTCTCCCTTCGGAGGGAATGGTGTCCCAGCTCGGCCAATTCGCGATGACTCAAGACACCACCAAGGCCCTCGAGTTTCTCCAGATCGGCATCGACCTGTATCCGGATTCCTATCGGGCCTACGACCGGATGGGTAGGGCGTGGATGGCCAAAGGCGATCATCAGAAAGCCCGCGGCTACTTCCAGCAATCGCTGGCCAAGAACCCGAGCAACCAGCACGCCAAAGACATGCTGATGAAGCTCAAGCCCTAATGCAGCTCGTCATCCGCCGGCCGGACGACTGGCATGTCCACCTCCGCGACGGGCCGATGCTGGCCGATGTGCTCGATTTTACCACCCGACAGTTCGCCCGGGCCATCGTGATGCCGAACCTGGATCCGCCGATAACGACGATGGCGGAGGCGGTGGCCTATCGGGTCCGGATTCAAAGCCAAGTACGCCCCGGCCGGCGGTTTACCCCCCTGATGACGGCCTATCTGACCGACGGGACCGACGCCCGGGACCTCGCCGCCGGCTTCGAACAGGGCGTGTTCACCGCCGCCAAGCTGTACCCGGCTCACGCCACCACGAATTCGGCCAAGGGTGTAACGCAAGTCCGCTCGATCTATGGCGTGTTGGAGACGATGCAACGGATCGGGATGCCGCTCCTCGTTCACGGCGAGGTGACGAGCCCCGAGGTCGACGTCTTCGACCGGGAAGCGGTGTTCGTCGAGCGGATTCTGGCCCCGGTGGTCCGCGATTTTCCCGGCCTCAAGATCGTCTCCGAGCACATTACCACGGAGGAGGCAGTTGCCTTCGTGCTGGGATCATCCGATCTGGTCGGCGCGACGATTACGCCGCATCACCTCCAATGCAACCGGAACGCCATGTTTCAGGGCGGTCTCCGTCCTCATCTCTATTGTTTGCCGGTTCTCAAACGCGAGAAGCACCGGCTGGCCCTCCGTCGAGCGGCCACCTCGGGCAGCCGGAAATTCTTTCTCGGCACCGACTCCGCCCCGCATGTGGTCGGCGCCAAAGAGTCGGCGTGCGGGTGTGCCGGCGTGTTCAACGCTCCGGTGGCACTCGAAGCCTACGCCACGGTGTTCGACGAGGAAAAGGCCCTCGACAAGTTCGAGGCCTTTGCCTCCGAGAACGGGGCCCGATTCCACGGGCTGCCGTTGAATGACGGGCAGGTTACTCTGACCCGGGCGCCGAGCTCTGTGCCTGACCGGATCCAGTCCGACGCCACGACCGTGATCCCGTTTCACGCCGGTACGACACTGGCGTGGCGGTTTGACGAATGACCCACTCACCACCAACCGGAGTCGTCTCGATGCGGCGAGTCTACCGTCGTATTTCTCTGGGGTGCCCGCGGCCCAATGGTGGCGTACGCCCGGAGCAACGGCGTGGTGGCCCCATGGAGCAAGTAGCGTTGGCCGGGAAGTGACGATGAAAGTCCTGGGGGGCGGCCTCTTGATTGGGGTGGCACTGTTCATGGCGATCGGATTCGGCCTGTCCGATGCCACCCGGAGCCTCGCGACCACCATCGGCACCTTGTTGATCGCGGTCGCGATCCCGGCCGGCGCCGGCATCGCTTTGATTCAGAGCCACTACCGGGGCCAGCGGCTCCGGACCGCCGACCGGGCCGAGTTGCGGCTCCAAACCTGGGAATCAGAGCTGGTGAAATTGGCCTCCGAACGAGGCGGCAAGCTTACCATTGTCGAGGCGGTGGCCGCCACTGGGCTCCGAGCGCCGCAAGTGGAGGAAGCCTTGCGTTCGCTGACCCAACAAGGCGTGGCCGATATCGACGTGACCGACTCGGGGATGCTGGTGTATCGGTTCCCGGACGTCCAACTGCTGGGGGAAAAAGGTGGCAGCAAACCGATCCTTGAGTCCTGAGCCGGAAAGCCGCCGGCTCTGCCCGGTATGTCCGGGCCTTCCGATGCAGAAAATCGACGTTGGCACCGGACCGGGCCGGATGGTGCTCGACGGATGCGGGCGATGCGGCGGGATCTGGTTCGACGCCGGTGAGGTCGATCACCTGCGCCGTCTCGGTGCCCGGGCCGTTGAACGGCATATCACGCTCAAGCAGGAAGCGTATCGGAAACGGTGCGGGAGCTGCGACGCGTCCTACCTCCGGAATGCCGACCGGTGCCCGGCCTGCAAAGCGCCGAACCTGGTCCGTTGCCCGGTTTGTTCCGGACTCCTCGAGCCGGTCCGGGCCGGCTCAACCAAGCTTGATGGGTGCAAGAAGTGCCGCGGGGTTTGGTTCGACGGCGTCGAACTGAAGGAGATCTGGAATACGGCCCTGGTTCAGCATCGCGGCATGAGACCGACGACGGCGGTCGATGTGGCGGCCAACTCGATGGATGCCTTCCTACTCGCGAGTCTCCTGACGCCGAGTTCACCGATGCCGGGTGGCGGCTTGTCGGACCTGGCCGGTGGCGCGGCGGCGGCCGGCGCCGAGGCGGGTTCGGGTCTGATCGAGGGCGCCGGCGACATGGCAAGCTCCGTGTTCGACGCGATCGCGAACCTGATTTCAGGAATCTTCGACTAGGCCCCCCCCGGTCGGGTAGCGTTGAATACCGTCAGGGCAGGGGTGCCGGTGGCGCCATCACCGGGTGGCGAACCATTTCCACCACCTTCCGCACCGCCGCAATGACGATGTCCGGCCGATCGTTCTGGATATAGTGGGTGGCGTCGGGCACGAGGATATGCTCGCTCTGGGTTGACCAACTGGCCTCGTCGTCATGCAACTCCTTCCAGGCGGCCCGGAACCTGACGTTTTCCTCAGCGGTCATCTTCATTTGCTTCAACGTCGCGGTGTCCACCGGTGCCATGGCGGTCAACACGATCAGTGGCCGATTCCCAAGTTGCCGGTACCTTCCGGCCTCCTCCAGGGTGGAAGCGAGCGCATCCAATTCCTCGAACATCGGCGCCAGAGATGTGGGGGCGAAGGCAGCGGTCGTCCGGCCGACGCTATCGGGCGCGGGTCCGGCGGACATTGCGACCCGGACGACCCCGGTCCACCCGAGCGCCGCCGCCACTTTCATGAGGCCAACCGGTGGATTGAGCTCCCGCCCGAGGACCTCCTTGAACCGTTGGATCTGCTCGGGGTGCGACGCGTCGACGAAGACGAGCCCGGCGACATCGGCCTCATGGAGTTTCGTGAAGGTCATGATGTACGGGCCGCCTAACGAATGGCCAACCATGACATACGGTGCCTTCTCGCCCGCGCCTCGGAGGGCCGCTTGGAGGTCGGTCGCGATTCCAACCGCACTCGGTTGGCCCGGATTGTCGTCGCTCCACATCACGCCGGCCCGGCTATAGCCGCAGGTCCGGGTGGTGACGGCAATCGAATCGTGGACCTTGGCCCACGCCAGCGAACCGTTCATGTCGAGACCGGCCTCGAGGACCACCAACGGCGCCCCGCTGCCCCTGCAGTCGAGCTGGATCTTCCGCCCGCCGATGTCGATGAGCTGGCCCGGGACCGGGTAGCGGACGAGAGCCTGGCGTCGCATCTTGGCCTCGTAGCCGGCCCCGATCATCACGGCGGTGGCCACCACCGCCACAACGCCGATCGCGATCCGTTTGATCCATCGTTTGGCTCTGGTCATCGGCCGGCTCCTGGTGAGGGAAACGTTACGATCGATTGGTTGCCGTCGGCCCCCACACTGGCGACTCCGAACAGGTGATCGTCAATCAGGATCCCGTCGAGCACAAACTCAGTGACCGACCCGACGTAACGAGACCGACTCCAGACGGGATCGGTGGTGTCTCTCCAGTAGATCAGGTACCCGGCGGCCCCGGGCGCGGCTTCCCAAGTAAGCCGCGTCGATGCACTGACGCCGCCTCGAAGCCGCACGGCCGTTGGGGGAGGGGGAGCCCATGCCAAAGCCGCTAACGCCGCGGCGTTGACCCCGGCGATCCGCGCCGCATAGGGAAAGTCGGCTTGATCCGGTACGTCACCGAATTCGATCCCGTTTTCCGTCCGGACGTTCTGATGTTGCCGGTTGTAATTCTCGAACGCCTCGGTAATCCGGACCGCCGGAAAGCCGGCGTCGTTGAACGCCCGGTGGTCGCCCCCTCGGCCGAATCGATCGAGGCGATAGACCAGTTTTGGCCGCATCATTGGAAGAACCTGCCCGGCGATCGCGTGAACGTATCGGGCCAACTGGCGCGACGGCCCATCCACTTCGCCGCCGGTGACCCGCCGGCCGCGGCGCTCCTCGTCGGGCTCGGTCACCGCTGTTGGCTCGGAAAAAATCCGGAAGGTCAAATTGTCGACCTGGCCACCGATGCCGGCGCTGTTTCCGATGATGTCGTTGTTGAGCACGGCTTCGATCTGCCAGCCCTGAGCCTTAGCGTAGGCCGCCAGTTGCTGGCCGCCAAGGAGACCCTGCTCCTCGCCCGCCAAAGCGCCGTAGACGATGGTTTTGTCGAACCGCTGTTTCGAGAGGAGCCGGGCGGCTTCGATGACCGCCGCCGTGCCGCTCGCATCGTCGACCGCCCCGGGAGCGTCCGAGGTGGCGTCGTTAGGGTCGCTGGCCCGGGAGTCGTAGTGACCGGTAATCAAAACGTAACGGTCGGGGTACGTCTGGCCCCGCTGGATCGCGACGACGTTGACCAGCTCGACGTCCTGGGTCACCCGGGTCCCCGGGCCGGCTTTGAGCAGACCCCGGTTGAACTGGACCTCGAGACACCCGCCACAGTCCCCGGCGATTCGATCAAACTCGGCCTTGATCCACCGGCGTGCGGCACCGATGCCTCGAGTAGTGGAAACGGTGTCGGATAGGGTATGGCGGGTGCCGAAACTCACTAATTTCCTGACCGTGGCTTCGGTAGCCTGGGCCGGAATGGCGCGGGCCAGGTCATAGAGGCGGGGATCTTGGGCCGGCGGGACCGGCAGCTGGGCGATCATGAACGCGAGGAAGGGAATGGCCATTCGGGAAATCTACTGAAAAACGGTCACCTCGGGGTCGGGCCGAGCGGCGCGACCATGACCCGGTCGGTTTGGCGGTCGGATCCGACCCAGAAGGCCGTGGTTCCGACATCGTCAAACCCGGATTTGAGATAGAACCCGATGGCCCGGGGATTCCGCTCCCAGACGCCGAGCCAGACGGTTTGGCCACCGAGTTCCCGAGCGGCGTTTTTGGCCGCCGTCATCAGGCGCTGGGCCAGGCCCTTGCCTTGCCACAGCCGATCCACGTAGAAGCGGGCGATTTCGATCGGGGCGGGTCCGGTGACGCAGGCCGGCGGCTCATGGCGGCGCACCTGAGTGTAGCCGCACAAGATCGGGCCCCGTTCGACGAGCAACGTGCGGACGGCGGGGTCGGCGAGTTCGCCCCGTTGCTGGGGTTCGCCAAACGCGGCCGCCAGATGGGCGGCCAGATCGGCCGGATCGTTGTCCGCGCCAAACGTCTCGGCCCAGGTCCGCGCCGCAAAATCGGCTAGCGCTAGGGCGTCAGCAGGCAGCCCCGGTCGCACAGAGAAGTCGGATCGCATCGGAGCTGACTGGCGGATCAAAAAAGGCCAAGTAGCGGGCCAAGCCCGGTTAGCAGGGCGGCCATCAAGAAGATCCAAGCTACACTGATGACGATTCCCGGCTTCAGGAGGTCGAGCATTCGGTAATATCCTTTGCCGTACGTGATGAGCAGGACGGCGTCGAGCGGCAACAGGAAGGCGCAGGAAGCAGCAAATACGACGGGCAAGGCGTAGAGCGCCGGATTCTGCCCTGACGCGTTGGCCAGAATCACGATCGGCGGGATCAGGACCGCGACAATGACCGGCGCGATCGTCAGCACCAAATGAATCACCACCACGAAGGCGCTGATCGCCACGACGATCCAGAACGGGCTCCCCGTGAGCCCGCCCAACGAAAGATCGACCACCGCCTGGGCCAACCCGGTCTTGACGGACGCCGCGCCGAGCGACGTTACGGCGCCGATGACTAACAGGATATCCCACCCGGTGCTCCGCTCGACCTCTTTCCAGGTCACGATCCGCATTCCGGGCAGGAACAGCGCCACCGCGCCCAGGATGGTGACCAAGGGAACGTCCAGTTGCCGAAACCAGGTGCTGAGGATCCACAGCACGATCATGATGCCGAGCAGGCCGAGGACCTTGCGTTCGACCGGCCGCATCGGACCTAACGCCGCTCGCTCGGACCGAATCGTGTCGAGGTCGCCGAACGTGTCGAATTCCGGCGGGAAGAAGTGGAGCAAGGCCCGCCAGGCAATCGGGAGCAGGACGATGACCATCGGGATCCCGATGGCCATCCAGTGAAGAAAGGGAACCCGGACTTTGCCGTACTGCTCCAGGAACTGGAGGCCCAGGACGTTGATCGGGCTCCCGGCCGGGGTCCCGATTCCGCCGATGAAGGCCGCAATCGGGATTCCCATCATGACCGAAGCGGCAAACCGGGATTGGCCCGGTACCAGGCCTCGTTGTTCGAACAGCGGCAAGGCGATCGCCATGAAGATCGCGGTGCACGGCACGTCGGAAATCACCGTCGAGGTGAGGGCGGTGCCCACCATGAACGCGAGGAGGACTCGGCTGGGATCGGTCCCCGCCCTGGAGAGCAGGCTCAGCGCGAGCCGGCGGCTTAACCCCGACGTCATGACAGCTTGGGCGATGCAGAACATCGCAATGACGAAGAAGAACACTGAACTGATGAAGTTGGAGAACGCCGCCGACAACGGGGCCACGCCGAAGATCGGCTGGAGCGCCAGTGCGAGGAGCGAGGTGGCGGCGAGCGGGATGGCGTCGGTGGTCCAGAGTACCAGGGCCAGAAAGAAGAGTGCCGCGAGCCGCTGGGCCTCCGGCGGCAGCGCCGGCGACCGGGGCAGCTGGAGAATCACCGCCGCGCCGGCCACCGCCCCGGCCACGGCTGCGAACGACCGCCATCCTGACGCCTTGGCGGTCACCCGACGTACCCTTCCGCCAACGCGGTTTGAGCCGCCCGCGAGCCGACGATCACCCGGAGTCGGGCCAACTGCAACCGGGCAGCGAACCCGCCGCTGTCGTCCGGATAGCGATGGAGAAGGCCGGTCATCTGGGCCGAGAAGTCCTCCGCTCGCCAGACCCGCCGGAGGCAGGTGGCCGAGTACTGATCGAGCTGATGCCGCGAGCCGGCGCGGTACCACTCCACCAAGCCCCGCGCGAGGACGGCCACATCGGCCAACGCCAGGTTCAACCCCTTGGCCCCGGTCGGCGGGACGATGTGGGCGGCGTCACCGGCCAAAAACAGGCGCCCGGATTGCATCGGCTCCATCACGAAACTCCGCATCCCGGTGATGCTCTTCTCGAAGATCGGACCCTCGGTGAGGCTCCACCCTGGGGCCCCGAGACGGAGGTGCAGTTCGTCCCAGACTCGTTGGTCGGGCCACTGTTCCACCCGATCGTGCGGCCCGCATTGAACATAGAGCCGCGTCACCGTGGCTGACCGCATGCTGTGGAGCGCGAACCCCCGCTCATGCCGCGCGTAGATCAGTTCCGGACTCGAGGGCGGTGCCTCGGCGAGGATCCCGACCCAGCCGAAGGGATACTCTCGTTCGAATTGGCGCCCCTCGGTAGCCGGCAGCGCCGCTCGGCAGATTCCGTGGAATCCGTCACAACCCGCCACAAAGTCGGCCTCGATCCGGATCGGAATCCCGTCGTGGACGCCGGTTACGAAAGGTCGGTCCGTCCCGATGTCGTGTACTCCAACCTCCATAACCTCGAAATGGATGGGCGCCCCCAAAGCCTGGCGGGCTGCGACCAGGTCTTTGACGACCTCCTGCTGGCCATACACCGTAATGGTGCGGCCGGTAAGACCGGTGAGGTCGATCCGATGGGTCTCTCCTTCGAAGCGGAGTTCAAATCCGTGGTGCGGCAGACCTTCACGGAGGAGTCGGTCGCCGATGCCGGCGCCGGTGAGCAGCTCGACGGTGCCATGCTCGAGGACGCCGGCCCGGACCCGTTGCTCGATGTAGGCTTGGCTCTTTTGCTCCACTACGACCGATTCGATTCCCTCCCGGTGGAGGAGATGGGCCAGCATGAGCCCCGCCGGTCCGGCCCCGACGATGGCGACCTGGGTTCGGGTCACGGGGCGAGCGCGGCCTTCAGGTGCTCGAACGCGGTGTTGGCGGCCGGAACACCGCAGTAAATCGCTTGCTGGAGGACGATCTCTTTCAGCTCCTCGCGGGTCAGTCCGCCGTGATCGACGGCGGCGCGGGCATGGAGCCGGAATTCCTCCCACCGGCCCAGGGCGACCAGGGTGCCGAGTACCAGGACCCGCCGGATTCGCTGGTCGAGCCCCGGTCGGGTCCAAATCTCACCCCACGCGTACCGGGCAATCAGGTCTTGGAACTCAGCCGTGAGGGGGTCGGCCCCGGCCACCGCCCGGTCGACGTGATCGCTGCCCAGCACTTCGCGCCGAACCGCCATTCCCCGTTCTCGCCGCTCGCGTTCATCCATGGGTCGTTTCCGGATTGAGGAGGAAGTCGGTCACCGCGCGAGCGAAGGCCGCCGGTTGCTCGACGTTAGAAAGATGCGCGGCGTCGAGTCTGATCAGTCGGGCGCCAGCAATCGTAGCGCGGATCGCTTCGCCCAGCGCTGGAGGCGTGGCCGGATCACGGGCGCCGACGATCACCAACGTGGGGGCCCCGATTGCGGTAATCGCCTCGCGAAGATCGGCGTCTCGAACCGCGGCCGCGGCTCCGACATAGCCGGTCGGCGGAACCAGAGCGATCATCCGGCCGAACATCGCGATGGTGTCCGGGTTTTCGGCTTGGAATTCGGGGGTAAACCACCGGTCGAGCAGCTGGGCCACAATGGCCGTCATCCCTTCGGCTTCGACCACGGCGATTCGTCGATTCCAGATGTCGGCCGTGCCGACCAGGGCCCCCGTGTTGGCAAGAACCAGACGGTCGATTCGCTCGGGCGCATGGATGCCGAGCCACATGCCGGTCAAGCCGCCCAGGGAGACGCCGCAGCAGTGAGCCCGGCCAACACCGGCCGCGTCGAGCACGGCGACCGCGTCAGCGCCTAACGTCGCGAGCGAGTATGGCCCTGGCGTCACCACCGAGCGGCCGTGGCCCCGGGTATCGTACCGGATCACTCGGAATCGGGTCGTCAGCGAGGCGAGTACTCGGTCCCACAGGGCGGCCGTGGTTCCGAGCGAGTTGGAGAGCAGCAGCGCCGGCGCGTCCGCCGGGCCATCCTCCTGGTACCAGATCGGCCCGATGGCGGTCAGGGCCTCAGCCATGGACGGTCCGAAACCGGGCCAAGACTCGATCGACCAACCCTTCCGCCAACCCCAGCGCGCGTTCCGGGTCGAGCAGCGCGGCCACTTCCTGGGGCGAGTAGTGGGCCGAGATCTCCGGATCGTCGTGCAGGACCCCAGCCAAGTCCCGGGCCTCGGCCACGGCCCGGTCGACGGCTCGGGCCACAATCGCGTGGGCCTTGCTTCGACCGATCAGAGCGCCTAACGCCAACGCCACGGCTTCCGTGCTGATCTGCCCCTCCGTCAAGCCGAGGTTCGCCCGCATCCTGCCGGGGTCGATCGCGAGACTTTCGAGGGTCGTCGCGATCGCCCGGGCTCCGCCGCCGGCGATCCGGATCAGGTCGGGCAGGGTCTCCCACTCGGCCTGCCAACCGCCGAGCCCTCGTTCCTGTTCCTGGGGCATTGCCGCCAAGATGGTGGCCACCAACCCGGGCGCCCGGAGTGCCGCGGCGATCGCCACCGATGCTCCGACCGGATTCCGTTTCTGCGGCATGGCGGAGGAGGTACCGGGCTTGGCCTCGCCGGCCTCGGACACCTCGGTTTGGGCCATCAATCCGATGTCGCGTCCGATCTTGCCGCCGACGCCGGCCCCGATTCCTAACGCGGCCGCGAGCTCGGCCAACCGGTCACGCTGGGTATGCCAGGGAGCCTCCGGAACTTGGAGGCCCAACTCCCGGCCCAGTTCGTCGGCAAGCCGGAGTCCCTCGCGGCCAAACCCCGCCAAATTCCCGGAAGCGCCGCCGAGTTGAAGCACGGCCGCCTCGTCGAGGCTGGCGGCGAGCCGGGTCGCAGCACGCGACAGGGCATCGCACCAACCTGCGGCCCGCAGTCCAAAGGTGATCGGGGTAGCGTGTTGGAGCCAGGTGCGGCCGGCCATCGGGGTGCGAGCGTGGCGCTGCGCCAGGCCGGCGGCGGCTCGGGCTGCCTGTTCCAGCCGCATCACGACGACCGGAACCGCTCGTTGGAGCTGGAGGGCGAGGCCGGTGTCGATGATGTCCTGGCTGGTGGCCCCCCAGTGGACCCAACGGGCTGCCTCGGGGTCGGCTTGTCGGACTCGTTCCGTCAGCGCCGCCACGAGAGGAATCGCCAGGTTGCCGGCCTTGGCGGCGCCCTGTCCGATGGCTGTCAGGTCGTAGTACTCGACCGCCGCGGCGTGCCGAATCGGGGCAACCGCGGCCACCGGCGTCAATCCGACCCGGGCGGACGCCAAGGCCAGTGCCGCTTCAACGTCCAGCATCGCCTGGATCCGGGCCCGATCCGAGAGAGGCTCGGTCAAATCAGGGTCGCCGAAGAGTGGATCGAACAGTTCAGACATCGAAGAACACCGTCTCGTTAGGCCCCTGCAGGCGGATGTCGAAGTGAAATCGGTTCGGTGCGGTACCGGTCGCAATCAGAGTCGACCGGCGGGCCTCGGGTACCAGGCCAAGGATCGGATCGGTGGGATTGCCGGGATGGCCTTCGAAGTAGGCTCGGGTCACCAATCGGCCCAGGAGGCCGCGGGCCAACACCGACACCACCAGGTGCGGCGCCTGGCGGGTTGCCGAGGGCCCGTCGACGTGGCCCGGCATCACGGTGTCGATCGAAAACCGCCCCGCGTCGTCGGTGGGGACCCGGGCGAACCCGATAAACGACGGCGGGAGGCTCGACATCGCGGCCCCAACGGGAAACCGGCCGCCGGCATCAGCTTGCCAGGTTTCGATCAAAGCGTCGGGCACCGCCTGGCCGTCGCCATCGAGTACGGCGCCTTCGATCCGAATCCGAATGCCGGGGTGGTCGGAAGACAACGGCTGGCCCTGTCCCGGCGACGGCAGGGCCAGCGCGAAATACGGCCCGACGGTTTGCCAGGGGGTGAGCGAGGTCATCGGTCAGTCGACCATCGGGGTCTGTTCCCGGCCGCGAAGCACCAGGTCGAACCGGAAGCCTAACGCCCAGTCGGGTACGGTCTCGCTCAGGTCGAACCCGGCAATCAGTCGAGCCCGTCCTCGGGGGTCGGGCACCGAATTGAAGATCGGGTCGAAGGCGTGGAGCGGATCGCCGGGAAAGTACATCTGGGTCACCAGCCGGGTGACAAAGGCGGGACCGAGGAGTGAGAAGTGGATGTGGGCCGGCCGCCAGGCGTTGGGATGGTTTGACCAGGGGTAGGCCCCGGGCCGAATGGTGACGAACCGGTAGCGGCCATCGCCGTCGGTGATGGTCCGCCCGGCACCGGCAAAGTTCGGGTCGAGCGGGGCGTCGTGGGTGTCATGCTTGTGCGCGTAGCGCCCCGCGGCATTGGCCTGCCAGACTTCAACCAGGGTATTGGTAACCGGGCGGCCGTCGTCATCGAGCACCCGGCCGGTGACGACGATTCGTTCGCCCAGCGGAGCGCCGGCATGTTGGCGGGTCAGGTCGTGGTCGAGCGCCCCGATCGGACCCGATCCGAACGCCGGGCCGGTCAATTCCGACAGCGTTTGCGGCACGATGACCAAAGGCTGGCGCGGGTGCCGAAGGGCGGAGGACCGGTAGTCGGGGTAGTCGAGCGGCGGATGGACTCCGCTCGGCGGCCGCCGGTAGGGGTGCAAAGAAGCGGGCGTTGGAGTTTCTCCAGCGGAATCGACAGGGGACGGCGACCGGATCGAAAGGTAAAGCCAACTCAGGAGGGTCGGAAGGAGGGAGTGTGATACGGGCGGATTGGTGTTGGGCTTAGGTCCAAGGCAGCGGAAGGCGGTAGCCCGAACGTCGCCTTCAGCAAGCGGCTGACTAGGACCGCCTCGGAACGCTCTGGTCCTTGCTCGATGGAGGGCGGCGGCGTGTTGTCTGCTAGATGCGCGAGCTAGGTCTCTCGCGGCGACGGTTCCCCACGAAGGCCTACATCCAACTGACGACGGAGTGCGCCAAGCCGACCCCGCCCGACCTCGGGCCTCGCCATCCGACGCACGACGTCGCGGACTTGTGGGGAAGCGTGGTCGAGCGCCCATCGGACCTCCGCATCACCCACCGCTGGATCTCCGCCGGCCGCCAGCTCGAGCGCCAAGGCGGCATAGGCGGTCGGCCCGAGCGTGTGGTTGGTCTGATGGGGTGTCGCGAGCGGGTGGGTGTAGGCGATCGCCGCCGCAAGGCTCGCGGCACGGGCTGCGGCTGCGGCGCCAGGATCGCCGACCTCGCGTGCAGCCCATGCAGCCCAGCCGAGGGCACGCAGCCGTGCCGTTCGCTTGCCGCCGTTGGTGAAGGCCTTCAGGCCCTCGACCGCCTCACGCGGTCGCGAATCCGAAGGTGCCTGTGATTCGAACACCACCCGGGCCCGCTCAACGCGGTCGAGGGCCCACCTCCCCACGGCCCGCAGGTCGTCTTGCGTCAGAGCTATCGCATCCGGTTCGCGATTCACGCTTCAACCTCTCGCTGCGGAGGATCGGGACGGCGAACGATGGCAAGGCAAAACCAACTCCCGAGGGTCGGAAGGAGGTTACGGCCGCACGGCGGCAGGGTCGAACCGAAGGGTCTGCTCAAGCTTTTGTCGGACCGGTTGACCCCGGCGGGTTGCCGGCGTGAACCTCATCCGGACACGGGAGTTCCGGACCGCAGAGTTGAGCGCGGGATGATCCGAGTAGATGATGTCGATGCTCGCCGGGTCGGCGCGGCCCCGCTCGTCGACGACATACTGGGTCCAGACCATCCCCCCGACTGATCAACACTGGCGAGGTGGTTGCATCGTCTGGGTCTCCGAGTCGGCACATTCGTCGGGGAAATTAAGCCAGTCCGATCAGCTCCTGAGGGCGGAAACGAGCCCGGCGAACGGACGAGCGTCCCCCGACATGCTCAGGTTGGGCCAACGGACGATCCAGGATCGTTTTTGTGCCCCAGCGTCTCCCGGCAGGAGCGCGAGGCCGATCGTATTGGCGAGAGAGATCAATACAAACCGTTGCCAAGATGCGTGCGGCATTACCCGTCAGCCGAATCGGCGGGCAAGAGTGAGCAAGATGCCTCCCACGTACAGCGTGCCGAAGATCTCCTTGTTGTACTGGGCCAGCCACTCGGGAAGGAAGATGTCGAAGTTGGGGCGGCGGTCCTCGGTGTAGCGCGCGGCGATCGCTGTGAGCGGGCAGCGCCAGCCATTCAAAGCAAGAATGAGCACCTCAATCAGTACGATGCCACCGAACAGCAAGGCCCAGTCATAGTGCCTCGACCAGCCGGCGATGGGCGTGGCGATGATGCAGGCAACGAAGAATGCCCAGGCGATGGTATGAACGAGCTTGACGAGCCAGAGCGACTTTTGCTGTCGTGAGTTCATGGGCCGACTCCGGCGAATGCCGCTGCCATGCGTCGCCTCGACCGGTGCCGGTCTCAAGGGTAGATCGAAAAGTTCCAGCGAAACAGGCAAGCGACGCCGTGCCAATCTATGCAATGCGACTGAGGCCGTCCACGGTCGCTCGCGCGCCGGTAGTGGTGGCTGCCGCCCTGGTCATCGCGAGCATCACCGGCCAGGTAGCCAAATATGGGCATGGCCATGATCACGTCTATGGGCTCCTCCGCCTGACCTCCGTGGGCCATGAGCGGCGAAGGCCCCCTCGACACTTGGTTGTTCACTTAGTCATTCCCGGCATCGCGATTGTCGGTCTTCTCGCGCTCTACTTCATCCGTTTTGTTTGGCGTCTCCCGCCGAAAACGAGATCGGGCTTCGTGATTGCGGGTACCATGTTCGTAGCAGGTGTCGTTGGCGTGGAAACGCTCGGCGGGTGGCATGGCGGGCTGCACGGCCTGGTGAACTTGCCCCAGTACCAGCGGCGGTCGGACGGTTCGGCCCACCGGCACACTGGACGGGAGTTCGGTCCAAACTAGGGCCTGGGCCTTGCTGCGGATTCCGGTGGGTGCCCGCTCTTGAGCATGCCGACGCGAAACCGCTCCACCGTGGTCGGAATGCAAGGGCGGTAGACCCGGCGCAGAACCCAACCCGGAAGCCAACGACCCCGCTCTTCCAGCGCCACGCGGGCGCGGGCATGATCGAGCAATGCTAGAGGGCCATGCTTGACGACCGGTATCGTGGCGGAGAACTCGATCGTGGCCAAGTGCTTGAGATTCTTGTATCCGGAGTGCCGCCGGGCTACCAGTCGCAGCGGCGCGCCATGCTCGATGGACAAGGGCTGGTCATCGAGTTCGTCGGCCAACAGCACGTCTTCCGCCAGCAGATCTTCCAAGAGGAGCGTCGTGCGGTAGCCGTCCTGCGCCCGGAGCGCCACGCCGATGATGGGGACGGACCCGCTTGAGAGGGGTGCCACTCGTTGATGGAAGAAGTCCGCGAATCTGACTCCGCCCCATTTCAGGCCAAGGTGAGACCACGTGGTGACGCAGTGGAAGTCGGCCCGTAATGTGGTGCGGGGAAGGCCGCGGAGGGCGTCATTCAGGATGACCGGATTCGCCGAAAGCACCGTGATCGCAAGTGCGCGGTCATTCGGGCGTGACGGAAACCGTTCGGCGTCTTGAGTGAGTCCGAACCTGGGAACGTCGGCTCGCGGAATCTGACCTGGCGGAAGCATGAGCGATCCCACGAGTTGGTTGTGGTGCCTAACGTTATTGCGTCGCTAAGATACGCCGCACCGCCGCAATCACCACCTCGGGCCGCTCCCGGTGAATGTTGTGGCCCGCCCCGGACAACAACACGTACTCGCGGTTCGATGCGGCGGCGGACCACCGTCGGTGCTGGTCCGTCCAGATCGCACCGAGGCCGAACAACTCGGGACGTGAGGCGGAAAGCACGATGACCCGGCCGGGATAGCCGCCGTTCGAGCGCCGGGCGTCGTTCAGGGACTCGGCCCATCCCGCGTCCTCACCCCGTTCCCCGGCCGACGCGCTGGCCGTGCCGGCGTTTTCGATGGAATCGAAGTGAGCGAAGACACCGGGCAGTTCGCGTCGTGCCCGCGCCTCAAATCCGTCGGGCGTCGGATCGACGAGCACGAGCCCCATGGTTTCCCGAGGGAACATGCTGGCGAAGACTCGGACATGAAGTCCGCCGGCGGAGTGCCCGATCAGCAGGAACGGTGGCGACGCTCCCACGGACCGCAACGCCTCGCGCAGCTCTTGTGCGATGATCCGGGCGGTGCGCGGGCGCGGGCTCGGATCGGAGGCGCCCAGCCCCGCGCGGTCGTACGCGATGACGCGGTAGGAGGACGCCAACGCCAGTTGCAACCCGCCCCATGTCCGACTGGTGGAACCGAAGCCGGCCGG
>JANNQX010000022.1:0-2900 GCA_031400975.1 Gemmatimonadota bacterium
GCCCCTCCGTCGATGGTGGGTATGGTAGGAAGGGGGAGTCACCACCGGGTCACTTGGAGTCAACTGCGATCAACTCACCCGCCCCCGGAGCGCGATGCGGATCCCTTGGGATGCTCCGGTGAACCCATCCACCTCGGCGGGCAGCCTCGAGAATTAGCTCACACTCAGCCCCGCGGCCGCCGTGCCCCGGGTCGCTCGCACAATCAGTTCGGCCACGATGAGATTGGGCACCCAGCAGCTCCACGCCACGATCCGGTAGGTGACGTCGAAGTTGCCCTGGGTGGCGATCATCAGCAGCGGAATCTCGATCCGGAGCATCACGGCGGCAAAGATCAGGGCGTAGCTCCGGATCATCCACTCCCGGTGGGTGGCCACGTCCCGGCCCTTGATGGCGCGGAACGCCAAGCCCGCCGTGGTGAGGAGCGCCACCGCCAAGCTCCCGAAGCCCAGGTTGGTGATGATCCCGCCGTAGGAATAGACGGCCATGTAGAGACCGGCCGTGCCTGCAATGAGACAGGCCGTCACGTAGGTGAGACCGATCTTCCGGTGGCGGGCCCGGTTCCGGAGCAGGCCCCGGTGGAATTGGAACGGACCGAGGAGCACGGCCAGGCCGCCGAAGAACGCGTGGGGGTAGATGCCCCAGGGCCGGGCGACGAACGAGGCCTTGAGGTCGGGGGAGTAGGTCGGCGGGCCGATCAACGCGGTGGCAAAGCCGTAGGCGGCGGTGAGGGCCGCCAGGACGACCATCAGCCACCACCCGATTCCAGGGCGAGCTGTGCTCAAGGCCAGACTCCGGTCAGGGTTAGGCCGCGGTCTTTTTTCGGCGGCCACCTGGAGGAGCACCTTGGCGGGGCCTTCGGGCTCCCGACGACCCTGCTTCCAATTCTGCAGCGTGTCCACGCTGATTCCAAGCAGAGCGGCAAATTCACGCCTTGGCGACGCGACCCCGCCGCGATTTGGGACGATCGGGCCTGCCTGACACGGCGAGCAGCGCCTCCGGTTGGTGGGCCGCCACCTTGAGGAGCACCCGGGCGGGGCCTTCCGGCTGGCGACGTCCTTGCTCCCAGTTTCGCAACGTGCCGATGTTGATCCCGAGGAATTCGGCGAACTTGGCCTGTGAGAGGCCAAATCGTCGTCGAAGCGCCGCGACATCGACATCGCCGCCCGGGAGGAGGACTCGCCCCGGGGCCATTTCGCCCCGAAGGATCGCCCCGCCCTGCTTCACGCTTTCCATCAGTTCGTCGAACAGGACTTTGCGCACGGTACCCTCCTAACCGAACTCGCGCTCGGCGAGCGTCGCCAAGGATTGTTCCTGGTTCTTCGTCAACCGATCACGGACACTCTTCGGGTAGAGGTACAGCATCAGCAGAACCTGGAGACGAGCATAGCTCGGATCGTCCAGCGTGGCGGTCACGAGCCTCGTGAAGGCGGGAGTCTCTACGATGACCATATGAAAGTGCGCCAATGGCTTAGATAAGTCAATGACGCACTCCCACCAGCGGGACCGGGGGAAAGCTGAGGTCGTCGAACCGGCGGGTCAAGCGTCATGCCCGACAGTAACGGCGGTCGGGGGTCAGCGCGGAACCGAAATGCCGCAATTCCAATCAAAGGCTGGATCAAACGACGTCGTCGGAAATCTCCTCGGGGCGATCCACACCAGGTGGTTGTCGCGCCAGACGGCGGCCGGGTTGCCGGCGAGTTTCTAGCGGCGGGGAGGCGGCCGGGTCGGTTTGGCCCTCAAGCGGGAACCGGTCCTCGGCCGGTCGAGTACCGCCGCACCTTGATCGCCCCCTCGCGTTTGCGGGCCTGGGCCAGATCGAACGCCATCTGCATCGAAAGCCAGGTTTCAGGGGTGCTGCCGAAGGCTTTGGTCAGCCGAATGGCCATTTCGGGGCTGATCCCGGCCTGGCCGTTGACGATGTTGTTGAGCGCTTGGCGGGACACGCCAAGCACCTTGGCGCCGGCCGTCACCGACAGGCCGAAATACTCGAGGCAGTCGTGGCGAACGATCCGGCCGGGGTGAACCGGGTTCTTCATCGGCATGGCACGCTCCATCAGTGATAGTCGACCAGGTCCACGTCGAGGTGGAACCGCGGCAGGTCGAGCGCCGCCGGGGTCCGCGCAACATCAAGCACGGCCAGGATCCGCTCGACCTTAAACCCCGATGCCGAAAACTCCGGATCATGGTTCGCTCCGAACCTAGGGTGACAAGTGCTACTTGTCAACTCATCTCCCGAGGTCCCCCGGTGAGTTCCGCTTTCCTGGTAGCCGCCGCCTTCATGTTGCAGCCCGCCCAGGCGGCCGGCACCCCAGCTCCGGTTGCCCTGGTGGGCGCCTCCGTCCTGTCCATGACCGACGAGCGCATCGCCACCGACCAGACCGTCCTGATCCGGGACGGCCGGATCGAGGCGGTCGGCCCCCGAAACCGGGTCGCCGTTCCAGCCGGGGTACAGCGGATCGACGCGCGGGGGAAGTTCCTCATGCCCGGGCTCGTCGACGCCCATGGCCATCTCGACGGCCGGCCCGAGGAATGGATGTCGATCTTCCTCGCGTACGGCGTCACCACCGTGTTCAATCTCAAGGGCGGTCCGGAACACCTGGCGCTCCGGGCCCGGGTGCGCCGCGGCGAGCTGATCGGGCCCGCGATCTACACCAGCGGCCCCTACACCAACGAGCCGCTCATCAAGACGCCGGAGGACGCCCGCCGCGCCGTGGAGGAGCAGAAACGCGCCGGGTACGACATGGTCAAGATCCACGGCAACATGACGGCCGAAACCCACGCGGCGCTCACGGCGGCCGGGCGAGAGTTCGGGATCCCGGTCATGGGCCATGCGCCCCGCAACCTGCCGTTTTCCTCGGTCATCGACGTTCGGCAATCGATGGTGGCTCACGGCGAAGAG
>JANNQX010000023.1:0-6112 GCA_031400975.1 Gemmatimonadota bacterium
GCAACAACTCCGGCGTGGTCCACGCGGCGAAAATCCGCTCGGGCGGGGCGGCGATGGTGCGGCGAAGCTCGAGCCTGAGTGGTGACGTATCAGTGGCGGGCACGGCGACCTCCTGGTTTCGGTGATGGGACCGGCGGGGAATCGGTAAGCAGGTGATCGAGCGCCTCGAGCCGCTCCGCCCAGAAACGCCGATGGTACCCGATCCAATCGGTGGCCCGGTCCAACGGCAACGCCACGAGCGAGCACCGGTGAACCCGGCCGGCCACCGTCCGTCTTACCAAGCCGGCCCGTTCGAGGACCTTGAGATGCCTCGACACGGCCGGCAAGGAGATCGGGAACGGCGCCGCGAGGTCGGTCACCGTGACGTCGCCCCGGGCCAGCCGGGAGACCATGGCCCGACGGGTGGGGTCGGCAAGGGCACCGAAAACCCGGCTGAGCCGGGCGGAGGACATATTGTTAACCATGTTGTTAACATATGCCGAGTCACCGCGACCGTCAAGAACCGGCCCGCCGGGGCGGCCCCATTTCGAAGCGTCCGAATCATCGGTAACATAGAGACCATACTGCCGCGCCCACCTTGACTCGGAGGCCGTCCTCGTGAGCCCGACCCGCCGATCGTTCGTGCAGAGCGTCGCCGCCGCCACCGTTGCGGCCACCACGGACCAGAAGCCGGCCCGCACCGGCGGCATCGCCACCGACCAAGACCCCGGCGACATCTGGATCGATGCCCTGGGCGGGGTGCGTTTCGGCGAGGAGGGGTTCGCGGAGATCGCCCGGTCCGGCATCACCATGCTTGACACCACCCTCGGGCCGGCCGGAACACCGACGTTCAGCTACGAGGCCGCGGTCCAGGATCTCGCCAACTGGCACGGCATCTTCACACGGCTGCGAGACCGGGTGATTCACGTGCGGCGGGCGGATGACATCGTGACCGCCAAGCGGGAGGGCAAGTTCGCCGTCATGCTGGGATTCCAAAACGGCACCCACCTCAACCGCGACCTCCGGAACGTCGACTTCTTCTACCACCTCGGCATCCGCCAGATCCAGCTCACCTACAACGAGCTCAACGCATTGGGCGCCGGCAGCACTGAACGGTCCGATTCGGGGCTCAGCGATTTCGGCGTCGA
The DNA here is from genome assembly GCA_031400975.1 of Gemmatimonadota bacterium. GTDB lineage: Bacteria > Gemmatimonadota > Gemmatimonadetes > Gemmatimonadales > GWC2-71-9 > SHZU01. Next base: position 1,128 of record JANNQX010000023.1, read on the forward strand.
CGTCGTCCATCGGATGAACGATCTCGGCATGTTGGTCGATCTCTCCCACTGCGGCGTCAAAACCACTTTCGACGCCATCGAGCTCTCCAAGAAGCCGGTGATCTTTTCCCACACCAACTGCCGGGCCCTGAACGACAACATGCGCTGTAAGTCAGACGAGCAGATCCGGAAACTGGCGGCGAAGGGCGGGGTGATGGGCATGACGACCGTCAATTTCTTCGTGAGCAACAAACCCCGATCCACCCTCGACGATTATATTGCCCACATCGAGCACGTCGCGAAGCTCGTGGGCGTCGATCACGTCGGGATCGGCACCGACTCGAGCATCCCCGGATGGCGGTCCAATTTCCCAACCGAGAAGGCCTTCTGGGACTTTCACAATCAGTTCAAGTTCAAGCCGGGCGCCGATGTCCGGTGGCCGCCGTTCATCGAGGAACTCGATGTGCCGGAGAAGTTCCACGTGATTCGCCGGCGGCTGCTCCAGAAGGGTTTTTCGACCACCGACGTGGCCAAGATCCTCGGCGGGAACTTCCTCCGGATCTACCGGGAGATTCTGGGCTAACCCCCAACACGGACTGAGGCATGAAAAACTGGTTCAACCCACCCGACGCCGAGGATCTTGCCAGCCGGCTGATGAAGCTCACACCCGATCGGAGGCCGCGTTGGGGCAGGATGAGCCCGAGCGATGCCCTGCCCCACCTGGCCGATCCCTTCCGCACCGCCCTCGGCGACAAACCCGTCAAGTTGCTTGGCGGGCCGCTCAACGTGCCCGGGATCTCCCACCTCGTCCTCTGGGTGCTTCCCTGGCCAAAAGGCGCCCCCACGGCGCGGGAGTACCTGCCCGGCACGGGCATGACCAACGCCACGGAGTTCGAGGCCGACCGCCAAACCCTCCTCGGCCTCCTCCGGCGCTTCACCGACTTCCCCGCCACGTCGGACTTCGCGGCCAACCCGGTCTTCGGCCCGCTCAGCCGGCGAGGCTGGGGCCGCCAGGCGTGGCGGCACCTCGACCATCACCTCAGGCAGTTCGGGGTGTAACTGGTGAGCGCCCTGAGCGAACTCGACGGAACACTCGTGCCGGCTGACGTGGGGAGGCAAGTGTCCAGGCCGCCTGCAGCCTCATCGTAGCCACCAATCCCTGAGCGCCCAACCGGTGGCGCTCCTGGTAAGCCGAGCCTTGGCGGCGACGGACGGGCAAGCGCTCTGCGTTGGACGCTTGGACGCCGGGCCGGCAGCAACCAGGTGATGGCGGCGGTGGGGGTTCTTTCGCCGGTAAGGTTCGAGGCGATCGGAACGCCCGATGACCCGGCCCAGATCGAAGTGCGAGGCGACAGTGCTCTGGGCGTCGTTGGCGAAGTCCTCGACTCGGCGCCGCGGCTCATCGTCCGAGATCGGTACGACAATCCGGTTCCGGGCGTGCTGGTTGGGTTCGAGGTGTCCGCCGGCGGCGGATCGGTCGCGGAGGGCGAACGGCGAACCGACGCCACCGGTGGGGCGACAATCGGGCGTTGGACCCTCGGCCCGCGATCAGGACCGAATACGCTGGTCGCCACCATTGCCAACCTCGGCGCGCGGGTGACCGCAGTAGCCAGGGCTGCGGCTCCAGCCCAGATCGAATTGCTCGGCAGCGGCCAAACCGGCGTCGTCGGAGCCGTCGTGCCCCGGCCGGTGGGCGTTCGGGTCAGCGATCGTTTCGGCAACCCGGTGGCGTTGGTGCCGGTGAACTTCACCCCGGTGAACGCGGGCTCGGTCGGTTCGTCGGCCGCCACCACCGACACGGCAGGTGTGGCGACAGTCGTGGATTGGCGGTTAGGCACCGTGGTCGGTTCCTATTCCCTGGCGGTCGCGGTCGACCCAGCCGCCGCCCGGCTTGCCCAGACTCTTGTCGCTACCGCAGTAGCGGACGCCCCGGCGCTGCTCCGGCTCGTCGACGGCGACGCCCAGATGGACACCGTCATGTCCCTGCTACCTCGAGCCCTCCAAGTTCGGGTTACCGATCGTCATGGTAACCCCGCCGTCGGGACCGTGACGTTCCAGGTTGCCACCGGTGGCGGCACTGTCAGTCCGGCGGCGGTGACGACCGGACCGGACGGAAACGCCGCCGCGTTCTGGCGGGCTGGGCCCCTGATCGGCACCCAGGTTCTTCAGGCCCGGCTGAGCCAAACCGCCTCGCTGATCGTTTTCGTCGCCAGTATCGACAATCCTGTGGCCTTCCTGGCATCAGTAGCTGCCGGCGGCGCATTCGCCTGCGGACTTACTCCGACGGGCGAGGCGTGGTGCTGGGGCGACAACCGCCGGGGCCAACTGGGCGACGGCACGACAATCAGTCGGGCTTATGCGAGCCGGGTCCAAACCACACTCCGATTCACCCGTCTGTCCTTGGGATCAGAAACCAGTTGTGGTCTCACCTCGGCCGGCCAGGCGTTCTGCTGGGGTCGGAACGACCTCGGACAAATTGGGGACGGGACCGGGATCGACCGGCGCACCCCGAGGCCGGTGACGGGTGGGCTCGTCCTCCAAGACATCGGGTCCGGGGGGCCGGTGCGTGTGGCGTGACCGTCACTGGCGATGGATACTGTTGGGGTGATGGATCGATCGGCCAGCTTGGCACCGGATTCCAGATCGGGGCCCTCGCACCGGTGCCCGTGGCGGGCGGACTCAAGTTCACGATGATCCGCCCGGGGGGATTCCAGACCTGTGGCATCGCAACCAACCGGGCAACCTTCTGTTGGGGCAAATATGCCTACGGGAATCTCGGGAACCCGGCGGTGCCCCTCGCATTGAGTCCGGCTCCGGTCCTCGGCGGTCACGCGTTCGTCAGGCTCGCCAGCGGGCCGCTCACCGTGTGCGGCATCACGAGCGCGAACGAGGCCTATTGCTGGGGCTTCTCCGGGAACGGGAACTTCGGCGATGGGCGAAGGGATATCGACGGCCTCGGGACCAGCACGCCGACCCGCGCGGCCGGCGGACAATCCATCGCCGAGATCGGCATTGGCGAGGCCACCTGCGCCCGCACCACCGACGGCCGGATTCTCTGTTTTGGCAACAATTCAACGGCCCAGGCCGGCGCGGGCTATACCAGCGGGGCGGAGCCCAACCCAATCACCACGAAACTGCCAGCGAGCGTGGCCGTCACGTCGGTGACCACCGGCCAAAACTTCAGCTGCGCCTCAACGACGGTAAACGTCGTCTATTGCTGGGGCTATAGCGAACTAGGGGCGGTGGGCGCGGGGCGATTCGACACCCAGCTCGAACCCGCCATCGTGCGGCACCAATAGCCTCCCAGCAGTCGCGGGTACCTCCCGCACGGCGGCGGCGATGCTGGCCGGTGCCTCATCGTAGCCACCAATCCCTATGCGGAGCGGTAGCTGGCCGGCGCGTGGAGCAGAGCTGTAATGGCCTCGTCGAGTTGCGCGGCGGACCAGGGCTTGCCGAGCGTCGATACCCGAGGGTACCGCGCGGAGAACGCCGCCAGATCCTCCACGCTGTAACCTGTGACGAGTAACACAGGCACCTGTGATCCCTCGCCACGCAGACTCTTCACGAGGTCAAGCCCACCCATCACCGGCATCATGACATCGGAGACAACGACATCGTAGCTTCCGTTTGCGTGGATTCGATCCAGCGCGGCCCGACCGTGGTCGGCGCTGTCCACCGACCACCCCAGGCGCTCGAGGGAGCGGGCCGTGATGGCGCGCACCCCGGCTTCATCCTCCACCACGAGGACCCTGCCCCGCAGAGCCGGCCCCGCGCCCGGCACGACCTCCTCGTACTGTGTCGCAATGGCGGGGTCCTGGCCGGTCCTGGGCAAGTAGATCGTGATCGTCGTGCCACAATCCTGCTGGGACTCGAGATCGACCCAGCCGTGGTGGCTTCGCACCAGTCCATGCACCATGGCCAGCCCCAGGCCCGACCCTTGCTCCCGCGATTTTGAGGTGAAGAAGGGTTCGAACGCATGAGAGACCTCGTGTGCTGACATACCGAGCCCGGTATCAGAGAATCGAAACCGCACAAACTCGTCTGCACCTGACTCGCCGAGCATGGCCTGGGCGGCCTCCGGGAGCGCCGAGCGAGCAACGTCGAGCGTGAAGGTCCCTCCATCGGGCATGGCATCAGGCGCGTTACTGGCCAGGTTGAGGACAATCTGTTCGACCGCGGCCCGATCCGCCAGCACGACATCGTCGGGGATGTCGGCCGACACCCGGACGTTGATGGATGTCGGCATGATACGCCTGACGGTGGCCATGATTTCGTGCAAAAGTGGCCCCACTCGTTCGGGCTTGCGCTGCACGACATCGGAGCGACCGAAGGCCAGCAGCTTGCGCACCAGGGCGGCCCCTCGCTGGGTGGCGGCGTCGATCGCCTCCAGCTCTTCGTTGTCGGCATCCTCGCGGAGGAGCTGTGCGTTGGCCCGAATGACGGTGAGCAGGTTGTTGAAGTCGTGCGCCACTCCACCGGACAACCGCCCAATGGCCTCGAGTCGATGCGCCTGCTGCAGCCGGGCTTCCAGCGCCTCGTTGCGCAGCACGCTGGCCTCGACCCGCTGGCTCAGGTTCGAGAGCTCGCTGCCGAACGGGTCCCCGGCGCCGGTCGCGGCAGTGGCGGGTTGTGGCAATCGATCGGTAAGAGAGCGGAGCCGCTCGGACACGGTGACATTCAGCAGGCGGCTCACCCCACCCCACGCGAGGAGAAAGAGCACCAGTTCGGCGAGCAGCAGTTGCCAGGCGTTGCGCGTGGCCCGGGTCGCGACGTCGCGGATGTCGAACGCGGCGATGGCCACGGCGAACGGGATTCCGTCCGTTCCACGAACCGCTGCCCGCCCGGTCACCACGGGGAACCCTGCCGAGCGCCAGACTTGCGACGGGGACTGGTCAGGCCACTCTGCGACCAGTCTGGCCAGCACGTCGCGCTCGTCCGAAGGCAGTCCCTGTGCGCCGACGATACACTCGCGGGTGCAATTCAGCCGCACGATGGCCGTCCAGGCC
>JANNQX010000024.1:0-51843 GCA_031400975.1 Gemmatimonadota bacterium
GCGGAGGCCGAGTTGCCGGGCGAAAAAGTGTAGTTGGTGGCCGACTGCAGTTGGGCAATGGTCGCGAAGGAGCCGAAATCGGCCCAGTACGCTTCCTGCGCGGTCATGATGTTGCGGACGTCCGTCCGGACTGAGGCCAGTTTGGCCTTGTCCTTGGTGGCCGCGAACTTGGGAATGGCGATGGTCGCCAGGATCCCGATGATGACCACGACGATCAGGAGTTCGATCAAGGTGAAGCCGGCCTTCGAATGTTTCGCCATGATGCCCTCCTGTTCACTGGGGTCGTTAGGACGCGAAACGGAGTGTTGGGGGCGGTCGCCCGCCCCCGGACACCGTGGATTACGAGCAGACGATGACGCCGTCGAGGGTCGAGGCGGCACCGGCACCAACCTGCGAGGTGCAGGTCTTGATCGTGGAGCTGATGCTGGAGTTGGTCACCGTGATGGTGAAGCCGCTGGCGACGCCGGCGGCCGCGCCGGTGTTGCCGCTCGACAACGAGAAGTTGCTGGCGGTCACCAACTGGGCCAAGCTGCCGTAGGTCGCGTAGTCAGAGAAATACGCTTCCTGGGCGGTCATCGCGTTCCGGACGTCAGTCTTGACCGAGGCCAATTTGGCCTTGTCCTTGGTAGCCGCGAACTTCGGAATCGCGATAGCGGCCAAGATGCCGATGATGACGACGACGATCAACAACTCGATCAACGTGAAACCCTTACGATTAAACATTTGCTGCCTCCAAGAGTGAGTGTGCCTTCGCTATTCAGAACCAAGCGGTGTCGCCCGTCCGGTAACATGAAGAGCAACGTTGGTGCCAACTGTACCCATTTATTCTAACACGTTGCCTTTTAATGCGTTACAAGCACATTGCAGCTAGCAGCGCAACTCCTTGTTGGCCAATTCTCGTTGGACTTTGCGGGAGTGGGGCCAGGGGCAAGGGGTGGCCCGGCCGGGACGGAAACAGCGGAGGGTCGGCCACGTGGCCGCCCCTTTGAGATCCAATCCACTCTGGTCCGCGACCCGCGTTACCACCAGGATTCGATCCGACGAGGAATGGCTTAAGCTCCCGTTCTACTTTACTTTAGGCCGATCCTCCGGTTCGGGCGTCCAGGCCTTGGGCACTCGCTAGGCCGGGGGTTTGCCCGACTGGAGCCCCTAAGAAATTTCATGAGCCGCTCGACCCTACTAACGATCAGCTTGGTGGGCCTGTGCCTCGCCTCGACCGTGACGAATCTCGGGAACCGCTACTCCCAGGATGACATGGCGGTGATCGAGAAGAACACCCTGGTCCACAGCGTGTCGGAGCCCTGGCTGTTTTTCACCCAGTCCTACTGGCCGAAGCCCTACCCGCCGGCTCTCTACCGCCCGCTCGCCACCACGGGTTTCGCGACCCAATGGGTCCTCGGTGGCGGGAGACCCTGGGTTTTTCGGGTGGTCAGCATCACCATGTACGCGGCCGCCGGACTCGCCCTCTTCTACCTTGCGGGCCTTCTCTTGCCCACGGCGGCCGCCTGGCTGGTGGCCGCCTTCTTCATGGTCCACCCCGTCCACGTCGAAGCGGTCGCGGTCGCGGTCAACCAATCCGAAATCATGGTCGGCCTGTTGTCCGTCCTGACCGTTGCCCTCTACCTCGGGATCCGGAAGGGCCGTCGATTTGGGGTCGGACCCGCGGCAGCGCTCTTCGGCCTTTATCTCACGGCGACCCTCTTCAAGGAAACCGGCCTGATGTTGATCGGGCTGATCGTGGCCGCGGAACTCACCGTGGTCGCGGACCAACGGCCGATCCGGGAACGGATCGCGGCCATCCGCCCGATGCTGCTCGTCATGCTGTTGGGCGCGGCGACTTTCTTTGCGATCCGGACCCTAGCCCTCGAGGGTGATGCGGTCGGAACCTTCACGGCGGAAGCACTCGACGGCCTCTCGATCGGCGGACGGTCCCTGACGATGTTGGCCGTCGTGCCCCACTGGTATCGGCTGCTGCTCTGGCCGGCGCACCTTCAGGGCGACTACTCGCCGCGAGAAATCGAATCGGCCACCACCTGGGGCACTGATCAAGTGCTCGGCCTTCTGTTGGTGGGCCTGGCCGTGATCGTCGCGATCGCCAACTGGCGGCGGCGGCCGGTGGTTACGTTCGGCCTCCTTTGGGTGGGCATCGGGATCTTCCCGGTCAGCAATATTCTGGTCCCCACCGGCATTGCCCTCGCGGAACGAACCCTTTTCCTGCCGAGTATCGGGATGATGCTCGTGGTGGGCGGCCTGGCGGCCCCGGTCATCGAGCGAATGAAGACCCACGGGGCCCAGGTGGTGGGCGCAATCGCCGTGGCCGCGATCCTCGTGATGGGAGCCACCCGTAGCGCCAGCCGGCAACGAGTTTGGAAAGACCAATTTACGTTCTGGTTCCAAACCACCACCGATGCCCCAAACTCGTATCGAGCCCATCACGCCCTGGCCCAGCTGTTGTTCCTGATCGGGCAGAAGCGGTGGGCGGAGTACGAATACAAAATGGCGATCGCCCTCTATCCAAAGCAGTGGGGCGCCTATTTCGAACTCGCCAACAAACTCCGGCTCAACGCCAATTGCGAGCCGGCCGTCGAGTACTACCGCAAAACGCTCCAAATCGAGCCGGAGCACGAGGCGGCCCGAACCAGCATGATCGCCTGCCTCTTCTACCTAGCAAGGTTTCCTGAGGCCCGCTCCGAATCACGCGAGGGCATGGCCTACGCGACTCGGCCCGCCACCGTTCGGGTCTTCCAGAAACTGCTCCGGATGTCCGATAGCGCCGCGGCGGCCAAGGCCCCGCCCAAGACCGTCCGGATCATCATCGCCCCGCAGGATACGATGCCGTGAAGGGCCCTCGAGGGGCACTGTTTTTCGTTCTCGGCCTTGTCATCGTCGCGACCGGCCGATCCCTCGGCAACGGCTTCACGTTCGACGACGTCCCAATCATTCTCGAGAATGCCCAGGTCCACGCCTTTTCGCCGCCCTGGGTTTATGCCGGCCAGAGCTACTGGCCCCCAGCCGACTTGGGCGACGCCTACCGCCCGTGGACGGTCTGGTGGTTTGCGATCCAGTGGGCGGTGGCGGGCGGGGCGCCCTGGCTCTTCCACCTCGTCAACTTGGCGCTGACGGTCGCGGTGGCCGCCCTCGTCTACTGCATGGCACTCGAGCTCTTGCCGGCAGCGGGCGCGGTGGCTGCCGCAGCGCTCTTTGCCGTCCATCCCGTCCATGTCGAGGCTACCGGCAACGTGGTCGGCCAGGCCGAGTTGTGGATGACCCTGTTTTCGGTGGCGGCGGTGCTGGTGTACCTCCGGGCCCGCCAGCGGGGGGCCCTCGGGGGCCCAATGAAGTGGACCCTGGCCGGCTTGACGGTACTTGCCAGTGCCTCAAAGGAGCAGGGCATCGTACTGCCGGGCCTCCTCGGACTGATCGAGTTGGCGGTATTTCCAGGGCACCCCTGGCGGACCCGGATTCGGGACGTTGGCGGAACCTTTGGCCTTCTGGCGCTCGCCGTGGTGTTGTTCCTGATAGGGCGGTGGACGGTCCTGGGCGACCTCGGGGGTGGCCCCCCGGCCGCTGGGCTTGAGGGTCTCGGCCTGGCCGCTCGGGCCCAGGTCATGGGTCCGATGGTGTTTGACTGGCTCCGGCTCCTCGTCTGGCCGGCGGCGCTCTCGGCCCAATACAGTCCGCCCGCCTACGGGGGTCCGGTCGATTTCCCCCGAGCCCTGGTCGGCGGCATGATTGCGGTGGGGGCTGCTGTCGTGGGGTGGCGAGCCCGGCGGCGAGCCCCCCTCGTCACCCTCGGGTTGGGATGGCTCGGCCTGACCCTGCTGCCGGTCAGCAATCTGTTGTTTCCAACCGGGGTTCTCATCGCGGAACGGACCCTCCTTCTCCCAAGCGTCGGAGTCGTTCTGGTCGCCGGCTACGGCTTCGAACCGTTCAAGCGAACCTGGGCAGTCGGGGTTGCCCTGGCCCTGGTGGTTGGTCTGGGGGCAATCCGGAGTTTCTCGCGGCAGGCCGTCTGGCGTGACGGGCCGACCCTGTTTGCTCAGACGATTCTCGATCAGCCCGGTGGCTACCGGGGTTACTTCATACTCGGCCGGGAGCTGGTTCGGGGTCAGCAGTCGGACCGGGCAGCCGAGATGTTCCGCAGGGCCGCCAACCTGTACGACCGGGACCCCAGGGTGTTCGAAGATTGGGGGCAGATCCTTCGAGTCAAGAACCAGTGCGCCCAAGCCGTCCCAATTTTCGAGCGAGGGGTCAAAGCCGCCCCAACCGGGACCATCGCCCGGAGTCGTTTGTTTGAGTGCTTGATGCACGAGCGACGTTTCCAAACGGCGGCCGAGGTGGCCCGGGCCGGTATTGCGCTTGGTTCGACCGAGTTTTCACCGAACCTGGTCCGGGCCGAACGAGCGCTCGCGACCGGTACCGTCACGCCTCAGACATAGTCCGAATCGAGTGTATTTTCCGGAGTTGAGTCGTCGCCTTCAACCCGAGTCGAACGGACCCCTTGTGAGCCAGGACCATCCAAAACGGGACTTCATTCGCGAACTGGTGGCGGACGACGCGGCCAGCGCCCGATTCGGGCGCCCGATCTGTACCCGGTTCCCTCCGGAGCCCAATGGTTTTCCGCACATCGGTCACGCCAAGTCGATCTGCCTCAACTTTGGGATTGCCAAGGAGTTCGGCGGAATCATCAATCTCCGTTTTGACGACACCAACCCGTCGACCGAGGATCTCAAATACGTCGAAGCGATTAAGCGCGACATTCAGTGGCTCGGGTTCCAGTGGGACCACGAGTTGTACGCCAGTGACTACTTCGAGCAGCTGTACGAGTTCGCGGTGGTCTTGATCAACAAGGGCAAGGCCTACGTCGACAGCGAGGCCGAGGACGAAATCCGAGCCCACCGCGGCACGGTCACCGTCCCTGGAACACCGAGCCGATTCCGAGACCGTTCGGTGGCGGAGAATCTCGACCTGCTGGCCCGAATGAAGGCGGGCGAATTCCCGGACGGGGCCCACGTTCTCCGAGCCAAGATCGACTTGACCCACCCGAACATGATCATGCGCGATCCGCTGTTGATTCGGATCCGTCATGCCCACCACTATCGGCGCGGCGATGCGTGGTGCATCTACCCGCTCTACGATTTTGCCCACGGGCTGTCGGATGCGATCGAGGGAATTACCCACTCGCTTTGTACCCTCGAGTTCAAGGACAACCGGGACATCTACAACTGGCTGGTCCGCGAAGTCGGGTTCACCAAACCGCCGGAACAGACTGAATTCGCCCGACTGGTGCTGGACTATACCGTCGTGAGCAAACGCAAGCTCCTTCGGCTCGTCAATGAGGGGCATGTGAGCGGGTGGGACGATCCCCGGATGCATACCCTGTCAGGCATTCGGCGGCGGGGCGTAACTCCCGAGGCAATCCGAGACTTCTGCGCGACGGTGGGGGTGGCCCGGAGCGAAGCTCGGACCGAGCTTGCTGCCTACGAGCACGCGGTCCGGAATGATTTGAACATGAGGGTCCCCCGGGTCCTCTGCGTCGTGAACCCGCTCAAAGTCGTCGTGACCAACTACCCCAAGGGCCAGCTCGAGGAATTGGACGCATCGTACTACCCGCATGACGTGCCGCTGACCGGGTCGCGAATGGTGCCGTTCTCCCGAGAGCTATTCATCGAGCGGGACGATTTCATGGAAGATCCTCCCAAGAAATTCTTCCGACTCGGGCCGGGGCGCGAGGTCCGACTCCGCTATGGCTATTTCATCACCTGCCAAGAAGTGATCAAGGACGCGGCCGGCCAGGTGGTCGAGCTTCGGTGCACCTACGACCCTGAGACCCGAGGTGGGAACGCCCCCGATGGCCGGAAAGTCCAAGGGACGATCCACTGGGTCTCGGCTGCCCAGGCCGTCGACTGCGAACTCCGGCTCTACGACCGGCTCTTTTCCCTGCCCGATCCGGAAGCCGTGCCAGAGGGGCAGGATTTCATCTCAGCGCTCAACCCCAATTCGCTCACGGTGGTCCGGGGAGCCAAAATCGAACCATCGGCCGCGAAGGATCCATCCGGAACCCGATACCAGTTCGAGCGAACCGGTTACTTCGTGTCCGATGTCCTGGATTCGACCCCCGCCGGGCTGGTTTTCAACCGGACCGTAACCCTCCGAGACTCGTGGGAAAAGACCAAGGCCAGGGAAGCCCGATGATCGACCTGGAGATCGAAACCGGACGGAGCTTCCCGACGTGAAAAGCCTGATCGCGCTCGTCCTGCTTGCACGAACAGTGCCGTTGGCTGGGCAAGCGCCCCCCGACTACCTGCCCCATCGGGTTTACGATTCCAAAGAGAAACGGTTCATCGATTTCGAATCGATGACCGCCCGGCTGGCAACCCTCGACCTGGTCTTCGTTGGCGAGGAGCACGACGATCCCGCGACCCATCGGATGGAGCTTGCCCTGCTCCAAGGCATCGCCCGACGGCGAGACACCGGGGTCGTCGTGTCACTCGAGATGTTCGAGCGGGACGTTCAACCGCTGCTCGATCGGTACCTGAGCGGACAGGTGGCCGAATCGCTGTTCCTGCGGTCCTCCCGGCCGTGGCCGCGCTACGCCACCGATTACCGGGGGCTGGTGGAATTGGCTCGCGCGAAAGGATGGCCGGTGATCGCGGCTAACGTGCCGAGGCGATTGGCGTCCTTGGTCGGCCGGGGTGGTTTGATGGCCCTGGACACCCTCGACGCCGCTACCAAGACGCTGGGAGCCCGTCAGTCGCGGTGCCCGTTGGACGACGACTACGCCGAGAGTTTCCGCGCGGTCATGAAGGCGATGCCGAATCACGGCGGCGCCACGACACCGGAGGAATCGGCGCGAGCGATCGAGCGGATGTACTACGCCCAGTGCTACAAGGACGAAACGATGGGCGAGTCGGTGGCGGGGGTCGTTGGCCCGGGCCGGCTGGTCGTCCACTACAACGGTTCGTTTCACAGCGATTTCAAGCGGGGGACGGTCGAGCGGGCCCGGGATCGGGTCCCCGGCGCCCGGCGGGCGGTCATCGCGGTCCTTCCCGTGGCGTCGCTCGACAACTTGAACCCCAAGCCGGAGCGGAAGCGGGCCGACTATCTCATCTACGTCTTGAAACCGACCCCACCGGCCGAACCGGCCGGTCGCTGAGCTAGCGGGCCTCGCCCCGGGGGTTCTTCGGGTCGACGAAGGGGCGGACCGTTACTGCCGAGCTGTGCTCGTAGGGGGTCGGGGTCCCGTCAGGTTGGAGCCCCCGGGAGTACTTCTTTTGCCATTTGTCATCGCGAGCCTCACTGCCCTCCACTTTCAGGTCGGCAATGAAAGTGGCCCGGGAGGCGACCCATTCCTCGTACTTGGCCAGGGTCTTTGGGTCCGAGGCCAAGTCAGCGATCTCGGGTCGAATCCCCTCCAAGGTCCCAATCGACACCGGTACGATGAAGCAAAACGGCTCGCCTTCATCGAATCGAATCGTGGTATTCGGCCGGGTGAAGCGCCAATTCATGGTGAACGGGTAGGGGGCCCATGAGGTCTCGATCACACCGGCCAACGGGGCGATTGCGTCCTTCGGCTGATTCGGAGATCCCATCGCCATGAGCGAGGTACCTGCTTCGGTTCGGAACAAGTAGCCGGTGTGGAAGGTCACAACTCCGGCCCCGAAATGACTGGTCACGGCATCGGCATCGCCGGAGAGAACCGTGACCGTGACGTCAGTCTGGAGCTGGCCGCCGTTCCACGTGGCTTCGAATGCCGTCGGACTCAAGAGTTCCCAGCCGAAGGTATTGGCGATGGTAAGCGGCAAACAACGGTAGGCAAACCGATGGATCGATTCGTCCATCCAGGCCCGCCGGACCACGCCCGGGCGAATGACCGGCGGATTGGTGGCCAAGCGATAGGCCGTCATCCGCTTGGTGTTGACACTCTTAGCCATGATCGGGCATCTCCGGACGAACTATCGGGTGGTAGGGCCCGAGAGCGGACGCATTCGGGAAAACGGATGGCCGTTACAGCCGGTCCGCGGGGTGTCTCGGTGGGCACTTGGGGCCGACTCGGCGGCCTCTGGACTGAGCGCCGCATACGCTGTTAGGCAGAACGCCCACTGGTACGGTAACGAACCCGGCAACAACAGCCAGTCGATTCGGGTGAACAACAATGGTTCGCCGGGGTTCTGGGCATCGTTTTGGGCGATGAGGAACTGCTGATCGGCGCGCCACTTGATGACACGATACCGGGCCCGAGGATGCTGGGTCCACATCCCCGGGACGATCGTGAAGCGATTCCCATAGTCGTCCTCGAAGGTCCCAAGCACGTTGGCCGCGGGCGCACCGTCCGGGGCCGGCACCAACGTAGCTGGACCCGAACACCCCAGCGCGAAGGCCAACCAAAGCGGGCGCATCAGTCTAACGCTTGGTCCACACCAGGACCGCACCGCATCCGGTCGACGGGCTCGAATACTCCATCGGCACGTCCGATCCGTTGTTGTAGACCTCAACCGCCTCAATCCGTTCTTTGGGCATCCCCCGAATCGCATCGGGCGGCGTCACCATCCCGTCAACTAACAGGGTCAACGCGCAGGGCCCGCCGCCGCCAAACCCCCGCGACGACTGATTCATCAGGGCTGAGCCGCCGGGACGGTCAGCGACCCGAATAAAGGGCAAGGTTCGAAACATCGTCCCGACATCGACCGCCGCCAGCCGGGACAGGGCGTCTTGATCAAGGAACTTCCCGAACCCGCGCTGCTGTCGTTCAGTGAATCCGGCCCGCTGGGCTCGCGACGCCGGCTTCGCTTCGACGGTGAGTTCCTGAAGCACCACCGCTTGTTGGGCCAGGGTCAGCTGCACCGTCGTACTGCCCCCGGCAGCTAACCCGATCGATCGGCTGGCCGGAGTCGAGCCAATCCTTCGGGCCGAAACGGTTCCCGTCCCCGGCGGCAACCCGGCCAGCGAGAACCGACCCGCTGAGTCCGTCTTCGCCACCGGGCTTTCCCCAATGCCACTGACGAACCACACGTCCGCGTCAGCCAACGGCCGTCGCTCGCCGTCGACCACTCGACCCGTCAGCGTGGCGTCGGCCGGGGCTCCGGCCGGCGCCAGATTGATGTGAAACGGGACCGCTTCCTCGGCCCGAAGCGTCACCTCGGCGCTGACCCCCCCGACCGCCGGCGCGGTCGCGGTAACCGTGACGACCAGTCCGGTGGGCAAGCCGCAACCCACGTAGCGGCCGGCGGCGTCGGTCGTGTCAGCCCTGGTTTCGACGATCCGCCGAACCCCGAGCGCTGGATCGGCCACCATCGTGACCCAGGTGATCCGGATTGCGGCTCCGACCACGGCCTCGCTCGTCATCACGTTCCGGACGACCCCAAAGACGGCTGACTGATTCGACGCCTCAGAGCGGGCCGCGCAGAGCCGCATGAACGTCCGGCCCGATGGCACGCCGAGCCCGACCCGGGCCACGGCGCCGGCCGGCAACACCACCGACACCGGTGCGGCCCGGATCGCGAGGGTATCGAGCATCGGATGTCGAAACGAGACCTGGTACGTACCCGGTGGGAGGCTGTCGACCAGGAATCGACCGGACGAATCGGAGACAACGATTCGCTTGAGGCCCTCGATGACCACGGTCGCACCGGCCAGCCGACGCCGATTCAGGGTATCGGTCACCGTTCCGGCGATCTGACCGACCTGGGCCCCAGCGGTCGGCACTAAGCCGCCCATCGCAATGGCCGCTGTCACCCACCGTCTCCCCCTAGTCCAGTCCATCGTCATCCTTCACGTTACTCGGCTGGCCCGCCGCTGTCGACCCTGGCACCGGGCGGTCGATCACCAAGGCGAACCGGGCATAGCAGCGGGGGTCGATCTCGTCGAGGTTGGTGAACCGCGCGATCCAAAAGCCCAGCCGACCGGTGTTCGGCGTCACCAGTCGGCCAACTAAGTGGATCGGGTCGTAAAACCGGCCGTGGCGATTGCCCCATCGGCGGGCTGCATGGAGGGTGGCATCGGCCTCGAACTCGACTCCAGCGGTTACCGACACGGCCGGGTCTGTCTGGATCGCATAGTGGTCGGCGAGATACAACGGGACCACCACCGCCCGCCCGCCGGGCTTGAGAACCCGCCCGCATTCGGCGACAAAGCCCCGGTCCGAGTCGCCTTCGAAATGTCCGAACGAACAGTGAAGCGCCATGGCGGTCGCGAACCCATCGGCGACCGGCATCGCCGCGGCATCCCCGCCGATCCGGCGCCCGTGAAGGCCGGCCTCGAACGCGAGGTCCTGGGCGTAGGTCTCGCAGCCGGTGAGCCGACCATAAATCTCAGGTACCGGCGAGTCTTCCGAAGCGATGTCGACGTAAACGTCGTCTGGACCAAGACCGAGGAGGTCCTTGGCAAGGAAATGCTCCAGCGCTTTTTCCACCAGATTCGCGGTGTAGTACCCGGCATAACGCGCCCGATACTCCGCCTCGAGGACGAAGGCCCGAAACGCGCCGACATCAACCCGCCGGTCCCGGACCTCGACGCCCAAACCGGCCAGCGTCTCGAGCACCCTCGGTTCATCCGCAGGATCCAGGTGGACCCGGCCCAGGACTTTGGGCGACCGGAGCCTGGCATAGCCCAGGTAGAAGCGCCAGGACGATGGCAGCGGCCATGCAACCATGGCGGAGAGTCGGGCCGAAACAGGAAGCATTAGTGACTCGAATCTACCTCAATGTCGCTATCATTTGGCCCTATGCATTGGCTCGACTGGCTGGTCCTCCTGGGCGGCCTCGGTTTCATCGTCACGTACGGTGTTTGGAAGACCCGGAAGACCAGCACAGCGGAGGCCTACCTTCGGGGCCGGGCTGACACCCGCTGGTGGGCCGTCTGCATCAGCGTCATGGCCACTCAAGCCAGCGCCATCACCTTTCTCAGCACGCCCGGCCAAGGCTACCTCAACGGGGTCGGCTTCGTTCAGTTCTACTTCGGCCTCCCGCTCGCCATGCTGGTCGTGAGCTTCGTCTTTATCCCACTTTACTACAAATGGCAGGTCTTTACCGCGTACGAGTTCATCGGTCGCCGCTTCGACCAGCGGACCCGGGTTCTTACCGCCATCCTGTTCCTCGTTCAACGCGGGATGGGGGCCGGGATCACGATCTACGGACCCAGTATCGTGCTCAGCAAGGTTCTCGGGTGGCCACTCTCGTGGACCTGCATCTTTATCGGGGTCCTGGTCACCCTGTATACGACGACCGGAGGGGCCCGGGCCGTCGGCGTCACCCATAAGCAACAAATGACCGTGATGATCGCCGGCCTGTTTGCCGCCTTCGGGCTGACCATCTACTACCTCAGCGACATCATGACTTTTGGCGAGAGCCTCCGGCTGGCCGGTGCATTGGGGAAACTCGACGCCATCGATTTGTCGTGGAACCCCGAAACCCGGTACACACTCTGGAGCGGGCTCCTCGGTGGTTTCTTCCTTCAGCTCGCCTATTTTGGCACCGATCAAAGCCAAGTGCAGCGCTACCTGAGCGGGCAGGACGCCGGCGCAGCCAAACGCGGCATGCTGTGGAACGGAGTCCTCAAGATTCCGATGCAATTCCTGATTCTGCTGACCGGGGTCTTGGTCTTCGTGTTCTACCTGTTTAACCAAGCGCCGATCCACTGGAATCAGAGCAACATCGACGGGCTGGGCCTCACTCCCGCCGCCAGCGTCAGCGCCCGGGAGCTCGAACAGCGACACGCCGAGAACCTCCGCCAGGTCACCGCCCGCGCCACGGCCTTGCTCGAAGCCCAGCGAGGCCCCGACGTCGGGACCGTGGAACAAGCCGTCGAAGGGGTCCGCTCGGCCCTTGCCGCGGACGGCCAGTTGCGGGACGACTACCGAACCTTGATTCGGTCCAATCTTCCCGGGGCGGAGCCGGTTGATTCGGACTACATCTTCGTGTCATACATCATGGACCACTTGCCGATCGGGATCATCGGACTCCTCCTCGCGATGATCTTCAGCGCCGGCATGAGCAGCACCAGCGCCGAGCTGAGCGCCCTCGCCACCACGACCACCGTCGACCTTTGGCGGGCACCCCGAACCGACGCCGGCCAGGTGCGCGCCACCAAATTTGCCACGGTGGGTTTCGGGTTTCTCGCGCTGGCCTTTGCCGCCCTGTTTTCGCTCTACGACAATCTGATCCAAGCGGTCAACGAAATCGGGTCGGTTTTTTACGGCACGATCTTGGGCGTGTTTCTCACGGCGCTCTTCGTGAAACGGGTCCAGGGGACCGCGGTGTTTATCGCGGCACTGATCGCCCAGGCGGTGATCATCGGACTGTTCGTCCTCGAGAAGCAAGGCACCCTCCACATTGCCTTTCTCTGGTACAACATGATCGCACCCGGAATCGTGGTGGTCCTCGCCTTGCTGCTGCAAGCACTGATCGGCCCCCGCACCGTAGCCGAGCCACGCTCGGGAGGCTAGGGCTTCCCCGCGTCAGCGAGCGCCATGATTGAGTCCCGGCTCGCCGGGACGATGACGGGATTCGGAGCTCCCGGCGTCTGGTACAAGAGGTACACGGACGCGGTGGGATGAGCCGCCAGGATCACCCGGTTTCGTTCCTGCAGGTCGCGGACGAACCACAAATCAGGCCGGCGGCTCAACAGGAAGGGCGCCAGAATTGCCGTCCCCTGGCGATCCTCGTTGACCCGAGCCAGGCACCCTGGAGCATACGGCGCCCCCGGCAGAAACCGCTCCGAAGAGTCCGGCGAGAACGGTGATCTCACCAGCCCGGCGGAGTCGGCCATCAGAGGCCCGAGGACGGATTCGACCGGACCGGTCCCACCAACGCTTCGTTCCTGTTCAGCCAACGCACGGTCGAGCCGGCACGCGTCGATGTGACGATAGTACCGCTCGCTGGCCGGTTTCGAGATCCCTAACGCCCACATCCGGGCCAACAGCTGGCTACCCCAACTCTCCCTCACCAAAATGACGG
Source organism: Gemmatimonadota bacterium (assembly GCA_031400975.1). Taxonomy (GTDB): domain Bacteria; phylum Gemmatimonadota; class Gemmatimonadetes; order Gemmatimonadales; family GWC2-71-9; genus SHZU01. The sequence continues at coordinate 12,954 of JANNQX010000024.1, forward strand.
CGTCGCGAATGCCGGCCAGAGCCGCGGCGCCATCGGCGTCGAACCGCATCCCGGGTGCCAGCGCTGAGGTGCCGCCGAGTCGGGCCGGCAGCCCGGTGGCAAGGGTACCGGCCAACGCCAACGCCATCGCATATCCGGTGGCTCGATGGGCCAAGCCCGTGCCAAACCGCCCCGCAATCACCGACGGGAGCCGAGCAGTCCACAACGCCAGGATCGGCACCAGCGGATAGACAAACCGCGGCCCCAGAAAGAACCCGTCATGCCAGTAGGCGAAATACACCAACAGCAGAGCCAGAGCGGAGCCAAGAAAGTACCGATCGGCCGGCCGGAGGGGCCCGGACAACCCCAAGGCTACCCCAGCCATCAGCAGGCCGGGAATCGGAGCTTCGAGCAAGAACGTGTTGAGGCGAAGCAGGTAGAGGGCCACTAACTCGAACCCGCGACCCGGGGTGTGCGGGGGACCGTAGGGCGCCGGGTGAAAGCCCAGTCCAACGTTAGGCCCCCAGAGCAGCTGATACCCCGACGTCAGGAACGATCCGGTGGTGGCGCCGTTTACGAGGCCGAGGAAAACCAACGGCGGGACGACGCCAAGGACGATCCACGCCAGGGGAGCAAAGCGGCCCCGGCTCTTGGCCCACCACAGGCCCCAGAGAGCGGCGGGGAGCCCAAAGGCCGCGGCCTCAGCGGGGCGGGTGATGGCCGCCATCCCAATCGCCAACCCGACCATCACGCCGGTCAGCCTCCGGGGTCGCTTCATGAAGGCCAACCAGCCGGCAACCGCCGCGAGGATCCAAAACAGCGCCGGACCGTGGTTCATGTGCGAGGCCGCGACGAACACCGTGAACGGCGCGAACGCCGCGATCAGCAGGGCTCCCGCCCGAACCGAGGGCGAGGGCTCGATTCGCCGGAGGATGAGACCCCACATCCACACCGTCAAGCCCCCGACCACCGGGCCGACCACCCAGGGAGCCCCGATCAATTCGCCCAGGGTCAGGAGGAGCGCCCACCCAGGAGGGAAATGGCTGAACCAACGCCCCTGATCCTCCACCAGGTTGAGTGTCGATCGGAAAGCCGGATCAGGATCGACCGGCAGCCAGAGCCGACCCATGGCATAGGTGCGAGCTTGGAAGACCTGGACGACTTCATCAATCAGCAACGGACGCCGCTCGAACACTCCGGCCGCCACGGCGAGGTACCCGAGGGTAGCTCCCCCAACGATGAGCCCTAGCGCTCGCGGGTGAATGGGATCGAACGATGCCAAGGCTCGGGCCAGACTGCCGTCACGCCACAGCCCCGGCTTCCGGCGCGACAGCAGGCCCAGCGCAACGGCCGCCGTCCCGATCCAGGCCGCCCCGACCAGCCACTGCTGAACCACGAAGGGGTACCACGGGACGGATCGCTCGGACGGAAACCAGTTGGGGACCGGCAACAGGCTCAAAACGAGCAGCGCGGCTACCACGAGCCGCGCCATGATTCCCCCGGACCCGAGCCGAGTCGGACTCACTCGGTCCGACGTTTCCGGGGTGGGAACAGATTGAATCGGACGATGTGCCCGAACGCCGCCACGCCATCCTTCCAGCCGATCTTCTTGCCTTCCTCGTAGGTCCGGCCGGAGTAGGAGATTTGCACCTCCCAGATCCGCGCCTTGGCCTGAGACAGCCGGGCCGTGAGCTCCGGCTCGAACCCGAACCGGTCCGTCGTCAGAATCAGCGACTTCATCAGCGGCGCCCGCACCATCTTGTAACACGTCTCCATGTCAGTCAGGTTCAAATTGGTGAACATATTGGAGACCAACGTCAGGAGGCGGTTGCCGAGCGAGTGCCAGAAATAGAGGACCCGGTGAGGGCCGCCGAGAAACCGGGAGCCGAACACCGCGTCGGCTTTGTCTTCGAGAATCGGCCCCAGCAACACCCCAAACTCCATCGGGTCGTACTCGAGGTCGGCGTCCTGAATGATGATGACCTCGCCGGTGGCATGCTCGATCCCGGTCCGAATCGCAAAGCCCTTGCCCCGATTGACCGGCTGATGAACCACTCGATCGATCAGCTTTTCCTTGAGGAGCTGTTCGAGAATAGCGTCACTGCCGTCGGTCGACCGATCGTTCACCGCGACGATTTCCATCGGCAGCGGGACCATATGGAGCCGGTCGATGATTGTCCGGAGGGTGTTCTTTTCGTTGAACACCGGAACGATCACGCTCAGCTTCGGAAGATCCTTCATGCCGGAGTCCCCACAGCGATCAGTGACTGCCCGAATGGCAACGGGAGGAATCGCTCGAGCTTGAGCATCGGCACCAGACTGTCAAAGCGTTTGAGTTGATCGACCGGAATTCGATTGACCTTCCGAACTCGGCCGTTGAACCACCACCCCAGAACCCCGACCCGGTTCCACCAAAACATCCGGTCGACCCGGAAACCTGCCTGCCGAAAGGCTTCCCCGAGGCTTGCCTTGCCGTAGCGGCGAAAATGGCCCAGGTCGCGATCCATCTCCCCGTAAATCGCCTGCAACGCCGGGACCAGAATGACGATCCGGCCACCCGGGGTCAGCATCGTCCGCATCGTCGCCAAGGCCCCGACGTCATCTTCGATGTGCTCGACCACGTTGAGCGCCACGATGGTGTCGAGGCGGTCGGCCGCGAAGCGTCCCGCGGCCTGCGGGTCCGGTAGCATCAGGGAGTCGATCCGGACCGAGGCCTCCCCGCCAAACCGCCGGCTGAGCTCGTTCCGGTACCAGTCGTCCATGTCGGTCAGCACCACGTGCTCGGCCCCCGCGGCCAGCATCTGGGCCGACATGTTGCCGATTCCCGAGCCGACTTCGAGTACCCGCCGCCCGATATACGGCGCGATGACCTGGTACATCCAGGTGTTGTAGTTCGGCGCGGCCGCCATGATCGCCAACGTCTCGGCGCCGGCGGCGTCACCCGGGGCCGGGCGGTCAGACACCGGTATGTTGCTCCTCATACCGTGACAGCTTGCGGTAGAGCGTGGATGGATCGATGCCCAGCACCTCGGCGGCGCGAGTCTTGTTGCCGCCTTCCGACTGGAGGACCCACATGATGTACGCCCGTTCGACGATATCGAGCGACGGATTTGGTGACGAACGCTCGGCGACCAAGGGCTCTTTGCGACGACGGGTAATCCGTTCCGGGAGGCTTCCCGGATCAATGACGTCGCCCCGGCTAAGCACCACCGCGTGCTCTAGGGCATTCTGCAGCTCGCGCACATTGCCGGGCCAGTCATAGACCATCACGGCATCGAGCGCCTCGGACGACAGTGCTTTCGGCGCATCCGCCCGCTCGGTCGAGAGGTCCTGGAGGAAGTTGTCGATCAACAGGATCAAATCATCTCGCCGGTCACGGAGGGGCGGCAGCTCGAGCGCAATGACGTTGAGCCGATAGAACAGATCGGACCGGAAGTGGCCTCGGCGAACTTCTTCCTCAAGATCGCGATTCGTGGCCGCAATGATCCGGACATCGACCGGAATCGCTTCAGTGGCGCCGACCGGAATCACTTCACGCTCCTGCAACACCCGGAGGAGCTTGATTTGGAGCGACGGCGGCATCTCGCCGACTTCGTCCATGAAGAACGTCCCGCCGCGGGCGGCGGCAAACAGCCCCTGCTTGTCGCGAATCGCCCCGGTAAACGACCCCTTCACATGCCCGAACAACTCGCTCTCCAACAGATTCTCAGGCAGCGCCCCGCAGTTGATCGACATAAACGGCCCATCGGCTCGCGTCGAGAGGTTGTGCAGGTAGCGGGCAATCACCTCTTTGCCGGTCCCACTCTCGCCTTGGATCAGCACCGTCGAGTCGGTCGGGGCAACCACCTCGGCCAACCGCAGACAATCGAGGAACCGACGGGATTTTCCGATCGGCCGGGATACGCTGGGCCGATCGCTCCGACGGCGAAAGTCCTGTTTGAGCAGGCGGTTCTCGACTCGAATCTGGCGAAATTCGCAGGCCCGACGAAGGATCGCCAACAACTCGTCATTCGAGAACGGCTTCTGGATGTAGTAGAACGCGCCGGCATTCACCGCCGCGACCGCGGTTTGGAGCGAGGCCTGCGCCGTCATCAGGATCACCGGCGTCATCGGATCCTGTTCCTTGGCGGCCTGGAGGATGTCGAGGCCGCTCACTTGAGGCATTCGGACGTCGGTCAGGACGATGTCGTGGTTTCCACTTCTGATTTGCTCGAGTCCGGCCTTACCGCCTTGAGCGGTCGCGACATCAAACCCCTCCTTTCGAAGCAAGATCCGAAGGGTGTCGAGAATGCCGGACTCATCGTCCACAATCAGGATCGAAGGCTGTTGGCTCATGCCGCTTCCTCCATCGTCATCTTCGCGTGTAGTAGAATGGTAAACGTGGTACCGGCACCGGCGACGGAATCAACCAGTACGAAACCGCGATGCGCCTCGACCGCCCGTTGCACGATCGCCAACCCAAGACCACTGCCACCCGGCCGACCGGAAACGAACGGCTGGAACAGCCGGTCCCGGACCTCCGGGTCGATCCCCGGACCATTATCGGCAACCCGAAGCCGAACCGCCTGGTCGAGACCAGCCCCGGGGGGCAACTCGTTGATCTCCGGCACGTCGATCGTTACGGTCACCTTGCCGCGCCCCTTGATCGCTTGGACGGCGTTGAGCATCAAATTCCAGACGATCCGATGGACCAGGTCCTCGTCGGCTTGGACCAACGTGGCCGGGCCAGTGACGACCAAGTCGACGGTCGGCGCACAATCGGGGTGTTCCCGGACCAGCCGGGCCGCATCGTTCGAGACCGTCAACAGATTCACGGCCCGGAAATGACTCGCCCGGACGCGCGAAAAATCGAGGAACTCGCCCAGCAAACGACTGAGCCGGTCGCTCTCGCGAAGGACCAGGTCGCCCAAGAGCCGCTCGTCCGGATCGTCGCGGTGGGAGCGGGCCAGCTGTTCGACCGCACTGCGAATCGAGGCCAATGGGTTGCGGATCTCATGGGCCAACGAAGCCGACAACGCCGCCACCGCCTCGAGCCGTTCGGCCCGTAGATGAAGCTCCTGCAAATACTGAGCGTCCGAAATGTCGCTGAAGATCGCCGTGATCGACGGCAGCTGCTCCGACTCGCGCTGAATGGTCGTCGTCGACAGTCCAATCGGAAACGATCGCCCATCCGGCCGGTGAACCGAGCCCTCGGCCCGGGCCACCCGCGGGCCCCCGGCAAGCCCCGCCTGGATCGCCCCGTGCAGTTCCGGCGCCCGGCGGGCGAGTTCCGACATGATCGGCCGCCCGTACCAATCACCAGCCTCCACCCCGAGGACCGTCTCCGCCGTCGGATTGATGAAGGCCAATTCGCCGCGGCTATTGATCGTCATGACCCCGGACCGAATGTTCCGAAGAATCTCGTCGGCTTCGAACCGAACGTGCTCCAGCTCGGACTCCAACTGAGTCTGCTCCAGCGCGGACGCCCGCAGCCGGTGCCCCGAGAACGCCACGAAGATGAACACGACTGTGAAGACCGCCACCTGGCCCCACAGGCCGAGGCCCAAAGCGCGTTCTGGCTGAGCCAAGCTCGCGTTGGCCAAGAACAGCACCGAGCCAAACAATGACATCACAATGCCGGAACGGAGCGGCATGAGGAGGCCATACATCGCCATCACTAGCACGTACAGCGCCGCCCACCCACTTTGCTCCGCACCGGCAAAATGGACCAACGCCGTCACCAGCAGCATGTCCATCGCCGCCTGGCCCTGCAGGAATCCAAGGCTGGGACGGCCCCGCCGGACGAAGACGACATAGGCGCCATACCCGGTCACCGCCAACGCGAAGACCACGGTAATGACCGCCATAAACGCCACGTACCGTGCGAAGTCCGCCCCATCGGCCGGCGGGGCGTTGAAGGCGATCGCCGCCTGCAGCAGAGTGGTGACTGCGAGGACCGTGCGGCCCAAAAGCAGCCACCGCATCAGGGTCGGGAAGCTCGGAAGCCCCACCCGCACATCGGCCAGCCCCCCGCCCCGGGCGGGGGCAAGGATTGGTTCAGCTTCCGGCGCTTGGTTCTGCCCCATGAACGAGCTCAGATTCTAGATGACGACGGACCCCCTAAGTTAATATGGGAGCTATGGTTAATAGAATGCCCCAAAATCAAATTTCTATCCGACTCGACCTCTGGCTCTGGGCCGCCCGGTTCTACAAGACCCGAACCCTCGCGGCCGAGGCGATTGACGGCGGTAAAGTCGAACTCAACGGCGATCGACCCAAGCGAAGCAAACCCGTGAAAGTCGGTGACGAGGTCACCGTCCGCCAAGGCCCCTATCACTACCGGCTCCACGTCGCCGGCCTCGCCGACCGGCGGGGGCCCGCCTCTGTCGCCGCGACCCTCTACGAAGAAGACCCCGCGAGCGTAGCCGCTCGCAAAGCGCTGGCCGAAAAACTGCGAGTCCAAGCCCCAATTTTCTTCGATGGAGCCGGGCGCCCGAGCAAAAAACAACGCCGCGAGATCGACAAATGGAAAGGAAAGACCTAGTTCCGAGTATCGATGATTTACGTCCGCATGTAGGTCAGGCCACGGCGCTGCGCGGCCCCGATGGCGATCACCATGGCCGGGACCGTGACAACCCCCGGGAGCAGATTGGCCTCGATGTCGGCCGCGATCTCAGCGGTGCCGCCGAACCCCTGCCCCGCCAGCCGTCCGGTCCAGCGTTGAAATGCGGCCAGAAATCCACGGCGGGGAGCGGGATCGACGTCCATTGAATGTCCTCGGGTCAGGGCCGCGGTTTCGGGCCCGCGGCCTTGGTTCGATAGGCAACATCGGGAGGCGGGTCGCCGTTAGGCCAATCATTGGCCTTGGGGCCGAAGTCAGGACGACCCTGGGTATTGATGTACGAGGCCACGTCAAAGGCCTCTTGGTCGGATAAGGTGCCGGCTTTGTCGAAGGGCATGTTGTCCCGGATAAACGAGGCCGCGGTACGGAGCCTGGCCATCCCCGCCCCGATGGAATACGACCCCGCCCCGAACACCGGCGGGTAGTAGCCCGGCTGGCCAAGCGAGTCCGGGTTCCGCATCCCCTCGCCTTGGCCTCCGTGGCAGCGGGCACACTGGGCCGCGTACACCAGGCGCCCCTTGGCCGGGTCAGCGGGAAGCGGGTCGATTTTGGCAAAGCCCTGGCCCGGTACGTCGCCCGGCGGGGCTACCCCCCGGGACAGGAAAGCCATGTATGAGATGATGTCGGCCATGTCCCGCCCGCCCGGCGGAAGCGGCCGTCCGTTCAAGCTCCGCTGGAAACAGTCGTTGATCCGATCTTGGATCACATTGATCTTGCCATTGCGGGCTCGATACTGCGGAAACCGGCTATAGACGCCCACCCAGGGCGCCGCACCAGGCCGGGTTCCGTGCTCAAGATGGCAGCTCGTGCAGCGAAGGGCGTTCCCGACGAAGGTCGGCAGACTGTCCTTGGTATTCGTCATCAGGGCCCGGCCCCGGCGGATCGACGCCCCGACTTGATCGGGCGGAATCTCCTGGTCCGGCGGGACCCGAAACGAGGTCACGACTTCCGGCGTGGACGGCCGAGCCGCCTCGGGGACCCGACTCTGGCAGCCAACCAACCCGAAGACCAGCACCAACAGAATGCGACCCATTGCTCGGAAGCTAGGGTTCAACCGCTCCGGAGGCAACGTTATACTTGGCCGATGCGCCGCTTGGTCCTTGTTTTCGCAATCAGCCTCGGCACCGTCGCGACGACCCCCCGGGAGGCATCCGCGCAGATTGAGGCTCAGATCTTCTTCGGGTCAGCCCAAAGTCTGCCGCTCCCAATCTCAATCGTGCAAGCCGGCGAGCCCGACCTCCACTTCACCGCTCGCTGGGCCACTAGACCCTCTCGCCCGACGTGGTACTATGCGTGGCGGATCGGCGTGTGGAGAGGGAACCGCGGTTGGCGACTCGACCATACCCACCACAAGATCTATCTCACCAACCCGCCCGCTGAGGTCCAGCAATTTCAGATCACCAACGGGTTCAATATCGCCACGATCAGCCGGGCCTTTCGGTCGAACCACTTGACCTACAGTCTCGGAGCCGGTCCCGTCATTACCTACCCAATCAGCAGGGTCCGGGGCAAGAAAATCGATCACGATCGCGGCTGGAACGGCTACGTGATCAGTGGTGGGTCGGTCGTCGGGATGGTCACCCGTGAATTCCCGATCACTGGGGGCCTGGTCTTGAGCCTCGACGCCCGAGCGTCCGCGTCGTATGTCCGGGTCCCGGTGGTCGACGGTCATGCCTCGGTTCCCAACGCCGCCCTCCACCTCCACGCCGGACTCGGCTACCGGTTCGGCCAGACTCGGTGAAACTCGCCCGCCTCCTCGGCCGGGCACTCAGCCGCCGTTGCCCCTCGTGCGGGGGCGGCGGAATCTTTCTGACTTACTTCAGGCTGCGCGAACGGTGCCCCAGTTGCAACCTTCACCTGAGCCGTGGAGAGCAGGGGTACCAGGTCGGGGCCTACATGCTCAACATCGCCGTCAGCGAGCTGGTTGGGGTCACGCTCGTTCTGGCAGTCGCCGCGGCCACCTGGCCTAACCCACCGTGGGACTTGCTGTTGTATGGCGGTGTCGGAGCAATGATTGTGGCCCCGATTGTCTTCTACCCCTTCGCCAAGACCCTGTTTCTCGCCCTCGATCTCCTGGTCCGGCCCGACGGCCAAGAATAGCCCGTCCCAAAACGAAACCTTCGCAACCGCCCTCCGTATTCTCAGCATACGTCGCCAACTCTTGGGGGGGGGCACATGGATCGATTCTGGGGCAAGATCGCATTCGGGGCGCTGGGTATCTTCGGCCTTGGGATGGGGGGCATCACGCTGGCCAAGAAGGGCATCCACGAACTGAAGACCACGGCCATTGCCGGACCGGTCCAAGCCGCACTCCGCAACCTCCCCACCGACCTCCTCAAGTTCCGGCTCGATGGGCGCCGGATCGGGACGGTGCGCGCGGTCGAGCTTGAAAACGAAGGCGAGTGGACCGACAAGTCGGTCCAGCTGACGGTGACCCTCGAACCCGGTCGAGCTCCGGTAGATCTGAAGGATTGTCAACTTGCCACCGAGACGATGGGCCACCGCAAAGACGCCGCCTTTCGGTGCGCCGACGCCGACGAAATCGCCGGCGGCGATTTAGTCGAGATCGGTACCGTCCGGTTCGAGCCCGGCCAGATCACCCGGCCGTTGTTCGTCGAGCAGCATGACCTTCGAAGGATCAGCCGATCCGAGCTCCGCAGCGTCAAGGCCAGCCTCCGCTCTGACGACGGCAAGGCAATTCACGGTCAGGCCAAGTTCGATCTCGGGAATCGGCGCGGCGGCCTAGAACGAGGCACTGTTCGAATCGATGCCAGCGACGGTCGGGCCCTGATCGAAGTCAACGGCGAAAACGGAGAGGAGCTGTTCCGGCTTCGCGCCGATGACAAAGGGGTCTCGATCAACGCCAAGGACAAGCGCGGCAAGAGCCTGCTCAAGCTCTTGGCCGGTGAAGCCGGCGTCGAGCTCCACGCGGAAAAGCCCTAGCGGGCGTGAGTGTACATCAAGTTGAGGAGTTCATCGTACATCGCCTCGGCTTTTGCCTCACCGGCCTGGACCGCATCCGTGGCGCAGTGACGGAGGTGGTGCCGCATCAGCTCGCGGCCCACCGACCGTAGGGCCTCGTGGACCGAAGCGATCTGGGTCATGATGTCGGCACAGTAACGGTCCTCTTCGACCATCCGGGCCAGGCCCCGAACCTGGCCCTCGATCTTCCGGAGCCGAGCCTGGTTTCGATGCTTGAGCTCAGGATCGACGGCGCTGGTTCTCCGTCCAGTTCGTGGGCTCATCCGGCAAACTCCATTCTAGAAACCGAGGCCGGCCGGGCCGGTCGGAACCCCCGAAGACGGAGGGAATTCGACACCACGCTCACCGAGCTCATCGCCATCGCCGCGCTCGCGAGAATCGGGCTCAGCTGGACCCCGAAGACCGGATACAACACTCCGGCGGCGACTGGAATCCCAATCACGTTGTAGACGAAGGCCCAGAAGAGATTCTGGCGCATCAAGCGAAGGGCCCGCCGAGACAACTCCACCGCATCGGCCACCGCGTTCAAGTCCGATCGCATCAAGGTGATATCGCCGGCCTCGATGGCCACATCAGTACCCGACCCCATCACGAACCCGACATCAGCTCTGACCAGCGCGGGCGCGTCATTGATCCCGTCGCCCACCATCCCGACCGAACGACCACTCGCCAGCCGGCGATCGACTTCGGCAATCTTATCGGCCGGCATGGCCTCCGCCACCACATCGGTGATTCCAACGCCACGACCGATGGCCAAAGCCACCGGCCGGCGGTCCCCGGTCACCATGGCGACCGTCAGCCCCATCGACCGGAGCCGAGCTACCGCCCCCTTCGAACTCGGCCGGGGAGCGTCCGCCAGAGACAGGAAGCCGAGCAAGGTTCCATTGCTCGCGACAAACACGGTGGTCCCATCGGCCGGCACGATCGCCGGATCGACGGGGACTCCATACTCCTCCATCAACCGGCCATTGCCGACCGCCACCATCGCGCCGTCGATCACCCCGACGGCGCCGAGCCCGGCGATGGCCTTGAACCCAACAACCGGCGGGAGCGTGACGCCGCGGTCGCGGGCGGCCTCAAGAATGGCCGCGGCCAGCGGGTGCTCGGAGTGCTGCTCAACCGCCGCCGCCGCCGCGAGCGCCTCACCTGACGACACCGACGTCACGATCGGCTTGCCTAACGTGATGGTCCCGGTCTTGTCCAGCAGCAACACCTCCAGGCCGCCGGCCCGCTCGAGGGCCTCGCCGCCCTTGATCAAAATCCCGAGCTCGGCACCTTTACCGGTCGCGACCATCACCGCCGTCGGCACCGCGAGTCCCATCGCACAGGGGCAGGCAATGATCAGGACCGAAATCGCGGCCGTGAGGCCGCGGACAACCGGGGCGGTGTCGGCCGCCAGGTACCAGACGACGAACGTGATGGCGGCGATCGCCACGACGATTGGGACAAAAATGGAGCTGATCCGGTCGGCCATCCGCTGGATCGGCGCCCGAGTAGCTTGGGCCTCCCGCATCATCGCGACGATCCGCGCCAGCACGGTACCCGACCCGACCGCGGTGACCGTGATCTCGACGGCGCCGGTCCGGCTAATCGTGCCTCCAGTGATCCGATCCCCGGCCCGTTTGGGCACCGGCACCGACTCGCCGGTCACCATCGACTCGTCGACATCCGTGACACCGAAGACCACCACGCCATCAACCGGGACCCGCTCGCCGGGCCGGATCAGCACCACATCCCCAACCGCGACTTCTTCGAGCCCGAGGTTCAGCTCTTGGCCGTTCCGCCGAACCCGGGCCCGCTTCGGGCTCAGGTCGATCAGTCGCCGAAGGGCGTGGCTGGTCTGCCGTTTGGCTCGCGATTCGAGTGCGTGGCCGAGGAGAAGCAGGCCAAGAATGAGAATGACGGCCTCGTAGTACACGTCGGCGGGAAGCCCGTTCCGCTCAAACACCCCTGGCGCGACCGTCGCAAACGCACTGAGGGCAAAGGCCGCCCCAGTGCCGAGGGCAACCAGGGTATTCATGTTGGCGGTCCGGTGCCTGAAGGCTGACCACGCTCCGACATAGAAGTGACGGCCGGCCCACGCCATGACCACTCCGGTCGCGACGAGCAACGCCCAGCGAAGAACGCCGGCATCGATGCGATAGAGCCACGGCAGCGCAGCCTCGAGCGGGGGGTTGAGCCACCGAGCCGCCCAACTCATAACGGGGTCCATCCCCGCATGGGCGCCCCGCATCAGCGGCATCGACACAACCATGGCCACCAGACCCAACACCACGCTGACCAGTGCCTTGGTCCGGTATCCGCGGTACTCCTGATCCTGATCGCGTTCCAGTTTGCCGTGGACGTCTTCGGCGGTCTGGCCGGCACCAGGGAGTTCGGCGCCGTAGCCCGAGTCCCGAATCATCTCGACCAACCGCTCGGGAGTGGTGGCGGCCGGATCGTAACGCACGGTCGCGGAATGCAGCATCAGGTTGACCGCCGCGAGGTCGACGCCGGGCGCTCGCTCGAGCGTCCGCTGGACCCTGGCCTGACAGGCGGCACAGGTCATTCCGGTCACTGGAAGGGTTACGGTCTCGGGCATGGTGAACCATACCATACCCCCCTACCCTATGTCAATCTCGGCGCTCGGCACTCGGCGCTCGGCACTCGGCGGGTCGGCACTGGATAGGGCGGTCAGAACTTGAGGGAAAGGCCGGCCGATACGATGAGGTCCTGGGTGAATCTTGCGCCCCGACCGAAGTTGCCGTTGTAGAAGTAATCCTCGAAGTCGGCCCGGAGCGCGACGTTGTCGCCCAAGTGGAGCCGAAGCGCGATGTCGGCGACGCCGCCAATGTCGGTTTGGGAACGACTCCGGTCGGCCACCGACTTGGCGGCGTGGACGCCGGCGATGCCGCCGCCGAGGGCGATCCCGAGGAGCCGGCTACCCGGGGTCAGGTTGAGCATGACCTTGCCGGAGCCAAGGGCCACGGCGGTACTCCGCGGAAACTGGCCGACCGCGCCCGAGACCCGGATCCGGGCCGGCGAAAATGCCCCGGTGAATTCAAGCCCAAGGGCCTTGCCGGTCCAATAGGTCAATCGACCGCCGAACGCGAGCGAGCCGCGGCGAAGCGCCTCCCGGGTACCCTCGAGCCCTTCAGTTGCCGTCGGGGCATAAAGCCCGCCGAAACCGCTGAACTCGATCCCTTTGGCCTGAGCCGACGCCGGGCGAGACCCGACCAGCCCGAATCCAAGAACCAACAACCCCCGAACGATTGTCGTGATCCGCTCCATCAATGCCCCTGGCTTGAGTGTCATCGGAAAGATAAGACGATCGACGAGAAGACATATGGACAAACGAAGCCAACCTGTTGACAAACCACCAGTGACTTCTTAATGTGTCCGTTCGTTGTTCGAGCGTTATGCAGTCATCGGTACGATACGATTTGTGACGGAGATCACCATGAAGCTTGCTCAAACTCGGCAAACGACCAGAGAGGCGCGGGAACTCCCCGATGCCGGTCGTTTTCCGTCCTGGTGGAGGCCTGACCCGTCGTAAGCGTTTGCATAACGCCGATGTCGTTTCAGCGCCCCACCTCGCATCCGACGCCAGGTGGGGCGCGGTGTTTGTAGGCTGTTATCAGGATTTGACGAAGGAGGTTTGACCATGTTGAGACCGACCATCTATGTCCCGTCGCGACAACCGGAGCAACCGCGCCCGCGCCAGAACGCCGGGGGCCCATCCGACGCCATCCCGGCGTCGGATCCGACAGACCGTAAGGCCGAGCCGGCCGGGGAGCCCGAAAGCTCTCCGGAACCGGAGTTTCAGGAGGCGTGAGATGAAGATTTTCGGAGTCCATGAAGAAAACACCCTGCGGCAACTCGCCGATGTCGCCAGCCGGGCCCGGCGGGCGGCCCTGATGGCCGATGGCCACCTGGGCTACGTCATGCCGATCGGGGGCGTCGCGGCATACCGGAACCAGGTCTCGGTTGTCGGGGTCGGATTCGACATTGCCTGTGGCAACGCGGCGATTCGAACCGACCTCACGACCGCTGACCTCGCGAAGCGGCCGAGCCAGCTCGGGACCGCCCTTCGAGATCTCGGCGACCGGATCGCCGGACAGGTCAGCTTTGGCGTGGGGCGAAAGAACCGGGCCGACGACGCCCCGGTCGACCACCCCCTGTTTGACGACCCCGCCTGGGAGGCGGTGCCTGGGCCCTACCGGACGGCGCTCAAACATCGAGCCCGCGAGCAGCTGGGGACCGTCGGGAGCGGGAACCATTACGTCGACGTCTTTGCCGACGAAGACGACCAAGTCTGGGTCGGCGTCCACTTCGGCAGCCGAGGGTTCGGGCACGCCGTGGCGTCGGGATTTCTTGCCTTGGGCCAGGACGCTGGATGGGCCGACCGAGTGCCGGAACGAGAAGTACTATTCGACCTGGGGTCGGCGCTCGGCCATGACTATTGGGCGCTCATGAACCTGGCCGGGCGGTACGCCTATGCCGGCCGCGAATGGGTCGCCCGGAAAGTCGTCGCGATCCTGGGGGGCCACGAAGTGGATCTGGTCCACAATCACCACAACTTCGCCTGGAAGGAAGCCCATGACGGCGAGGACCTCGTCGTCGTTCGCAAGGGTGCCACGCCGGCATTCCCGGGGCAGCGGGGGTTCGTCGGTGGCTCGATGGGCGACGACGCCGTGATCGTCCAGGGCAGTGTGGGAGCCGACCCCGACACCCGACAACTCCAGCAGGCAGCGCTGTTTTCGACCGTCCACGGCGCGGGCCGAGTCATGTCGCGCACGGCAGCGGCTGGGCGCCGGAACCGCCGGGGCAAGGTTCTCTCACCGGGACGGATAACGCCGGAGATGATGGACCGATGGGTTCGGGACAAAGGCGTTGTTCTGCGGGGCGGCAGCCTCGACGAAAGCCCCCACGCCTACCGCCGGCTCCCCGACGTGCTTGCGGCCCAGGGCAACACGATTGACGTCCTCCACACGCTCCGGCCCCTGGTGGTCGTGATGGCCGGCGCGGACGAGATCGACCCCTACAAGGACTGAGTCGACCGGGCCGACGAAAAAAGGCCGGCACCACGCCGGCCCTCGATCTCCAACTACATCGGTGTCTACGCGGCCTTCTTCTTCAACATCCCAACGATCATCGGAAGCAGGAGGCCGACCAGGGCCGACCCACCGACACTACCACCGGTGGCCCCTCCGAGGATGCTGCTCAACGGACCGCCCAACAGCTGACCGCCGCCGAGACCGCCAACAGCGCCGAGCACCGAATTGAGCAGCGGGCCAAGGCTCTTGGCCTTGTTGAGCAGCCCGCCGATGTTCCCACCGGCGGCACCAGAAACAAGTTGAATGATCAACGACATGATGTCCATCGAAGTAACTCCGGATTGGGGAGGCTGACAGGGCCGTAATAGGCCTGGCGAGAAGATCGCCCAAACCCGGATTCCCGCAAGGACCCTGCACAAAACAGCGGGGGGCCGGCTTGCACCGGCCCCCCGCGTCCCCCATGGCGAATGACGTGTTTTCGGTCGACTACTGGACCGCGTTCACCATGTCGAAGATCGGGAGATACATCGCGACGACCATGCCACCAACCACCACGCCGAGGACGACGATCATGATCGGTTCCATCAAACTGAGCAAGGCGCTGACCGCGACGTCCACTTCGGCGTCGTAGAAGTCGGCGATCTTGGAGAGCATTTCGTCGAGACCACCGGTTTGCTCGCCGACCGCAATCATCGAGATCACCATCGGCGGAAACACCTTCGACGCCTCGAGCGGACCGGCAATGGTTTCACCACCGGCAATCGACGCCCGCGACTGCATCACGGCATCGTGAATGACCCGATTACCTGCGGTCTTGGCCGTGATTTCGAGACCATCGAGAATCGAGACACCGGACGAGATCAGCGTACCAAGGGTTCGGGTAAACCGGGAGACCGCGGACTTCCGCAGCAGGTCACCCAAGACTGGGGCGTTGAGCAGGGCCCCGTCGATGTTCTTCCGACCATCGGGCGTCACGTAGTACTGCCGGGCCATGAACGCCACCGCGGCAATACCCAAGATGATGGCCCACCACCACCCGGTCAGGATCTTCGAAGCCCCGATCACGATCCGGGTCGGAAGTGGTAGCTCCATGTTCACCGAAGCGAACATGCTTTCGAAGGTCGGGATCACGAAAATGAGCAGTACGGCAATGGCAATGATCGCCACAGAAATAATGACCACCGGATACACCATCGCGCCCTTCACCTTCCGGATCAGGGCATCGCTCTTCTCCAGAAAGGTGGCTAGCCGGAGCAAGATGGTATCGAGAATACCGCCCGCTTCGCCGGCGGCGACCATGTTGACGTAGAGGTCAGGGAAAGCCTTCGGATGCTTCCGAAATGCGTCGGCCAGGGTGTTGCCGGCTTCGACATCGTAGACGACTTGCTTGACGACGTCCTTCAGCGCCTTGTTCTCGGTCTGCTGAGCCAGAATCGTGAGCGACTGGACCAGCGGAAGGCCCGCATTGATCATCGTCGCGAACTGCCGCGTGAAGATCACGAGGTCCCGGGTGCTGACACCCCCGGATCCCGGCATCTTGAAGACAAGCGCCTTCGGCTGCTCGCGCACCGTCACGAGCAACATCCGGTTCTTCTTGAGGTAGGCCATGACGTCATCCTTACCGGCGACGTCGAGGGTCCCCTTCATGATCTGGCCGCTGGTCGTATTCTTGGCCGTGTATTCAAAGACTGCCATAGCTACCTCACCTGGTTTATCGGCGGGCTAACGCCCGCTCGGCCTTGCCCTGTCCGGGAACATCCATGATTGCCTGCTCTTCCAACGGTTTTTCGCCAATCATCCGCAAGAACTCATTCGGATCGCTCGCGACCCGAAGGCACTCGTCTTTAGGCGCCTCTCGGTTCATGTAGAGCTGATAGAGCGCATCCGTCATGGTCTGCATTCCGTGTTTCTTGCCGGACTGGAGCGCCGAATAGATCTGATGAATTTTGTCGTCCCGGATCAGTGCCCGGATGGCGGGGGTCGCGACCATGATTTCACAGGCCATGACCCGACCCTTACCCCGGGTTCGTTGGAGCAGGGTCTGGGTGATAACGCCTTCGAGCACGAACGCCAGCTGGGCCCGAATCTGGGACTGCTGGTTGGACGGGAACACGTCGATCATCCGGTTGATCGACTCAGCCGCGGAATTGGTGTGAAGCGTGGCCAGTACCAAGTGCCCCGTTTCCGCGATCGTAAGAGCGGCCGCGATCGTTTCAAGATCGCGCATTTCGCCGACCAGGATGACGTCCGGGTCCTCTCGAAGAGCGTACTTGAGCGCCGTGGCGAAGGACTTCGTGTCGGTCCCGATTTCCCGCTGATTGACGATACAACTTTGGTGACGGTGGATGAATTCGATCGGATCCTCCACCGTAATGATGTGACTCTTCCGCTCTTTGTTGATCTTGTCGATCACAGCGGCCAAGGTCGTCGACTTACCGGAACCGGTCGGACCGGTGACCAGAATCAGGCCTCGGGGCCGCTCCGCCAACTTGGCCATGACCGGCGGGAGTCCGAGTTCTTCGAACGTGCGAACTGAGAACGGGATCATCCGGAGCACCATAGCCACGCAACCCCGCTGCTTGAACACGTTGCCGCGGAACCGGGCCAGGTTCTGAATCCCAAATGAGAAATCGAGCTCGTCCTCAAGCTCAAACCGCTTCTTTTGGCTTTCGGTCAGAACCGAATAGGCCAATTGAAGGGTATCCTTTGGCGTCATCACGTGATCGACGCCCGAGTCGAGGATGTCGCCGTCGACGCGGAGTTTGGGACGCTCGCCCGCCGTGACGTGGAGGTCCGAGGCCTCCCGGTCGATCATTTCCTGAAGCAGGGATCGGAGATTCAGGCGGTTGCGGCCATCGCCGGACCCCGCATCGCTCAGGCGCAAGTCTTGTTCGCTCATGATGCAGTCTCCTTGACCACTTCCTCGAGGGTGGTCACGCCTCGCTCGATCTTCTTGATCCCATCCATCCGCAACGTGAGCATCCCGTCCGCCACAGCCTGGTCTCGAATTTCCGCCACCGACGCCCCTCTGAGAATCATCCGGCGGAGATCGTTCGTCATCGACATGACCTCGTAGATACCGGCCCGCCCCTTGTAGCCGGTGCCCCCGCAGGTATCGCACCCCGTGCCCTTCATGTAGGGCAACGCCCGCGCAATATCGAGGTTTTCATTGATGGCGCGAAGCTCCTCATCTTTGTACTTCGCCGGCGCCTTGCAGCCCGAGCAGATCCGTCGCACAAGTCGCTGGGCCACGACCAGGTTGACGGCCGCCGAGACGTTGAACGGCTCGATCCCCATATCGATCATCCGGGTGATCGTGCTCGGAGCGTCGTTGGTGTGAAGGGTCGATAGGACCAAGTGGCCGGTCAAGGCCGCCTTGATACCGATGCCGCCGGTTTCCAGATCTCGAATTTCACCGATCATGATGACGTTGGGGTCTTGACGCAAGAACGCCTTGAGCGCCGCCGCGAACGTCAACCCGATGTCCGGCCGGACCTGGACCTGATTGATGCCCATCAAGTTGTACTCGACCGGGTCTTCGGCCGTCATGATGTTGGTTTCGATGGTATTGATCCGGGACAGCGCGGAGTACAGGGTGGTTGTTTTGCCGGACCCCGTCGGGCCGGTGACCAACACCATGCCGTATGGATTCAGGATCGCCTTCATCAACTCGCCCTCGGCCTTCGGCTCGAAGCCGAACTTACTCAGGTCGAGGGTCAAATTGCCTTTGTCAAGAATCCGGAGCACGATCTTCTCGCCGAACAGACACGGCAGCGTCGAGACCCGGAAGTCGATGACCTTGGCGCCCATCTTGAGCTTGAGGCGGCCGTCTTGAGGAACCCGGCGCTCGGCAATGTTCAGAGAAGAGAGGATCTTGATCCGCGAAATCAGAGCCGCCCGCAACCGGATCGGGGGCTTCATGACTTCATGGAGTACTCCGTCGATGCGGTACCGGACCCTGAGCTCGTGCTCAAAGCACTCCACATGGATGTCCGACGCCCCCCGCTTGACCGCGTCGGTCAAGATTCCGTTGATGAGCTTGACGACCGGCGCATCGTTGATTTGCGCCTGGCTGACGTTCTCGTCTTCTTCCTCTTGGACCAGTTCGAGATCATCGGTGAGCCCTAGCCCTTCCATGTCCTTGAGGATTTCCTGGAGCTGGGCTTGCTGGGTTTCCTCGACCGACTCGTAGTACTTGTCGATCAGATTGCGGAGGGTGAATTCGCCGGCCAGAACCGGAAACAAGTCGAACCGGGTAATGAACTTGAGATCCTGCAACAGCCCGTGGTCGGTCGGATCCGCCATGGCCACCGTCAGCGTCCGGCCTTCGCGCTTGAGCGGCAAAACGCAGTGCTTCTTGGCGACGTCCGACGGAATCAGCTTCAAAATCTTGGGATCGACCTCGAACCGCGAAAGGTCAACGGCCGGCATCCGATGCTGGCGGGCCAATACCTTGGTAACCTCGACCTCCGGCAACGCGCCTTGCTTGACCAGGACGAATCCAAGACGGTGGCCGCTGGTCTTCTGCTCGGCCAATGCCGCAGATAGCTGCTCGCGGGTGACGAGGTTCTCCGTCAGGAGAATCTCACCTAAGCGATCGCCAATTCCCGGTGCTGCTGCTGCGCTGGCCATGGGTCGGTTGACCCCTCCTTGGGGTAGAGCCTGGAACCCGCCTAAGGCAAAGAATTGCGCCGTCCTTACCGGGGGGGTCCTTTTCCATAGATCCAAACCGATGCCAAGCCCCGTATCCGCTCACGGGACCACAACTTGTGGCAATAGTTGAGTTACCAACTTGGGGGGTATTCCGGGGACTTTTCCGAGGTCGGCCGCCGACGCGAATGGCCCGTAGGTTTGGCGATATGCCAGGATCCGTTTGGCCCGGCCGGGGCCGATTCCCGACAAGGTTTCGAGCTCCGCTTGGGTCGCGGAATTAAGGTGAACAGGCCCCGAAACCGACCGGTCGGCGGCCCTCGATCGAGCCGGCCGCGGCGACCCCACCAACACCACCGGCGGCAGCACCGGCCGAGGGTCGGTGGTGCGGGCGGCTCGAACCCGATCGGTATCGCCGAGGGTGACGTGGGGCTGGATCTGGGCCAAGAGCCCAGGGCCGACTCCCGGAACGGCGTCGAGCTCCGCCATCGACCCAAAGCCGCCGGTGGCCGTCCGGCGCTTGATGATAGCTTTGGCCAACGGTACCCCGATTTTCGGAAGCCGAGCGATTTCCTCGGGCCCGGCCTGATTGAGATTAATCCGCTCGGTGGGCGCCAGTGGCCGGGATAACTTCGCAACCCGAGCTCGCTGCTCGATCAATCGGGCCGCGGGCGCGGTCGACCGAAACGAGAACTGCCCGGGCGCCTGGGTGTCGTCGAGCAGGAAGCGTCGAATGCCGTGGCCGGCCAAAGCGGTGACGAGCAGGGAGCCAATCGCCAATCGTTCGTGAGATGTCATCCGCCAAAGGTAGAACGGCGAGCCGCCACCCCGACAACCCAATCACCGCGAGATCAGGCCTAATTTTCGCGATTACTTGACGACCTTCGCCTCCCGAATCAATACCATCATCACATCACCGACAGCGGCCAGCGTTTCGGCCGCCAGCTTGTCCGGGGTGTCGCCGCTGGTATGCCAGTACGGAAACGTCGTCCCGCTCCCGAATTCAGCGATAACGTCGACCGCCTTGATACCCACTTGCTGGAGCGGAATATGGTCGTCCGTAATTGACCCCCCGGCCTCATTGAGGAAATAGTTGCTCAAGCCGAGCCGGGAGGCAGTTGACCAGATCTGATCGACCACGTTCGGCGCCGCGGTGACCGAGTACCCTTCCTTCCTGAACACGGCCCCCTTGCCGCCGACCATATCGAGAAGGACGGCGTATTCCGGCAGGGGACCCGGCATCTGATTGGCGGCATAGTGTCTCGAACCAATCAGCACGTCGACCTCTTCGCTGAAGACCCCGAAGTCCTCCCCGTCGACGAACAAGAGGTCGACGCCGATCGTCGGCGGGCTCTTTTTGAGCGCATCGGCCATCGACAACAGCACCGCGACCCCCGACCCACCGTCGTTCGCGCCGGGAATCGGTTGCTTGGCCAGTGCACCGGTATCCTGATCGGCCACCGGCCTGGTATCCCAGTGGGCGAGGAAGAGGAGTCGTCGGGTTGCGGCCGGGTTGAACCGAGCCACCAGATTTTTCATTGGGAGCGAGTCGCCCTGACGGGTCCGGTGGGTCCACGACTGGACGACGACCGAATCGGCCCGGGTGCGGAGTAAACTGTCGAGCCACGCCGAGGTCCGCCGGTGGCCGTCGGTGCCTGGGACCCTCGGGCCGAATCCGACCTGGGTGTTGACATACGCCAGGGCGGCCGGGCCGTCGATCTCCCTGGGAGGCGGAGGCGGAGATTGGCATCCCCCGGCCAGGCTCAACAGAAACAACGGTAGGCGGATCGTCATGCGAAGCCCCGGAGACAAGGGAAAGACCAGCCCGAGAGCATAAGGGAGCCCGGGCGGGAGCGAAAGGACGGGCGTTCGGCCCAGGAGCCGATTAGACTTCCGTCCCAGTATGCGTCTTCTTCGCAGGCACATCATCCGGTCCGTCGCGGGCCCGTTCTTCTTCTCCCTCGGGGCCTGTACCGGGCTGCTGTTGGTCAATCAACTCGCCAAGCGGTTCGGCGACCTGGTTGGCAAGGACCTCCCGACCCGGGTCATCGTCGAGGTCCTGCTGTTGAGCATCCCGTTCATCATCGCCTTGACGCTGCCCATGGCGGTGTTGGTGGCCATTCTCTACGGCTACAGCCAGCTCGGCGCCGACAACGAGATCACGGCAATGCGAGCCAATGGGATCAGCGTCGCGCAGATGATCCGCCCAGCCCTCCTGGCCGGCCTTGCCCTGTCGGTACTGAGCTTCCTGTTCGTCGATCAGATCCTTCCCCGCACCAACGCCCGGCTTGGCAACCTCCAGCGCGACATCGCCGAAAAACGCCCCGCCTTTCAGATGCGGGAGCAGGCCATCAACGCCCTGGGTCACTATTTCATTCGGGCGTCTCGGGTCTTCCCGGGATCCGGCCGGATGACGGATGTCCAGATTTTCGACCACTCGCTCTATGACGGTCGCCGAATCATCTACGCCGATAGCGGGCGAATGACCTTCGACCAACGGGGTGTGGACCTGATTCTCCAGCTCTACAATGGCAAGGTCCATGATTACAAGACCACGGAGATTTCCCAGCTCCAGGTCACCCGATTCAACCATAACACGATCCGGGTCAACGCCGTCCAGAATTTGTTCCAGCGCGACACCCTGAACTTTGCCCGCGGCGATCGGGAGATGACGACCTGCGAAATGATGGACCAGGTCACCGCCGCGCGGCGCCGGGCCAGTCGAGCGGTGGTGACCCGGCAAGACCAGGCCCGGATCGACCTTCGAGGCCTGATGCGGGTCGCTCACACCGGCGTGACCCCGACGATTAGTGACACCGGCACCGTGGCCCACTGCGGCAAGTGGCGGACCTTCGAACGAGCCTTCGGCAACCTGCTGCTGCCGAAGGCTGCGGTGGCTCAAGCCGTGCCGCAGATCCCGACCCTAACCGACACCATGGGCCGCCAGCGAGCCAACCCAGCCGATCAAGGACCGCCGGTGCTGACCAGCATCGCCGAAATCACGGTCACGCGGGACGATGAGCGGGCGTCACGGACCCAAGCGGACAAGTATCTCGTCGAAATCCACAAGAAATACAGCATCAGCGTGGCTTGCTTCAGCTTCGTCGTCATCGGGGTCGCCCTGGCGCTTCGGTTCCCACGAGGCGGGATGGGCCTGGTGATTGGCGGCGGGCTCTTCGTCTTCGCGATCTTCTACGTCTGCCTGGTCGGCGGCGAATCGTTGGCCGACCGGGGCTTTGCCTCGCCGGCCCTGGCGATGTGGCTTCCAAACATCCTGATGCTGGCGGCCGGAACCTTGGGTCTCCTCAAAGTGAATCGCGAGTTTGGGTCGACCCGCGGAGGCGACTTCGCCGACTTTCTGGAATCCCTGATCCGGCCGTTCCGGATCCGAAAACGAGGCGCCTGACGGTGCCGCTGATTCGCACGATCTCCCGGTACATCCTGTGGAGCTGGATTCGAATTTTCCTCCTGGCCGGGGTCGGGTTTCCCGTGGTCGCCGTGATGATCTACATCGTCGATCGGCTGAGCCGGCTCCTCGATCGCGGATTGGGAGCCGCTGAAATCGTCCGGATCGGCCTCTTCGCGATTCCGGGCAACACCGCCAACATGATTCCGGCCGCCGCGTTGTTTGCCACCGTTTTTACCATCGGCCCCCTCGCCAAGAATTCCGAGATCACCGCCGCCAAGGCCGGTGGAATCAGTTTCTATCGGCTGGTGTTTCCGATCTTGGTGGCCTCGATTTTCGCCGCCGGCCTCTGTTTCTGGGTCACCGAAATCGCGCCGCTGACCACCGCCCGCCAACTCGAGCTCGAAAAGGAACGGAACAATCGGAACCAGACGTCGCGCTACGATTTCACCTTCCTCGCCGACAACGGGTGGAGCTATTCGATTCGCTACCTCGACACTCAGGCCAAGACGATGCGGACCGTCGTCATGGAACACGCCGGCCGCAGCAAGGGGTACGCCAATCTGTCGATCCTGGCCGATAGTGCCCGCTGGAACGACAGTACGAAACGGTGGCGTCTGGAAAGCGGAGCGTCGCACCTGTTGAACGACAGTCTTCCTCCGGCCACCATGACGTTCGCGTCGCTCGAGCTGCCGAGCTTCAACGAGGAACCGCGGTCGCTGTTGATCGAGCCGAAACGGCCGGATGAAATGACCTACCGAGAACTGGAATCGTTCATTGAGACGCTGGGCCGGTCGGGGACCGACGTCAAGAAGCTCCAGGTCGACCTGGCCGTGAAGCTGGCCTTGCCGGCCGCCTGCCTGGTGATCGTCCTGTTCGGGGCCCCGCTCGCGATGAGCAACCCCCGAGCCGGGGCGGCAATGGGCGTCGCCATCAGCCTAGGCACCACCATCCTGTATCTGCTGCTGATCAACCTGTCGAAAGCGATCGGGGCAACGGGCGTGGTCGATCCGACCCTGTCGGCCTGGATCCCCAACGGCATCTTCTTGGTGCTGGGACTCTGGTTGTTCGCGCGGGTCAGGACTTGAGCGAGTCAGTCCGGGTCGTTACCAAAATGACGCCGGCGCTTCGCTGACAGACGGCGACCGCCTCAGGGCGGTCGGCTTCGGCGCAAACTCGGGCCCGTTGATCCCGATCTCCGATCAAATTGACCAGCTCCTCCCCAACGCCTTGGTAGCATTGCTCCCACCCTGGCGAATCGCCCACCCGCCGACAGAGGGCGATCCCGTCGCTTGGGTCGCTGCTCCAACCAATCAGCGCCTTGGCGGTCCCGAAGTAACACCACCCAAGGTTGTGCTCTCCGCCTTTTTTGCAGAGCCGGATTGACTTGCCTGGGTCCCGTAGGGCCCGCGAGCTGATGTCGCGTCCCAAGCTCGCCGAGCACACCGGTTGCATCTCCTCCGGCGCGGTCGCGCAGGCATCGGCGGCTCGTCCAATGTCGTTGTCGGTAAAATGGAGGATCGCCGAGGTCTGGATCTCGTAGCACGGCCGCCAAAACTTCCGGGCCACGATGGAGCAGGGATAGAGCAAGTCGGCGGAATCGAGCGCCTTGAAGGCGGCATGACCTCCGTGTTGGTGCCCGGCAACCAACTTCGTCGACGGATGGTGCGGCGCGATCTCGTTGACGATGTTCTCCATAAACGCCCCGCCATAGCACGAATCCCGATCCCAGCCATCTCGGAGTTGGTCGCACGAGCCGAGGGCCCGCGGCAGGTCGCCCTGGTACATCATCTGGAAGCCGTGCCCCATCCCATGGACACATTGGAAGAGATTGAATCGGGTCTCACCGGCGGTCCGGTATGGCTCGCACAGCGCGTTGACCGAGACGCTGTCGACGGCATCCTGGCCCTCGAGGTAGGCCTGGACTACGCCGTGCTTGCAGCCGCTGGCAAAAGCGACCGGGCACTGGTCAAACGGGACCGGGACGTTCTGGGCCAGCAGGTAGCCCTTGATGCCGATGCCGTGGGCCAGCGCGTGGCCCTCCCGTTCGAGCCGATCGTCGGCCCGGGCCAAGGCCATAAGCAGGCTCATCGCGCTCCCGACCCCGGCGTCGGCCAGTCGGCTTTCGAGGGCCCCCTGGTAGCAGTCGATCCGTTCCGCCTTCGGATGACTTCGGCACGCCTTCAGCACCAGTTGGGCCGCCACGCCCTCTGGGCTCCGATCGGGCGGGTGCTTTCCAACTCGGCCGATAGCCAGGGCCACACCGGTGGCAACGCCGGCTATCGCGAGGGCAATACCAAGCAGCTTCCGAGGAGCCACGGTGATTGAGTCCCTGCTAGAACTGGTACTTCGCCCCGACCTGAATCCTCCAGCGCGAGCTGTTGACCAGCACCCTCCGCTGGAACGGCAGCACCGTCGGCACCGTATAGCGGCCCCGATCGTCGGTTTCGGCCGCGGTGCCCCGGGTGTCGTAACCGGACATGGTCAGGAGACTCACCTGCTCGAAGGTGGCGGTTTCACGATTGATCCCCCAATCGCGGTCGACCAGATTGAGGAAATTGAAGACATCGGCGCTCAGGACCATCGTTTGGCCGCCGGCGGTGCGAATCGGCTTACTCAAGCGAACGTCCAAGAACTTGCTCCACGGATTCCGGCAGGACCCCCGTTCCATGATCCTGCCCCGTTGTTCGCGGAGACACCCCTCGCCGGCGATGAAGTTGTTGAGCCGGTCCCAATCCGCGGCATTGACCAGGCTGATGTCGTTCTGATCGCGGGGGACGTAGAACAAATCGTTGGTGATGTTGCCGTCGCCGTTGGCATCGTTGGCCGCCACATAGGCATACGGCGTTCCCGCCCGAGCGGTGTAGATCGCCGAAATCTGGATGTCGCCGGGGAGATTGGCGGTGCCGCTGAACGTGATCTTATGCGGCACGTCGAGGGCCGACGTCCGGAGGGTCCGGTCATCGAGCGTCCCGTCGAGCGGGGTATTCCGGAGGTTCGAGGTCGCGATGCTCGAGCCGAGGGTCATCAGATCAACCGTCCGCGACCGGGTGTAGGCCGCGCTGAACGCGAAATCGTCGGCGAAGGACTTCTGGATCTGAATCGTCGCCAAGGTCGACTTGTCGGCATTCCGGTTGGTGTGGCGCACGACCTGGCGAACCCCGTTGGCCCGGGTCAGTCGGGTGATGTTGGTACCGGCGGTATTCGGCACCGCGTACATCTGCCGGCCTTCGCCGTTGACCGCTCCCAAACGGACGTTGTCGTCGGTCTGGTACATCTGATTGCGAGCGCGGGACTGGAGGAAGTCGAACGTCGCCACCCAGCCCGACCCAAACCGCTTGTCGATGCCGAAGGCGATCTTGAGCGCCTGCTGGAACTTGAAGTTCTTTTCGAAGTAGTTGACCGTTGCGCTCGGGGGGATCGGCGCGCCGGTTCCCACGCAAGTGGTTGGCTGAGCGTCCGGATCGACCGTGAACGGCTGGGGAGTCCGGCCGTTTCCGGAGCCCGGAGTCAAGTCGCAGGTCAGCGTGACCTGCTCGAGTCCGGTGTTGGTGAACGCGTTCGACATCCAAACGTAGGGTGGGCGGCCGGAGAACAAACCGACGCCGCCGCGAACGACCGTGTTCGTGGTCCCGCCAACGTTCCAGTTGAACCCGAGGCGCGGCGAGAGCAGCACGTTGCCGCTCGGGAACGTCCCGGTATTGACGCCCAATGTATCCGTGAGCGCCCGCGACGGGTTTTGGAACGGCTTATCGGTGACTGGGACGTCGAATCGGACCCCGCCGGTCACGGTGATATCGCTGTTCGGCCGCCAGGTGTCCTGGAGGTAGCCGCCCAGTTGCTTCACGCCAAAGTCCGAAGTGAAGCCGCCGGGCCGGGCCTCGAGCAGAATCTCGTAGCGCCGCGCCAGACCGGCTTCGAGGGAGTCGGCGTTGCCGAAAGTCCAAGTGCCATACCGGTTTTGGGCGAACAGGTTCCGGAAGTCGAACATTTCGTTGTGGGTGCCGACGGTGATCTGGTGCCTGGCGCCAACATTGAAAGTCAGATTCGCGCTGAGTTCGCCGACATTCTGGTCCAGCTCGTTGCCGTGCGAGAACCGCTCGCCGCCGGCGGCGAGGTAGTTGTTGATGACATCGCCCTGGACCAGGATGAGGGGGGTTCGGTTGGCGATCTCGCGCGCATCTCGAACGGTCTGGTACCCGGCCAGGACTTCGAGGCTGGCCGCCCCAAGCAGGGTGGTGAATTTGGCCCGGGTGGCGTTGGTCGTGTTCCCGATCTTGAATCCGCTATTCGACAACTGCCAGCCGTCACGAGTCGGATCGTTCCGGCTGCTCCGATTGAAGTTATCCAGGCTCGCCCGGACGTAGTTGTACGAAAACTCGAGCTGAGAGCTCTGCCCCATCTGGTAGTTCAGTTTCCCGAAGAAGTTCTTGTCCGGGCGCGCCAGGTTCTCCGGGGCATCGACACCGCCCGGATCGAAGCCATACTTGGTCCGGATGATGGTAGCGATCCGCTCCGCCGTCGCCACCGTGATACCGGTCGCCGGCTCGCTGGCCGAAAGACCGACGAACGGCGTCGTCGAGGCCTGGATATCCGCGCTTCCAAAGAAGTGGAGTTTGTCTTTGATGATTGGACCGCCGATGGTCCCGCCGTATTGCTTGATGTCAAACTTCGAGAACTTGACCCGGCCGGTATCAGGACCGACCAGCTCCGGACGCTGCATGTACCCGAAGGCAGACCCATGGAAGCGGTTGGTGCCGGACTTCGTGATGGCATTGATCAAACCGCCCGAGAAGCTCCCCTGCCGGACGTCGAACGGCGCCACCAAGATCTGGAATTCCTGAATCGCTTCGAGCGAAATCGGCTTGGCGCCGGCACTGCCACCCGGGGTGCCGCCGGACGAAAGCCCGAAGACGTCATTGTTCGCCCCGCCGTCGATCAGGATCGCGTTGAACCGGCTGTTCTGGCCGCCCACCGAGGTGCCGAGGGTCACCTGCGGGCTGGTCCGGATCAGGTCGGTAAAGTTCCGGCCGAGTAGCGGATAGCGCTGAATGGCCGTGTCGGTCACGATCTGGGCCGGGCCGGTCCGCCCGGAGTTGATGAGCGGGTTGGTGGCCGCGACCACCGTCAGCTCCTCGAGCGTAATGACCCGTGCCGCGAGTTCGAAGTTCGCCGTGTACCGCTGGCCGAGGGTCAGCATGACCCCGGTCTTGGTGGCGGGTTCGAAGCCGATGGCCCGAATCGCGATCGTAAACGGCCCGCCGGGCGGCACGTTTTCGAAGTTGAAGCGGCCGCTCTTGGAGGTGGCGGCGGCAAGCCGGGTGCCGGTCGAGACGTTGGTGATCGACACCAGCGCGCCCTCGAGTGGCGCCCCTCCCTCCTTTGTGACCACTCCAGTCACCGCCGAGCTGGTGACACCCTGAGCCACTAGCCGGCCGGCCAGCAACAGGTTAAGCCCAATGGCTGCAAAGAGATAGGTGCGTCGTAGCGAAGAAACCATGATCGGCAACTCCAGATGGCTGCGGGTGCGTCGTTGGGAATGGCACAAACATAGGCCCGGGGGTAGGCCGGTCAAGCTGAGATTCCGGTTCGAACTGGTAACCGCCTACGACCGCCGCCGGCCCAGGGTCAGATAATAGAGCGGAACCCCCGCTCCGAGAATGAGGAAGGTCACTCCAGTGTTCACGGGGTCGGTCACCAACGCGTTGATGACCATGCCGCCCGCCGCCAGGAGGAAGACAATCGGGACGATCGGGTACCCGATCGTCTTGTAGGGACGCTCGAGATCCGGCCGCTTCTTCCGCATGACGAACACCCCGAGAATAGCCAAGATATAGAACGGCCAAATCCCCAGCACGAAGCGATCCGCGAGTTGCTGGAAGTCGTTGAACATGACGTAGACACACCCTAAGATCGCCGCCAGCCAGATCGCGACCGATGGGGTTTGGAACTTCGGACTGACCCGAGCGACCGCCTTGAAGAACAGGCCTCGGTCGGCCATCGCGAAGAAGATCCGTGGGTTGGTCAACATCGAGCCGTTGAGAGTCCCGAAACAGGAAATCATGACGATCGCCGAGACGATCCCGGCACCCGCCCCGCCCAGCAGCGGAATCCGGGCGGCGGCCGTCGCCGCGATCAGGGGTTCGCCGGCCATTTCGGAAATCGGCACCAAATAGATGTACGCGGCATTGAGAAGAAGATAGATGGCGATGATCAAGATCGTCCCGCCGATCAAGGCGATCGGAAAATTGCGCCCGGGGTTCTTGATTTCCCCGCCGATATAGGAGAGATCGGCCCACCCGTCGTAGGCCCACATGATCGACACCAACGCCGAGGCGACCATGGACACACTGAACGTCGTGACCGTGGCGGCCCCCGAGTGCGAAAAGTTACTCCAGTTCCCGTCGCCCGCCGAAAAGGCCAACACGACCAACCCCACCATGCCGACGTACTTGGCAATGGTCGCGACCCCCATGACCCGGGACGCATACTTGACCCCGAGGTAGTTGATCAGCGCCACGACCAGGATCGTCGCGGCCGCGGCGTACCGAACCTCCTGGGGCGTGAACTTGGTGAAATAGCCGAGATACTCGGCAAAAATCGTCGCGATGCTCCCGAGGGCCGAGGCCCGAATGACCGACAACTGCGACCAGCCGAACAAGAACGCCGGCATCGGCCCAAAGGCCTCATCGATGTAGGCAAACAGCCCCCCCGACCGAGGCGACGCCGCCGCCAACTCCGCGACCGTCAGCGCCCCAAACAACGCCAACGCCCCACCGATAACCCAAGCCAGCAGCACCGCCCCCGGCTCCCCAACCAACCCCGCCACCTTGGCCGGGACCCGGAAAATCCCCGATCCAATCGTGGTCCCAACAATGACCGCCACCGCCGAGAAGAGCCCGACCGTCCGAGGAAGCCGCTCAGTCATGTCTAGTTATCCCCGAGTGCCGAGTGCCGAGTGCCGAGTGCCGAGTGCCGAGTGCCGAGTGCCGAGAAGTAGTATATTGCGCCCCCAAGAGCGCCGATAGCCCCGTCGGCCATTCCTTCACCCGACTGCCACCTGTGTCGCTTCTCGCTGACCTCGTCACCCTTACGAAACCCCGGATCATTTCGTTGCTCCTGGTGACGACCATCGCGCCGATGTTCATTACCGATCAGGGCCTTCCGAGTTGGAGCCTGATCGGATGGGTCGCGCTCGCCGGATATCTGATGGCCGGGGGCGCCAACACCGTCAACATGTGGTTCGACCGCGACATCGACCTGCTGATGGCCCGAACCAAGACCCGGCCGATTCCGGCCGGCCGGCTATCAGCCGGCGCTGGACTGGTCTTCGGTCTCTCGCTCGCCGCCATTGCCTTCGCGTTGTTCTGGACCCAGGTCAATCCTCTGTCGGCTTGGCTCGCCCTCGGCGGCTTCCTCTTCTACGTGTTCATCTACACCGTTTGGCTCAAGCGATCGACGCCCCTCAACATCGTGATCGGTGGCGCCGCCGGCGCCTTCCCGCCGCTGGTCGGTTGGGCCGCCATGACCAACACCATCGACTTCGCCGCCCTCACGCTTTTTGCGATCATCTTTTACTGGACCCCACCGCACTTCTGGGCGCTGGCGCTCGTCAAACAGGGCGACTACGCCAAGGTCGGCGTCCCGATGATGCCCGTCATTCGCGGCAATGAGTACACCAAGCGGCAAATGCTCGGCTACACCGTCCTCCTGCTGCCCCTGACGATCCTCCCGACGATCGCCGGAACCCAGGGCGTGGCCTACGGCCTCGCGGCCCTCGCGTTAGGCGGCCGGCTGCTGTGGTATTGCTGGCGGTTGCTCAAGGAGCCGGGAGTGACCCCGACGGCGTGGAAGATGTATCGCTATTCGCTGCTCTACTTGGCGCTGTTGTTCGTGGCCATGGGGATCGACCATGCCCTCCCGTTCGGCCATCCTGAGCCTCCGGCGGTCCAGCTCGAGGTCTCGCGGGTCACCGCCGATCCGACCGAACACGCTCATTAGTCGGGGCTCAACACGACCCGCCCGAGAAACGCCACCACCTCCCGGACTCCCGCGGGGGTGAGGATGTTCTGCCACCGCCGCTCGACCGGCTCTTGGGGATCGTTCGACCGGATCAGCATCATGCCGCCTAACGCCCCCCGGTCCGCGAAGACATAGTACCGACCGACCGGACCGAAGTACCGCCAGACTTCGTAGCCAGGGACCAAGCCTCGCTGCTCCCGACGGAGAACCTGGGGGGGGAGCCCTTCCCTCAAGAAGACCCGGCCGCGGTCGGTCTGCCAACCGGCCAATCGACGACGCGAATCCCCATAGAACGCATTCGCGTAGATCACCCCATCATAAAATTGGGCCCGACGCTCGTTGCCCGTGGTCTTCGGCGTCGGATCCCGGCCGCGCCAAAACGCCGCCAAGAACGCTCGCTTGTCTTCCTCGGAGCCGCCGGCCGGCCAGGCCACGAGCTCATTGGGCCGGGCCACGATCGCGAGAGGGGCGAAGGCCTGTTCCAACCCAGCGGCACCGAGGCCGCCAAAGTACGCCTCGTCCGGAAGGGCCGCCGGCACATTGGCAACCGATGGGTCAACCAGGAACGTTGCTTCCCGGGTCGTCGCCACCCCACCCAATTCGACGGTGGCCCGAAGCCGGTATCGCCCGGCCTCGAGGTCGCCGATTTCCAGCTGCCCGGTCAAGAGCCCGATCCCCGCCACTAGCCGAAAGGTC
Organism: Gemmatimonadota bacterium; assembly: GCA_031400975.1. Lineage (GTDB taxonomy): Bacteria > Gemmatimonadota > Gemmatimonadetes > Gemmatimonadales > GWC2-71-9 > SHZU01. The sequence goes on from JANNQX010000024.1 coordinate 44,326, forward strand.
GTCGGCCCAACCCGCTTTCGCTCCGCCCCGCCCCGGTCGAGAAAGGCCAGCGACAGGCGGCCCGCGGTCGCCGTCCCCGCGTAGGTCTCGAGCAGGTACGCCACCGAGGCCGTGGCACCACCCACCACGACCTCAGGCGCGATGGCGACGATCAATCCCCCCCGCCGAAACTCGCCCGGTTGCGGAACCGTGTCGACCAACGCCACCGGTCGAAGCCACGGGCTGATCATCAGGTCCGAGGCCGCCGGGGGTTCCCGATACCCCTCGATCCGGGCCCCGGAATCGAGCTGCCGACCGGACACCGAGTCGATCACCGTGGCTTCGAGTCGGTAACTGCCGGCCCCGAGGCTGAAGCGAATCAAGTCAAGCCGATCGGCCTCGCCCATCGGGGATGGAACGGCGGTCCGCCGCTGCCAAGACTGCTGGTAGAGCGCCACTCCAACGGAGTCCAGAATCCGAACCGACAGTGAGAGACTGACCTCACCCGCGGACCCGGGCGTGGGCAAATCGGCGGGAATCCGAAGGAAGGCGGTCACGTGGGTCTGTCCCGGCGACTGCCCAGGGTCAGCCCGGTACGACCTGACCGCGCGAACCAAGAACCCAGTGTCGGCGGATACCGAGCCCACGATGAGACCAAACCAAACTGCGAGCATCTCCCCCTCGGTGAAGCGCGGCCCGACCGATGCTAGGGCAGGATTAAACGTTGTTGGAGCTCGCCCGGGGTCACCACCGGCCCGGCCGGAGACCAATACACATTGCACTCGCTTCGAACTCCGAAGCGTCCCGGCAAATAGACTCCCGGTTCGACCGAAAATCCGACCCCCGGCACAATCAACCGGTCATCCCGAGTCTCATAGTCATCGCAGTGAGGACCCGAGCCGTGAAGATCGCGATCAATCGAATGCCCGGTCCGATGAACGAAAAACTCTCCGTAGCCGGCGGCCTCAATCACCTCCCGGGCCGCCCGATCGACTTCGAATCCCCTAATGAGACGTTTCTCCCGCGCCGCTCGCCACACCAAGGCGAGCGCCGCATCCCGGGCATCCCGAACGGTCGTCCAAACCCGTTCGACTTCCTCCGAGGGATGACGGCCGCTGAACCCCATCCAGGTCTGATCGGCAAAGACCGTCTCCAGGGTTTTCCCGCCGAACAGGTCGATCAGCACCACCTCGTCCTTGCCCAGCGTTCGATCGCTCCCCGCTACCGGCGCATAGTGTGGATTGGCCGCGTTCGGCCCAAACCCAATGATCGGCCAATGGCCGGGATCGACCCGAACCCCGTTGGCCTCACACAAGTCGATTACCCGCCGCTGAACGCCGGACTCGGTGACCGATTTTCCGCCCTCGGTCACCGTTTCAGCCATCACCTGCTTGGCAACCTGGGCCAGCACCTCCGACGCCTCGACGTGATCACGAGCCTCGGCGTCCGACCACCGGGCGGTAAACTGGGTGACCAGGGGTCCACTCGACACCACTCGCCCGCCGAGCGCCTGGATCATCTCGACGACGCCAAAGGGCACCCGATCGAGATACGGCACGGTGTCGCAGCTCGAGATTTCCATTGCGACGGTCTTGCCGCCAATCAGCTCCCGGAGGGCCGCCTCCAACTCCTGCCACCGCGCGTACGGCACCACTCGTCCGGGAAACTCCTCAAATTGCTGCAGTTCGATCTTGTGACCCACGGCGATCGGGGGACCGTTCTTGGGGAGGTACACGAACAGGCGGCGAGTGCCTGGCTTGGCACCAAGCATTCGAAGCGCGATCGGATTGGTGCCCCGAAAATCGAACAGTAGCCAACCCTCGGCCCCCGCGGCGGTCAATCCATCCTGAAGAGCAATCCGGTCCAATCCGGCGAGGTGTTTCATCCGGCCTCCTGCCAACGTTGATCTGGTTCCGCCGTCTTCCATCGGCAGCTCTCGTCCCCCCGGGACCGACACCGCTCGTGAGCGATCGCGCCTTCGAACCCACTGGTCACTCGCAGCAGTTCGGCGATCAGAGTGCTGTAGAAATAACACCCCGAACCTTCGAACCCGGCCCGGGTGGCCAACGAATCGTCAAGCCGGAGCGACAACCCGGCCGGCTCCCGGACCAAGTCGAGCCCAAACACGTTACGGATGGCCCTGGTGGCGGCCCGCTCCCCGGCCCGCTGCCGGACCGAACGCGGGAACACTCGCCACCCCAGGGACGGGGTCCCGCCGCGAGTCTTCGCGGCATACCGGGCGGCCCGCCGACCCGCGTCGGAAAAGACCAACGTGGCATCGGCCCGCCGACCCACCAGCCGAAACACTTGGACTGCCTCCTCCTCGCTTACCGGCGCGCGACGATCGGCCAGCTCACGGTAGCGTTCGATCTGGGCCGCAACCGTTGAGGTCAAGCCAAGACGCTTGGCGAACGTTTCTTGGGCGAATTCGGCCGGCAGACCGTCATTCAGTGGCGTATCCAAGTTACGGATCGCTTCCAGGAGAGTGAGCGGAACGATCGCGTGGATCGTGGTCGGGGTATTCACGGGTTGTTGGGGCGGATCATGCTGAACGGGCAACTTAAGGTCGAAAGTGCGCCATACCAAGGGGAGTTTAGATTCGCAGGGTGTCCTGGAGCATGGCAGTCCTCGTATCGGCCGGCATGACGCTGGTCCCCTGGTTGACGCGACGGCTCAGCGGCTCGGGGGCAGCCGCCGCTGGGCTGATCGGGTTTCTCGTCCTCTGGGCCACCGGCTGGGCCGGCTTTTGGATCCTGGGCGGATTCGCCTTGGCCCTTGCCGTGCGAAACTCCGGCGCAGGTGGGGACCAAGCGGACGCAGGTGGGCGCTCGGGGCGACAGGTCTTGGCCAATGGCGGGGTTGCGGCGGTCGGCGGCCTCGGGGAGTTCTGGGCGCCGGGACTTGGGGTCTGGATCCTGACTATCGTGCTGGCGGCGGCAGGAGCCGATACCTGGGCCACCACGTTCGGGATGCGGAGTCGGCGGCCGCCACGAGACATCCTGCGAGGCACGGTGGTTGGGCCGGGGACGAGCGGTGGCGTGACCTGGCTCGGGACCATCGGGGGTTCGCTCGGAGCTTCGTTCATCGGTGCAATCGGGGGCTTGGTGAGCCACCGCCTGGCGCTCGCGGTCGTGGCGACGACCCTCGGGATCCTCGGCATGGTCATCGACTCGATCCTCGGATCGGCGTGGCAAGGCCGGTTCCGGTGTCAGATGTGTAACCAATCCACTGAACGACGGATCCACGACTGCGGCAAGCCCACTGAGTTAGTGGCCGGCCGCGCCTGGCTCGACAACGATCGGGTCAATGCGAGCGTGACTGTGATCGCCTTCGCGGCCGCTTTGGTACTATGGCCGACGTTTTAATCGTCGGCTTGGGACCGGCGGGAGCAGCCGCCGCCATTCGCCTAGCTCGGGCCGGGCTCGGGGTCGTGGCGATCGACCGGGCCACCTTTCCCCGGGACAAGATCTGCTCGGAATTCATGAGCCCCGAAGCCGTTCGGCAGCTCGACCTTCTCGGGGTGCTCCCAGAGGTGCTTCGGCATGCGGTGCCGCTCCATGGCACCCAAGTCTTCGGCCCCCGAGGCTCCGCGCTCACCGGCCTGTTCGCGAAAGCCGCCGCGCTGCCCCCGGGAACCACCGGCCTTTCCCTGCCCCGCCGAATCCTCGACGCCATCTTGGTCGACGCCGCCCGCCGGGCGGGGGCCCGGATTCTCGAACGGACCAAGTTGACCGATCTGACCCGGCACGGAGCCCAAGTAACCGGTGGAATCGTATCGCAGGACGGACGGATCGGCGAGATCCCGGCCCGCCTCGTCCTCGGGGCCGACGGGCTCCATTCCGTCACCGCCCGGCTCCTCGGCGGCCGACGATTCGAGCCGGTGCGACGCTATGGATTCGTGGCCCATGTCGCCGGCGTTCCGGATTTATCGCTCACGGAAATGCACGTCGCGCCGGGGTGCTATGTCGGCCTGAACCGGATTGGACCGGACCTCGTCAATGTCGCGGTGGTGGCGTCGCACCGAACCATTGGAGCCACGCCCCGGCGGCCGGAGGATTTCTTCTTCCAGACTATCGATCGGTTCGAGCGGCTCGACCAACGGATCCGGCCGGAGTCGGTGGTGCGGCAGATTCTCACGACCGGACCGTTCGCGGTTCGATCCCGCCGGGTCACGACCGACGGCGCCCTGCTCCTGGGCGACGCGGCCGACTTCTTCGACCCATTCACCGGGGAGGGCATCTGCACCGCACTCCGGTGCGCCGGGCTCGCCGAGCCGGTGGTTCTTGAGGCGCTGGCCGCGACTGAATTCCCGACGGCCCGGCGGCTGGAAGCGTACCGGATCGCCCGCCGCCGAGCCTTCGGCGGCAAATGGATCGTCGAACGAATGATCGGGTACGGGATGCTGGCCCCCACGTTGTTCGATCGGGCCGTGGGCCGCCTCGAGCGCCGCGGCATGGCCCACACCCTGGTTGGGGTCACCGGCGATATCCTCCCAGCGCGGGCCGTCCTCAATCCCAAATTTCTCTCAGCGATGGTGATGTAATGGTGGATCGAACCGTCGAACCGGCGGAGTTCCGGGAACTCTGCGGCCGCTTCGCGACCGGCGTCGTGATCGTCACCGCACTGGAGCCAGATGGAAGCCCCGCGGGGATGACCGCCAACAGCTTTACGTCGTTATCGCTGGCCCCTCCGCTGATCTCGATTAACGTCGACCACACCGCCGACTTCCATCGGGCCATTGTGACCGCTCCGGCCTTCGTCGTCAACGTACTGGCCCATGACCAGGAGGCCCTCTCGCGCCGATTCGCCGGTGGGGCCCCGAGCCCGGGTCGATTTGCGGGTGTCGGCTATCGGCGAACGGAGCGGGGCGGCGCCGTGCTCAACGGCGGTATTGGGTTCATGGAATGCGAGGTCTTCAAGACGATGGCGGCCGGCGATCACACCCTCGTGATCGGCCGGGTCATTGGGGGCGAGACCCAGGAAGGGCGGCCGCTCTTGTACTTCCGCGGCGGCTATCACTCGCTCTCGTGACCCAACCGCCTTCGCTCAGCTCGCCGATCGGCACCGAACTCCTGGACGACCGGACCGCCGACCCCGCCGCCGTCCGGGAATCGCTCCATCATTTGGCCCGCTCCAACCGGTGGTTCGGGGGTGTTGCGGCCGCCAAGACCGGGGTCGCCAGGGTCCTCGGCAACCGGCGACCGATCACCCTTAAACTTCTCGACGTCGGTACTGGCCAAGGCGACATCCCCCGGGCCCTGGCCGGCTGGCTCGGCCGCCGCGGGATCGGGTTGGAGACCATCGGGATCGACTGGCATCGTGCCGCAGCGCCATTGGCCCGAGCAAACGGCGTCCTGGTCACCGTCGCCGATGCCTTCCAGCTCCCATTTGCCGACCGGGCGTTCGACCTCGTCATCATGAGCCAGGTGGCCCATCACTTTTCAGCCGAGGGTATCATTGGGCTCTGTCGGGAGGCCAACCGCACCTCCCGACTCGGCGTCGTCGTCGCCGACCTTCGCCGAACCGTCTGGGCGCCCGCGGCCTTCGGACTCGGGAGCCTGGCGCTTGGATTCGATCGCCATACCAAAGCCGACGGGATTACCTCGCTCCACCGGGGGTTCCGGCCCGGCGCCCTCGCCGGAATCATTGGAGCGGCCGGTTTTCGTCCTGTCGTCACGGCCGAGCGTGGCGCCCGGGTGGTGGCGACCTGGAGTACCGAGCCATGATGCGAGTGGTTGATGTCATCGATATCGACGCCCCGATCGAACGGGTGTTCGACGCCGCGGCTGATGTCGAACGGTGGCCGGTCATCCTGCCGCACTATCGGTCGGTCACGATCAGCGAGCGGCGGCCCGATGGCACCATCATCGTCGCGATGTCCGCGAACCGCCCTTTCGGCCCTTTGAACTGGCCGACCTGGTGGACCTCCGAAATGTGGATCGACCGGCCGAAATTCGAAGTCCGGTACCGCCACATTCGGGGCATCACGACGGGCATGGATGTCGTCTGGCGGCTCACTCGCAAAGGAAAGCAGACCCACGTGGACTTGATCCATGACTGGAATGGCCCCACCTGGCCGCTGATCCGCCGGCCCGCCGCGCAGTGGGTCATCCTCCCGATCTTCGTGCATGGGATCGCGTCCCGGACCTTGGCCGGGATTGCCCTGAGTCTGCGAGCCGCCGAATGACCGGCCGTCGGGTGGTGATTTCGGGCATCGGAGCGGTCACCCCGATCGGGGTCGGGGTCGAGGGGTTCTGGCAGGGCCTCCGGGCCGAGCGATCGGCGGTCCGGGTCGTCAACCGCTTTGATCCCACGCCCTTCAAGAGCCACCTCGCCGCCCAAGTGGACGATTTCGACCCGGTCGAGTACCTCGGCGCCCGGCGCTCGAAACGAATGGATCGCTGCTCCCAATTGGCCCTCACGGCGGCCAAGATGGCCCTCGAAGACAGCGCCATTCGACTCGAGGCCGAGGACCGGAATCGGATCGGCGCGATGATGGGAACGGCGTTAGGCGGCGTGGCCCTAGCCGAAGCCCAGCACGAGCGCTACCTGGCCGGTGGTGTTCGCGCGGTCGACCCCGGGGTGGCCCTGACCGTCTTCGCCGGCGCGTCAAGCTGCAATTTGGCCATCGACTTTGGACTCAACGGGCCCAACATCACCAACGGGATGAGCTGTGCCTCGGGCACCATTGCCATCGGCGAGGCGTTCCGGACCATCCAGCGCGACGAAGCCGATCTGATCTTTGCGGGGGGATCGGAAGCGCCCCTGGCCCCCCTGACGTTTGGCGCATTCTCGATCATCAGGGCCATGTCGACCCGGAACGACGATCCGGCCACCGCCAGCCGGCCCTTCGATCTCGGCCGGGATGGCTTTGTGATGTCCGAAGGGGCCGCGGTCATGGTGGTGGAGGAGCGGGAGCGGGCCTTGGCGCGGGGGGCACCGATCTACGCCGAAATCGTCGGATTTGGCTTCACCAATGACGCCCATCATATGGCGGCGCCGCTGCCCGACGGCAGTCAGGCGGCCCGCGCGATGGCTATGGCCCTCCGGATGGCCAACATTCAGCCGTCCGACATCGGCTATCTCAACGCCCATGCCTCATCGACGACGCTCAACGACCCCACGGAAACGCTGGCCATCAAGACCGTTTTCGGCCCGGCCGCCGCTCGGCTTCCGATCAGCGGCACCAAGGGGTACTACGGCCACGCGTTAGGCGCGAGCGGCGCATTCGAAGCGGCGATTTGCTGCTTGGCCACCCGTCGGAAGTGGATTCCGCCGACCGTCAACCTCACGGTGCCTGATCCGGCGTGCGATCTCGACTACACGCCGGGCACCGGCCGGGAGGCCGACCCGGAGTTCATCATGAGTAATTCATTCGGATTCGGGGGGATCAACGCGACGTTGGTGTTCCAGCGGACCTGAGGCTCACTTCCCGGCGCGATACCGGCGCCAGAGGCTGACCGCATAGCCAACCAGGAGAACGGCCACGACCGAATACGCCGCAACCAGATAGCCGCCGTTGTCGGGAGTGTTCATGAC
>JANNQX010000025.1:0-3935 GCA_031400975.1 Gemmatimonadota bacterium
ATGACGAGCCCGGCATCACTCGGCTCCCGGACACCCGACAGCGGCAGCACTCGAATCAGATGTTCAAAGAGGGGGGGCGTTCCTATCATGTTTCCACTATCGGCACCGGACCGGCGAATCTCAAGCCGCCGGCGGATTAAAGGGATTCGGCCTCGGTGCCGATCCCACTATGAGTATCTTCTAACCAGAGTACCTTATCCCACTAAGGCACGATCGCATGCAGATACTATTGGTCGACGACGACGACCTGAGCCGAGGGACGATCCACCAGATGCTGGAGCGGGCCGGGCATCGGGTAGTCAGCACCCAAAACGGGGGGGAGGCCCTCGATCTATTCCGGGCTGACCGGCCGGATCTGGTGATTACCGACCTGATCATGCCGGATACTGACGGATTGGAACTGATTCAAGAATTGCGGAAGGCGGACACCCTGGTCCGGATTCTCGCGATTTCTGGTGGGGGGCGGGTCAACGCGAACGAGTATTTGACGGTTGCGAGGAAGTTCGGGGCGGCGGGGATTCTCGCCAAACCGTTTTCCAACCAAGAGCTGAAGGAGGCCATCGCCGCGATCGCGTAGGATTCCCCAGTCTAACAACTCCCGAGGCCGGGACCGCCCCCCCGAGCCGCCCCACCCGGCGACCGGCGCGGCGCCCCCAGGTGGATCGCTGACCGCGGGCGCGGTAGATTGGAAGGCGTGAAGCAAATCCCTATTCCTTACCGCAAGCTCAGCCGGTACGAGAAGCAACCGGCCGCCGGGTGATGCTGGCGGCGCTCGGGCTCCTCTTCGTTCTTTCCGGTGCCGCCGGCCTCTTCTATGAGGCCGTCTGGAGCCGGTACCTCAGCCTCTTCGTCGGCCACGACGCCTACGCCCAGATCCTGACGCTCGTCATCTACTTGGGCGGCATGGGGCTCGGTGCGTTGTTGGTGAGCCGCCGGTCCCACCGGATTCGCGATCCGCTCATTGCTTACGCCGTCGTCGAGGGGATCGTCGGCGTTCTGGGCCTCCTCTTTCACGACAACATCTATCTGCCCGTCACCGGGTGGGCCTATGCCACGCTCTTTCCCGCGCTGGGCGGCGGGACCTCGCTGCTGCTCGCGAAATGGGGCCTCGCCGGCCTGTTGATTCTTCCCCAGTCGATCCTGCTCGGCGCCACCTTCCCGCTGATGACCGCCGGCGCATTACGGCGCCTTCCCGGCCGGCCGGGGCGCACCCTCGCCATTCTGTATTTCACCAACAGCCTTGGCGCCGCCGGCGGCGTGCTGATCGCCGGGTTCTATCTCTTTCAGCTCGCCGGGCTCCCGGGCACCCTCATCGCCGCCGCGGGCCTCAATCTATTGGTGGCGCTCGGCGCGCTCATCGTCTCCAAGACGCACCCGCTCGGAGAAGCGTCGGCAGATCGGAATGACGGTCGCTCGGTGGGCGATGTGCCTGCCGACCTACCGATCGACCGACCAGCCGGCCTTCCACGAGCAGAACTCACCCGCTTGCTGATGCTCCTCGCGGCCGGCACCGCCGTGGCCTCGTTCGTCTATGAGGTCGGCTGGATCCGGATGCTCTCGCTGGTGCTCGGGAGCTCGACCCACTCCTTCGAGCTGATGCTCTCCGCCTTCATTCTTGGCCTTTCGCTCGGCGCCTGGTGGGTGCGCGCCCGGGCCGACCGCTTCAAAGATCCGCTGCGCACCCTGGCCATCGTCCAGTTGGTCATGGGGGGGCTCGCGATCCTGAGTCTGCCACTCTACCTCGAATCGTTCCAGTGGACCGCCACGCTGTTGCAGGCGACCGCCCGCACCGAGCCGGGCTACGTCTTCTTCACCCTGTCACGGTATGCCATCTGCCTCATCGTGATGCTGCCGGCCACCTTCTGCGCGGGCATGACGCTGCCGCTCATGACCCGGATGCTCATGGCCGGCGGGAGCGGCGAAGCGGCGATCGGCGCCATCTACGCCGCCAACACCCTTGGATCGATCGTCGGGGCGGCGGCGACCGGCTTGGTGCTGATTCCCCTGATCGGGTTGCGCGGCTCGTTGGTGGCCGGCGGCGCCTTGGACATGCTCCTCGGGATCGTGGCGATCTACGCCCTCAGCCGGGCCGGGCGTCCTGCTCCTCGGCTCGCGACGGCCGGGTTTGTCGTGCTCGCGGGGCTCGGCATCGCGACGCTCTGGCTCATGCCCTGGCGGCAGAGCCTTCTCGCCAGCGGAGTATTCCGGGTGGGACGAGTCACGGACGGCACCCAACTGAAAATGTTGTTCCATGCCGACGGCCGCACCGCGACGATTCATGCCAGCCAGTTCATCGCGACCGGCACCAAGATCCTCTCCACCAACGGAAAGCCGGACGGTTCCCTGACGGCCACCTGGGCCGAACGGTGCGACACCGTGGCTCCGCAGCAAGCCTTTTCGGGAGATGACGGGACGCAGGCGATGCTCGCGCTGCTCCTGATGGCCCATGCTCCGCGCGCCCGGACCGGCGCGGTGATCGGTCATGGAACCGGGATGTCGTCGCATTTCTTGCTGGGGAGTCCGACCCTCGAATCCCTCACCACGATCGAGATCGAGCCGGCCATGCTCGCGGGGTCTCGGGTCTTCTATCCCAGCAACCGGCGCGTCTTCGACGACCCCAGGTCGCGCTTCGCGATCGAAGACGCCAAGTCGTTCTTCGCCGCCGCCAACGCGAAATTCGACCTGGTGCTTTCCGAGCCTTCGAATCCGTGGGTGAGCGGGGTGAGCGGGCTGTTCACGACCGAGTTCTACGGGCAGCTTCGCCGCTACCTCGCGCCCGGTGCGGTCTTCGGCCAGTGGCTCCACACTTATGAACTGAGCGACGGTTTGGTCACCAGCGTCCTCGCCGCTCTCCACGAGAATTTTGCGGACTATCGGGTCTTCCTCATCACCGGTGGCGATCTGCTCGTCGTCGGGTCGCCCGACCGGCCTCTTCCACCTCCCGATTGGTCGGTGACTCGGTCTTCAGCCATCGCGCAGGATCTCTGCCGATTCCTGCCGATGACCGACGCCGCCCTCGACCGGATGCAGGTGCTCGACCGGAAGGGCCTCGAGCCGCTGATGGCGGCGGGTGCCCGCGCGAATTCCGACTTCTATCCGAGTCTCGACCTCGGGGCGGAGCGGGCGCGGTTCCTCCAACATTCCGCGGTGGGAATCGCGAACCTTAGCAACGGGGTGGTGGGGTACATCGGCAATCCGGTGCGGGCGGAGCCGGCCTTTGACACGACGACAACCAGCGTCCTTGCGCCGGCCCCCGGCGTCCGGGCCATGCTGCTGGCGGCCGAGCTTCGACAGGCGGGGCAGGACGCGGCATGGACTGATGCCCCGGGCGCATCGGAGCGCTATCTGCTCCGGGTCTGGAACCGGCAAATGGTCGGGGACATGACCCCGGGCAACTGGCGCGGATGGACCAATGATTTCTGGACCCTTCGGCGCGGGCTGCATGGCGGCGCCGCCCCCTCCGACACCGCGTTCTTTGCGCGGGCCCACGCCTATGCGGCCAGAGCGGGGGCGCCGGCGGGAACTCGCGCCGCCATCGCCTTCGGAGAGGCGCTCGCCCGGCGGGAGCTGGTGTCCGCGCTGGCCGCCGCGGATACCCTCCTCATCGAGGCGAAGGCGGGCCGGGTCTGGATACCGCCTGACGATCTGCTCGACGGGACGGTGCGCGTGTTCCTGGCCGGCGGCCGGCCCGAGCGCGCCCGTGCCGCCTTCGATCAGATCCGGCCGCTTTCCACCCGCGCCGGCGGCGATCTCCGGCTGGCGCTGCTCAACGCCTATGTCGACGCCGCCAAGGCGGGGACGCAATGATAGAACTCCCCAGGCTCTCGGACATCGTCCCGGTCTATAACGAGCGGAACACGCTCCAGCTCATCGTCGACAAGCTGCCCTGACCGGCGCGGCGCCCCCAGGTGGATCGCTGACCGCGGGCGCGGTAG
>JANNQX010000026.1:0-10434 GCA_031400975.1 Gemmatimonadota bacterium
CGAGGCCGTCGTGATCCGCTTCGCCGGCGACTCCGGCGACGGAATGCAGATAACCGGCTCCGAATTCACCGCCGAAACCGCCCTGGCCGGCAACGACCTTGCCACGTTCCCCGATTTTCCGGCCGAGATTCGGGCCCCCCAGGGCACCACGTTCGGCGTCTCCGCCTTCCAGATTCACTTCGGAAGCAGCGAGATCATGACCGCCGGCGACGAGCTCGACGCCCTGATTGCCATGAATCCAGCCGCCCTCAAGACCAATCTCAAGGATCTCAAGAAGGGCGGAGTGCTGGTCTGCGACATAGCCACCTTCAATGCTCGGAATCTCACCAAAGCCGGCTACTCGGCTAGCCCGCTCGACGACCCCGGCCTGTCCGACTACCGGGTCCTCCGGCTCGACGTCACCAAGATGAACGCCGAGGCGGTCAAGCCGTTCGGCTTGGGCGCCAAGGACGCGCTCCGATGCCGGAACATGTGGACCTTGGGCCTGATGCTGTGGATGTACGGCCGGGAACGGAAGCACACGGTCGAGTGGTTGGAACGGAAGTTCGCCAAGAAACCCGACATCGCGAAAGCCAACGTGGCCGCGGTCAACGCGGGGCACTCCTTCGGGGAAACGACCGAGCTCTCAGCCCCGTCCTACAGCGTTGCGCCGGCCAGCGCCGCCCCGGGCACCTATCGGACCGTCACTGGAACCGATTCGCTGGTCTGGGGCCTGGTGGCCGGAGCCAAGGCCGCCAAGCTCGACCGGGTCGTCATGGCGTCGTATCCCATTACACCCTCATCGCCGGTGCTCCACTCGTTGGCCCACTTGAAGCAGTTTGGGATCGTCACCTTCCAGGCCGAGGATGAGATCTCCGCGATGTGCGCGGCCATCGGCGCCTCCTTCGGGGGAGCGTTGGCCATCACGTCGAGCTCAGGCCCCGGCATCGCCCTCAAGACCGAGGCAATCGGCCTCGCCGTCATGACCGAGCTGCCGGTCATCGTCATCAACAACCAGCGCGGCGGTCCGTCGACCGGTCTCCCCACTAAGACGGAACAGTCCGATCTCTATCAAGCGATCTACGGCCGGAACGGCGACACGCCGTTGCCCGTTATCTCGACGGCCACCCCATCTGATTGCTTCGAAGTGGCGATGGAAGCGGTTCGGATCGCCACCAAATACATGACACCGGTCATGATCCTGACGGACGGCTACTTGGCCAATGCGTCGGAGCCGTGGCTGATCCCGGATCTGACCGCGTTACCGACTTTCCCAGTCAAATTCCACACCGATCCAGCTGGGTTCCATCCCTACCTTCGCGACCCGAAGACGTTGGGTCGGGTCTGGGCAATCCCCGGCACGGCGGGCCTCGAACACCGAATCGGCGGGATCGAGAAAGACTTCAACACCGGGCACATCTCGTACGAACCCGAGAACCACCAGAAGATGACTGATGTCCGCGCCGCCAAGATCGACGGAATTGCCAGCGATATCCCGCTTCAAGCCGTGGCCCTCGGCGAAGACAGCGGGCCGATGGCCGTCGTTGGTTGGGGGTCGACCTACGGCCCGATCCACCAGGCCGTCCGCGCTCTCCGCGCCGAAGGCAAGAAGGTCTCCCAGATTCACATTCGATACTTGAAGCCTTTCCCCAGAAACCTGGGCGACCTGCTCAGGAATTTTGACCGAGTGTTGGTACCGGAAATGAACAACGGCCAGCTGGTGACCGTGCTGCGAAGCGAATACCTGGTTCCGGCCGAAAAACTGGCAAAGGTCACCGGAAAACCATTCAAGATCAGCGAGTTGGTAACCGCGATTCGAACCCGACTGGAGCAGAAACCATGACCACCACGACGGCGCCTCTCAAAGCCTCGGACTTCGAATCCGATCAGGAAGTCCGCTGGTGCCCCGGGTGCGGCGACTATGCCATTCTCAAAGCGGTGCAACGCACCCTGGCGGACATCGGCGCCACCAAGGAGTCGACGGTGTTCGTTTCGGGCATCGGGTGCTCCTCTCGGTTCCCGTACTACATCTCGACGTATGGCTTTCATACCATCCATGGCCGGGCCCCGGCGGTCGCAACCGGATTGAAGCTCGCCCGGCCGGATCTCGACGTGTGGCTGGTCACCGGTGACGGCGATGGCCTTTCGATCGGCGGCAACCACATGCTCCATGTTCTCCGCCGGAACGTCGACATTCAGTTATTGCTGTTCAACAACGAGATCTACGGCCTGACCAAGGGGCAGTACTCTCCGACCTCGAGAGTCGGGACCCGGTCGCCGTCGACCCCCTTGGGATCGCTCGATGCCCCGCTTTCGCCGACCCTGTTCGCTCTGGGCGCCGGGGCTCGGTTCGTCGCCCGAACCGTTGATAACCAGCAAGCACACATGGTTGCCATGCTGAAGCGGGCCCACGAGCACCGCGGAACCAGCTTCGTTGAGATCTTCCAGAATTGTGTCGTGTACAACGACGGCGTGTTTGACGAATTCACCGACAAGAGCGTGGCCGTTGAACGACAGCTGCTCGCCGAGCCCGGCAAACCGTTGGTGTTCGGGAGTGAAAAGCGCCAGGGTCTCCGGCTCAAACCGGCGGCCCTGGAGCTGGAAGTCGTCACGATCGGCGAAAATGGGGTAACCGAAGCGGATATCCTGGTGCACGACGAAACCAACCGAACGCTGGCGTCGCTCCTGGGATCGCTTCACCCCCCGGATTTCCCCCAAGTTCTCGGGGTCCTCTACTGCAATCCGGCACCGACATACGAGGACGTGGTGTTCGCCCAAATGAAGTCAGCGACCGGCGGCCCGAAAGATCTCGACGCCCTGATGCACCTCGGGCGGACTTGGACGGTCGCCGGGTAGGCTACCGCCCCCGGCAGGCATAACCGAGCTCGTTATCAAAGTCCTTCGGCCGCTTGACTTGGTCGAAGAATCCGTCGAGGTAGTCGGTCGCTTCTTTGGCACGCTTCGGTTCGAGGCCCGGCATTTCCCGAATCAAGGAATAGAGCGAATCCTTGGCCTGATTGAAACGGGCGATCACGGGCATCAACTCTTCGACCTTTCGGCACGGCCCCCGATAGAGTCGCTCCTTGACGCTCTTGATCGGTAGCCGGGCGTCCGGGACCGCGTACGCGGCCCCAACCAACCCCGAAAAATCAAAATCATACGCCACCGGGATGTAGGGCTCGCCCCTTCCCGGGTCCAAGATCCGGAAATTGTGAATCATCACCACCGACCAATCGGTGTTGCCGATCAGGTACTCGAATAGCATGGCCAAGTCCAACCGGCCCGGCTCCATGTCGGAAAAGTTGCCGCCGGTGGCCATGATGAGGGAAGTCTCGGTCCGCTTGGCGAGTTCCTTGTCGTCTTCGATGAAGAAGCCGTACCGGGTAACCGTCTTCGTCGTGTCGTCCGGCACATAGGTGATCTTAGCCAGCCGGGTCCGGTGGCTATACGGCGTCAGCAGATTGTACATCCGGTAGGTCGCCTCCTCGACGAGGAGGTTCTGTTCGTTTCCCTTCGCGTTCTGGCAATGGGTCACCAGTTTAATCCCGCCTTGACCGCTAAAGACCGTTCCCTTGGTGGAGTCCTTGTCAAACTCGACCTTGAGCGGCGCAAAGGCACAGGTGGTTCGCCGGAGCCGGAAGTGTCCTCGAGTGTCGAGGGTCACCGGCACCGCCTGACGCCCGTCCTTGGCATCGACCCACTCGAACCGGCCCGGTAACGGCTTGGTCTTCATGGTGTCGCGATTCTTGAACAGGTCGTTGAACGGAGCCCGGAGGGTCAACTCCAATGGCTCTCGATCTCGGAACAACCGCTCAGGCCCAGCCTTCTTGGGAGCCTGCCCGTCGGCCAGTCCGACGCCCAGGACACCAACCAGGAGGGAGACTAGAGAGAGCGCCCGCATTGAAGCTCCGTCGTTGGGGGGAATCCATGATCATACCCCCCGAAGCCCGCCGCCGCGAGGGGTGCGACGGTTCCCCTTCCTTCATCCGCGCCCTATTATCTGTCCATGAAATGCCCCCTGATCCTCCGAACGGCTGGTGTGCCGTTGATCCTCGGCCTGGCGGCCTGCTCGCCAGCCGCCAGGAGTCCGGTGGCAACACCGGCTCCCGCGCGCCTGCCTGCCGGTCCAAAACCAACGCTCATGGTTTTCATTACCATCGACCAAATGCGGCCGGATTACTACGAACGGTTCAAGAACCAGCTGAGCGGCGGCCTCGGCCGGTTGTTCGAAAACGGCGCGGTGTTCCTCGATGCCCACCACGACCACGCGATCACCGAAACCGCTCCCGGCCATGCCACCTTGATGTCTGGACGCTTCCCGAGAAGCACCGGGATCACCCGGAATCTGGCCGGCGTCAACTCCGCCGACTGGCCCTTGATCGGAGCCAGCGACTTGGGCGCCGCCCCATTTCGGTTTCGAGGCACCACCGTCGTTGATTGGTTGACGGCGGTCGACCCCGGCACCCGGGCCTTTTCAGTGTCCTCCAAGGACCGGGCCGCCATTCTGCCCATTGGCCGGTCCAAACAGGAAGTCTATTGGTACGCCAACAATGGGACGTTTACGACCAGCAGATGGTACCGCGACACCCTGCCAACTTGGGTGTCGTCCTTCAATGCCCAACGGTTGCCACACCGCTATGCCGGGCAGCAATGGAACACCCTGCGGCCGGCGGCCGACTACCCGGAAATCGACAGTATCAAGTACGAAGGGTTCGGCCGCAATTTCATGTTTCCGCATCGATTCCCGGCCGATTCGGCGGCGGCGGCGGCCCAGATGAGATACACGCCGATGATCGACCAGATGACGCTCCGGTTTGCCCTCCAAGGCCTCCGGCAGCAGAACCTCGGCGGCCGCGGCCCGACGACCGACGTGATGGCGATTTCATTGTCGGGCACCGACTACGTCGGCCATTTCTACGGCCCTGAGTCCAAGGAGCAGCACGATCAGATTGTCCGCCTCGACTGGATCCTCGGCGCCTTCCTCGACACCCTCTATTCCCTCAGAGATTCGAATCAAGTCATCGTGGCCCTGTCCGCCGACCACGGCGGTGGGTTTATTCCCGAGCTCCATGGCGCACGCCGGGTCAGCCTTGATGACGCCTTTGCCGCCGCCAAAGCCGCGGTCAAAGAGGGCGGCGGCGATACCACCGCCATCGACACCGAAAGTGGGGCGTTTTTCGTCGACCCGGCCAAGCTGGGAAACAAGGGCCTCACGGCCGACCGGGTGACCCGAATCTTCCTCCACGCGGCGGCCGCCGTGCCCGGAGTGCTCCGAGCCGACCGATTCGCCGATCTCGCCGGACGCGATCTCGCAAAAGATCCGATCGCTCGGCGGTGGCTCCAGATGTTTCCGGACGACCTCCGGCCGACCGGCGTGATTACCCTTCGAGCGGGTGACATCTTCAACTACCCGATTGTCGCGACCCACGGGTCACCTCACGACTATGACTCCCATGTCCCCCTGATATTCTATGGCCGGCCGTTCATCCACGGCCGGTACCCGGGCTTTGTCCGAACGGTCGATATCGCGCCGACCCTGGCCCTCGTCCTCCACGTGAAACCGGCCGAGCCGCTTGATGGCCGGGTCCTTACTGAGGTGATTCGCTAAATGAAGCCAATCCTGTTGCTGATCCTCGCCGGCGCCGCGCTGACCGGCCCAAACGCCGGAGCCCAGACCAAAAACGTGACCCACGGCGACCGTCCCGGTGGCCGCCTCGCGATTCGGAACGTGCTGGTCGTCCAGGGGAACGGTACCCCCGCCGAAGGGCCCTATGACGTCATCGTCGAGGGCAACCGGATCGTCGACATGGTCGCCCTCGATCCGGTCGCGGCCAACGCCGGACGGACTCGCCGCGCCGCCGCCGATGCCGAGATCGACGGCACCGGCAAATATCTCCTCCCGGGCCTGATCAACGCCCACGGCCACCTTCAGAACGAACGGGGCGGCCTGCCGCAACCGTACGACTATCAGTTCAAGCTGTGGTTGGCCTCGGGCGTGACCACGGTACGGGATGTCAGTTCCGGCGGCGACGCCAAGGAATTCCTCGAACTCAAGGAAAGGAGCGCTGCGGGGAAGATCGCGGCGCCTCGCCTGTACCTCTACACCGGCTACACCAAGGGCCCAGCGATCCGAACCGTCGAACAAGCCCGGCTCCGGGTCCGCGAGGTCAAAGCACTCGGGGTCGACGGGATCAAAATCGGCGGCATGGAACGCGACCTAGTGGCCGCGATGGCAGACGAAGCCCGAAAAGCCGGACTCCCCGTGGCCCACCATGTGGGCGTCGAGGAAACCACCGTGTGGGACGACGTCAAATTCGGGACCCGGAGCATCGAGCATTGGTACGGCGTACCGGATGCCGCATTCGAGGAGGGAGTGCAATCATTCCCCTCGAACTTCAACTACAACGACGAAACCCACCGGTTCCGGTACGCTGGGCGGATTTGGCGGGAAGCCAGCCCAGAACGATTGCGGAAGGTCCTTCAAGCCATGGTCGATAGCAATGTGGCTTGGGACCCTACCCTCGTGATCTACGAGGCAAGCCGCGACCTCCAGCGGGCCGAAACCCAGCCCTGGTTCAAGGATTACCTCCATCCCACTCTTGAGGAGTTCTTTCGCCCGAACCCGGCAAACCACGGCTCCTACTTCATCGGCTGGTCGTCGATTGACGAGACCTTTTGGAAAGAGAATTACCGGATCTGGATGGCCGCGCTTCGGGATTTCGAACGGATGGGAGGGCTGATTGGGGTCGGAGAGGACGCCGGCTTCATCTATCAGATGTATGGCTTCGGCCTAGTCCGGGAGCTGGAACTCCACCAAGAAGCCGGCTTTCACCCCCTCAAGGTGATCCAGCATGCCACAGCCAACAACGCCAAGATCATCGGCGTCGAGAAGGAACTCGGCCGGGTGCGGGTCGGATACCTCGCCGACCTGATCCTGGTCAACGGGAACCCGCTCGAAGATCTGAAAGTGCTCTACCCAACCGGCACCACCGCGATCAAAGACGGCAAGGAGATTCGGGCCGGCGGGGTGGAATGGACCATCAAGGACGGGATTCCCTACAACGGGGCCCGGCTGATGGAGGAGGTCAAGGACCTCGTGGCTAAGGCTCGGCTCGAACGAGCCAAGAAGCAGCGCTAGGCGCTACGCCCCGAAGAACCGCCGCAACTCAGCGGCGGTTTCCGCCGGCGATTCCTCCGCCAGATAGTGGCCGCATTCGATCCTCCGCCCAGCGACCGAAACCACCCGCTCTTCCCAATCCGCGATCGGCTTGAAGCACCGTTCGATCACGCCGTGCTGTCCCCACAGAACGAGGAGCGGCGCTTGCACCTGGCGGTGGAGATCGGCTGCATCGTGTTCCAGGTCGACACTGGCCGCGGCTCGATAGTCTTCACAGGTCGCGTGAATGCACGCACTCGAGCGAAACGCCGTTCGGTACTCGGTCAGCGCTTCTCGGTCGAAGGCCTCGAGGCCGGCATGCCGGCTCCCCAGGTGAGTGTTGATAAAGAAATCCGGATCGGCACCGATCAGCCGTTCCGGAAACGGCGCGGGCTGGATCAGAAAGAACCAATGATAGTAGGCCTCAGCGAACACCCGATCGGTCCGGAGGTACATCGTTCGCGTGGGCACGATATCGAGAACGGCCCATTGGACGATCCTGGCACCGTGGTCGAGCGCCATTCGGTGCGCCACTCGCCCGCCTCGATCGTGACCGGCCACCCGGAACCGATCAAACCCGAGTGAATTCATGACCCGGACCTGGTCTTCGGCCATGACCCGCTTCGAGTAGTTCCCATGGTCGGGGAGCCCATCCGGCTTGCTACTGCCCCCGTAGCCACGAAGGTCGGTCGCCACCACCGTATAGTGGCCGGCCAACCGCGCCGCCACTTTGTGCCACATCGCGTGGGTCTGTGGATACCCATGCAAGAGGAGCAGCGGCGGGCCTGACCCGCCCACGACCCCGCGAATCACCACCTCGCCGACTTCAAACCATCGGTCCTCGAATCCTGGAAACAAGGTCATAGTGCTACAATGCTATCACCCATCCGCCTCAGGAAAAATGGCCCCATGACAAGAAGCCTGGCCACATCCGCTCTCACGCTGGCGCTGGCGATTGGCGGCTGCCGACCGACCCCGAAGGCCCCGCCACCCCTGGCCGCAGGCGCCCAAGTCCGCTGGTGCGAGCAAGTCCCGCGACCCGTCAACCTCGCCCTCGAGGAGGTGACGTCCAACTCGGACTGGTTCGACGTCTATCAGGTCGAGCCCGGCGTCTTCGCCTTGGTCGAGGCCTACCAGTTCCAAGAGGCGATCTCCTATCTGATCGTCGGCACCGAACGGGCCCTCCTGTTCGACACCGGCATCGGAATCGTGCCGATCCGATCCGTCGTCGAACAACTCACCAAACTGCCGATCGACGTTCTCAACTCGCACACCCATTACGACCACGTAGGGGGCAACGCCGAATTCGATCGGATCCTGGCGCTCGATACCCCCTACACCAAGGCCAACCAACTGGGTTTTCCCCATCAAGAACTGGCCGGCGAAGTCGCCGCCGAGAGTTTCTGCCGTGGCGCCCCGGTGGGGGCCGATACCAGCGGGTTTCACACCAGGCCGTGGCACCCGTCACGCCTCGTAGCCGACGGCGATACCGTCGACCTCGGTGAACGCCGGCTTGAGATTCTCGCGATTCCGGGGCACACGCCGGACGCGGTTGCGCTGCTGGATCGGGCCAACGGACTCCTCTGGACCGGCGACTCGTACTACGATGCCGCCATCTGGCTCTACGTGCCGGAGACCGATCTCGACGCCTACGAGCAGTCGATGGCTCGGCTGGCGGCCCTAGCCCCCGCGGTGAAACGCCTCCTCCCCGCTCACAATACCGCGTCGGCCGATCCCGCCCATCTCCTGCTGGCAAACGATGCAATCCGAGACGTCAGGGCCGGCAAGGTCGCCGGAACGGAGGAGTCCGGCAATCGAGTCGTCTTCCGGTTTCCGAGTTTCTCGATCCTGACCTCGAAGCCGCTCCTCGAGGGAAAAAAAGGAGACCGGACCCGAGGCGGATCCGGTCTCACGACCTGGCCCTAGACCAGGCTACCGATTCGGATTGAGGGTTCGGTCGATCTGAACCAAACCGTCTTCCAGATGGGCCCGAGTTGCCCGGTCCGACGCCCGACCCAACGCCTGCCTTATGGAGCCTTCGAGCGCCTTGAGGTCGGCCCGAAACGCCGCCTGGATATCGCTAGTCGCGCGCGCCCCGGCCAACAACGCGAGGAATTCAGGTGGAAACCCCGGCGGCAACGCGGCGGGCACCGGGATGATCTTCCCCCGAGCCTGCGCCAGATACGACCGCTGGAGTTCGCGGCGGAAGGCGTCGATCGTCACCGAGCCCGCGGACAACTCTGACCAAATTCCGCTGCGAACGTCCGCCAGCATCTCGCCCAGCGAATAGGTCTCACGCCGATTCACGGCCAAGGCCTCGTTCTCGACCATCCGCTCCAGTCGTCGGTCGTTCCACAGCGTGTTCAACACCCCGGCTTGCGCCCCATTGATCCGCCGGAGCGCGCCCTCCACTTCGATCCGCCGCAGCAGAGTCGGAACTACGAACTGGCTTGGCGTCGGGAACGCGTTGTCGTTCAAAAACTTGACCGCCTCCTGCTGGCGGCCCCGGCTCCACGGTGTGTACCGCGCCCCAGCCTGACCGGCGTACTTCTCCTGCGCGTCCGCGCCCCCGACCATGATGGCCACATGTCGGAGTTCGGTCCCCCACTGCCCGATCAGCCTGGAATACAGCAGATCGAGATCCTCATAGTCCCGCCCGGTGTGCACTGCCGCCGCCTCTAACAGCGGGACAATCTGCTTGATGCTCTTCATCCCCCAGCCGGTGGCCTTCACGGGGTCCGCGTCACCCACCGCCTCGCTGTGGTCACCGGGATCAGCGCCCCGGGAATCGGACAGGTTGAATCGGTACCACGGCGTCGCGTCCTGCTCTCGCGACCATCGATCCAGGGTCGCCCACTCTTCATCTGGGGTCCGGGCCGACGGAATCGGGGCGTAGCCCCAACGGGTTGTGTACGTGTCCCACGGGCCGATTCGAGGGATCAAGTCCTCCAGATCGATCTGATCCTCCGGCTGGGCGGTGTAGTTGAAGCGAGAGTAATCCATGATCGACGGGGAGTGTCCCATCTTCTTGACCCAGGTCCGGCTGCGCACTGAGTCGACCGGATAGGTCGAGCTTCCCTTTTGATCGTGCTGGTAGCCTAACGTGTGACCCACCTCGTGCGCCACGACGAACTCCACCAAACGCCCCATCAACGAATCGGGAAACGGCCACATCCGCGCTCGCGGATCCAGGTGCCCGACCTGGGAGAAATACCAGGTCCGCTGCAGATTCATGATGTTCCGGCGATCGCGGACAAATCCAAGGTGGGTTGTTTGGCGGGCCATCTCGAGCATTACAG
>JANNQX010000027.1:0-2585 GCA_031400975.1 Gemmatimonadota bacterium
CCATCTTTCGCCACGTGGCGCCGCCATCGTCGGAGCGGTACAGCCCCTGATCGCCGATGAGGAACACGCGCCGGGCCCCGGTGTTCATCGCTACCGCCACCGAGGTCCGGCCCGACAGGCGCGGCAGGCCGTTGCCTGACACTTCGCGCCAGGTGACGCCGCCGTCCGTGGACTTGAACAGAGCGGTGCCCGTCGGCGCGCCGGCGGGTCGGGTCTGCTGCCCGAACTGCCACGACCGCAGTTTGTCGACCGGATAGTCGGGGGGCACGAAGTAGCGGACCGTCGTTGCGAAGACGACATCGGGAATGTCGTGTGCGCGCGTCACGGACTGTCCCCCGGTCTCGTCATCGGCGTAGAGCACCCGGGTCCAGTGGCGACCGCCGTCGGTGCTGCGGAAGATGCCGCGCTCCTCCGACTTGCGATGCGGATCGCCCGCGGCCGCGAGCAGGAGCACATCCGCATTCCGCGGATCGACGCTGATCGCAGGGATGTGCTTCGTGCGGTCGAGGCCGAGGTGCTGCCAGGTCTTCCCCGCGTCGGTGGACTTGTAGACGCCGTTGCCCTGTTCGATGGTGCCCGCGGTGATCATGTCCCCGGCGCCGACGTAGACGATGTCGGCATTCGACGGAGCGACGGCCACTGAGCCGATGGAGGAGACGTCGCGGACCGAGTCGAACACCGGGAACCACGTGGCGCCGGCACTCGTGGTCTTCCACACGCCACCGCCCGGGTAGCCCGCGTAGAAGACGCCCGGCTGCTGAATCGCTCCCGCGGTCGCCGACACGCGGCCGCCTCGGAACGGGCCGACGTTGCGCCAGCTCAGGCCGGCGTAGAGCCGGGGATCAATGGTCGGTCGGGTGGCGGACTCCTGCTTCTGGGCGAGTCCCGGGACCGCAAGGCAGACAAGGAGGAAGCTGATGTGGATCGAGGGGTGCCTGGACATGCCGACGATTATGACAGCGGCCTCAGCCCCCAAACGCGCAAGCCCCGCCACTCCGGGCTTGCCCGCCGCCCGTTCAGTCGGCCCTACTCGCGGCCGATCAGGACCAGATCGGCGCGGTCTTTGGGCCGGCCGGCCGCGCGCTTGTTGCGGACGAATTCCTCGAGGCCGAGGATCGGTATACGGATTCCTTCGATCGTGACCTCGGCCCGGCCCGCCCAGGCCTCATCCCAGGACACGCCGGAGATGTCATTCATGAGATCGATGCGATTGGGCTCCACCCCCACCTGGTAGATCACGTCGGGGTTCAGAAGGTCCGCCTCCGCGAGGTCGAACAAAGGTGCTTTGAAGGTCCGGAGGGCCGCGAAGACGCGGCGCGCGTTTTCCGGTGTGGGTCTTATCAGGATGTCGATGTCCTGGGTCGCCCGAACGAAGCCATGGGCGGCGAGGGCATGGGCCCCCACGAGCATGAACTCAACGCCCTCGGCGGACAACGCGGACAACATCGCGACGAAGTCGGGAGTCAATCCGTTTCCCCTCCTTGGCAAGCCAGGCGTTCTCGGTCGCGGCGCGGACGCTCAGAACTCGCGCGGATGGAGAGAGGGCCCGCATCCAGGCATCGCCATCGTCCGTCTGGCGGGACACCTTCAGCACTCTCAGTTCAGAGTCAGCCACGCCCTGAGTCTAGCGCTCCGCGCCCATCCCGCCCGCGCCGAGCGCGCCGACGACTCCGTACGGTCCGAGCCGCGCGCCGTGAGCGAGCGTCACTTCTTCGCTCCCTGGTTCCAATTCTGGATCAGTGTGATCGGGGTCGGGGTGGTGTCGTCAGCCACGGTGTTGACGAGGAACCGGCCGTCGCGGGACACGTCGTACTGAGGGCCCAAGGCCACGTCGGTTCCGCCCTTGAAGATGCGCGGACGGAACAGCGGCACGGGCACCCCGGGCAGGAGTTCCGTGCCCTGCACGCGGATGGGCACCGCCATCAGCATGCCGTCGGGTGCAACGTAGTAGAGCTCCGACCCGTCCGCCCTCCAGACCGGAGAGATCCCGCCGGCCGTGGACACCTGCCACTGACCCGAGTTCGATCCGCCTCCGCCATCGATGAACGGCCGGACGTAGATCTCGCCTCGACCGGACTCGTTCGACATGTACGCCACGAAGCGGCCATCGGGCGAGAAGCGCGCCCATCGCTCGGGGAACTTCGTCTTGAGGAACACCCGCGGTGTGCGGGCGCTCGGGCCTGTCATCGGCAACACCCAGAGGTCCGCGCCGGTTTCCCGGTCGTTGGTGTGCATCAGGAGGAAGCGGCCGTCCCGGGACCAGTCGTTCGGGTTCCAGTCCAGTGCCGACTCCACCAGCAGTTCCTCCGCGCCGGACCCGCCGGAGGGTTTGATGTACAGGTCTCGAACGGCGCCCTTCCGGCTCGACCCGTACACGATCCGGCTGGCGTCGGGCGACCACACGGGTTGGGAGTGTCGCGCCACCACACCGAACGTGAAGCGGCTGGCCCGCGCTTCATCCAGTAACCAGACGTCCCTCCCATACACCACAACGCGGCGTCCGTCGGGCGACACGCGTGGCCCCATGCGCAGTCCGGCGTCGTCGCTCGGACTCAGCGCGCCGAGCGCCTTGCCCGAACGGTCGA
>JANNQX010000028.1:0-9497 GCA_031400975.1 Gemmatimonadota bacterium
GATCGAGTTCCTTGGGCAGCAGGGCGAACCGCTTGATCCGCTCCACTTGGGCGAGCGTGGCGTTCACTTCTTCGACGGATTCCTCGATCAACTGGCGGACCTCCGGCTTGTCGGACAGGTCACGGTACGTGGTGTAGGCCAACTGGCGGCGGGTGGCCCAATCACCCACGGTGTCGAGTTCGATCCCGATCAGGGCCGTCAGATACTTCCGCCGGTCGCCGATGACCACGGCTTCGCGAATATAGGGCGACACCTTGAGCGCGTTCTCGATCCACGCCGGCGAAATGTTCTTCCCACCGGCGGTGATGATGATGTCCTTCTTCCGGTCGGTGATCTGGAGGTAGCCGTCGCTGTCGAGTTCCCCGACGTCACCGGTGTGGAGCCAGCCCTCCTCATCGACGGTGGCCCTGGTGGCCTCCGGGTTCTTGAAATAGCCGGCGAACACCCCCGCCGACCGGACCAGGATCTCGCCGTCATCGGCGATCTTGAGTTCAACCCCGGGCACCGCGATACCCACCTTGCCGATCCGGACGTCCTCGGCCGGCGAAAACGTCGCCAAGCCGGCGCCCTCGGTCTGCCCGTAACCCTCCAGCACCTCGACCCCAATGGCCCAGAAGAACTCGAGTACCGCCGGCGCGATCGGGGCCGCACCCGAACCGGCGACCCGAACCCGGGCGAGCCCGAGCCGCTCTCGGAGCGGCCGAAACAGGAGCACCCATCCGAGCGCGCCGAGCACCCGGTCGGCCGGCCCCAGCCGCTCTTTCCGGAGCCGTTTGCGGGCGAGCCGGCGCCCCTCAGCGATCCAGAACCGGTAGTTGATCCGCTTGAGCCAGGAGGCGTCCGCCATCCTGATTTCGATTCCAGCCAGCATCTTCTCCCAAACCCGGGGGACGCCGACGAAGAAATGCGGTTGCACCTCCCGCAAATCGCTGGTGAGCGACTCACCGCCGCCGCCGAAATTTGTGGTATAACCCACGGTCACCGCGACGATCGACGAGATCAGCCGTTCGAGAACGTGGCAAAGCGGCAGGTACGACAGCACCTCGTCGGCGGCCCCCGGGGCCAGCCGATCGCCTAACGCATCTCCCGCTACGGCCATGTTCCGGTGGGTCAGCATCGCGCCCTTCGGCGGTCCGGTCGTGCCCGAGGTATACACCAGCACGGCGACGTCGGTTTCGGCCACCGTGGTCAGAGCCGCCTCGAATTCGGCGACCGGATTGCCCCGCCGCCCGAGTTCAAGGAGCGCCTCGAAGGTGAGCAACATCGGATCGTCGAGCAGTCGGCGGGCCCCCCGGGTTTCGATCAGGACGATCCGCCGGAGGTCGGGCAGCCGGTCCCGGACCGCGAGCACCTTGTCGAGCTGTTCCTCGTCCTCGCAGATCGCCACCGCCGACTCTGAGTGCGCCAGCAGGTACTCGACCTCCGCGGTCGGGCTGGTCGGATAGACGCCGACGGTGATCATCCCCACACCTTGGGCGCCAAGATCGGCCCACAGCCACTCGGGCCGGTTCTCCCCGATGATCGCCACCTTCTCGCCACGGGTCAGGCCGAGCGCCACCAGTCCGGTCCCGGCCTCCGCTACCCGCTGGGCATATTCCCGCCAGGTGAACGCCTGCCAGCGCCCGAGATCCTTATGACGGAGCGCAATCCGTTCGGGCGTTGCCTCCGCCCGGCGCCAGAGGCGGGCGGGAATGGTGTCCGCAGCGCGTGCCGTCTCCACCGCCGTCATGCCGCCCCCCCGAGGTAGGCCTTGACCACCTTCGCGTCACCTTGGACCTCGGCGGCCGTTCCGATCCGAAGAACCCGTCCGAAATCCATCGCCATGACCCGATGGGCAAGGTCCATCACCATGTGCATGTCGTGCTCGACCAGCAGCATGGTGACACCCAGCTCCTCATTGATCTCGCGGATGTAGCGGGCCATGTCTTCGGTCTCCTCGTGGTTCATCCCGGCGACCGGTTCGTCGAGGAGCAGCAGCTTCGGCTCCATAGCGAGAGCCCGGGCCACCTCGACTCGCTTCCGCACCCCGTACGGCAACCGTCCAACCGCCTGGAACCGATACGGCTCGAGTTCCAGCAGTTCGAGGATCTCCTCACACCGGGCCCGCTGCTCGAGTTCCTCCCGCCGCGCGGGTCCCCACCAAAATGCCCCGGCCAGGAACCCGGTCTTCATCAGATGATGGCGCCCCAGGAGGATGTTCTCCATCACGGTGAGGGTGCTGAAGAGGCCGAGGTTCTGAAAGGTCCGCGCAATCCCAAGCCGGGCGAGCGCCACCGGACGGCGACCGAGAATCGACTGGCCTCCGAACCGGGCGGTGCCTTCCTGCGGCCGGTAGACCCCGTTGAGACAGTTGAAGATCGAGGTCTTCCCCGCCCCATTCGGGCCGATGATCGCGAACAGTTCACCGGGATAGACCGTAAAGGAGATTTCCGACAGGGCGGTGAGCCCGCCAAAGCGGAGCGTGACCCGGTCGAACTCGAGGAGCGGGACGGCCGCCGAGGTCACGCGCTCCACCGTTTCTTCCGCCGGTAGGTCTTCACCTCGCGAAACGAGCGCCGGCCGGTGGCGCTCATCCCGAGATAGAAATCCTGGACGTCGCGGTCGGCGGCCAGCGCGGCCGCGGGCCCGTCCTTGACCACCTTCCCGGTCTCCAGGATGTAGCCGTAGGTGGCAATCGAGAGCGCCATGGCGGCGTTCTGTTCGACCAGCAGCACGGACACACCATCGCGATTGATGGCCACGATCAGGTCGCGGATTTGCTCCACCATCTTGGGGGCCAGGCCTAACGACGGCTCGTCGAGGAGCAGGACCCGGGGCGAGGCCATCAGCGCCCGGGCCACGGCGAGCATCTGCTGCTCGCCGCCGGAGAGGTAGCCCGCGATCCGGCGACGCCGCTCGGCCAGCACCGGGAACAGCGCATAGGCCCGCTCGAGCGCGGCGCGGGCGGCCGTGCGGTCGCGGCAGACGAATCCACCCGCCCGGAGATTATCCTCGATCGAGAGCTCCGCGAAGATCCGGCGGCCCTCCATTACCTGGGACACGCCCGAGCGGACGATGGCCGGCCCGTCGAGCCCGACGAGCGACCGGCCCGCGGCCTCGATGGCTCCCTTGGTGATCCGCCCCCGGTGAATCGAGAGCAGCCCGGTCACCGCCCGCAGGACCGTGGTCTTGCCCGCCCCGTTGGCGCCGAGCAACGCAACGATCGCCCCTTGGGGAATCGCGAGCGACACCCCCCGGAGGACCAGGATCACGTCGCTGTAGACGACTTCGAGGTTCTGGACGGCCAGCGCCGGGCCGGACGCTCCCGGGCCCCCGGTCATGGGGTGGTTGAGTGATTCGCGGGGATCGGGTATTTCGCCGCCGAGGGCGAGGAGTATCCGACCGCAATCGCCTCGAGCCCGCCGGGCTGGGTTCGCTTGACGCTGAAGATGCCGTTCGCCCGAGGCGGCTCGCGGGTCGCCGGCGTGCCATACCGGTATTCGGGCCACAAACCGGCGTAGCTGACCTGAACCGTCTCCGTGGCGGCCAGGATCCCGGCCCGACTCAGGTCGCCCCGGCGGACCGCTTCCTCGAGCAGTGAGTGCGCCGTCTGTGCCAACACGAACCCAAAGGCAAAGTACAGGTCGGGTTCCTGAGCGGGAGCATACTTCGCGATGGCCTCGATCATGGAGCGCATCCCGGCCGCGGTCGTATCTCCCCATTGACTCCCGGGGGTCACAACCCAGAGGTTCTGCTCGTAGTAGTCGATCAGCGGAGACTTGATGAGACTCTGATGCCAGGTCGGCCCGAGCGCAATCCACCGAGGCGCAAACCCCAACTGAGCCGCCGCCCCGAGCACCTTGCCGGTGACGCCAGGCAACGAGGCAAGGAGCACCCCCTCACAGCCACCGTTCTTGAGCTGGGTGATCGGTGCCACGAAGTCCTGGTCATCCTGCCGGAACGTGGCCCGCACCGCAATCTCGAACCCCAGATCTTTGGCCGCGAAGTCGAGTCCCTCGGCGCCCGCTTCACCGTAGCCGGTGGCGAGGACCAGCGAACACATCCGCCGCCCCGCGTTCCCGGGTTGCGATAAATAGTAGGCGACCCCGTTCGCGGCCCAGAGTTGGTACGGAGGACCCCAGGGCAAGAGAAACCGCTCCCGGACCCACTCGATGTCGAAGGTGGTCGGGATCACCACGACGCTGTCCTCCGCGAGCAGGGGAAGCACGCCGTTCACCTGGTCGGTACCGAGGATGGTACCGAACATCGCGACGTCGGACTTGACCTTCTGGTACTTCTGGGCCCCGGTCGAGGGGTTGGCGTAGGTGATGTCTTCTTCCAGCACAGTGAGGTGGTACTTCCCGGCAATTCCGCCGGCATTGTTGAGTCGGCGGGCGTAGATCTGCATCCCGGCCGCAATCGGCTTCCCGATGACCGCGACGGCGTCACTCAGCGGCAGCAGGGCCGCGATCGAGATGGTGTCGCCAACCACCCCGGGGAACCGAGGCCCGCCCCCGCCACCGCCACAACCAGTGGCCAGTACCAGTGCGGCGTAACCGGCAATTCCAACAACATCGGCGAGGCGAATCGACGATCGGTGCATGTGGCGTCCCAGCGTAGGTCGGCGGATTGGGATGGTACCGATACTCAATGTACGGCGTAGGCCCAGGGTCGTCCAATGCCCTACCGAGGGGCGCCCCACCGTCCCCTCGACCCGGTCGCGGTCAGGGCACGGACGTCACCGAGTATCCCCGCACGACGTGCCACCACCAACGGCGTAGGCCGGCCGCGCCCCGGGCGACGAGGATTCGTCCGGTGCCCTCATCCACCCACGACTGTTGGTCGTCAGTGTGCTGCAGCACCAGCACAGCCGTGCGCCCGCCCGCGCGGGGCAGCGAATCACGGCGGATGACCAAAATCGAGTCGACGGCGTCGGTAAGGCCGGCCGTGCTGTACAGCGCGTGCATTGGGGCCACAAACACCGATCCCACCAACGGTCGGGCAGCCGCGATCGCCGCCACGACCATGGGGCGCACGTAGAGAGGAGGGACGGCAGAGTATTCGAACAGGCGCGGCGGCTGCCCCTCCGGGGCCACCCACCCCGTGGCCCGACCGCCGATCGTCAGGAACGAAGCCGAGTCCAGACGCGAGCGAACCGCCTCGCGTTCAATCGCGAGGGTACCTCGCGCCGTGCGGGCAACCTGCGTGGTAGTGATCGCGCCGGCACTGTCGCGCCAGCTGTCGGTCAACTCCCAGGCGCCGCCGGCTACGCGCCGCACGGTGCGCACATAAAAGGTGCCGCTTCGACTGAGCGCCGCCCCGGACTCACGGGCACTCGTGAAGGTGTCCAACGTATCGAGCGTTGCTGCCAGCGTCGCCACGCGGAGGTAACCAAGGGGACCTGCCCCGGCGCCTCCGATCAGCAGCCGCTCGCTCCGGGCGGAGCGATCGTACACAAAGAGCCCGGGCCAGCCGTCGACCGCTTTGGCGTACGCTACCA
The DNA here is from genome assembly GCA_031400975.1 of Gemmatimonadota bacterium. Classification (GTDB taxonomy): domain Bacteria; phylum Gemmatimonadota; class Gemmatimonadetes; order Gemmatimonadales; family GWC2-71-9; genus SHZU01. The sequence goes on from JANNQX010000028.1 coordinate 5,480, forward strand.
AGCGCCCATCGCGAGAGGAGCGGGCCCCTTCGGCCCCCGCTGAATCGGCGAAGGCGGACATCGGATCGAGCGGCGGCGTGGCATCGCGGAGCGGCGCCGGGGTCTCGTCAACCGCAAGCGAGACCCAGGTCGCGGCACTCAGGGCACGTCGGGCCTCGGCCGGTTCCATCTCGCTCCAGCGACGCTTGGGATACGCGACGCGCCGAAACACCAGGTGCCGGGAGTCCGGTAGCCACGTAGGCGCCTCGGCTGAATACGCCGTGTCGCTGGCGCGCCTGAGTTGGGTGCCGTCCGCACGCATGATGTAGACCCGGCTCGCGACCTCACCGACGGTGGGCGTCAGCTGGAACGCGATCCAGGCCCCATCGGGAGAGTAGCTGGCGAAGAAACGTTCGCCGCTCCCGCCGTCGGTGAGTCGGCGGGCACTGCGACCGTCATTCTGCATGACGTAGATATCGCGCCGGCCGCGGGTGCCGGCGGCGTACACCACATGAGCGCCGTCGGGCGACCAGCGCGCCTGCTGGGCGTCGATCGAGTCCGACGTCAATTGGCGCAACCCGGACCCATCGACGGCGATGGCAAAGATCGCCGACGGGCCCCGAAGCGTCGACTCGAACAGCAGCTGCCGGCCGGAAGGTGACCACTCCGGATTGTGGAACTGGATCGGCCGGGCCAATGCGGCGGCCTGCGCCTGGAGCCCAACCGGGATGGCGATGGTCGCCGCGATCCCGCTGGCCAAGTAATGAAGCGCGCGCATCCGGGGTCCTTGGTCGAAGGGTATCTTCGAATATGGCGAGAAACCGCGGCAGCCGTTGGACATCAGCCGCCGGCTCGCCGATCATCAACGCACGGCTACTGGGTCAGCGTGTGGGTGTATTTCATGACCAAGGTCCGGCTCAGGGACAACGGACCCCGCGGGAGGTTCCCCGCTCCAATCCGGTCGGCGTCCAACAGATCGTTGTAGACGATCCAGAGGTCCCGGCCCTCCGAGAACCGATACCGAATCCTCACATTGGCCCCGGCCGACTCCGCCGCCCGGCTGTACTGGACGAACGCCGATACCGACAACTTGGCATCATGGGCGTAGGAGGCGCGAACCTGGGCCTGGTCGGCATCGAATCGCTGATTCCGGCTCCCGATCCTAATTCGGTTCACCCGGAAATCGGCTCCGGCCTGGAAATGCGCCGAGGCGTTCCAGCTCGGGCTCACCCCGACGGTGGTGATCGTACCGTCATAGAACTCGCCCACGGTGGCACTGATGCCCGCCGAGAGCCGGGAGCGGCCGGAGGTCGAGACGTACCCGCCCAGCTGGTCGAACTGGTGGGTCCTAGCCGGAATAGTGGCGGATCCGAACGTTAGGCCTTGGTCGAGCCGTTCGTAACTCCTGGTCCCAACCAGGAAGCCGCTGATCCCCGACTTCAGGGCGAAGTTGAGGTACAGATTGGCGCCCCGGGAGTCGTCGAGTTTCGTGTCGTTCCGGCGAGCGGCCGTCACCACCAGGCTTGGGGTAATGTTCTGAATGACGGTCTTGGTCCCGGGGAACCAGCCGTAGCGCACGTTGGCGAATCCAGTGGCCACCTTGCGGCGCTGGATGAAGCCAAGGCCCGGTTCGAAATCGGCGCCTTGCCAGGTCGCGCTCACGGTATAGACCAGGCCACTCTGGGAGCGACGGGCCCAGTTGATCCTCGCTAACCCCGTCGAGCCGCCGCGCTGTGGCCGACGGTCATCGAATGACTGCGCCCACACGCCCGTCACATAGTCATTGCCGAACGGCCGGATCACCGCGTCGGCCGCGTAGAGGACATTGTAGCCGCCCGCGGTCGGAAGGCGGCTGGTAACCAGCGCGCCGAGATACGAACCGGACCCGAGGACGCTGCGACGAACCCGGACCACGGCGTCGTTCTCGGTGCCCTGGCCATCGGCGGTCGCGGTCTGCATCGACAGCATCCCGAAATCGAGGGCACCCGCTCGCCCGGCCACTCGCGCGCCGCCGTAGATCCGAAGGGGGCTTCCGTCGGGGGCGAGCCCGATCCGGCGACTGTGAAACAGCCCGCTCGGCCCGAAGTCGCCGACCCCGATCTGGAACAGGTCACCCCGTTCCAGGAAGAACTGGCGTTTCTCGGGGAAGAAGAGCGAGAACCGAGTCAGGTTGACCTGCTGGTTGTCAGCCTCGACCTGAGCGAAATCCGTGTTGGCCGTGAGGTCGAGGGTGACGTTGCTGGTGAGGCCGAGTTTGACGTCGACGCCGGCCTCCTTCGGGGCGGAGGTGTTGCGCCCCCAGGCGAGGCGTCGGGATCAAAGGCGGCTGCCGAATTTGCCCCACCGAGCAGATACGGCGTGAGGTACACTGGGGAACGGGCCGCGATACCGGCCAGGTGCACCTTGTGCGCGATCGACGGACGGAAGAGACCGTTCGCGTAGGAACGGGGCAGCCGCGGGTAGGTGGCCATCTCGTTCCGCGCCGCCGTCTGACGTGAATGATCACGCCCATCACGGCACCATCGCGCCCGGGCTGAAAGCGAAGCGTGCTGATCGGAATCCGAAATTCGGCATACCAGGCCGACTCGTCCCGGCTGGTGGCGCCGTCCCAGTAGCCGTTCCAGCTCTTGTCGACGTTCTGGCCGTCGCCCCCGATAGCGTTGTCGGTCAGGCCTCCCGCGGGATTAAGGGCGAAGACCAGCCCAGTCCGCTCATCGCCGGCGGAATCGAGGATCACCATCAGGTGATCCTCGGTGCCGAGCTGGTCGCGCGCAAACAGCCCGGGGCGAATCGACCCGGGATCCTCGACGAAGAGGCGGGCGCCCACATAGAGGAACTTGTCGTCGTAGAGCAGCCGGATATCACTCGAGTCCGAGGTCCCGGCCCCTTCCGTCGGCGTGTACTGGACCAGCGGCACCGGCGGGGCCGCGTTCCAGGCGGTTTCCCTCGGACGCCCATCGAGCGCCACCGCGTCGGTCGTCCGGACCAGACGGACCGGGTCGGCCGACGATTGGGCCCTGAGCGCACCCGGCCGCCCCACCCCGGTCGTCATCACGATGACGCCGATCCACTCCCAAGCCCGCCGTGCCGACATTGAAGCCCCTTTGGTTCCGGTGACGCGCTGACGGAGTCAGCCGCTCCCTGATCCTGACGCCGGAGCGCGAGCCGGTGTTTCGCCGTTCGCGGCCTCGGAAGGGTGCTTCGCTGCACCGCGACCGCCGAATTGAACGATCTGGTGAAACCCAGCAACATCATTCAATCGTCCGGATCTCGAGGGCCGCAGTATCCGGCGATCAGACGCCGTCGTCATCAACCGTTGGAGGGTATTCGATTCTCGAGGCGGAGTCGTGGGAGGCGCTCGCCAGGCTGATCCCCGGGCATCCGCATTTCCAGGTTCCGGGGGCGTCGATCGGCGCCCACGAATTCTTGGCGCTGCCGGGGCTGTAACGGCGCCCGGAGGCCCAGGAGACCAGCCGCTAACGGAGCAGGCGGCTCAGTACGGCCGGCTCGAAGATCCGGGGTAGGGCCTCGGGTGGAATGCCCTCGCCGGTATCGTGGACGGCAATCGAGACATACCGGCCGACCGGGAGTTCAGGATACGGGTCCATCGTCGCGCTGGCGAGGACCAGGTCGTGGACTTCGATGGTCAGGACCCCGCCTTGCGGCATCGAATCGACGGCGTTGACGCCCAGGTTCATCAGGATCTGCTGAAGTTGTCCCTGGTCGGCCCGGATCGACGAGGCATCCGGAGCGATGACGGTGTTGAAGGCAACGTTCTCCCGGATCAGCGGCCGGAGCAGCGCCGCGATCTGGGTAATGCTCCGGCGCACATCGATCGGCTCGAGGACGAGGGCCTGACGCCGCCCGAATGCCAGCAGTTGTTGGGTCAGGTCGCGGGCCCGTTCCGCCGCCGTAGTGACATGGGCCAGGCAGTCTCGCTCGTCGGAGCCTTCGGGGAGACTCTGGAGGACCATGTCGGTGTACCCGAGGATCGGCGTCAGCAGGTTGTTGAAATCGTGGGCCACGCCCCCGGGGGGTT
>JANNQX010000029.1:0-3053 GCA_031400975.1 Gemmatimonadota bacterium
CACGCCCGGCGATGGGGAAGTCGAGTATGTGGCTTTGGCGCCAGATCGGCAGTCGGTCGTCTACAACAGCAATATCGGGGACCTCGATCGGCGCGACTTGTTCCGGGTCAGCCCGTCGCGAGGGACCCCGACGGCATTGCTCACAACCGACGGCATCGAATGGGCTCCCCGTCCGATGAGCGACGGGCGGGTGGCGTTCCTTCAGTCCGGCGCCAGGCGTCCCTCCCAGGCAGCGGTGTTCGCCGAGGGTCAGGTCCGGATCCTGGCCCCGGGCGCGATGCCGGCCGACTTTCCGGCCGATCGCCTGGTCGAGCCGAAGGCCGTGGTCTTTTCGTCCGCGGACGGGATCCCGATTCACGGCCAGCTCTTCCTGCCGCCGGACCTCAAGCCGGGCGAGAAGCGGCCGGCCATTGCTTTCTTTCACGGGGGGTCCCGCCGCCAGATGCTGCTCGGTTTCCACTACATGTTTTACTATCACGGGACCTACGGCATGAACCAGTGGCTGGCTAGCCAAGGGTACGTGGTCCTATCCGTCAATTATCGGAGCGGAACCGGCTACGGCATGGAGTTTCGGGAAGCGCTCAACTACGGAGCCACCGGGGCCTCGGAGTACCACGACGTCATGGGCGCCGGGAACTATCTTCGGAGCCGCCCCGATGTGGACGGTGCCAAGATTGGATTGTGGGGCGGCTCCTACGGCGGCTACCTAACGGCGATGGGTCTGGCGAAATCATCGGACCTGTTTGCCGCCGGGGTCGATATCCACGGTGTCCACGATTGGAACTCGGGGATTCAGAACTTTCGACCAGAGTACCGGCCGGTCGAGCATCCCGAGTCTGCCCGGCTGGCCTTTGAGTCCTCACCGCTTCGCTGGGTGGATACTTGGCGGTCGCCGGTCCTCCTGATTCACGGTGACGACGACCGGAACGTCAACTTCAACGAAACGGTTCGGCTGGTCGAGGCGCTCCGAAAACAGGGAGTCGAGCCGGAGCAACTGGTCTTCCCGGATGACGTCCACGATTTCCTGACCTTCTCGAATTGGAACCAAGCCTATCGGGCCACAGCCGATTTCTTCAACCGGAAACTGAAGGGTAGCCGATGAGTCGAACCATCGTCATTGGCGCGGGCGTCATTGGCCTGGCGTGCGCCTATTCGCTCAAGCGCCGAGGCAGGGATGTGGTCGTGGTGGACATGGGGCAGCCGGGCGAGGCTTGCAGCAGGGGCAACGCCGGCTGGATTTGTCCGTCGCTTTCCTCGCCCATTCCGGCGCCAGGACTGACCTGGACCTCGATCAAGTGGATGCTCAAGAGCGACAGCCCGCTTTACATCTCCCCGACAGCCGCGCCGGGGCTGGCCCGGTGGCTGTGGCGGTTTTGGCGGTACTGTAACCGGCGAGACTTCGTCACCGGGCTCAACGCCGTTGCCACGCTCAACCGGTCGACCCACGCCGCGTTCGAACAGTTGAAGCGCGACGGGGTGGGGTTCGAATTGCACCAAGACGGCCTGCTTTTCGTCTTCAAGACCGAAAGGCAGATGGAGAAAGTCCATCGAGAGTTCGACTACTACAAGAACTACGGCTACGAAGTGCCGACCCCGTTGTCCGGGGCTGACATTCGCCGGCTCGAGCCGGTGGTCTCGAACGCGGTGACGACTGGCTTCCTCGCCAAAGAGGAATCCCACGTCCGACCGGAGTCGCTCGTCGCCGGCTACTTGGCCCAGCTCCAAGCCCTCGGGGTCGAGGTCAAGTCCGGGGTTCGGGTGGGGCATGCGGCCAAGAGCGGAGGCCGGGTCACCGGGGTCGAAACCGACCAGGGGGCCTTGGCCGGCGACGATGTCCTGATTGCCGCTGGCGCTTGGTCGGGCGAGGTGGCGGCCATATTCGGCGTGGCGCTGCCAGTGCAAGCTGGGAAGGGCTACAGCATTACCGTCACCGGCGGTCCGTCGTTGACTCGGCCGCTCTACCTGGGCGAGGCCTCTATGGCCTGCTCGCCCTTCGACGGCGCCGTGCGGTTTGCCGGGACCATGGAACTGTCCGGCCTCAACACCAACTTGGACCGGCGTCGGATTGTGGGCATCCGGAAGGGGATCGGCGATTACTTGACCCGACCACTGGGCCCCACGGAGGGCGTTGAGTGGGTTGGGATGCGTCCGCTGACTCCCGATGGGCTGCCGATGTTAGGCAAGGTTCCCGGGTTCACCAATCTATTTGTCGCGACCGGCCATGCGATGTTGGGCGTCACCCTGGCTCCGGTGACCGGGGAGTTGATGGCCGACCTGATGACCGGCGAGGGTCATGCGATGGCGGAGCCCTTCGATCCGGGGCGGTTTCGGTGGTAGGCGGTTAGGCACTGAGCTTCTTCCGGTTCGCTCGGGACGGCCGTTGGTTTGTTGGCCCCCTTGAGCGTCGAACGTGATGTCAAATCGTCGGCAAAACGAGAAATACCCGATCTGCCGGTTCACCGCCGGGGCCCCGCTGGCTCCGCCTTGCTCGACCGGAGACGCGGCCCCATCTTGGCTCATCCATAAACAAGGTGTTCAGATGTCATCTCGGGTCGTGGTGATACTGGGTTCGGCGGCGTTCGTGCTGGCCGGTTGCGGGTCGGAAACCACGCTCACTCCGGCGGAGCGGGCGGCCCTGGCGGACTCGGTCCGGATCTTCGCCGCCAACATGGTGACGACGATCGACCGTCACGACGTCGACGGATTCATCGCCCGTCACCAGGACGGCCCCGACTTCGCGTGGGCCACGTTTGGTGGCATGACACCACTCGATTCCCATCGTGTGTCCATGAAGGCGTACTTTCCGAGCGACCAGGGGAAGAACGTCCGCTTCACACTCGGCGAGTCCCGAGTCCACGTGATCGATCGAGACGCCGCTGTGCTGACCGGCATCATCCACTCGACCAATGTCGACGCGAAGGGAAATCCCACCACCGGTCACGAGGCGTGGAGTATCGTCGTCCAGCGGATCGGCGGCGACTGGAAGGTGGTCCAGGCCCACGAATCCTACCCCCGGACGCCCTAGCGACCGCCCCCCGTTGCCGTCCGGCCCT
>JANNQX010000030.1:0-33633 GCA_031400975.1 Gemmatimonadota bacterium
TTGCGCGCGCGAAGTGGACGGCAGCTGCCCGCGCGCAGCTCTGGAAACACCGGCCACAGGACCCGACGCCCGCTCCGGAGTCTGCGCTCCAAAGCTGCGGCGCAGACTCGATTCGATCGCGCGGTCGGCTTCGAAGCGCGCACGCTGCAGCGAATCGGCATGGACGCGTCCGTGCTCGTCCCGCGAAGCGCGTTCGTCGAGCAGGCCGTCAAACCACAGATCGTATTGCGAAGAATCCGCTGGCCCGGAAGCGGGGAGCACCGGGGCGAACCGATCGACCAGGTCCACGATGGCCGCCACGATCGCCTCGGGTTGTTCGGCTCGCCGGGCTCGGATCGCGTCGAGAATCCGCCGCTCGCCGAATCGCTCACCCTGCTGGTTGGCGGCATCGGCGAGGCCGTCGGTCCAGACACAGAGCAGGTCTTCTCCGGCCACCCACGGCACCTCGGCGGATCCGATCGGCGCGACACTCAAGCCTAACGGCGGGGTAGTGGCTTCGAGCCGCCGGGGCAGCCCGTTGGCCGGAACCCGAAACGCGTGCGGATGCCCGGCATTGCTGAACGTCAGGATCCCCCGGGCCGGGTCGATCCTGGCGAAAAAGACCGTGAGGTAATGATCCGCCTGCGCCAGGTTGTCGGCTAAGCTCTCGCGAAGGGCGGCCAACACCTGGGCGGGGTCGGCGCTGGCCGCACTGTGAATGCCGGCCGCGGCAACCGCGGACGCCATCAGCAGCGCGGCCGCAAAGCCATGAGCGCTGACGTCGCCGACCATGACCGCGACACCGCCTTGGCCGAGCCGGCTCAAGGTGTAGAAGTCGCCCCCGACCGACTCCAACGGCAAACAGCGAACTCCGACTTCGCCGATCCCCGCCAACACCGACGGCTTCGGGAGGAGACTCTGCTGCAGCCGGGAGGCGAGCTCGAGCTCCCGTTCGAGACGTTGTTGTTCCCGTTCCCGCGCCACCAGTCTCGCGTTCTCGAGGGCCGCTCCGATCTGATTGGCGATCGCCATCACCAATTTGCGGTCGGTGCCGGCGAATCGGTCACCGCCGACCCGATCGGTCAAGTTGACCACGCCGATGCACCGCGACGGCGCGCCGGGGGCGGCATAGCAGATCGGGACACTCATGAACGCCACACCCTGGTACCCTCGTTCTTCCTTGCCGGCCGAGATCAGCACTTCATCGAGCGGATCACCGATCAGGGCCCGTTGCTCGCGGAACACCCGAGCCGCCACCGAACCCGGATCGTCGATGTTGATCAGACCAGCCAGGCCCGGCGGGAAGCCTAACGAGGCCACGGTCCGGAGCACCTGGCTCCCTTCGTCGTGGACCACGATCGACGCCCGGCGGGCTCCGACCACGCTGCTGACGGCCCGGACGATGATATGGGCCGCTTTTTCAAGCTGGACCGTTTGGCCGAGAATTTCGCTGATGGTGTACAAGAGGTCGATCTCTTCATAGCGGCTGGCGAGCTCTTGAGACAGGCGAGCCAATTCCCGCTCGACCCGGAGCAGGTGGGCCACCATTTCGACGGTCGTTTGGGTGCGCTCCGACGGCCCGGACGGGCCCGGTGCCCCCTCGAGCCAGAGGCCGGGCTCGTCGGCGACCGGCGCCAACCAACGGGGGCCGTCAGGCGTCAGCACCAGGCCGGCAACACCGGGAACGGCCGGGGTCCATCCGGGGTCCTGCCCCTGGACCACGAGCACCGCCCCGCCGGCCGCGAGCCAGATCCGCTCGGGCGCGACCAGGGTTCCGTCGAGTGCATCGACGACCGGCTTGAGCCGCCTCAGCAGCGCGGCAGCGTCATCCAGATGGTATTTCCCTGGTCGTTGAATTCGACCTGATCGGCGAGTTGGTTGATGATGAACAGACCCCGGCCGCTGTCGTCGTCGAGATCGGCCGGCAAGGTCGGCCCGGTCCGGCGTCCGGGATCACAGCCGGGGCCCTCGTCGCGAACCGAGAGCCGGATCGCGGTCTCGGAGACCAGAGCCTGGACCCAGACCAGCTTCCGGGGATCCTCACCATTCCCCCGAACGATGGCATTGCTGAGGGCTTCCGCCAGGGTAACCCGGAGCCGGAAGGCGGTGCGGGCCGAGGGTCGCGCCCCTTCGAAGCAATGGCTGGCCATCAGTTCGACCGCCTGGGCCACCTCGGCGACATCGCTCGGCATCGCCAAATCGACCGAGACCAGATCGGTGGCAGGATCGGGAAGCGAACGCTGCACCGAGACGCGGGGCGCGGTCGTCACGCCTAAAACGACGCCAAGGCGTCGGCGACCGACGGCGAGATCACGAACAACGTGTCGAGTTTGGTCAGCTCGAACAACGACTGGAGATCGCTGTTGAGCCCGGCCAGTCGGAGCTCGCCGCCGCTTTCCCGAACCTTCTTGGAAATCGTCACCAAGGCTCCGAGCCCGGACGAATCGATGTAGGCCGTCGTCGAGCAATCGATCAGGAATTTTCGATCGCCCGCTTCGAGGGCCACCTGAATCAGGCCCTTGAGCTCCTGGCGGTTACCCACAATGAGCTGGCCATCGATTCCAATCACGACGACGCCATGCCCGGCCGTCGATTTGTTGAACGTCATTTGGTTCCCCTTCGTTAGGCTCCGGCCACTCCGGCGGCCGCGAGGGTCGCGACCGCCACGATATCGGCCGGCGACGCCCCTTCGGGCACCCCAGCCAGCGTCCAAGCTCCACCCGGGAACAACGGGCCCCAGGCCCGGAGACCAGCCGCGTCGCGCAACAGCAGTTCGGCCAGATGGCCGGAGACAGGGTCAGGAAAGATGAGCACATTGGGCCCCGACCGGAATCGCCCGGGGTCGGTCGTGGCGGGTTCGAGGGTCCAGTTCCACTCGACCGTGGCCGAGATCCCAGGGGCCAGCGCCCGAAACTCCGTCAGGGCCAACTCCGCGTCCGCGTGGCTCGCATCCTGGCTTGGGGGCGCCACCAGGAAACCCACCCGCGATTGATCGCCGACGACCCGGGTTCGGTGGTCGGAAGCCTGGAGGGCCAGGCGCGCCATCCCTTTGGAGTTGAGGGGCCCGGCGGAATCGGGCACCACGATCGTCACCAGCCGATGGTCCGTCGCAAGCAGATACGACAAGTGCCCTCGCCCCACGACGTCGCGCTCGGTACCGCGGAGCCAGCGGCCCGCCTCCTCGAGGGCGTCGAGCGGAATGGCGGTTCCGCCGAGGCAGACATCAGCCTCGCCGCCGGCGGTCAGCCCGATCGCAAACAGCAGCGGATTGGCCGCGAGGTCGAGTGCGTGAATGCCGTCGCGAACCCGTTCGGGCCACCGCTCTCGGAGGACCGCGGCCACCCGCCCAAAGCGAGGGTCGCGAGCGGGGTCGATATTGCCCGCCCCGATAATCGTCACCACCGCCGAGCCATCGGCGGCCAGCGCGGCCGCAGCCTCTTCCAAGGTGCCGTCGCCTTGGCTGATCATGACCAGGCGTACCCCCCGCCCCTTCACCCGGGCTCGGACCTGCTCGTAGCCGTTCACGGGGCAAACCGCTTGGCAAGGGCCGCGGCGACGGCGGGGTGCACCAAGGCGGTCACGTCGCCGCCAAAGCGGGCGACCTCCCGAACCAGACTCGCGCTGACGTAGGTCAGCCCGGACGCGGGGACCATGAACACGGTCTCGAGTCCCGACCAGAGCTGGCGATTCATCAAGGCCATCTGGAACTCATATTCGAAGTCTCCCACGGCCCGAAGGCCACGAACCAAGAAATTGGCGCCGATCTGGCGGGCATAGTCGGCCAGGAGCCCCTCGAAGTGGGTGAACTCGACTTCGGGTTGGTCACCGACCGTGTGCCGGAGCAACTCGAGTCGTTCGGCTACCGAGAACAGCGGCTGCTTGCTCGGATTGACGGCGATCGCGACCACGACCCGATCGGCCAGCCGCGCGGCGCGGCGGATCAGATCTTCGTGGCCCTTCGTCGGGGGATCGAAGGATCCCGGATAGAGTGCGATTCTTTTCATGGCCCGTAGAAGAAAGTCAACGCCGTGTCGCCGTACACCCGGGTGTCGTCCCCGCTCACTGGTTCGTTCTTTCGGTGCTCGATCACCAGCACCGCGGCAAACGGGGCCGCCCGGAACGTCTCGCCCAGCCGGGTGGCCAATCCCAGCCCATACGGCGGGTCGGCCAGGGCAAGGTCGTAGCGGACCGGAGCCGGAGCGGCGAGGAACCGGAACGCATCTTGGCGGACCACCGTGGTCCGATCGGCAAGACCTAACGCCGCAATGTTGGCCCGAACCGCCGCGACCGAGGGCGGATTGAGATCTACGAAAGTGGCAGCACTCGCGCCCCGAGACAATGCTTCAATCCCAAGGGCCCCGCTTCCGGCGAACAAGTCAATCACCACCGCCCCATCCACCTGGGCTCCCAGGATACTAAACCACGCCTCGCGAACCCGATCGGCCGTCGGCCGAACCCGGCCGTCGGCCGGGACCACCAACTGCCGGCCCCCGAAGGCCCCGGCGACAACCCGCGTCACGCCGCCGGGTTGCCGGCCGGCGCCAATCCAACCAACCGGGCCTGAAGGCTACTCTGGCCCCGGAACTCATTGCGCTCCAGGCGGAAGGCCGCGTCGACGGGATCAGTGCTATTGAGCCACTGGACCCGATCGGCAAACTGGAATCCGATCGCGGCCATCCCGCCGGCCGCGTCTTTGAGGGTGCCTTTCAGATGCTCGCTCTTCTGCCCGACGTAACTCCAGTTGACGAACTGGGCGTCCCGGGCCAAAAAGACCGGGCCGGGGTTGCCCATCCCGCACGGCTCGAGATGGCGGCAGAGCCGCTCCAGCTCGTCGGAGGCTTCGCCCAGATCGACCTCGAGGTCGACCCGCTGCTCGGGGCCCAACGTGGCGGGATCGAGCTGACGGCGGCAGACTTCGGCGAATCGGGAGCGGAACGCATCGACTTGGTCCGCCCGGACCGTGACCCCGGCCGCCATTTTGTGGCCGCCGAACCGTTCCAGCAGATCGGCACACTCGCCTAACGCCCCGTGCAGATCGAACCGGCTGATGCTTCGGCCCGAGCCCTTGCCGATCCCGTCCTTGAGCCCGATCAGAAACGCCGGGCGCCCGAATCGTTCGACCACCCTCGACGCGACGATGCCGACCACGCCGGCGTGCCACTCCTCGGACGCCAGCACCAGGCCCGCGGTCTGCCGCAAATCAACGGTTCGTTCGATCTGGTCGATGGCCTGCTCCAAGATCCGTTGGTCGAGTTGCTGGCGCTGGAGGTTGAGCTCCTCGAGGCGCCGGGCCAGCTGGGTGGCCTCTTCGGCGGAGTCCGAGAGCAGCAGCCGGAGCCCGTCGTTGGCATCGGCGATCCGGCCGGCCGCGTTGAGCCGAGGTCCGAGGATGAACCCGACTTGGGAGGCTCGCACCTCGCCGCTGACCCCGGCCCCGGCCATCAGCGCCCGGAGCCCGGGCCACCGCGTGGTCGCCAGCAATTTGAGACCATGGCGGACCAGGATCCGATTCTCCCCCACCAGGGGCACCACATCGGCGACCGTCGCCACCGCCACGTAATCGAGGAAGTGGAACGGCAAGGATGGCGGGAGACCGAGAGACGCGACCACGCCTTGGACCAGCTTGAAGGCAATCCCGGTCCCGCAAAGGGCGCCCAACCCGGACGTGTCGTCGGGGCGTTGCGGATCGATGATCGCGTTGGCCGGCGGAGCCTCGTCGCCCAGCAAGTGGTGATCGGTGACCACGACGTCGAGCCCCGCCGCCCGGGCCTCCCGGACCGCCTCGACGGCGGTAATCCCGCAATCGCACGTTACCACCAGTTTGGCGCCGATGGCGAGCGCCTTCGCTAGTCCCGCCGGGCCGAAGTCGTACCCGTGTTCCATCCGATGCGGCACGAACCCTTCGACATTCCCGCCGGCGGCCCGAAGGCCCCGGGTCAACACCGCCGCGGCGCACTGGCCGTCGACGTCATAGTCACCATGGACCAAGATCGGATTGCCGGCCTTGAGATGGCGCACCACGATCCCAACGGCGTCCGTCATACCCGCGAGGGCAAACGGATCAGTCAGCGTGGCAAGATCCGGCCGGAGGAAGGCCTTGGCGGCTTCCGGCGTCGTGTGACCTCGTTGGACCAACAACCGGGCCAAGGGCGGCGGGACGTTGATCGCCTCGCACAGCCGGTCGGCCGCCTCGACATCAGGCGGGGCTTGGATGATCCACCGCGGGGGAAGCTGGCTCAACCCTCGGATTCCTCGGCGTAGAGGATCACCCCGCAGGCTTCGCAATTATCGAGGAGGAGCCCGGCCCGAATCTGGGTCCGCCGATTCCTCGGCACCGAAGTGTGGCAGGCGCCGCACGCCTCGCCCCGAAGCGCGACGACCACGGCCACCGTCCGAGCGGAGCGGAGCCGGTCATACCGGCCCCGGATCGTTTTCTCGATGATCGCCGCACTCCCTTCCCGCGCCGCCAGGGCCGCATCACGTTCGGCCTCGATCGCCACCTGTTCGGTGGCCAGCCGCTCCCGTTCGGCAAGTTGAGCCACTTCCATCGCGGCGACCCGGTCCTCGATCGTTTTGAGCGAGCGCTCGAGATCGTGGACTCCCTCGGCGGTTCGGACCCAATCCCCTTCTTCTTTTTGAAGCACCGAGCGCGCCATTTCAACCTCGGTCATCACGGCCTGCGCCTCCCGGGCCCCTTTGGCCGACTCGAGCCGTTGGCGGCGCTTGTCTTGGATCGACCGGAAACCCTCGATCCGGGTCTCCAGATCCTCCCGCTTCTTGACCCCATCCTCGAGACGCTTCCGACCGACCGTGACGTCGCGCCGGCCGGAATCCAGCTCGGCATCGAGCCGTGCCACCTCGTCAACAATCGCTTTGAGGCGAATATCGGCATCGAGCAAGGTCAGGTCTTTGATTTGTAGATCGAGCAATTTCGACAGTTCAGCGTGCATTGAGATCATCCACGGGCTCGGGGTTTGGTCGCTTGTTTCTGCCAGTAAAAACGTTGTTTTGCTTCTGCGGATAAATTCGACAGTGAGTCCCGGCGGGCTGTGACATCGGTCCCCGGGGGTAACGATCGCAACGTGTCGCGTTCATCCAGGCGGGTTATCGCCGCCGCGTAGATTTCATCCTCGTCGAGGCCGCCCGCGATCTCGTTTTCTTGGAGCCGCTGCCAGGCCGCGAGAGCCGGAGCCGAGAGGGCGGGCGTGGCCTCCAAGGGGGCCGACCCGAGAGGTAGGGTCAACAGGGCTTCATAGATTTCCCGAAAACTCAGCACCTCGAACCGGTCGGGGGCCACCTCGTCCCGGGCCCGATCGAGCCAGGCCTGTTTGTGCACCACCAACCGCAGCAGGTCGGCTTCGGCGCGGGCCCCAATCCGGCGTCGCTCGGTCGGCCGGGCCGGGGCCGGCTCGACCGGCGCCACCGGCCGAAACGGCAACGGGGCCGGCACGGCCAGCTCCTGCTCGAGCACCGCGCGGGTCAGCCCCACCCGCTCGGCCACCCGAGCGATGTACAGGTCTTTGGCGATCGGGTCGCTGGCGGCGCGGATGGTCGGGAGGAGACGGTCGAGGGCATCTCGGCGGCGCTCGACGCCCTCGAACCACCCTTTCCGCTCCAGCAATTGGATCTTCCGCTCCAACACATCCACCGCGTGATCGAGAATCGGCGCCAGGGCCGCCGCCCCGCCCTTTCGAACCAGGCTGTCCGGGTCTTCTTCGGGCGGCAACGTCGCGACTTTGACCCGAAGGCCGTGGCGGAGACACTCATCGCCGGTCCGAAAGGTGGCCTTGAGGCCTGGGGCATCGGAGTCGTACAACAGCACCACCTGGGGGGCGAATCGTTTCAGCAGCGCGGCCTGGTCGGAGGTCAACGCGGTGCCTAACGGCGCGATCACCTGCTCCACGCCGGCCGCGCTCAGTCGAAGGGCATCGAAGTACCCTTCGACCAAAACGGCATGGCCTTCCTTGCGAATGGCCCCTTTGGCCAGGTGGAGATTGTAGAGGGTGCTGCCTTTGTGGAAGATCGGCGATTCCGGCGAATTGAGGTATTTGGGTTCGCCGGAGCCGAGGATCCGCCCACCAAACGCGACCACCCGGCCCCGTTGATCCTTGATCGGAAAGAGCAGCCGGCCCCGAAACCGCGGATTGACGGTGCCGTCATCTCGCTTGACGAGCAGACCGACGTCGAGAAGGAGCCGCTCGTCGAGACCCAGCTGCTTCATGGCCGCCGGGAACGAGCGATCGGTCGGTGCATAGCCGAGCCCCCACTCCGCCGCCACCGGCAACGGAATCTCCCGCGATTCCAGATACCGGCGGGCGTGGTCGGCATCGGCCCCGTCCCGAAGCCGAGCGGCGAACCATTCTTCGGCCACGCCCATGGCACCGTACAACGGCTCGCGAGGATCGGGCCCTTCGCGGGCGCCCCGCTCCGGGACGGTGATCCCGACTCGTCGGGCAATCTCCTTGACGGCGGTGGGATAATCCATCCCGAACCGCTTCATCAAGTAGGTGAAGACGTCGCCCGCCGCATGGCAGACGTAGCAGTAGTAGAGGCCCTTTTTCGGGACCACCGCAAAGTTCCGATGGGTTCCCCCATGAAACGGACACGGTCCCCGCCAGTCCGCGCCGGCCCGCTTCAGGGTCACCGACTCACCGACGATGTCGACCAAACTGGCCGAGTCCCGGATCTGCTCGATCAGCTCATCGGGGATCATTCAGACCGCGCCAAATTCGACGATGGTGACTCCGGTTCCGCCCTGGTTGCGAGGAGCAAACTCAAATCTGGTCACCCGCCGGTCGCTCTTGAGGACCTGGCGCACTCGATCCCGGACCACCCCGGTGCCCATCCCATGAATGATCCGCAGGAACGGGTTTTCCGACAGGATCGCGGCGTCGAGAGCCGCGGTCGTGACGGTCACGGCTTCGTCGCCTCGCATGCCCCGAAGGTCGATCTCGAATGCGGCGCCGGCCGGCTCAAAATCGGTCGGGGCCGGCTTGGGACGGGGGGCCGGGCCGCCAGCCACCGGCGTCAGCTCCGCGACCGGCACGACGACCTTGACCGAACCTAGTGCCACGACCGCTTTCGCGTCGTGGCGAACTTCGAGCACCGTCCCGGTGTTGCCCGAACCGAACCGGACCCGCTGGCCCGGTTGCACCACGGCCGTGGGGTCGGCCTCTTCGGAACCAGCCTGGTCGACCGCCTCGATCGCTGCCCGTTCGACGACGACCGCCTCTTCGATAATCCGGCGAGCCTCCCGGGCCCGCACCGGATCGGCCGCCGCGCTCGCCGCTCGAAGCGCCGCTTCGACGGTACTCCGGGCATCGAGGAGATGGCGCCGGGCCTCCTGGCGACCGGTCCGCTCAGCCTCTCGCTCCCGACGCCGCAATTCCTTTTCGCGGGCGGCCTGGACCTCGCCGATCGCCTCGGCGTTCGCCTCCCGGGCCGACACGTCGAGGTCTCGCTCCGCCAGCTCCGCCTCCCGCCGTTCCTGGTCTCGCGCTCGGGACTCGACATGAGCCAGCAGCTCGTCCAGCGCTCGCTCTTGCGACGGGACCGCTTGCTCGGCCTCGGCCAACACCGCCTGATCAACCCCGAGCCGCCGGGCGATGGCCAACCCGTAGGACCGCCCCGGGACGCCTTTCCGGAACCGGAACGTGGGCTTGAGCGCCTCGGCGTCGAAATCGAGAGAACCGTTGACGATCCCGGGCGCATCGCCGGCCAGCGTCTTGAGTGAACCCAGATGGGTGGTGACAATGGTCCGCGCCCCGCGGGCCGTCAGGGCTCGGAGCGAGGCCGCGGCCAGCGCCCCACCCTCAGCGGGATCGGTGCCACTGCCGATTTCGTCCATCAACACCAGGGTCGCGGGCCCCGCCTCGGCGAGGATCTGGCGAAGCGCTACCACGTGGGCGCTGAAGGTCGAGAGATCCGCCGCGATCGATTGGTGGTCACCGATGTCGGCGAACACGCTCGTCATGACCGGCAACACCGTTCCCGGCCCGATCGGTGGAACAATCCCCGACTGGGCCAGCAGCACGACCAAGCCGGCTGTTTTCAACAACACGGTCTTGCCCCCCGCATTCGGGCCACTGATCAACAACGTGCGCTCCGAGGCCTCCAGCGTCAGGTCAAACGGCACCACATCCAAGCCCCGGTCGATCAGGAGGGGGTGACGGGCTTGGCGCAGCACCCATCCGTCGCCACCCATCCTCGGCACCTGGCCCCTCACCCCGTGGGCATACCGGACCCGGGCCACCACGTCGTCACCGGCCACACACATTTCATGGGCGGCATCAATCAGCTCGCCGGCCGGCCGAATCAGTTCAGTCAATTCCCGGAGCACCTTGAGCAACTCGCGCTCCGCGTCGGCGATGGCCCCTCGAAGAGCATTCCCGAATTCAATGGCGGCGGTGGGCTCGACGAACAGCGTGCCCTGGCTCGCCGACTCGTCGTGGATGATCCCTTCGGGACGGGTACGCGAATCCCGGCGGACCGGAATGACATAGCGGTCGCTCCGAACGGTGACCTGCGCCCCGGCCGGGACGGTGTGGGGATCGGCGCCCCGAAGGACGGTTTCGAGCTTCTTGATCAACCGTTCGCGGGCCGCATGGATTTCTCGGCGGGCCCGGAAGAGGCCTGGGCTGGCCGTATCGAGGACTTCACCTTCATCGTTGATGGCGGCAACCAGCCGCTGATCGATGGCTCGGTCCGGCAGCGGGACGAGTGACATGGCCATCAGCGGGGCTTGGTCGGCTACCCGCTTGATTTCGAGCGCCGCGACCCGAGCCGCCGCCAAAGTCTGCTTGATCAACGCCAGTTCCCAGCCGTCCAACACGCTCCCCGCGACTCGAAGACGGGCAATGACCGGCCCGAGCTCGGGCACCGGCGGAATATCGACCGCCTCGCCCCGGCCCCAGACCGTTAACAATTCGGCCACCGGACCCAGGGCAAGCTGAATCTCCGCCACGTCCGCCGACGGCCGGCGACGACGAACCCGCTCCGCCCCGAGCGGCCCGCCCGCATGGGCGGCGACGACCTCGAGGGCCCGGGCGAACTCGAGCGCCTCATTGGTGGGGTCCGAAACCATCGCTGGAAATTGGAGCGGGGTGCCGACGCTCTCACGCGCCTGCACCCCGCTTAGGACCTGCCGGAGAACTTCCTCGGTCACGTGCGAATCGAGTCGTCCGTCGGGGTGTTTGCCTGGCTCATGGGGAGCAATGTAGAGGGGGTCTAACCCGGGGGCCAGCCCAACCGGCGTCCGCCGAGAAGGTGGACGTGAACATGGGAGACCGACTGGCCGCCGTCACGTCCGGTGTTGATCACCAATCGGTAGCCCCCCTGGTCTAGCCCTTCCTGTTTGGCTACTTGCGCCGCCAGCCGGAGACAGCGGCCCAAGGCCTGCTCCGCTGGGTCGGAATCGGCATCAGCCATCCCGCTGATATGGACCACCGGGATGATCAGGATATGGGTCGGCGCCTGCGGATTCAGATCGCGAAACGCGATCGCCGCGTCGTTTCTGGCCACGATCGTCGCCGGGATGTCGCCGGCTGCAATCCGGCAGAAAATGCACTCGGTCATTGGGTTGCCTTTCGTCCCACACTCGCCGCGGCGGCTGCGACGATCGCGGCCGTTTCGAACCGGAGCACCCGGCCGCCCAATCGGGTCGGGACGAAACCCCGTTCCTTTGCCAACTCGGATTCCGGGCCGGTCAACCCGCCCTCCGGCCCGATGATGATCGTCACCGGCTCGGCCCCGAGCAACCCCGGCTCGGCGCCGCTCGGGTCAGCCAGCCAGCGGACCGAGGTCGTCACCGCTGCGAGAGCCGGTTCGATCGGGGTCACCCGTCCGATGGTAAGACCCCAGGCGCCTCCACACTGCTTCAAAGCCTCGGCGGCCCGCTGGGCGAACCGGGCCCGGTGTTCATCCCGGACCCGGGAGGCCACATGGCGGCTTCGCTCAGTGTCGAGCGGCACCAATCGGGTTACCCCGAGCTCCACGGCCTTCTCCACCAACCACCCGAACCGGTCCTTGTCGCCCGCGCCAACCAGGAGCACGAGGTCGGCGGGCGCAGGGACCGTCCGGACCGAGTCGAGCGCCACCTCCCACGCCTTGCCCCGAGCCACCAGCCGGCCGACCCCAATCCGGCCGGCGCCATCGAGGACTTCCGCGGGATCGCCGTCGGCCACCCGGCGAACTCGAAGATGATGGGATTCGTCCTCGCCGAGGACCACGATCCCGGCGGCATCGTCGAGGGGGGCCGGCGCCAGGACCCGAATCACCGGCTTAGCCCGGCCGGCGAGCCGCGACCGACCACCAACCCTCGTCGACCACGTCGCTCAGTTCGACCAAGCCGGCGGCCGCCAGTGAAGGCCGGAACAACTCGGCCTCAGCTGTTTCCATCCCGGCAAAGATGGCCACGCCGCCAACGCCGAGCGACCGAACGATCGGGTCGAGCAGGCGTTCGTTCACGTTCCGGAGAATGTTGGAGACGACCAACCCGACGGGACCCGCTAACGGACCGAGGACGGCGGCGTCGCCGGTGACGAACCGGACCCGGTCGGCCACCCGGTTCCGGTCGGCGTTGAAATCCGCGATCGGGGCCGATTCCTCATCGACCTCGATGCCTAACGCCGACTGGGCCCCCAGCTTTGCCGCCGCAATGGCCAGGATCCCGCTGCCGCTGCCGAGGTCGAGGACCGACCCGCCCGGCTCGAGCCAGCGGTCGAGGAGCGCCAGGGCCCCCCGGGTCGAGCCATGCTCCCCGCTGCCGAAGGCGGTTTCGGGATCGATGACGACCGTATCGGCGCCGGGCTCGAGCAACCACGACGGGCCGAACCGGAGCCGGCCTACTTGGCGGATGGCGAGTCCCTCACGCCACCGGACGGTCCAGTCGGCGTTGACGGCGAGACTGGTGACCGGCGACACCGCCGCGCCGAACCGAGCGGTCATCGCCTCGGCCGCCGCCGCCGCTCGAGGCTGATCGGCGGCATAGCCGAGCACGACGCCGACCCGTTCCTCGACCGCCTGGCCGGTAACCTCCGCCAGGGCGTGGGCGACCTCCTCGGGATCGGCGCCACCGAGGCCGACCTCGATCAACCACCAACTCATGCCCCGAGTGCTTCCTTGAACTTGGCCCAAAAACTCCCCGAATGCCGGGGGCGGTCACCTTCGACTTTGGCGAGCTCTTCGAATAGGGTCCGCTGGGTGTCGGTCAACGACTCCGGGGTCCACAACATGATCCGCACGTTGAGATGGCCGACTCCGGTTTGCCCGAGCTTCGGAAGGCCTTTGCCCTTGATCTTGAGCACGGTGCCGGGCTGGACCCCGGCGGGTACCGTCAGCTGTTCCTCGCCATAGGGCGTCGGGATCGGGACCACGGCGCCTAACGCCGCCTGGGAAAAGGAGAGCGACAAATCGAACATCAGATCGTCGCCGTTCCGTTCGAACCGGTCGTCGTCCTTGATTTCGATCATCACCAACAAATCGCCGGCCGGACCATTCCGCCGGCCGACCGATCCCTGGCCCCGAAGCGTGATGTAGTTGTTGTTCGACACCCCGGCCGGAATTTCCACCGCCACGGTCCGCTCACCCCGGACCCGGCCTTCACCCCGACACACCGAGCACGGATCTTTGATCGTGGTGCCTTCGCCCTGGCAGGAGGGACAGGGGGCGACTTGGACGAACTGGCCGAACACGCTCCGGGTGGCCCGCCGGACCTGACCATTGCCGGCACAGGTTGCGCACCGGACCGGCCGGGCACCCTTGGCACCGCCGGTGCCGCCGCAGGTCGTACAGGCGATCGGCGCTTTGAGCTTGATGCTGCGCTTGGCCCCGGTGGCCACGTCGAGCAAGCTGAGCTTGACCGTGACGCGCATGTCCTGGCCCTGCCGGGCTTCAGCCGGATCCGCGCCCTGCCCGCCGCCAAAGAGCGAGTCGAGCCCGCCCATGCCCCCGAAGTCGCGCATGAAGATGTTGAGCGCTTCGTTCAAATCGACGTGATGGAAGCCGCCTCCGCCCCCCCGCGCCCCGGCCCCGCCCCACCCGGGTTTCCCGTACCGGTCGTAGGCGGCCCGCTGGTCCGGGTCGCTCAGCACCCCGTACGCTTCGGCAATTTCCTTGAACTTGGCCTCGGCATCCGGGGCCCGATTCCGGTCCGGGTGGTATTCCATGGCCATCTTGCGATAGGCCTTCTTGATGTCGTCCTCGGAGGCATCGCGCGCCACGCCCAGGAGGTCGTAGAACTCGCTCACGTCAACAATCCTTCCACGAGCCGGCTGGTATGCTCGACTAAACCGATGATCTTGTCATAGGGCATCCGAGTCGGGCCTAGTACCCCAAGCACACCGGTCAAATCGCCCCGCCGATACGACGCGGTAACCAGGGTGAACTCGGCCAACTTCGGGTCGGCGTTCTCGGTCCCGATGGTAATCGTCACCCCGCGGCGACGGTGCAACTCGAACGCGGTCCGGAGGACGTCGCGTCGCTCCGTGAGCTCGAGTAAATCCCGCATCCGGCTGTTGGAGGCGAATTCGGGTTGGTCGGCCAAGGGCTGGGCACTGCCCAGGAGCACGGGCCCACCGTCGGGCGCGGTGTCGAACACCCCTTCGCCCTGCGCAATGAACACGTTCAGCAGACTGGTGGCCGGGGCCGAGCCGTCGGCATCCCGAAGCCGGTCGGCCACCGACGCCCGAATCTCGCCTAACGGCAACCCGGCAAGCCGTTCGTTGAGGATCCGGGCTACATGGTCGACGACTTCCGCCGCCAAGGCACTGGGGATTTCCAGAAAGATCGTCCGGACGAATCCGCTGCCTAACGTCAACACGACCAAGAGCCGCTCGGCACTGACCCGAACCAACTCGAGCCGCTCCAGAATGACCCGGTCGAGCGCGGGCGCCACCGCGACGCCGAGTTCTTGGGTCAGCACCCCGAGCACTTGGGCGGCCCGCCGAAGAATTTCCTCGATCGCACCGCCAGCCTGGACCGACACCACCTCCGACGCCAGTAACTCCCGGGCCTCGGGACTGGGCGGCGAACGGTGCATCAGCCGATCGACGTAGACCCGATAGGCCAGGTCGGTTGGGATTCGGCCACTCGAGGTGTGGGGGTGGAACAGGTAACCCCGAGACTCGAGCTCGCCCATCGTATTGCGAATGGTGGCTGGAGAAACGCCGAGCCCCGACCGGACGGCAACCGCATGGCTGCCCGCCGGTTCGGCGGTTTCGACGTACAGCTGGATGATGGTATCGAGGATCCGCGCCTCCCGGCCGGACAGCTCTTCAACTCTCTGCATCACAGTAATTTAGGCCTCATCCACCTGACTTACCAAGGCGTCCAGTCGAAGCCAGCCCTCGACCGTCAACACGATCCGACTGCCATCCCGGCGGGCCCACCCGGCCGAAACCCACTGATCCTGGACCGACACAGGCAGGGATGATGCCGGAACGCCCCCGAGGGTCCGAAGTCCGAGATACCTGTCCTCCAGTCGAATCTGACCGTCGGTGAGTGACTCCTCGCCCCCGACGCAGTCACCGGTCTCGACCGCCCGACGATAGGCTTCCCAGTCGCGCACGTTCCACCACCGCCGCCGGCCCACTGAGCTGTGGGCGGACGGGCCCAATCCAACGTAGGAGGCGCGGCGCCAATAGGCCTGGTTGTGCCGTGACTCGGACCCAGGCTTCCCGGCGTTCGAGACCTCGTAGTGGCTATAGCCGGCGGCCGTCAGGGTTGCATGGGCCTCGAGATACTCATCGGCGGCCGGCCCCTCCTCGGCCGGGACCGCCTCCCCCCGAGCGACCCACCTCCCGAACGGAGTCCGGGCCTCGACCGTCAACCCATAGAGCGAGACATGGCGCGGCTCGAGGGCCAGCCCTCGGTCGAGGTCGTCGCGCCAGGACCGCCGAAGCGCTCGGGGCACCGCGTAGATCAAGTCGATCGACACGTTGTCGATCCCCGCCTGCCGGAGCGTTGCCACGGCCTCGGCAGGACGATCCGGACCGTGGATTCGGTGCATCCATTCCAGCACGGCCGGGGCGAAAGACTGAACCCCGAGCGACACCCGATTGACCCCCAGGGCCACCCACGCCGCCGCGCGCTCGGCTGTCACGTCCTCCGGATTGGCCTCGAGGGTGATTTCGGCGGTCGGGCTGATCGAACGCTCGGCGCGCACCAGTTCGAGAATCTGCCCGAGCGAGCCCGGGTCGAGCAGCGAGGGGGTTCCCCCGCCCCAGTAGATCGTCTCGATCGGCCCGGCGTCGCTCCACCACGGGGCCGCGAGCCCTCGCCGCCATTCCGCCGCCACGGTTTCGGCAAACAACCTCGACGGGACCTCCCGGCGGACCGAGATCGCAAAGTCGCAATAGGAGCACCGGCGGACGCAGAACGGGACATGGAGATAGAGGTGCACGACCGGAAGCTACTTAAGGCACCCGCCGAAATCCCTCCCCATCCCGCTCGACCAAACCGACGATCTCGAGTTCGGACAGCGCTCCGATGAGGGTGTGGGGCGCGACCGCCAGTTCCTCGCCGAGCCCCTCCAGCGTCCGGGGCGTTCCATCGAGCACCCCGAGAATCCCCTGCAACTCCGACCGGATCGTGGCCCGGCCGAGGTCGCGGTCAGCGGAGCTCCGCACCGCCGCCAGGAACGCCGGATCCACTTCCGGATACAGCGACAGCAAGTCTTCGGGCTCGCGATAGACCGCCGCCCCCGAGGTCCGAATCAACCAATTCGGCCCCACGCTCGTCCGGCTGGTGATCGGCCCGGGGACCGCAAGAATTTCCCGGCCCTGCTCGAGGGCGGTGCGGGCAGTGATCAAGGCGCCCGAGTCCGCGGCGGCTTCGACCACCACGGTGGCCCGAGCGAGGCCGCTGATCAGCCGGTTCCGGCGCTGAAAGCTACCGGCCGTGGGTCGTTCACCAGGAGGAAACTCCGTCAGCAACAAACCGTCGGCGGCCACCCGCTCGTAGAGACCCCGGTTGGCCGCCGGGTAGACGACTCCAAGTCCGTTGCCCAGCACGCCGATCGTCCGACCGGCCGGGACCGCGGCCCAGTGGGCCACGGCGTCGAGTCCCCGGGCCATCCCGCTGACCACGGTCAGACCGGCATCGGCCGCGATCCGCGCCAGCTCGCGAGTAACCGCGATGCCATACGGGCTCGGGTGCCGGGACCCGACGATGGCCACGGCCGGTCCGAGCAACCGGTCGCGGTGGCCGAGGCCGAACAGGACCGACGGAGGGCCGGGAATCTCGCCTAACGTGACCGGGTAGTCGGGGTCGAGGGGGGTGAGGACGAATCCACCCAACTCATCGATCCGGGCCAAGACCCGGTCGACGGCCGAGCCATCGGCGCTCTTGATGGCCGTAGCGGCCGCGGTCGAAATGGTCGGGATGGCGCCTAAAAACGCGAACGGCGCCGCAAGGGCGCCGCTCCACGATCCGTTGTATTCCTTGAGCCGCCGGAGCCGGCCCGGCCCGATCCCGGGCGTCAGGGCCAGCGCCAGGTAGGCGCGGCGTTCGTCATTCGGGAGCATCGGGTGGTTGGTCTTCCAGTTTGGCCACTTGAATAAGGCGAAAGAATGTCCGTTTGAGCTCATCGAGCCCGGTGCCGGCTGCAGCTGAAATGACCACCGTTGCCACCGCCCCCGGCGCGGAGACGTCCGGGAGGTCGGCTTCCGGAGCCAAGACGTCACGCTTCGAAAGGACCACCAGAAAGGGCTTCCGGTACAACGGCTCGCTGTAGGCGAGCACTTCGCGGCGGAGCCCGTCGAACGCCGCTTGGGGGTCCGGCGAATCGACCGGGATCATGAACGCCAGGACCCGGGTCCGTTCCACGTGGCGGAGAAATTGGAGCCCGAGCCCCTTGCCTTGATGGGCGCCCTCGATGATCCCAGGAATGTCGGCGACCACGAAGGTCCGCGAATCACCCATCGACACGACCCCGAGGTTGGGTTCGAGCGTCGTGAACGGATAGTCGGCGATCTTCGGCCGAGCCGCCGAGACCACCGACAGGAGGGTGCTCTTGCCGGCGTTAGGCTCGCCGACCAGGCCGACGTCCGCGATCAGCTTCAACTCGAATTCGATCGTCCGTTCCTGCCCGGCCTCACCCGGCTCCCATTCCCGGGGAGCCCGGTGGGTCGAGCTCGTGAACCGGGCGTTGCCTCGCCCGCCCCGCCCGCCCTTGGCAACCAGGATCGTCTGCCCCGACTCCAGGATTTCGCCCAGGGACGCGCCGGTTCCGGCCTCTTTGATCAGGGTGCCGGGCGGGACCGGCAGGATGACGTCCGCGCCGGTGGCGCCGGTCATGTTCTTGCCCTTACCGTGCACGCCTCGTTCGGCTTTCCAGATCGTGCGATAGCGATAGTCGAGCAAGGTCGTCAGGTTCGAATCGCCCCGGACGTAGACATTGCCGCCGTGGCCGCCGTCGCCGCCATCGGGGCCGCCTTTGGGGACATACTTGAACCGGGCAAAGGATGCCGTGCCTGACCCGCCGGTTCCGGCCTCGACCTGGACCTCGACCCGATCGACGAAGCTCATCCGGCGACCCGCTCCCAGACCCGGCGGGCAGTGGTCATGGCCGACCCACTGGCCTCCGTCGCGGTCAGGTCGAGCACTGCCGCAATCGCGACCCGACCGGCGCCGGCATGAAGCGCCCCTCGCAAATGCGAATGGAGCTGCCGTTCGGCCTCTAAAACGGTAACCTGAGCAATCACGCAGAACTCCCGGCGAACCAGATCAAGGCCCGGACGTGACAGGGTGCGCCCATAGCCTTCAGACACCATCCAGGCGTCGAGGGCGGGGTGCAAACCGGCCACATTGCTTCTGAGCTTCGCATAGTTCGCCCCATAAACGACCCGGCAGGTCGACTCGCCTCGAGCCAGCCAATCCGCGATCTGTGAAAAATCGGTCCCATCTTCCGCGCCCTCGGCCGGCGGGCCCGCGACCCGCCGCCATTCGACCGCCCCGGCCAGGGTCCGGGGGTACCCGACCATCAGCGCCGATTGCAGCAGCAACTCGTCGCCCCAGAGCACCGGCACTCCCGCCTCACGAGCCGCGGTGGCCGCCGCTTCGACCCGAGCGGGCTCCCCCCGGGCAATTGCCGCGGCCAATCGGACCAACCCGGCCGTCGGTCGATCGAGCCCGTCCACAGTAACAGTTCCCGGAGAATTCAACGGATCGTTTCGCCGCGATCAGGCGCGAAAAAACTCGAGCCGGCCGGCGACCCGGATCTGACCCGCCACCGCACCCCGGGTCGTCCGAATCGGACCGACGTCGTGGTCCGCCAACTCATCAAGGCGGGCCCAGAGTCCACTCTCCTTGGCGGCCCCGGCCAGGAATTGACGAAGCACCGCCAGCAACGCGACCCCGACTGATGCCATGTCGCCGTCTTCGACCTTCAAGGCGATGCCCACACCCTGGGCCGGGATCGCCGCGCAGTAGACCCCCTCGGCTCCGATCTTCGCCACGATCTCACCGGGCAGCAGAGCCATCAGGTCGGTGCACAACCTCCGGGTCCCGGCAATCAGCTCCGGGTGATTCGTGATCGCCCGCCAGAGCGTCCGAGCCTCGGGGCGAGTCGATTGGCCGAACCGGGCGTAGGCCTGGGCCATCCGACGGAGCGGCAGCCCGAAGCACACGGTGGTGCAACCGTCCACCGCCAACACCAGCTCGCCGCGGGCGACCCCGGTCCACTGTTCGACCAGGTCGAGCACTCGCTCCTGGACTGGATGCCCGGCCCGTTCGTAGCCCTCGAGCTCCCATCCGTGGTGCCTCGCCAGCGCCAAAAACCCGGTGTGTTTCCCGGAGCAGTTACTCCACCGGGGGGTCATCCGGACCCCGCCGCGAATCACCTCTTTGGCCACGTCCGCCGACAACGGCGGATGGGGACCGCAGGCCAACATCCCCTCCTCGATTCCGGTCTTTCCCATGAACCGGTCAACCGCCTCGAGGTGAAACGGCTCGCTCGAATGGGAGGCACAGGCGATCGCCAATTCTTCGTCGGTCAGCCCGAACCGCTCCTGGGCTCCGTCGAGAATCAGCGGAAGGGCCTGGAAAGGCTTGGCCGCCGACCGCCAGAAGGTGACCAGGTCCGGATCACCGCTGCCCGCCACCAGCCGGCCGTCAGCGTCGGTAACCACGGCCGTCACCCGATGAACGGACTCCACCAAAGAGCCCCGCGTGACTTCGATTCGTAGTGGGTCCATGCGGGGGGAAACATAGCCGGTCGGCCCATTACATTCCGGGCGTGCGCCTCTTCTTGGTTGGACTGGTTCTGGCCCTCCCGCTGGCGGCCCAGTCGTCGCCTTACATCCCCCTCGACCACCCGTCGATGCCGGTGGCTGAATTCTTGATGGCCCGGGGTGATATCGTGGATCCGTCGCCGATGATCCGCCCGATCCGGCGCGCTGACCTTCTCCGAGCCATCGAACACGCCCGCCTCGACCCCGCAACACCGTCGGGCCGTCTGGCGGCGGACTTGGTCAAAACCTTTGCCGAGCCCGCCGCTGAACACTGGGTCCGGGCCAACCCGAAGCTCGGGTTCGACGGCTTTTCCCGAGCCCGCCGAGATCTGTTTCATCCGGCCGGGGACGGCGGCATTCGCGGTTACATCGAATCGAGCTTCGAGCTCCGAACCGGCCCGCTCACCTTGATGACTCGGGCCGCCGCCGAAAATCGGCTCAAGCTCGACCCCGATTGGCCGGGGGCCACCATCCAGCGGAAGCGGTCCCAAGCCTATCGATTCATCGACGCCTACATCGCCGGCCAATGGAAGCACGCCCGGGTCTTCTTCGGGCAGATCGATCGGAACTGGGGGCCGGTTGGGTCGCCCGGCCTCTCGATCGCCAATCAAGGGTATCCTCGGACCGACTTCGCGTTCGACGTCGTCTTCCGAGACCTGATGTTCAGCGCGCTGGGGACCCAATTGACCGAGATGACATCGACCGATGGCACGATTCACAAGCGGTACTTCGTTGCCCACCGGCTCAATGCCCGGTTGACCCATCGGCTCAACCTGGCCCTCTGGGAGACCGGACTGGTGACCGGCACCAATCTCTCGTTCGAGCCGAACTTCGCCAACACCATGGTCCTGTTCTCGTTTCCACTCCAGCGAGGGCTGGCCGACAACCGCAACACCATCCTCGGCGGCGATCTCGCCTGGCGGCCCACCAACAAGGTGTTGTTGCAAGGGCAAGCCATGATCGACGACATGTGGCGTCGCAAAGCCGACCCCACCGGAACCGGCGAACAGCCCCATCCTGGGCGGTGGGCCGTCACGATGGTTGGCTCCGGCGCGCTCGGCCCCCGACTCAGTTGGCGGGCTCACTTGGCCGTGGTGAATGCGCTGGCCTACCAGACCTCCGACAGCACCAAGAATTTTGTCGATCGCGGAGTCGGGATCGGACCTCAGTTTCCTGACAACTTGAGTCTTGGCGCCAGCGTCGGAATTCCGGTTGGGGCGTCCTGGCTCTTCACCCCGGATCTGACCTTGTTCAAACAAGGCGAGGGCCGCCTCGACCGGCCCTTCCCGCTCGGACCGGCGCTCACCGCCACCCCGGAACTCTTTCTCGGCACGGTTGAGTCGACCTGGCGGCTTGGGGCTCGCCTGTCGGGCGGCGCCGGCCGCCTCAGCCTGCAAGGTGAAGGCGGCTGGTACCGCACCACCAATCCCAATCATCGCCTCGGCACGGCTCGGAATCGCTTCGAAGCCCGAATCCGAGCCACCATCGGTTTCGCCGCGCAGGGACCAATTCAATGACCGTCCAGCCACTCGCCCCGCTCACCCGCGAACGAATGAACACCCTTCTCGCGGCCATGCGCGGCCGCCGCGTCGTCGTCGTCGGGGATGTCATGCTCGACCGCTACCTGATCGGCGACACCGACCGGCTCTCACCCGAGGCCCCGGTGCCGGTGGTCTCGGTCCGGAGCTCACGGTCGGCGTTAGGTGGGGCGGCCAATGTCGCCGCCAACGTGGCCGCGGTCGGTGGTACCGCTCTGCTCACTGGCGCGATCGGCGACGATGAGCACGGCACCATCATTCGGACCGAGTTGGCCGCCCACCATCTCGACGACCGGTATCTCATTACCGTGGCCGATCGGCCGACCACGACCAAAACCCGGGTGGTGGCCCGAGGCCAGCAGGTAGTCAGGATCGACGAAGAGCAAGACGGCCCGCTCGACTCGAACGACCTTGCCCGGCTATGGGCCGTCATCGATGCCACGATGGCGTCGGCCGATGCGCTCGTCCTCGAGGACTACAACAAAGGCGCCTTGGCCCCCGCGCTGATCCGGGATGCCATTGCCGCGGCCCGACGCCGGGGGATGCCGATCGTGGTCGACCCCAAGTTCCGGCACTTTTTCGACTACGCCGGCGCCACGGTATTCAAGCCCAACCGCCGGGAACTCGAGGCCGCCCTCGGCGCCGGGGCCGACGTGACCCGCGACCCCCATTCATTGGTGACGGCCCGGGAGCGCCTCGGCGTCGACAATCTTCTCGTGACGTTAGGCGGTGACGGAATGGCCCTGATTACCGCCGACGGGACCCATCACCAAGTCCAGAGCCGGGCCCGCGAGGTGTTCGACGTCTCGGGCGCGGGCGACACGGTCACGGCCTGGGTTGCCACGGCTTTGGCGGCAGGCGCGTCGGTTCCCGAAGCCGCCTATCTCGGCAACTATGCCGCCGGGCTCGAGGTGGCCAAGGCCGGCGTCGCCACGGTGTCACCGGCTGAGGTGCTGGCCATGTTCGACGAGGAACACGACACCATCGGCCGATGGCGGCGGGGCGGCGCCCTGTAGGGTCTTGCGGGAAATCGAGGGCGATGCTAATATTTTAGCACCATGCTGAATCTTTAGCACCTCGAACCCGTAGGATGACCTGTGCCCCGATCCCCTGCCCCTGCCTTGAGCCGCCGAGAGCGGCAAATCATGGACATCGTCTACCGGCTCAAACGAGCCACCGCGGGCGACGTCCAGGCTGAGATTCCCGAACCACCGAGCTACTCAACCATCCGGGCGCTCCTTCGGGTGCTCGAGGACAAGGGACATCTCCGCCACGAGCAGGATGGGCCCCGATACGTATTTCTCCCAATGGTCCCCAAGGAACGTGCCAGCCAGACCGCCCTCGAGCAGGTGGTCCGGACCTTCTTCGACGGGTCGGCTTCGCAAGCCATGGCGGCACTCCTCGACGCGGACGACCGGGCCTTGCCGAAAGGCGAATTGGACCGGCTCGCCAAACTGATTGCTGATGCCCGAAAGGAGGGCCGTTAAGATGTTCGACTTTAGCGCTGTCTCGTTGATCGTCGCCAAGGCCGCGGTTCTGTTGCTCCTGACTACGGTCGTTGCCTTTGGGGCCCGAAGGGCCTCGGCCGCGATCCGCCATTTGATTTGGACCACCGGGCTCTTCGCCACCCTCTTGCTGCCCATCGTTCCACTCGCGGTCCCGTCTTGGCCAACCTTACCCACGCTCCCGTCGCTGTCGGAACCGCTCCCGGCCATCGCCGCGGCACTGACGCCCGACGCCGTCGTGACGTTCGTCGACGAGGCCCCGGCTGAGCCGGCCTTTGCCTCCCCCAGCTTAGCCTCGGCTCCGGCGGCCGTCACGATCGCGAGTGAGCCCGCTCCGGCGGTGGCCGGTCCGGGGTCCCCCGCGTTTGCTGAGGGATCCGGGACCCCCCGGTGGTTCCGATTTCTCCTCTCGGTCTGGGCGTTAGGCGCCGCCGCCGCTGGCACCTGGTTGCTGGCCGGCATCGTCGGCCTCCGCCGGTTGGCCCGGCGGGCCATCCCGCTCGAGTCGCCGGCATGGATCGAGACGGTTGAGGACGTACTCGACGATCGAACCTTCCGCCGTCCGCTCCGGTTCCTCGAGTCGGAAACCATTCCAACCCCGTGCACCTGGGGCATCTACCGCCCCGTCATTCTCCTGCCGACCGCCGGCGCGGAATGGACCGCCATGCGGCGCCGCCATGTCGTCATCCACGAATTGGCTCACGTGGCGCGGTTTGACTGCCTCACTCACCTGGTGAGTCGGATCGTCTGCGCCATTCACTGGTTCAATCCCCTGGTGTGGCTCGCCGCCCGGGCGGCCCGGGTGGCGCGGGAGCAGGCTTGCGACGACGCGGTTCTCAACGACGGCGGGCTCCCGTCCGAGTACGCCGACTTGTTGCTCGACACCGCTCGGACCGCCCCGTTCGGTTCCGACCGGCCGACGGTCGCGCTCGCGATAGCCCACCGCTCCCAACTCGGCGACCGACTGCTCGCGGTGCTGGACCCCAGCCGTCGCCGGCGAGGCCTCGACCGGGGCGCCGTTGCCTTGGCTGGTTTTGGAGCCATCAGCCTGCTCCTGCCCCTGGGCGCCGTGACCCCGAGAGAGGCGTCCGTGCCCGAACCGGCCTGGGCCGCGCCAGTCGCGGCAGCCCCATCGCCGACCCAGATCCGATTGGAACCGGCTCTGGCCCCGCTCGCCGCCCTCGCTCCGGTCACCGGCATTGTGGTGCAGGACCCCGATCGGTGCCGGCCCGGCCAGGGCGGGACCGAACGGACCTACCGGATGTCCTCCTCGACCACGATCACGGGTGAGGGAACGGCCACCGATGACGAGGGCAATCGAATGGTGGTCTGGACTGGTTCGGATTGTGCCGTGGCGGTCCGGTCGCGCCGCAACCCGCAGTTCACGGCCGCCGAAGACGACGTCGCGTCGCTGCCCAAGGGCGGCCGGTTCGAAATCACCTATGAACGCGGCAAGACCGAGCGCCGATATGTGGTGGTCGAGCGAAACGGCGCCCTCGAGCGCCGCTATACCATTGACGGCCGCGAAACCGAGCTTGATCCGGCCACCGCCCGGTGGCGCCAGCTGGCCATCCTCGAGTTCATCCGGCGGTCCGGATACGAGGCCGAAGCGCGAGTCGCCCGGATTATGAAGACCAGCGGCTTCGACGGCCTGGTCCGGGAAATCGAACAGATCGACGGCGACGGCGGGAAGTCCACCTATCTTGGGCTCGCCCTCAGGGCCCCGGGGGTCACCAGTGCCCAAGTGACCGAGCTGCTCGCCCAAACCGGCACCATCGAGTCCGACGGAGATCAGGCCCAAGTGTTGGCCGCGATCCCCCTCGCTCTTTTGCTGGAGCCGGCTGTATCGGCCGAGTATCTCGCCGCGGTCCGCCGGATCGAGTCGGATGGTGACAAGACCACGGTGCTGACCCGCTTAGTCCGCCAGCGCCCGACCGCCAAGACGTTAGGCATCGTCCTCGACCTGGCCTCGACCATTGACTCGGATGGCGACCGGACCAGTCTCTTGACCGCGACGATCGACGCCTATCCGAACACCGCAACGCTCCCGGAGGCGTTCTACACGGCCGCCCGGGGGATCGACTCCGACGGTGACCTGTCGTCGCTCCTGACCCATGCGCTCCGGTCCGGCAAGGTCGAGGCGGCGTCGCGGGAACAGTTCCTTGATTTGGTCAATGCGATCGAGTCCGACGGTGACCGGGCCTCCACGTTGATCCGGTTCCTCGAGGGCGGCCTTGACGGGGACTTAGTACCGGCTTTCTTCAAAGCCGCCGACGGAATCGACTCCGACGGTGACAAGGCTTCCGTCCTGAGCCGGGTGTTGGCCACTTCAAACCCAACCGACGAGGTCGTCGCCGCGCTGCTCTCGAGCGCCCGGGGCATCAGCTCCGACGGCGACCGGTCGTCGGTATTGGTCCGAGCCGCCCGTCGAGGCCTGGTTCGAACCCCGGCCCTCCGGCGCGCCTACCTCCGGGCTGCCGAGGACATCAGTTCCGACGGGGACCGTGAAACCGCCCTCCGCGCCGTTGGCGAACGCCCGGCCGAGCCCTAGTGGACCCAATGCAAGCCGCCATGGAAGTCACCGCCCG
This sequence comes from Gemmatimonadota bacterium, assembly GCA_031400975.1. Lineage (GTDB taxonomy): Bacteria > Gemmatimonadota > Gemmatimonadetes > Gemmatimonadales > GWC2-71-9 > SHZU01. The sequence continues at coordinate 25,839 of JANNQX010000030.1, forward strand.
AAGACAAACAAGGTGTTCCCAGCCGGAATCGCTACTCTCTGGTGCCCGCCCACCGCAAAGGTGACCGGGCTGGCGTTGATGAGGCCTCCCAGCTTGGCCCGCCACAGCTCTCGCCCGTCGCGGGCGTCGAAGGCGCCGAAGTCGCCGGCATCCCCGAAGAACACCAGGTTGCCCGCCGACGCCAGGGTACCGCCAGTCCAACCGGTGCCCCGTCGGGCCCCGGTCACGTTCTCCCAGACCACCGTACCGGTCACCGGGTTCAGGGCCCGGACTCCGGTTTGGTACGGCGCGCCGGTGGACGCCGCGTGGCCGCCCAAGATCTTCCGACCGCGCCGAGGTTGATTCGACTCGGGCTCGGCGCTCTTGAAGAACACCTTCGGCTCTTCAACGAACGGAACGTAGAACAGGTTCGTCTTCGGGCTGTACGACGGCGACCACCAGTTGATCCCACCAAACTGGCCCGGCCAAGTCAGGGTCCCCCGCTCCGACGGCGCCATGCCCGGGACCAGGATTGGGCGACCGTTCGGATCGATCGACCGGGCCCAATTTTGCTTGACAAAGCTCGAGGCATGGAGGAACTCCCCGGTCCGTCGGTCGAGGACATAGTAGAAACCGTTGCGATTGGCCCAGAACATGAGCTGCCGGGGTTGCCCCTCGAACTGATGATCGACCAGGACCGGGATCTGATTGGCGTCCCAGTCATGGACATCGTGAGGAGTGAATTGAAAGTGCCAGGCAAGGGTTCCGTCGTCGACATGGAGCGCGACCACCGACGCAGTGAAGAGGTTGTCGCCGGGTCGAGTGTCGCCGTTGTAATCGGGGGATGGATTGCCGACCCCCCAATAGAGGAGCCCAAGGGCCGGATCGAACGATCCGGTGAGCCAGGTCGGCCCACCACCGGTCTTCCACGACTCGCCCTGCCAGGTGTCGGAACCGAGCTGCCCGGGTTCGGGAATGGTGTGGAAACGCCAAACCCGCACGCCGCTCGTCGGGTCGTACCCATCGAGGAAGCCGCGAATCCCATACTCGCCGCCCGCGACCCCGACGATGATCTTGTTCCGGACCGCGAGTGGTGCGGCGGTTATCGAATATCCCTCACGGTAGTCGGCGACCTGGGTTTGCCAGACGACCCGGCCCGTCGCGGCCTCCAGTGCGACCAGGTAGCCGTCCAGAGTTCCGACGAAGACCCGATCGTTCAGAACCGCGACACCGCGATTGACCCGCCCACAGCACAATGAGACATCGTTCGGTACCGATCGGGTGTATCGCCAGAGGACTGTTCCGGTGCCGGCATCGATGGCCAGTACGTCGCCGACCGGCACCGTGAGGAACATGGTCCCGTCGACGACGATCGGAGACGCTTCGATCGGATCGCTAGAGTGAAATTTGAGGGACCAGGCGAGCTTGAGACCGGAGACGTTCCCGGTCGTGATCTCATCGAGGTCGCTGTAACGCCAGCTTCGATAGGAGCCCGAATACGTCAGCCAGTTGTCCGGTTCGGACCCGGCCTCCTCGATCCGCTCCCCCGAAACGCTGATCTGCTTCCGCCCCTGGCCGGGGCCCACCAGGCTCGGGGCCGTAGCGACGCCGCCGAGCGGCCGTCGGATGGATTCGATCGACAGCGACACGCCGGCCACCCCGAGTGCCAGGGCGACGATGAAGACCGCCAGTCGGCGTTTGCGTCGCGGACTCAGGCGAATTGGCGATGCCGTTCGGTGAGTCGCATGATGGACAAGCCCTTGACCTTACGTGTAGATGGGCGGTGAGGGGATCGAACCCCCGACCTCTGGTATGTGAGACCAGCGCTCTAACCAGCTGAGCTAACCGCCCGATGGACCGATAGTCTAACGTCCCCCGGCGCCCGAGAGCAAGCAAGGAGGTCCGAATGACACAACCGCTTTACCTTAGGCACCCGCGCCGCCATTTTCCCCCAGACTCGGTGGCGGTTTTGGTGGATTCCCGGACCGGCGCCCCCACGATCACCAGTTTCTCCAACCCGTAGGATTCCTGATGGCGCCCCTGCTCCACCTGGTCGGGGCCCGGCCGAATTTCATGAAGGTTGCCCCAGTAGTTCGAGCGGGAGCGGCCCGGGGACTCGAACAGATCCTGGTCCATACCGGGCAGCACTACGATGACACGATGAGCGACACCTTCTTTCGCGCACTCGACCTCCCGCGGCCGAATGAAAACCTCGGGGTTGGCTCGGGTACCAGCACGGAGCAGACGGCGCGAGTCATGCTGGGCCTCGAACCGGTGCTGGACCGGTACCGTCCGAGCTGGGTGGTCGTCTATGGCGACGTCAATTCGACCTTGGCCGGTGCGGTGGTCGCGGCGCAAAAAAGATTCCGAATCGCCCACGTCGAGGCCGGCCTTCGGAGTGGCGACTGGTCGATGCCGGAGGAGGTGAATCGGGTCGTCACGGACCGCTTGGCCACCCTCCTGTTGACGCCGAGCCGCGACGCGGACCGGAATCTGGCCAACGAGGGTGTCGCGGCCGGCCGGATCCAATTCGTCGGCAACGTGATGATCGACACCCTGCTCCGCCTCGAGCCGAAGGCCGCCTCCCTGCGAGTACCCCAGGCCTTCAATCTGCCCCCCGGCCGGTTCGTCTTCGTAACCCTCCATCGGCCCTCCAACGTGGACGACCCAGCCGTTCTCAGGGAACTAACTCTGGCCCTCGATCAATTGGCCGAAACGGTCCCGGTGTGTTTCGCCGCCCATCCACGGACCCGCCAACGCCTGGCCGAATTCGGGATCCAGCTCTCGCCCGGGGTCCTGGTTCTCGACCCGCTCGGCTATTTGGAAACGATTGGCCTGATCCGGGAGGCCGGGCTGGTCCTGACCGACTCCGGAGGCCTCCAAGAAGAGACCACGGTGCTTGGGATCCCATGTCTCACCGCCCGGTCCACCACCGAACGGCCCATTACACTCACTGAGGGCACCAACCAGTTGGTCGCCCCCTCGCGAGCGGCCATCCTAACCGCGGCCGGCCACATCCTCACCGCGAACCGGCCCCACGATCGAAGGCAACCTGAGGGGTGGGATGGTCACGCCGGTGAACGGGTCATCGACGCGATCCTGCGAGTCTGAGCCGAAAAGTTCCGAGAGCCTTGCCCGAACCCCCCGCCCGCCGTACGTTGGCGTTCTACCATCAACCGGAGGAAACGGACATGTTCAGTCTGAATCGATCCACCCATCGGCGCGGCTTCCTCGGTAGAATCAGCGCCACCGCCGCCGCCCTCGGCCTCGGCGGCCTGGTGCCCCGTAGCCTCGCCGCCGAGCCTGACACCCGGTCCGGTGCCGCCGATCCCGCCTATGACGCCTGGCTCAACAAAATCACCGGCAAGCACAAAATGGTGTTCGACGCACCCGAGCCGAACGGCGGGATGCCCGTGGTATGGCCGAGGGTCTGGCTCGACACGACCAACGCCAACTACGGCACGACCGACCCCCAGAACAGCGCCGTCATTATCGTCCGCCACGGCGCGATCGGCTACGCCCTCAGCGACGCCGCGTGGGCCAAATACAAACTCGGCGAAGTATTCAAGATCAATGACGGCTCCGCTCCCGCGACCCGCAACACCTGGATCAAACCGCTCCCCCTCCCTCTCCCGGGCACCGGCCTCGAGGCGCTACTAGCCAAGAGCGTCCTCGTTGGAGCCTGCAACGTTGCGCTAACGGTCTACTCCGGTGCTGTGGCCCAGAGCATGAAGCTGGATCCAGCCGCCGTAAAAGCCGACTGGATGAAGAGCCTAATCCCAGGCATCCAAGTCGTCCCCTCCGGCGTCCTCGCCGTCAGCGGCGCCCAGCAAAAAGGCTGCGCCTACTGCTTCGCCGGCTAACCCGAACACCGGCGTGCGCGCGCCCTCGGATCCCGGCGACACGACCGCGGGCGCGGTAGGTTTGTGCCCTGACCCCCGATGTTACACTACAAACTTGATATCAAGCGGCGCGTTGGCCGCGACGCTCGGCAATCAAGGACCCTGCTACACCTGCAGCCAGGATCAGGAGCACGACCCCGAGCAGGTAGAAGTTGAAGCCGCCGCCGAGCATCTCCTTGAGCCACTTGGCAATCAGCATCTTCACGCCCACCACCATCAACACCAGCGCGAGTGCCACCTTCAGGTACCGGAACTTCTCCAGCATGCCGCCCAGCGCAAAATAGAGCGAGCGCAGGCCGAGGATCGCAAAGACGTTACTGGTGAACACTAGGAACGGATCGCCGGTAATGGCGAAGATCGCCGGGATCGAATCCACCGCGAAGATCAGGTCCGTGAATTCGACCATGATCAGGGCCAGGGCCAAGGGCGTGAGCATCCACGTCCCGGGCCGAGCCTGGTTCACCGCCTCATCAGGGAGCGCGACCGTCCCGGGAAACTCGCTTTCGTATGAGGCCGGCGCTCCAGCCCGCACGGCGAAGTGCTGTCCGTGGAAGCGCGAGGTGATCGGGAAGAATCGCCGGGTGAGCCGCACCACGATGTTCTGGTTGGGGTCCGTGTGATCCGTCTTCAGGATCAGCATCTTGATCCCGGTGATGATTAGGAAGACGCCAAAGACATAGAGCACCCAGTGGTACTCGGCAATCAAGGCGGCGCCCAGGCCAATCATCACGCCGCGCATCGCCAGGGCACCCAGGATGCCCCAAAAGAGCACCCGATGCTGGTAGAGCGGCGGAACCGCGAAGAAGCCGAAGATCATCGCGATGACGAAGATGTTGTCGACGCTCAGCGACTTCTCGACGACGTACCCCGTCACGTACTTAATCGTCGCCGTCGTGCCGTTGTTGATCACCCCGTCCACGGCATCAACCGCGTTGCCCAGTCCCAGCCAGTGGTGCTCGTACCCGTAGTACACGAAAACGGAGAAGGACAGCCCCATCGTGATCCATACGGCGGACCACGTGAGCGCCTCCTTCATCGTGACCACATGGGCTTTCCGGTGGAAGACCCCCAGGTCCAGCGCCAGCATCAGCAGTACGAAGACGATGAATCCTACCCATATCCAGACCATGCACTACGCTCCTTGGCGGCGAAGCCTGTTACTACGCGTGCTCACGATTGCGACGGCCCACGCAGCGCCTCGATCTCCCGCCGGAGCGCGCGTACTTCGTCGAGGATCAACCGGGTGTGCGCTTCTCCCTCGTCCTTGAGGTCTTCTGTGACCTGGGACTGCATCGCGTTGACAACCACTGCAATGAACAAGTTTAGCACCATGAACGTCGCGATCAAAAGATAGACGACGAAGAAGATCCAGGCAGAAGGCGACTGCGCCATGACGCCGCGTGCCACGTCGGGCCAGCCTTCGACGGTCATGATCTGGAACAGCGTGAACAACGACGCGCCAAGGGTGCCAAAAAACTCCGGCGCGATTGCCCCGTACAGTTTCGTGGCCATCACGGCAAAGACGTAGAGCACGAGTCCCAGGAGGCCGACGACGGACGCCATGCCGGGCAGTGCCTTCAGCAAAGCGCCAATCACCCGGCGCATGGACGGCACCAGCGACACCAGCCGGAGCACACGCAGCACGCGCAAGGCGCGCAGGACGGCGAACGCGCTGCCCGCCGGCACGACGGCGATCCCAACGACCACGAAGTCGAACACGCGCCAGGGGTCCGCGAAGAAGCGACCACGGTAGACGAAGGCGCGCAACAGCAGTTCGACGACGAACACGGCCAGCACCAGGCGGTCGAACGCGTACAGCGACTCGCCGAATCGTGCTGCGACCGGCGGTGAGGTTTCGATGCCGAGGGTGATGGCGTTGGCAACGATAAGCGCCGTAATGGACCGCTCGAACCGCGCGCTCTCGATGAAACGGCGGACGCCTTCGCGCTGGCTCGAGGTGAGTTCGGTGTTGCTCGTATTCATCGTGACATCGTCCTGGATTCCGAGATAGTAGCTCCCATCACCAAACCCTCTCGTGTGGCTCCTGTTTCCGGCAGTAGGAAGCGATCCCGCCCCGACGCTATTCAGACATCGACGCGCCATTCTCGGGGGCCACAGGCCACGAGGTGAGCGGAATGGTCCATTTGGCCAGGCAACTCCCTGGCCCATCCGTGTCGGCCGCCTAACGGAAAATGGATAAGCTGCGGCCGCCGGCGGCGGCCGGCTGCTTCATCCAGAGCCTGTGTTAGGCGGCAACCTCGATGACCGTCGCGTAGCTGCTTGCCTTCGGTGGGGCGATGCCGTCTTCCCGAAGCCCCTCGAGGTGGAACTCGACCGCTTCGCGCACTAGGACCTCGACGCTCTCGCGAGTCCCCGCGGTGGCGGCGCAGCCGGGCAGATCGGGTGAATAGGCCGAAAACCCGGTCTCCGTGGCTTCGACTACAACAAGAACCTTCATGGCTTCAACCCGCCTGTTTGAGAATGCTGTACGGAACAGGGCCCGGAAGCGCCTCGTACAGGTCATCCGTATTCCTGCGACGGGATTCTCCGGTCGCCGGACCCCGGCCCCCATCCACGAAGACTCCCGCCCCGACTGCCTCAAGCCTGCTCCCTTGGCGGTCCGATGCCAGGTCCGATCGCAATGGCACCTTGGGTTTACGCTTGCCTAGCTCACGGGATTGCGCGTCCCGATGCCCCATCGTGCCGTCCGGGTTGGCAGGCATAAAGAACTCGGCGGCGGGCCGATCCTCCCACACGGCCCGGGGCCTCGAAGCGGGCGGGCCGGACGGGAGGCTTTCTGCAATCGACCTCAAGCAGCAGCGATTTCGAATCGACTAGGCCCCTGGAGTGGAAACAGTCGCTACCGCTTCACCGGACACCGCTGTCGCAAGCACCGACTGCCAAGCACCGAGTGCCGAGCCCCGAGCGCCGAGCGCCGAGAAATGGGCCCTCTGGGATTCGAACCCAGGACCTACGGATTATGAGTCCGCTGCTCTAACCGCCTGAGCTAAGGGCCCGACTCGACAAATATAGGGGTTCGGCTTTCAACTTGGCCCCCACCCCCCCATTTTTCGCTGGTGCGGGTTCTCGTTCTCTCCGACCAATGCGATGACCCCGGCCGCCGCGAGCGGCTCCGGGCGATCGCGGGCCAAGGCCCAGAAGTCGTGTTGGCAACCGCGGGAGGGTCCGCCGGTTCCGACGGAGCGGTACGTCTCGCTCCAGTGCCGGTCCGAGGAGATGCCGGCAGCCCGGCTGGGCTTCGGTGGCAGAGTGCCACGCTTCGTCGCCTGTTGGCGGATGTCCGCCCGACCATCGTCCATCTCGAAGCGGAGCCCGAATCGGACCTCGCCAGCACCGCGGCGTCTCTCGCCACGAAGGTCGGGATCCCCTACGTCTTGTTCTCGTGGCGGTCGATCGCCAAATCGCTCGGCTTCCTCGAGGCGCGACGGTCCAACCGGGTGCTCCAAGGTGCGGCCGGCGTCATCGGCGGTAACCGGCTCGCCATGGGGCTGCTCCAGGCCCGAGCGCCGAAGGCCATCGCCACGGCCCTACTCCCCGCCGGCGTTTCTGTCGGCAATCTGATCCCGCGGCCGGCCCACGATGAGTTGGTGGTTGGCTTTGCCGGCCGGCTGGTTCCCGAGCGCGGCTTGCAGTTCCTGATCGAGGCGCTCCGGCACACTTTCGGGAAGTGGCGCCTGGTGGTCGCTGGGACCGGTCCGGAGCAAGAGACCGTTGAAGCCTCCGTCCAGCGCCTGGGCCTGGCATCACGGTTGAGCTGGCTCGGCGGACTCCGAGACGAGAGCCTGGCCGCCCTCTGGGCCGAGATCGACTGTCTCGCGGTGCCCTCACGCGATACGCCCACCTGGGTCGATCATCATTCGCCGATCTTGCTCGAGGCGATGGGCCGGGGCATT
>JANNQX010000031.1:0-25026 GCA_031400975.1 Gemmatimonadota bacterium
TCTCCCTCGTCGAGCTGAAGTACCAGCCCGTGGCCGGGCCCGACACTGTCGTTTGCGGACTGTGCGGATGTTGGTGTCCTGGTAATGCTGACGAACGCCAGGAGCGAGACGACCACTCGACGAGCAAACCGGAATCGCACGATGGCCCCTTAGGGTTGTGGGTGGCCGACTTCGAACCGATGGCCGACTGCCAGCTAACTTTGTTGTATGCAGCGGAAGGGGCTACCATCCGCCCGAAAGGCCGCTTCCTTCGCAAGATATGACTTTATTCGGGCATCGATACTCCCAAATCCCATCCGCCGCTTCGAACCGCGCCCCTACTTGAACTGACCAAAGTCCGAGCGGCCGATTCCGCCCGCTAGGCCAACCTGGTCACAGTGTCCCCGAACCGCTCCGAACCGCCACCAAGCTGGTCGTCGGCTATCGACCTCTAAGTCGCTTTCGAACCTGTCCTTGGCGACCCAGGCGCAGCGGTTGATCGACCCAACCCTACCCGGCCGTCAGCAACATCAACTCGACCCCATGGTTGGCGGCCTCCAGGACCGCCACCCTTACCCCCGGACGCCTTTACGCGAGCGCACCTCGCAGCCTTTCCGGCTCCCCGAGGCGACAGTCGGCGGCTCGCAGGTGTAAAGAGTTCGGCGGCGAAGCCGGACTCACCACCCACCACTCGAATCGCGCCCAGCCATCGAGACAAATTGCCCCGATGTCCCGATCATTCGCGCATGCCGGTCATCGTCCCAATGGTGAACGACTTTCTCGACGCAAAGCCGCAGCGATGCGAGCAGGCGGCGAGGACGCCCCCAGCATAGGACGCCGGTTTCAATCGCGAATCAGCGCCCGATCACCTCCCCATCAGCGGGTGCAAGGCGTTGGCCAGCAGGGTTCGAGTTCACCATTTCCTGACAGAGACTGACCCGCGCGTCGGTCCAGCCGCTCGTATCTTTGATCCCTGATCGCCCCACCATTCAAAGGGAACCGCCATGCCCAGCATCCATTCAATCCGCCGAGGCCAAATCGGACTCGCGCTCCTCACCACCGCCACCACGGCCGCGGCCCAGACCCCCGGCAAGTTCCCGCCCGACTCCTTGGTCAACACCCAGGTTATCCCCCACGCTACTCCGGTCAACCAAGTGATCGGCACCATGCGGAACTTCACCAGCAACCTCGGCGTCCGTTGCCAATTCTGCCACGAGGGCGAAGAGGGCCAGCCCCTCACCAGCTTCAACTTCGCCTCCGACGCCAAACGCACCAAACTGGTCGCCCGCCAGATGATGCGGATGGTCGCTGACATCAACCGTCGCCTGGACTCGTTGCCGGGGCGAACAACGCCGGGCCTCATGGTCACCTGTGGCACCTGCCACCGAGGCGTCAGCCGCCCTATCCCCCTGTCCGCCCTCCTAACCGATGTGGCCCAAACCTCCGGCGCCGACTCGGCGATTGCGGCCTACAAGGCGCTCCGACAGCGCTACTATGGCGGCGACGCCTACGACTTCACCGAACCTTCGCTCAATATCGCCGCCTTCCGGCTGGGGCGGGCCAACAAGTTTGACGAAGCCCTCCGCCTCCTCGGACTCAACGGCGAGCTGTTTCCCAATTCCTCAGGCATGGAAGTCTTCCGGGGCAACATCCAACTGATGCGGGGCGATACCACGGCCGCGGCCGCGGCGTTCCGCGAGGCCATCAAGCGCGACCCGAAGAATGAAGAGGCGGTCGGACGGCTCAAAACCATCGGCCGGACGCCCTAGCGCCGGGCCGCTGGGGCTCGACTTCCCAGGGCTCCGAGTTCGCGTTACTATATCTGCGACCCCCCTGGGACCGACCATGACGATCCGAATTGGTGACGACGCCCCCGACTTCACCGCCGACACCACCCAAGGCCAGATCCGGTTTCACGAGTGGATCGGTGACCAATGGGCCATCCTGTTCTCACACCCGAAAGACTTCACCCCGGTCTGCACCACCGAACTCGGCTCGATGGCCGGCCTCAAGCCGGAGTTCGATAAGCGCGGCTGCAAGATCCTAGGCCTCAGTGCCGACCCCGTCGCCGACCACACCCGATGGGTCGGCGACATCCATGAGACCCAAGGGCATGCCGTCACCTACCCGCTGATCGGCGACCCCGAGCTGACCGTGGCCAAGCTGTACGACATGATCCACCCCAACGCCACCGGCGGGACCCGCACTGCGGCCGACAACGCCCCCGTCCGGTCGGTGTTCGTGATCGGGCCCGACAAGAAGGTCAAAGCCATGATCGTGTACCCAATGAGCACCGGACGGAACTTCACCGAAGTCCTCCGGCTCCTCGACTCGCTCCAACTCACCGCCAAACACACCGTGGCCACGCCGGCGAACTGGACCCCGGGCGGGGACGTCATCATCCCGACCTCCGTTTCGGACGAAGCGGCCAAGGTCAAGTATCCCGATGGGTTCAAGACCCACAAGCCGTACCTGCGAACCGTCAAGCAACCGCAATGAACACCCAATCCATCAGCCGGCCCCTCCGTTACCTAACACGGTGGCGATCGCGCTGATGGTATTCCAGTTGCGCGTGGTTGCCGGGACCCCAAAGAGCCGGTCGAGGGTGCCGAGATAGCCGACAACCTTCATGTGACGCCGGTACATCCCGAACACGAACCGGCCGTCCCTCGCCAGGATTTTGAGCAACCACGTGCCACTCGGAGGGAGGCGCACCGGCGTTGGCGGCGCCAAGCGGGGGCGTTTGGCCAGGACGCTCACGAAGCGAACGATGTCGGGTCGCACCGGATGGTCCGCGAAAGGATTTCGCGACATCAGCCCGGCAATCGCGCGGCCCTCGCAGATCATGATCTCGGTATCAAAGGGAAGCCGCCGGACCAATTCGGAGCGAAGCAGGGCCTGCGTGATTGGCCGCCGGACCACCAGGGTGCCGGCCGCGCCGATGTTCACCACCTCGAGATGCTTCAGCTGTTCGGCGAGCCTGGTCGGTCGGAAGGTCCGGTGACCACCGACGTTGACCCCTCTCAGAAAAACCACGAGTGCCACGCGTTATCACCTCCTGGCCCCGATCGAGCCTTGGTCCATTGCTGGCTTCCGAGCGGTGGCGGGCCCGATTAATCTATACCGTCATGATTTCCGCCCTACTGGTCGCCCTCTGCCTGGTGGCTGCTCCAGCCCCCAAGGGAAGCCCCATGCCCACCCGCGCCACCGGCACTTTTGAAGTTAAACTGGCCCCCCAGCCAATCGCCGGCGAAATGCTGAGCCGGATGACCATCGACAAACAATTCCGCGGCGATCTCGAAGCCACGAGCGTTGGCGAAATGCTGGCCGCCGGCACCACCACCCAGGGCTCGGCCGGCTATGTCGCCATCGAACGGGTTACCGGCACCCTCAACGGACGGACCGGAACGTTCGCGCTCCAACACAGCGGGACCCTGACCCGCGGAACCCCGACCCTGCTGGTCACCGTGGTCCCCGATTCGGGCACCGGGCAATTGGTGGGCCTCACCGGCACCATGAACATCATCATCGAAGGGAAGAAGCACTCGTACACCTTCGACTATACCCTCGCCGGCTCGTGACGGCCCAAGGAAAGCCCGCTGAAGCCCGGCAACTGGGACGGCTCCGCCGGATCTGCCTAACACTGGAGGGCGCCACCGAGAGCCCGTCCGGTAGTCACGTCACCTTCCGGGTCAAGAAGAAGGTCTTCGCCTACTTCCTCGACAACCACCATGGCGACGGGATCGTGGCACTCTGCATCAAGGCCCCCCGCGGTGAAAACGCCGCCTGGATTGCCCACGACCCCACTCGTTTCTACCTCCCAGCCTACATCGGCGCCCAAGGCTGGTTAGGCCTCCGGCTCGACCAAGGCACCATCGACTGGAAAGAAGTCGACGACTTCATCAAGGACAGCTACCGGCTGGCCACGACTTCACCGGCCCGGTTGGCAGGTCAAGCGCGGAGTGCCCGTCGCGATGGACCTGCTTGACAGCGGCCCGACCCTGTTTCAGGTTCCGCGAGCCCCCCGGCCCTCGGAATTGACATCGATACCCATCCGGTTTCCCGGCTCGCCTCCGAACAACTCTTCGAGGCCTTTCAGGCCTATGCCGAGGCATTCGGCCGCCTGACCCGGAGCGCGATCCATCGGTTTGACGCGCGCGACTGGACCGGACTCCAAGCCGACGCCGAGGCCCGGCTCCTGCTTTATCCCGACAGCATGGCGCCACTGGTCGCGGCGCTCGGCCGTCTCTCGCTCTGGCACCCGCTCCCGCAACAGGCGGTTCGTCTCCGCTACGCCGGTTTGATCCAGCACCGGCCCGATCGCGAAATCGCCGAAACGTTCTACAACTCGGTCATCCGCCGGCTTCAGGGCACCGTCGGGGTCGACGAGACCGCTGAGTTCATCGACCTCGCCCCACCGAGCTTGCCGGCTACGCCGGCCACCCAGACGATCCCCTTCAGCACCCCCGGGGAGCTGATCCCGGCCCTAACCCGGATGCTCGATTCCCTCGGTCTCTCGGGCTGGGCCGATCTCCGCCTCGACGCGACCCGGATCGAAGCCCGGCTCCGGCACGACCTGCCCGACCTGGCCGCCGGCGGGACCCTGACCTGGCTCCCGAGCCCGTTCATCCGCAATCGCCGGGCGTTCCTGATCGGCCGGATTCGCACAGCCGACCACGAGAGGCCGTTGGTGGCCGCGGCGGTCGCCGGTCCCGGCGGACTCGCCATCGAAGCCCTCGTCACCACCCCGGACGAAGCCAGCATAGTCTTCGGCTTCTCGCGAAGTCATTTCCAAGTCGACCTCCCCGATCCTCGGGCGGCGGTGGGGTTCCTCCAGTCGCTCTTGCCGACTAAGCGACTCGACGAGATCTACACCGTCATCGGCTACCACCGCCACGGGAAGCGAGAGTTCTACCAATGCCTCTACCGCCTCCTCCGAGACCCTGAGATCCGGTTCGAACCGATCGACGGGGTGCCCGGCATGGTGATGCTGACCTTCGTGCTCAAACCGATGAACGCGGTCTTCAAGGTCATCAAGGACCGCCCCGCCCCGCCCAAACAGGTCAGCCGCCGGGAGGTCATGACGAAGTACCAGTTCGTGTTCCTCACCGAGCACGGCGGCCGGCTGGCGGACACCCAGGAGTTCACCGGCCTAGCACTCCCCGACCGCGCCTTGGATGACAACGTCCGGCAGGATCTGATCGCCAACGCACGGGACACGGTCGAACCCGCCGGCGATCGGTGGGTTTTCAAGCACCTCTACACCGAACGTCGGATGACGCCGCTCGACGTGTTCCTTCGAACCGCTCCGCCCGACGCGGCCGGCGCGGCCATCGTCGATTTCGGCCGGGCCATCAAGGAATTGGCGGGCATCAATGTGTTTCCAGGCGACATGCTGGCCAAGAACTTCGGCGTGACCCGCCATGGCCGGGTCATCTTCTATGACTACGACGAGATCTGCCGGCTGACCGACTGTCACTTCCGGACCATCCCGGAAGCCGCCACGTTCGAGGACGAAATGGCCGCCGAGCCCTGGTTCAGTGTCCGAGACAACGACGTCTTCCCCGAAGAGTTCGAACGGTTCATCCGGTTTCCCGAACCGCTTCACCAAGAATTTCGCCGCCACCATCGCGACCTGTTCACGGCCGAGTTCTGGAACGGGGTACGAATCAAGGTCGCCGGCGGCGAGATCACCGAGCCGGCACCCTATGGGCCGGAGCACCGGCTGGCCTAGGCCACGAGCGCCCCGCGGGGTATTTTGCCGCCCATGAATCAAGCTCCAACCCTCCTCGATCGGGTGACCGCCGCGACCGAACTCCTCGACGCGATCATCGACAACCGGGCCCTCCTCGCCGAGGTGCCGGTCGAGGAGCGGGTCCGTTTTCTCATGGCGGCCGGCATGGTGTCGCGCCCCGACGCCCTGGCTCGCCGCCGGGTGGTCAAAGCCGCCCGGGTCGACCGCCGCGCCGCCAAAGTGCACAAGATCGAAAGCGTCTTGGCCGAGACCGGGATCCGCAAACGCCGGCGCGAAACCGTCTTTACGACGCCAAATGTCTTTCCGCCCAACGATTTCGACCAGCAGGACGTGCCCGAGCCTGACTTCCGCGAAGCGTCAGAACCACAGCACTGCTACATCTGCAAAGAAGACTTCTCGGCTATCCACCATTTCTACGACCAGATGTGTCCCGCCTGCGCCGAGATGAACTTCCGGAAGCGGACCGAGCTGGCCGATCTCCGGGGCCGAGTCGCCCTGTTGACCGGAGGCCGGGTCAAGATCGGCTATCAAGCCGGTATCAAGCTGCTCCGCTGCGGCGCCCGCCTGATCGTCACCACCCGGTTTCCTCGTGACTCGGCCGCCCGATACGCCCGGGAGCCCGACTTCGAAGACTGGGGCGACCGGCTCGAGATCTACGGGCTCGACCTCCGCCACACGCCGAGCGTCGAGGCGTTCTGCCATCAGCTCGTGACGACCCATGACCGGCTCGATTTCATCATCAACAACGCCTGTCAGACGGTCCGGCGCCCACCCGAGTTCTACGAACACATGATGGAGGGCGAAGCCGCCTCGCTCGCCGAGATGCCGGAACGGACCCGCAAGTTGTTAGGCGCCTACGAGGGTCTCAGGGGCTACCACATGCTGCCCGAGGCGAGTGCCCTCCCCGCCCCGCTCGACCGGCCGCTCGGCGGGATCGCCGGCATGACCCACCCGGCCCAATTGTCTCAAGTCCGGCTCCTTCCGGAGGAGCATGTGGCCCAGGGCGCCCTCTTCCCCGAGGGCCGTTTGGACCAAGATCTCCAACAGGTCGACCTCCGAGGCCGGAACTCCTGGCGATTGTTGATGGCGGAGGTGCCGTCGGTTGAATTGCTCGAAGTCCAGCTGGTCAACGCCGTCGCGCCATTCATATTGAACGCCCGGCTCAAACCCCTGATGCTCCGGACCCCAAACCGCGACAAACACATCGTCAATGTGTCCGCGGTCGAGGGCCAGTTCTACCGGCGTTTCAAGACCACCCGGCATCCCCACACCAACATGGCCAAAGCGGCCCTCAACATGATGACCCGGACCTCGGCCACCGACTATCAGGCCGATGGGATCCACATGAATAGCGTCGATACCGGCTGGGTTACCGACGAAGATCCGGAAGAACTGGCGGCCCGGAAGATCGCCGAGCACCGGTTTCATCCGCCCCTCGACATCGTCGACGGCGCCGCCCGGATCGTCGACCCCATCATTGCCGGGATCAACACGGGTGAGCACATTTGGGGGAAGTTCCTGAAGGACTACGTTCCAACCGATTGGTGACCCATGACGAAGTCCGCCCGATCGCTCTTCTTCTTTGCGCTCTATTTGTTCGGACTCGGTGCCATCCTGCTCGTGGCCCCCAATTGGCTCCTCGGGCTCTTTGACCTGCCGCCAACCACCGAGGTCTGGATTCGGGTCGTCGGGATGCTGACCTTGTTTCTCGGGGTCTACTACGTCAGCGCCGCCCGGGCCAACTTCCTCCCGATCATGGAGGCCTCGGTCAAGGTCCGGATCGCGGTCCCAGTCTTCTTCGCCGCGTTCGTGGCGTTAGGCTGGGCTGCACCGGCCCTGCTGCTGTTCGGCGGAGTCGACCTGGCCGGCGCGGTCTGGACCTACCTGACGCTCCGAAGCGAACTCGGAGCGACTCCGGCCCAAGGTACCTGAGGCGCGACCATGTCAATTCGACCCATCAAGCGGATCATTTCGGCTACTCCGGCGATCGAGGGGGCCGGTGTCAAGCTCCACCGTGGGTTCGGGTTCGGCAACACCAGCGAGTTCGACCCGTTTCTCCTCTTCGATGACTTTCGGAACGACCGGCCCGGCGATTACGCCGCCGGATTTCCTTGGCATCCGCACCGCGGGATCGAAACCATCACCTACGTCCTGACCGGCACCGTCGATCACGCCGACAGTCTCGGCAACCAAGGCTCGCTCGGCGCGGGAGACGTCCAATGGATGACCGCGGGCAGCGGCATCCTCCACCAAGAAATGCCCCACGGCGATCCCGCCGGCCGGATGCACGGCTTCCAACTTTGGGCCAACCTGCCCTCATCGCTCAAGATGACCACGCCCCGCTATCAGGACGTTACCGCACGGGACATCCCAGAAGTGACGGATGACGACGGGGCGAGAGTGAGGGTGGTGTGCGGAGATTTCTGGGGCAAGAAGGGCCCAGTCGACGGGATTGCCGCCGAACCACGGTACCTCGATGTCTGGGTTCCGCCGGGCCGCCGCAAAGTCTTGCCGGTTGAGACCGGCCGCCATGCATTTGCTTACGTCTTCGAGGGCAGCGGAACCTTCAAAGACGCCTCGCCACCCCGACAAGTCCTCACCGAGGACGGCGTCACCGAACATGACGCCAAATGGTCGGACACCGGCAACCGGTCGCTAATTCTCTTCGACAGCGGCGACGAAGTGGTGGTCCAAGCCGGCGACCACGGAATCCGGTTCCTCCTCGTGTCCGGCCGCCCCCTCGAAGAACCAGTAGCCTGGTACGGCCCGATCGTGATGAACACCCAAGCCGAACTGCGCGAAGCCCTGACCGACCTCGATCGGGGCACCTTCATTCGGCCGAGCTAGCACCCTTCGCCTGGGGGCCGAACCATCGGCGAATAGTGGCGGCACCTAACGAAAGAGCTGCGAGGCCCTCACGACCGTACTCCACACCCCCCAGGCCAGCGGCAGACCGACCAACGACTCCTAACGCTCCGATCAGGAACCCCGCCCCCCAACAGCCGGCAGCCGTCAACCCGCTGGTGCGGGGGCCGACCCGTTCGAGCCACCGGCCGAAAACGGCCGCCGACTGTCCCAAAAAAACAATGGCCACCGTGAAGACCCAGCCGAGCTGGGTCAGCCTCCAGTCTCCCGGTGCCGGAGCCGTGATCCCGATGGCCCGCGACAACGGGAGAGAGTTACTTCAGAACCCCGGCCCCTTGTCGACAACCACCCGTCGAGCCATATTCAGTCTATCCCATAGACAGACTATGCCCTATGCCGCCAGTCGACAAACGCGACCTCCTCCCCGGGACCCTCGACATGATGGTCTTGAAAACCCTCACCGTCCAACCGATGCACGGCTATGGGATCGCCCAACACATCCAGCGCCACTCCCGCGAGGTGCTGCGGGTTGAAGAAGGCTCGCTCTACCCCGCCCTCCAACGAATGCGCCAGAAGGGGTGGATCAAAGCCGAATGGCAGCAGACCCCCAACAACCAGCGGGCCCGCTACTACACCCTGACCCCGGCCGGACAGAAGCACCTAGGCCTTCAAGAAACCAGTTTTGCCGACCTGCTGACGGCGATTGCCCGCGTCATGCAGAGCGCCTAAGGGGAGGACCGAAATGCGTGAGCTGCTGGCCCGACTCCGAGACTGGTTCCGGCGCGACCGGCTCGACCGCGAGCTTCGGGACGAACTCGCCTTTCATCAGCGCCAGCTCGAACGCGACGCCGTCGCAGCCGGGGTGGCGCCGGCCGGCACTGAGTCGGCGGCGCGCCGACAACTCGGCAACCTGACCCAAGTTCGCGAGGAAGCCCGGGACCGCTGGTCGATCCCCTGGCTCGATCATCTCCAACAAGACGTCCGGTATGCCTTGCGGGGTCTCCGGCGCTCCCCGGGCTTCGCGCTCGGCGTGATCATCACGTTAGGCCTGGGCATCGGCGCCAACGCGGCGATGTTCGGCATCATCGACCAACTAATGTTCCGGCCTCACGCCTTCCTCCGAGATCCGGGCAAGGTCCACCGGGTGTATCTCCGGTACACCTTCCAAGACCGTACGATCACCACCAGCAACTTCGAGTACAAACGCTACCTCGACTTGAGCCAATGGACCAACTCGTTCTCCGACCATGCGGCGTTCTTTCTCGAGACCGCCGCGGTCGGAAGCGGTGCCGCATCGAGAGAGCGGTCCGTCGGCGCCGTCAGCGCGAGCTTCTTTGATTTCTTCGACGCTCGGCCGGCCGCCGGCCGGTTCTTCCTCCCGACCGAAGACGCCACCCCGCGGGGCGCCGACGTCGCGGTTCTGAGCTACCCGTTCTGGCAGTCAGAGTACGGTGGTCAGGACGTCATCGGCCAGCCGATTCAAGTCGGCGGCGTCCGCTGCACCATCATCGGCGTTGCCCCGAAGGGATTCGCCGGCGTGTCCGAAGACGACCCGCCGGTCGTCTATTTCCCGATCACGACATTCGCTGGAAGCCGGCCCGACGAGGATGGCCGCGAGTACTTCCTGAATTACAACTGGGGTTGGATGGAGATGATGGTCCGGCGGAAACCCGGCACCAGCCTCCCGGCCGCCACGACCGACCTCACCAACGCGTTCGCCCGAAGCTGGAACGCCGCTCGAGCCACTCAGTCGGGCATGGCGCCGGCCGACGTGGCCCACCCGGTCGCCATTCCAGGGGCACTCAAGACCGCCGCCGGCCCCGACCCGAGTCTCGACGCTCGAACCCTGTTGTGGGTCACCGGAGTGGCGGTGGCGGTGCTGTTGATCGCCTGCGCCAACATCACCAACCTCTTTCTGGCCCGGGCCCTTCGCCGCCGCAAAGAAGTCGCCCTCCGCACCGCCCTTGGCGTCAGTCGCGGCCGGCTCCTGGCCCAATCCTTGACCGAAAGCACGGTTCTGGCCCTCCTTGGATGCGGGGTCGGCGTGGTCATCGCCCAATGGGGTGGGGTGGCGCTCCGCCGGTTGTTTCTCGCCGAGTCGGCCACCTTCCTTCTATTTCGAGACGCCCGAACCCTCGGCGCCGCCTTGGCCGCCGCGTTGGCGGCCGGCATCCTGACCGGCCTCGCCCCTGTCCTCCAGGCCCGGCCCGGCGATCTCGCCACGACGCTCAAGAGCGGGGCCCGCGATGGCACCCATCGGCGGTCCCGAACTCGAGAAGCCCTTCTGGTGCTGCAAGCGACCTTGTCGGTCGTTCTCCTCGTCGGGGCCGGCCTCTTCATCCGGAGCCTGTCCAACGTCCGGGATTTTCGGCTTGGGTTTGACCCCGAACCAGTCCTGATCGCGACCCGCAATTTCCGCGACATGGAAGTGAGCGACAGCGATCGGGTCCGCCTCGCCCGCCGAATGCTGAGCGAGGCGCAGAGAATCCCGGGAGTCGAACACGCGGCACTGGTGAGCAGTGTTCCGTTTTGGAGTAGCTCCACGACCGGGCTGTTCGTCACTGGGATCGACTCGGTTCAACGACTCGGCCAGTTCACCTTCCAGACCGCGAGCCCTGATTTCTTCAAGGTCCTGGGAACCCGGATCCTTCGCGGCCGGCCGTTTAGTGAAACCGATATTGCTGGTGGCCCCCGCGTGGCCGTCGTCAGCGAAGGGATGGCCCGAGTCCTTTGGCCAAAGCAGGATGCCATCGGCGCCTGCATCAGGGTCCGCGCCGACACGATGCCATGCACGACCGTCATTGGCATCGCGGAGGATGCGGTCCAAACCGACCTCCTCGCCCAAACCAAGTTCCACTATTATCTGCCGCTCGAGCAGTACCGCCCGGAACGGGCGTTTGCCGTAATGCTCCGGATGCGGGGTGACGCGGGCCCAGCCGCCGACGGGGTCCGGCGGGCCCTCCAACCCCTGATGCCGGGCGAGGCCTATGTCACCGTCCGACCGATGGGCGACCTGATCGGCGAACAGCGCCGCTCCTGGCGGCTCGGCGCCGCGATGTTCATTGCGTTCGGGGGCTTGGCCTTGGTTGTAGCCGCGGTCGGGTTGTACGCGGTCATGGGCTACGACGTGACCCAACGGAGCCACGAGCTGGGAGTCCGGATCGCGCTCGGCGCCCAACCTCGCGACCTGATCCAGTTCGTGGTCGGGCAAGGGCTCAGGTTCACCCTCGTGGGCATCGCTCTCGGAAGCGCCCTTGCGCTATTCGGCTCCAGGTGGATCGAGCCCCTGCTGTTCCAGCAGTCGGCCACCGACCCGATCGTCTTCGGCGGGGTGGCACTGCTCTTGGTCGCGGTAGGGTTCCTGGCTAGTTCGATTCCGGCCCGCCGGGCTACCGAGGCCGATCCCAACCGGGCGCTCCGAACTGATTGAACCGGCCCGTTTCATGCCAGTGAAACATGGCAGTGATGCAACCATTGGGCGCCCGAGGGCATCCAATAGCTGTTCCTTCATCGCTACCGTTAGGCTGAGCCATGATCGCGACCACGCCACTCGTCCCGCCCGGTCCCACAACTGAGACCACCAGTCCCGAAATCGAGATCGAGTTACGCCGCCTTACGAGCCGGCTATCAGTGGCCCTACTCCGGACCCTCGGCGGGGCCCATCTCCGCCAAATCATTTCCTTCGCCGATTACATTCGCGATCAGGTCCGATCCGGCCCGGTTCCCGCCAACGAACGGGCGGTCCGGACCGAGACCCTCTATCATGCCAACCAGTGGCTGGCCAATCACGACCACCTTCGCATCGATTCACCGCTCGATCAGTCGGCAACCGAAGACTTCTTGGTCGCCTTGCTGTGGAGCACCCACGGCGCCCTACCGCCGAGGGTGTCGGATGCGGTGGTCCTCCGCTCGCTGTTGGCGGTGTCGGCCGACGAATCGGGCCGGGTTCTCGGAATCCCGTCCCAGGCGGTCGACCCACTGGTTCAGCGGGCCGTCCGTCGGACCCGAGCTTTTGGGCTGGACGTCCGTCGCCCGGGGCCTCAGGAACTCCGCCGTGGCGTCTTGACGGCCACCCAGCGGCTTCGGGGCCTGGCCACCCGGATTACCCGATCCGCGGTGGAGCAGTCAGCGCCGTTTGCCACGGTATTGATCGAAGAGTGGGTCGCCCTGATCAAGGGAACGAACAAGATCCGAAGGACGCTAGCGGCGTAGGCGTTACCAGATCTTGGTCGAGATCTCGACGGTTGCCGACAAAGTCGACTGCTTGGCCCCGACCAACCGACTGGTGCCGTCGGGCTGAAACGGCGCCAGGGGCACCAAACTCCGCGACCACCGTAACCCGATCCCAAGTGGGCCGGCCGTGAGCCCACCACCGACGACGAATCCCGCGTCACCATTGTTGAATTGGGTGCTCGCGTCCACCAGCTGAGCGCAGGACCGAACCTCCCGGGCTGGCGACCCTTGCGTCGCCGTGCCAAGCGAGCAGGCCACCCGGATAGCGACGAACGGCCCGGCAAACACCTTCAAGCCGGCCCGGCCCCGATGGTTGAACCCATACTCGAGCAAGATCGGGGCTTCAAGCCAGGTTAATGAGGTCGTTTCCGTTTGACGAAACGTGGGGCAAGGTCCAGGAGGGAGACACGGGGTGACCAGGATCGCCTGACTCGCCACCGCCTTGTTGCTCGCCAGCATTTCAGGCCGGAGCCGGAACCCCTCACCCAACCGGACGCTGACGAAGCCACCCAGCATCCCTCGGAATCGGGCATCGATCGGGCCGGCGCCGGTGACCGCGGTCCGATTGGGGCCCCCGATCAAGCCGAGTTCAACGGCGTTGTAGTCAAAGGCGCGGCGCACCATCCGGGCCATGGTCCGTTGGGCCTCAACCGGAGATGGGGCGAGAGCCGCGGCCACCAGGCCGAAGGAAGCGAGCAAGCGACAATTCACGGTAACGCTCCGGAGCACGGTCCCCAGTAGATGCCTGCGCCGGACAAACCGTTGCCTCCGCCTAGCGACTCAACCGCCGGTCCCCAATTGCTTTGAGAACTTCACGACGAACGACCGAGTCAGCGGCTTGGTCCAATCGAATACCCCCGGCCCCTCTTCGGCGTCATTCAACACGATGAAGAGGCCCGTGCCGGCGGTATTGAGCCAGCCAAACCGAACATTGGCGCTGAACACTTGAGCCTGGTTGGAGTATTGGACCAACGACTGCAGGAAAACTCGGGGCGTAAAGAAATACCCTACCCGAACCCCGACGAGCGACCGGGTGAAATTGCCCTGGTCGAGGTGGACATCGTTGTAGTCGAGGAGGAGCGATCCGGTCAGAGCGGCCTCCCTGATCGTCAACGTCGCCGTGCCGCCGTACTTGGTGCCGTTGTAGAACCCGCCGGCCTCGAGCCGGGTGACCAGTGACACCGGCGCACTCGGATTGGTCGAGAAATCCCACCCCAACGCGGCCCACCGGTAGTTCCCAGCGGGGAGGGTGACGGTCCTCGCGATCTTGAACGGGGCCAGCAATCCTTCCCGAAAGAGGTTGAGCTCGGGGCCAATCCGGCCTCCCCCTTTGAATTCGCTTTCACCTAAGTCCACGTGGATTTGTTCGGACTGGACCTTGTTGTCAAACCCGAAATAGCCCCGATAGTTGAGGTGCGGCAACCAATAGCGCCACGCGGTACTCTTGACGGGCACCGTCCGGAACAGCGAAGCGTCGTAATACCGATAGCCGACCCGGCTCACGAATCCGACTTCGGGATTGAAATCCTCACCAACCTGGGTGAACCGAAGGCTGTTGTTCCACTGCCGGGTCTGTTGCCCCAGCCGCACACTGTAGGCACCATCCCGCCCTCTGCGGCCCGGGGTCTCGGTCTTGGCGACCCACCAATCGATCGACAACGGATCGTTGAGGGCAATCCGGCCGTCGGCCCCGACGGTTCGGTTGTGGTCATCGGCGTCGCTGGTGGCAATCCGTTGAACCCCGATCAGCCCAATCCGCGACCGGCCCCATTCGCGGGACGCGCGTCCCACCGAGTACGAGTTCGCCGACTGCCGCCCGGCCACGCTCTCGGTGAACAGTTGCATGGCCCCGACCGAGAAGCCCCCGAGTTTTCCGGTCAACCGCCCGCCTCCGACAATCGGCACGGGGCTGCCGAGCGAATCAATCCCGATCCGCCGGCTGAAGAACAGTTCAACGAGCTGAGGGGTCCCGGCCGAGAACACCCCGGCGTTTTCGAGAAAGAACGGCCGCTTTTCAGGAAAGAAGAGCGGGAATCGGGTCAAGTTGGTTCGCTGCTCGTCGACTTCAACTTGGGCAAAGTCGGTATTGTAGGTCGCATCAAGGGTCAAACTCGGCGTCAGGCCGAGCTTGGCGTCGAGGCCCACTTCGATCGGATACTTGGCGTCCAAACCGGCCGCGGAATTCTTGACCGCTGAACTCAGCACGTAGGGCGACAGGGTCGCGATCCGCTGACTGGGCACCTCGAGCCCTTCGAGCACCCCGGCCCGCGACACCCGATAGAGGTTGTACTGCCTCGGAACGGGAGACCAAAAGGACTCCTCGTTTCGCCGGCGGACGCTCCGGGCCACGTTGAGGCCCCAATTCTGAACTTTGGCGCTACCGTACCGCAGGGTTGAGAAAGGAATCCGGAACTCCGCATACCAGCCGAGACTGTCGCGGCTGGTCGCAACTTTCCAGCTGGCGTCCCAGTTGAGATTGAACCCGCCCGCCGATCCCGCCTGAGCCCGCGTTTGGCCCTGTTGGAACACCCCACCGCCCTCGCCCTCGCGGTTGACCTGGCCGTCGTACTCGACCCCGGCCGGGGTGGTGGCAAACACAAAGCCGTTCTGGCGGTCGTGATAGGTATCGAAGATCACCGCGAAGTAGTCGCTGTTGCTGAGGGTCACGTCGCGGACCCGCTCCCCGGGGACGATGCCGCTCGGATCGCTGTCGAACAACCAGGCACCGATGTACAGCGCCTCGCCGTCGGTCAGAAACCGAACCTCGGTCCGCTCGGTCGCCGGGGCCCCTTCGACTGGATCTCGTTGTACGAACCCGGTCAGCGGGGCCCCTTGCTTCCAAGCCTCCTCGTCGAGGCGCCCGTCAATCGAGGGCCGGGCGGAAATGCGGACGCTCTTGGCTGAGGGCACGGCCTGAGCGGCCGCCAGACTGCTCGCTAAGGCGGCCAAGGCAACGGAAATCAATGAGAGTCGAAGCATAGGTGCCGGAAAACCTAAACTACCCCTCGCGCGATTCCGAATTGGGCGATAGTATCGGAACCCTTTGTCGCGAGAATCGATCCCATGAACCAAAATCATGCTGCCGTTGCGGCCTTCCTCAAGAGCCTGCCCGGCGTTACCGCCCGCCCCGAATTTGGCACCGAAGCGTACTTCGTTGGCAACACCCGGTTCGCCGCGCTGAGTCCCAGGGGCTTGATCCTTCACCTTCCACCCAGCGAACTATTGACGGCCCTCAAGGCGGGATTCGCCAAGCCGTTCGTTTCGGTCGGCGCGATGGGCAAGAGCGGATGGGTCGAACTCAAGACCAGCGGGATCGATCGGGTAGCCCTCGAGTCGCTCCTGGTGGCCTCGTCAACCGCCGCGCGGAACTCCCATCGACGGGTCATCCCGAAACACCCGGCCTCGGCTCGAAGGGTCCGCCGCACCGCCAAGGCCTGACCGCCGTCGGCTACCCTCGAAGAAGAGATGGGAGTTGGGTCAGCGTGTAGAGCCCCAGAGCAGACATCGCGAGAGCGACGAGGGCACTAGCTCCGACCAGCCAGGCGGGCTGGTTTGCCGCGGAGCGGTAGGGCTCTCGGCGGGACGCCACCAGCATCGCGCCGAGGCCAAGCGGCAGAATCATCCCATTGACGGCTCCAACCATAACCAGAATCGTGACCGGCCGGCCGATGAGGAGGAATACCAGGGTCGACAGGCCGATGAATCCGACGATCAGACCGGTGGACGATCGCTGCCACCATGCCCCGAACGTGGTCAAGAACGACACCGAGGTATAGGCCGACCCCACCACCGATGTAATGGCCGCGGCCCACATCACCACCCCGAAGAACCGGTACCCAAGGTCGCCGGCCGCCGCCCGGAACACCGACGCCGGCGGGTTGGCTGGGTCGATGATGCCACCAGCCGAGACGACGCCTAACGCTCCTAGAAAGAGCACCACCCGCATCACCGTGGCCACGCCAATACCCAGTAGGGCCGACCGAGTCGCATCCCTGACCGCGGCGGGCCCGGTCAACCCCGCATCGACCAGGCGATGGGCCCCCGCAAAGGTGATGTAGCCCCCAACCGTCCCGCCCACGATGGTCACGATCGCCAGCGGATCGAGGGTCAGCGGAACGAACGTCCGGAGCAGCGCCTCCCCCACTGGCGGCGACGCCACCACGGCCACGTAACAGGCCACGATCACCATCAGCCCGCCAAGCACCTGGGCGAACCGATCCATCGCGCGGCCGGCATCCTTGACCAGGAAGATCCCAATGGCCAGCGCTGCGCTCAGCGCCGCCCCAACCGGGACGGACAGCCCGAATAGGACGTTGAGCCCGAGCCCCGCCCCCGCAATGTTCCCAATGTTGAAGGCCAGCCCGCCCATGGCCACCAAGACACTGAGCAGCGACCCGAGACCCGGCGCCACCTGATCGGCTACGACCTGAGCCCGTTGCCCCGAGCCGACCAGCACCCGCCAGGTCGTCAGTTGCGCCACCAAGTCGAACGCCACCGAGATCAGGATGGCAAACCCAAAACTCGCCTGGAGCTGGTTCGTGAACACGGCGGTTTGGGTCAGGAACCCGGGGCCGATGGCCGACGTGGCCATCAGGAAGGCCGCGCCGACCAACGTCGTGCGGTTGGCCTTGGACATGGCGCCAAGGGTAACTCAGAGGATACCTTCTCGCTATGACAGCCACCCTCCGTGTCGCTATCGTCGGAGCCGGACCCTCGGGCTTCTTTCTGGCCGAGAAGCTCCTCGGGCAAACCGACCGGCCCGTTACCGTGGACCTCTACGAACGGTTGCCGGTTCCCTACGGCCTAGTCCGGTTCGGCGTGGCCCCCGACCACGAGAAGATCAAGGCGGTAACCCGAAGCTTCGATAAGGTCGCGGCCCGCCCAGGATTCCGGTTCTTCGGCAACGTGGAAATCGGGCGCGACATCTCGGTCGACCAGCTCCGCCAAGCCTACGACGCCGTGGCCTTCACCACCGGGGCCCAATCCGATCGCCGGATGGGCATCCCAGGCGAAGATCTCGTCAACAGCCACGCGGCCACCGAATTCGTGGCCTGGTACAACGGCCACCCTGATTTCCGCGACCGCCACTTCAATCTCGACGCCGAGAACGTGGCCGTCGTCGGGGTCGGCAATGTGGCGGTCGACGTAGCCAGGATCCTCTCTCGTTCGCCCGAGGAACTCGCCAAGACCGACATCGCTGATCACGCCTTGGAAGCCCTCCGGCACAGCAAGGTGAAGAACGTCTATCTGTTGGGCCGGCGGGGTCCCGCCCAAGCGGCCTTCACGACGCCCGAGGTCAAAGAACTCGGCGAGATGGAGCTGGCCGACGCCGTGGCCCTGCCGCATGAGGTCGCTCTCGACCCGCTCTCAGCCGCCCAAGTCGCCGCCGACGACGATGCGAGCATCAAACGCAAGATCGAGGTCCTGACTCAATTCGCCGAACGCGCCCCGTCCGGCAAGCCGAAACGCCTCACCCTCCGGTTTTTGGTCTCCCCAACCGAACTGGTCGACGACGGCACCGGCCGAGTCGCCGCCATCCGCCTCGCCAACAACCGGCTGGTCGAGAAGAACGGTTCGATCGCCGCCGAACCGACCGGCCAATCCGAAACCCTACCGGTCGGCCTCGTCTTCCGGTCAGTCGGCTACAAAGGCATCCCAATCGAAGGCCTCCCCTTCGACGACAAAACCGGCACCATCCCCAACCAAGCCGGCCGAGTCGCCGAAGGCCTCTACGTCGCCGGCTGGATCAAACGCGGCCCCAGCGGCGTCATCGGCACCAACAAACCCGACGCCGCCGCCACCGCCGAAGCCATCCTCGCCGAGTGCCAACCCCCGAATGCCGAGCCCCGACCCCCGAGTGCCGAGCCCCGACCCCCGAGTGCCGAGCCCCGACCCCCGAGTGCCGAGCGCCGAGTGCCGAGTGCCGAGATCGACTGGCCCGCCTGGCTCCGAATCAACGCCGCCGAAACTGCGCTCGGCAAGACCACCAACCGCCCCCGTGTCAAATTCACCACCATCGAGGCCATGCTCAATGCGGCTCGCTAATTCGATTCTGCTCAGCCTCTCCGCCGCCACAAGCCTAACGGCGCAACCGGCGGCCCTTCGGGTGTCGCCGCCCCGGGTCGCCCAGATTGACGCGGCCATGCGACGCTACGTGGCCGAAGGCCAAATCGCCGGTGCGGTCACCCTCGTCCTCCAACATGGACGGGTCGTGCAACAGGGGGCCTACGGTTGGGCGGACAAACCGGCCGGCCGGGCCATGACAACCGACGCCATCTTTCGGATCGCCTCCCAGACCAAGGCCATCACCAGTGTGGCCGTCATGATGCTGGTCGAGGAAGGCCGCCTCGGACTCCGAGATCCGGTCTCCCGGTACCTGCCGACCTTCGCCAACAGCAAGGTGGCGCTCGCGGCCGACTCCGGTCGCACCATCGTCCCAGCCAAGCGGGCCATCACCATTCGTGATCTGCTCACCCACACCGCCGGGATCTCGTATGGCACCGATCGCTCGGTCGCGGCGCTGTATGAGGCGCAAGGGCTCGGTCCGGCCGCCGGCTACGGCTGGTATACCGCGGACAAGAACGAGCCGATTTGTGCGACGATGGATCGGCTCGGAACGCTACCGTTCGTAGCCCAGCCGGGTGAGGGGTTCGTCTACGGCTACAACACCGACATCCTTGGCTGCATCGTGGAGCGGGTGGCCGGGATCCCGCTCGACCAGTTCTTCCGGACCAGGATTTTCGAGCCCCTCGGGATGCGCGACACCTACTTCTACCTCCCCGCCGAGAAAGCCGGCCGGCTGGTGGCGGTCCACCTGGTTGGCGGCGATGGCAAACTCGCTCGCGCCGCCGATGGGGCCCGAGGCCAAGGACATTACCTCGAGGGCCCGAGGAAGAGTTTTGCCGGGGGCGCGGGCCTGGTCTCGACCGCCCGCGATTACGCCACGTTTCTGCAGATGCTCCAGAACGGCGGCGCGCTGAACCGAGTCCGGCTCCTCTCGACCGCCACGGTCAACGCGATGACGACCAATCACGTGGGCACGCTGTTGTCCGCCGACGGGATCGGGTTTGGTTTCGGTTTCCAAACCCTCGATCGGGCGGGCGCGGGCGACAACCCGGCATCGGTCGGCAATTTCGGGTGGGGCGGCGCGTACCAGACGGACTACGACGTCGATCCGGCCAACGGCTTGGTGGTCGTGCTGATGACCCAACACTTGCCCGGCGTCCCGCTCGACATCGGGAGCCGGTTCGCCAACCTGGTGTATCAGACCCTGGTCAGGGAGCCGGCCGGGCGACCATAATCCCGTCTTGTGACTTGATCTTGAGGATCCGCTCCGCCAAGGGTAACTCCGAGATCTCGACGCTCTTGCCGACCAACGGCGCGTGGAGGAGGAAGAGCCGGCCGTTTTTCCAGAAGGCAAAACCGGTATGAGCGACGTCGAGGCCGGCTACGGTCGACGTGGCCGCGATCAGGTCGCCGTCCTGAATCGAATCGGCGACGGCCGCAATCCGTTCTTTCGGTAGGTAGCGTCGCGGCGGAAGGGTCGCTAGCTGGGCTTCGATGGTCCGGATCCGCTCCCACACCGCACTGTCGGCCAATTGCCGATAGGCGCTCCGGTGGGTCGACATGAAGTCAATGCGCCCCGAATCCACGACCCCACCGAGCCGCTCAGTAATCAAGGTCAGGTGGCCACGCCGCTGGTTGTCCTCGAGCCACTCTGAGAAGTAGTGCAACCGGCTGTCGTAGCCGCCGAGTTCACCGCCTCGATAGCGGAGTTCCCGAAGGTATTCCCGGTACTTGGCGCGGGCGGCCACCGGCCGGCGGAGCAGCGTCAGGCCATCCTGGCGGATGAACCGGACCAGGGCAAGGGTGGTCTCGACGAATGTGACGCAGTCGAGCTCGCGCAAGTTGATGACCACGCGCTCGGGCCCAGGCACTTCGAGGGTACTCGGCGTGTACTTGGTCCCGACGAAGGTGGCCCCGAGCCTGGCGATCGCGGTCCCGACCGGCAGCGTGTCAAGGCGGTGCGCCACACCCCAACGGACCTTGGCCTCGAGGATCTTCCAATCCCGGTTCGTCCACACCGAATCGGCAAACCCCGTGATGGCCGCGCCAACCAGCAACCACCCGATCACGTTACTCGCCCTCTCTCGTCCACGGCGTTTCCCTCGTATCTTGGGTAACCAAACCTAGCCGCACGCCGCCACCCCGCGAAAGGAAATCCCCGTGTTCGCACCAGATATCTTCAAGGGCCACCGGATCCTCGTGACCGGCGGCGGCACTGGACTCGGCCGAGAAATGGCCGCTCGGTTCCTCGAACTCGGCGCCGACCTCTATATCTGCGGCCGGCGCAAAGGGGTGGTCGACCAAACCGCGGCCGAGTTGATGGCCGCCCACGGCGGGTCGGTCAAAGCCTATCAGGTCGACATCAAAGACGCCCAGGCCGTCGACGCCATGGTCCAATCGATCTGGGACAACGGCGGACCGCTCACCGGCCTGGTCAACAACGCCGCCGGCAATTTCATTAGCCGGACCGAGGATCTATCCCCCCGGGGGTTCGATGCCATCGCGGGGATCGTCCTCCATGGGACGTTCTACACCACCCATGCGGTCGGGAAACGGTGGATCGCGGGGGGCCACAAAGGGTCGGTGCTGTCGATCGTGGTGACCTGGGTCTGGACCGGGTCACCGTTCGTGGTGCCCTCGGCCATGTCCAAGGCCGGCGTCCATGTCATGACCCAATCGCTGGCGGTCGAGTGGGGTCGCTACGGTATTCGGCTCAATGCCATCGCGCCGGGCACCATTCCCACCGAAGGCGCCATGAAACGACTGGCTCCCGATCAGGACAACCATGCCGACGCCGCCAAGCACAACCCGATGGGCCGGAACGGCCAGATGTCGGAGCTCCAGAACCTGGCGGCCTTCCTGATGTCCGATGGCTGCGATTGGCTCACCGGCCAAACCATCGCGTTGGACGGTGCCGGCCACCTCAACAACACCGGCGGGTTCGGGGCCCTCTCGTCCTGGGGCGATGCCGAATGGCAACAGGCCCGCGACTTGATCAAAGCCCAGAACGCCAAGGACAAAGCCACCCGGTGACGGTCCCGGAATTCGCCGCCGCCACGGTGGTGATGGCCTTGGGCTCGGTCCTCCAGGGCAGCATCGGATTCGGCCTGGCATTGTTCGCCGCGCCGCTCCTGGCCCTGATCGACACCCGGTTGGCCCCGGGGCCGCTGCTGGTCGCCAATGTCGCGCTCACCGCCCTGATGGCCCACCGGGAATGGAAGCAAGTCCGGGTCGGCGACCTCGGCTGGTCGTTAGGCGGGCGCATCGTGGGGATCGCGATGGCCATCGGAATCATGCGGGCCCTGTCGACCCATCAGCTCGAGCTATTCTTCAGCGGGATCGTGCTCCTCGGTGTCGCGATGACCGCGCTCGGGCTTTCGTTCAAACTCAACCCGGGAACCCTGGTCGGGGCCGGTCTGGTCTCCGGGATTATGGGCACCGCCACCGCGATCGGCGGGCCTCCCATGGCCATTGTGTACCAGCGGGAATCCGGCCCGAGCTTCCGTGGCACCTTGTCGGCCTACTTCACGATCGGCGCGGTGCTGTCGGCCATCGGTCTGATCTGGAGCGGACGATTTGGGATGCCCGAGTTCATCGCCGGCCTGCTTCTGTGCCCGGGAGTGTTCCTTGGCTACCTGGCGTCCCATCGGTTCATCGGCGCCGTTGACCGCAAGGGCATCCGGCCGGCGGTGCTCGCCGTCTCAGCCATCTCGGCCATCGCACTCATCCTCACCTAACACGGACCCTTTGCAATACGCCCGGATGCCGATCGAGATCGAGTCGCCCGAGGAATTGGGATATGGCTCGATCCGCTACAACCTCGCCGAGAGCTCAACCGCCGATCGCTCCCTCGCCGAGCTCGGTGTCACCCTCGACCCGGCGACCTTGATCCTCCAGTACGGCGACCACCGGGGCCATCCCGGCCTCCGCGACCTCCTCGCCGCCGAGTCCGGCTGCCCAGCCGGCCAGGTCCTCCTGACTCCCGGGGCGGCGGGCGCCCTGTTCATCGTGGCCACAACCCTGCTCGAGCGCGGCGACCACCTGGTCGTACTTCGGCCCAATTATGCCACCAACCTCGAGACCCCTCGGGCGATCGGGTGCGATGTCTCCTACCTCGACCTCGGATTCGAGAATCACTGGCGATACACGGCGGCTGAACTCGAGGCCCTGATTCGCCCGACGACCCGGTTGATCAGCATCACCACCCCGCATAACCCGACGGGCACGGTGCTGCCCTCGACGGAACTCGACCGGATCGTCGCGCTGGCGGAATCCCGGGGGATTTGGCTTTTGGTTGACGAGACGTATCGGGATCTCCAGGTGGCCCCGCCTGGCCCCTACGCCACCACCCGCTCGGAGCGGGTCATGAGCGTCGGATCTCTTTCCAAAGCCTATGGACTCCCCGGCCTTCGGATTGGGTGGCTCCTGACCCGGCACAGCCAGCTCGCCGAGCGGTTTCTTGCCGCCAAAGAGCAGATGGTGATCTGTGGCCCGATCATCGAGGAAGAGGTCGGGTTCCAAGTCTACCGCCGCCGGGACGAGCTTCGGCCCGCGATCGCCAGCTTGGTGGCGGAGAGGATCGGGCTCGTCGCCGGCTGGATATCCAACCATCCCGCGGTCGAGTGGGTCCAACCGGTGGGCGGCGTCGTCTGCTTTCCGAGAATCAAACCGGAGGTGCCGTTCGACGCGAAGGGGTTCTACCGAGCGCTGACCAAGGAGTACGGCACCTATGTCGGGGCCGGCCATTGGTTCGAACAGGATCGGCGCTATTTTCGCCTCGGGTTCGGCTGGCCAAGCCGCCCCGATCTCGAAGCCGGCCTGGCGGGGATTGACCAGGCGCTCCAACCCCGCATCTTTGGGCCGCGTCCCTAACCCAAGATCCCGATGCCCTTCATTCTCCTGGCTCTGAGCCTTCTCATGTTCTCGCCCTACCTATCGGCCCAAGAGGCCGCGTTGATCGCCAAAGCAAAGGCCATTCACGACCGGGTCCTGACCCTCGACACCCACGTCGACATCAATCCCGCCAACTTCACCCCGGCCCAGAGCTACGCGACCAAGCTCAAGACCCAGGTCAACATCCCCTCGATGGAAGAGGGCGGCCTCGACGCGGCCTTTCTGATCGTCTTCGTCGGCCAGTCGCAAGATTTTTCGCCGGCCGGCTTCACCAAAGCCACCGCGGGGGCGATGTCGAAATTCGACGCCATCGATCGGCTGGTCAACGAATTGGCCCCGGGCCGGGTGGAACTGGCCCGCTCGGCCGCCGATGTTCGGCGGATCTATGCCTCAGGCAAGAAAGTGATCCTGATCGGAGTCGAGAACGGCTACCAACTCGGCGAAGACCTCGGCAACGTCCGCCGTTTCGCCGAGCGAGGAGCCCGGTACCTATCCCTCGCGCACAACGGGCACTCTCACCTGTCCGACTCGAACACCGGTGAGCGAGACGGCGTGTGGCTGCACCAGGGCCTTTCACCACTCGGCCGCCAAGTCATCGAGGAACTCAACAAATGGGGGATCATGGTCGACATCTCCCATCCCTCGAAGGAGTCGATGATGCAGGCCCTGCAGATCACCAAGGCGCCGATCATTGCGTCCCACTCCTCGGTGCGCGCCCTCGCCGACGTCAGCCGCAACATGGACGATGAGCAGATGATGGCGCTCAAGGCGAACGGCGGCGTCATGCAGGTGGTCGCCTTCGCGTCCTATCTGAAGACCGACTCCGCCGAGCGTCGTGACGCCCTGGAGGCCATCCGCACCGAATTCAAACTGCCTCCGGGGACCAATCTGACTCCGCGCCGCGGTGGAGCGGGCGGTGGCCGTCCTCCCGCGGGTGTGGGTGCTGGTGCAGGCGGCGGTGGCGCAGCCGCCGGCCGAGGCCCGAATCCCCTCGCAGCCTTGACGGACGAGGAGCGCACGGCACTTCAGGCGCGAGTCGCCGAAGTCGACGCGAAATTCCCGCCCCCGTCGCGCGCGACGGTCAAGGACTTCGTCGATCACATCGACTACGCCGTGAAAAAGATCGGGATCGACCACACAGGCATCTCCTCCGACTTCGACGGCGGCGGTGGCGTCGACGGCTGGAACAGCGCCGACGAAACCTTCAACGTGACTCTGGAACTGGTGCGCCGTGG
>JANNQX010000032.1:0-16119 GCA_031400975.1 Gemmatimonadota bacterium
ACCGAGTTCTAGAGGCCGATCGGTGGGTGGGGCACTACTGGATCCGGATCGCCGACCACGGATCGATGCGGGCGGCCCGGGCGGCTGGAACATAGCACGCCACCATCCCGACCGTCGCGATGAACGACGCTACCATGCCTAACGTGATGGGATCACGGGGCGCCACCCCAAACAACAGCCCCTGGATCATTCGAGTCGCCGCCAGTGAACCCAGGACCCCGAGAGTCAGCCCTGCCGCCAAGAGGACCCCGCCCTCGGCGAGTATCATGCGCTGGATCATGCCGCTTTCGGCGCCCAGGCTCATCCGGATCCCGATTTCGTTGGTCCTGGCGCTGACCGAAAAGACCAGGACGCCGGCGATGCCGACCGCCGCGATGATCACCGCCAGGGCGCCGAACGACGTGACCAGGACGGCATTCAGCCGTTGGGGCGCCAGGCTCTCGTTCTTGATCTGATTGACGGTCAGGACGTTTTGGATTGGAGCTTTTGGGGCAATACGG
The DNA here is from genome assembly GCA_031400975.1 of Gemmatimonadota bacterium. Taxonomy (GTDB): domain Bacteria; phylum Gemmatimonadota; class Gemmatimonadetes; order Gemmatimonadales; family GWC2-71-9; genus SHZU01. The sequence goes on from JANNQX010000032.1 coordinate 501, forward strand.
CGAACCAGCTGGGTGGCGGTGGCCGCCATGCCCGCCGCGTTCTGTCGAGCCCGAATGACGATGCCGGCGCCAGGGAAAATGTCTTGCCAGGACGGCTGAAAAACGACCGACCGAAACCCGCCCCCCAGCCCGTCGTCCTTGGTGTCGCCCACGACCCCGATGACCGTACGCCACTCGCCACTGATCCCGATGAACCGGAGGACGTCACCGGTCCAGGCGACTCGCTGGCCGATCGGGTCCTTCCCGGGAAAGAGCCGCTCGGCCAGGGTCTTGTTGAGGATCATTACCAGCGGTGACCCGACCAGGTCGGTGGCGGCGAACTCCCGGCCGGCGATCAGTGGAATACCGGCTGCGCGAAAGTACTCGGGGCTCGCGGTTCGGTAGTCGGCGCGGGGAATTGCCTCGCCCTGGCCCAACGGCCTGCCCTCGGCCTTGAGTTCGAGCTGGAATCCTTGACTGTTCCGGAGCGGGATCGTTGAGCCGAAGCCGACGTCGGTGACCCCAGGCACGGCGACCAGTTCGGCCTGCATCCTCTGATACAGGGCGACTTGGTCGGCGGCGCTCCGGCCTCCTTCGTCGACCGGCACCTCCATGGTGAGGACCTCTTCGGCGTTCAAGCCGGTATCTACCTGGGAGAGCTGCAGCATCGTGCGGGTCAACAGGCCGGCTCCGGTGAGGAGGACGACCGATACCGCGATCTGCGCCACAACCAGCCCCCGCTGAAGGCGCTGGCGCCGGCGGTTGGCGGACGACTTGCCGGCCCCGGCGAGCCAGGCGCCGAGTGCGGTTTCCTTGACGAACTTTGGGCCATACGAGAGGATGATCGCGACCCCCACAGCCAAGCCTAACGCGAATCCGAGGACCACACCGTCGACCTTGATTTCCGCGGATCGAGGGGAGTATCGGGCGGCCAGGGAGGTCAGCATGCCGACGCCGCCAAACGCCACCAGAAGACCCAGTGCACTACCCGCCAGCGTCAAGACCAGGTTCTCGGCCAGCAGCAACTTGCGGAGGGTGCCCGCGCTGGCACCGAGAGCGGCTCGCACGACGAGTTCCTGTTCTCGCCGGATGCCTCGCATCAAAGTCAGGTTCGCGACGTTGGCGCAGGCAATGATCAACACGAAGGCGGCGGCCCCCATCAGCAGCCACAGCGTGAGGCGGGCCTGCTCGCCGAGGACGTCCTGGAACGGCGTGAGGGTTACTGCGTAGCCTGAGGCCGCATCGTAGGCATCGGGGTGATCGGCCTGGACTCGAGTCCGGATGTCGGTGATTTCACCGCGTGCTTGCGCCACGGTCGCGCCCGGGGCCAGCCGGGCGATCATCTCGGTCATCCGGTGGGTCCGGCCTTGGATCATGGTCGCGCTGGTGTGGTGCTCGCTGATGACCATGTTCATCAACGCGTCCATCCGGGTGGGAAAGGACGGCGCCGGTTGCACCACCCCGATGACCGTCACGGCTTGGCCGTTCAGCCGAACCGTTTGTCCGACGATGCCGCTGTCGCCGGCGAACCGATTGATCCAGAATTCATGGGTCAGTACCATCACCGGGGGTACCCCAGTGCCGTCGTCGGCCGACGACGTGAGGCGTCCGAGCACAGCGGTGAGTCCCATGACCGAGAAGTAGTTGCCGGTGACCAGACCGACGTTGATCCGGACCGCGTCGTCGTTGCCTTGAAGTGTAAAGGTCTGCCCGGAGTACTCGGCGATCCCGGCCAAGCTCTTGGCACTGGTTCGAAAGTCGAGGATCTCAGGAACGGAGAAGGCAACGTTCTCGCCCCCGAGCCCTTTGGCGGACTGGCGAAGGTAGACCAGCCGGTCGCCGTCTTTATGGGGCAACGGCTTGAGCAGCACTCCACGGACCACCGAGAAGATGGCGGTGTTGGCGCCGATGCCGAGTCCAAGTGTCAGCACGACGGCCAAGGTAAAGCCCGGGGCGTGGCGGAGGGATCGGAGGGCGTAGCGAACGTCTTGGAGCATTCCTGCACCTCGTAGCGTTGGACTTTGACTACGTACGCGTCAACTCGGCCGAAGGTTCCGCCCCGTGGCCACGGTTTGCGTTCTCCCCCGGGTCAGCCGACGAATGGGGTGTCAGGCATTGGAAACGCCCACGAGGTGTCCTGCTCCAGGGCGTCGAGTTGGAGAAAGAACGTTCCGATCCCCGCCGCACCCTGCATAAAACCGGTTTGGGCTACCACGTTTTCCGGCTGGGTCCGGTTCTCGGCCTGGGCCCACCGGATCCCGGTACTGTCGTCCGTGGCCCTCCCGGTGGTGTCGTCCACAATTCGCCGTTGATAGGCTGGGTCCGCGTTCGACCGCCGGTACCGAGCCAAGTCGATGCAATATTGCCCGATCCCAACGTTGCCGCAGCACTGGCTGACATTGTTCCAGTACCCGGTTGTTCGTTGCTCGGGGGCCCCGCTTTCGAACACTCCGCGGGTGAGCGAGTCCACCCAGGCCGACCATCGCGCCTCGCCGGTGATCTGGTGCAGCCGATAGAACAGCCGAGCCGTCCCGACCGGACCGTGGCACCAGCTCAGGTAGTACCGATCTTCACCGCCGCCGCTCTGATGAAAAATCCTGGTGGCGCCGTCGGTTCTTGTTGCGATGGCTTCGAGATACGTGGCGCCCTTGAGCGCGGCCTCGAGGAACGCTCGTTCCTTGGTTTCGCGGTAGAGCGTCGCCAGGAAATACGAAACGCCGGCGGTGCCGTGGGAGAAATTTGGATAGTTCCGGCGCAACGATCCGGCCGGGAACCACATCGTGCCACCCTCCGCCGGTTCGCCCGCGGCCAGGAGACGGTGTCCGACCTTGGTGGCCCGGTCCGGCGATCCGGCCCAGAGCAGGAAGAGCCCGGTTCCGGCCAGGCCGCTGACGAGGTCCCACGACTCGGTCGTGATGGTGCGGGCTCCAACGGGGCCGATCAGGCGCCGGGATTCGTCTCCCCATCGGGCGTTCGGCTTACCGCGATTGAGGCAATTCAGGCTGTAGCTGATACCAGCGAGGCCGGTGTAGAGTCCGCCATCCAGCTTGTCGCCTTCGGTTGCGACGGCGTGGAGCAGGTACTTGCCGCCGGCCTCCGCGGCCGCAAACCAAGCCGGCTCTCGGGTAGCGTGGTGAAGGGCCGCGTAGAACGCCACGATGCCGGGCATCCCGTTGTAGAAATCGAATCCCACCGACTCAGGCCTCAGAGGATCGGCTGGGTAGCGGACCCCGTGCTCGGTTACCTGGCGGCTCGATTCGATCCAGCGGGCGACACGGATCGCCATCTCGAGATAGGGTCGCGCGGTCGCCCGCCGGAGCGCAAACCACTCGGCGCGGAGACGGGGCGGAAGCCCGACGGCCGCGGCGCTAGCGGCGAGAACGTTGCGACGAGAGATCGGCATTCGGGTCTCACAATCAGGGCCGGTAGCCGGGGCCTCGGAGGACCCGACCTGGTTTGGCGCCGGTGTACTTCCCGTTCTCAAACACCACCTGCCCGTTGACCAATACCTGACTGATCCCCTCCGAGGCCACCATCGGTTCGGCGAAGGTTGCCCGATCCCGGATCGTCGCGGGGTCAAACACCGCGATGTCGGCGGCCAGGCCGATCGCGATTCGCCCCCGATCGTACGCCATGATTTCATTGGCCGCGCTCGAGGTGGCTCGCTGCACCGCCGCTTCGAGGGAGAGCACGCCGAGATCTCGGACGTACCGAGCAAAGAGTCGCGGAAAGGCTCCGAAGCCCCGGGGGTGGACCGCATACCCGGCGGCCGCCGGCCCGGCGTCGGTATCGAACGAGGTGAACTCTTCCCGCATCGCCTTGATCTTGTTGGCCTCCGACATGCTCTGCGGCATCGCAAAAGCCTCGAACTTGGCGATCTCGAAGAAGATGGCCCACGGGTCCTTTTTGGTGGCCGCCGCAATGGCGCCGATCGTTTGGCCGTTGTATTGGGCGTAGCCGGTCTTGCCTAGCCCAGCCACGACGATTCTGTCCCAGTCTTTTCCGGCGTGGGCAAACCAGTTTTCCCAGCCGCCCAGCGTTTCCATCTCGCGGCGCATCTCGGTCCGGGCGGCCGGGTTGTCGAGCTTGGCGAACAGCGCGTCCTGGCCCTCAGCCGCGTGCTTGGGATGGAGCAATGCGCGGATGCCCAGGCCGTTGTTGATGTAGGGGTAGACATCAACGGCTACTTGTTGGCCGGCCGCCCGAGCCGCTTTGATCCGAGCCAACGCTTGGTCCATCTTGCCCCAATTGCCCTGTCCGGCCGTCTTCAAGTGAAAGATGTGCACTGGGGCTCCGGCGGCCTTGCCGATCCGGAGCGCCTCCTCGATGGCTTCGAGGAGCCGGTCACCCTCATTTCGCATGTGGGTGAAGTATCGGCCTCCATAGGTACCGGCCACCTTGGTGAGCTCGGCGATTTCCTCTTCCGAAGCGTACACGGCCGGCGGATAGATCAACGAGGTAGACACGCCGATGGCGCCCGCTTCCATGGCTTCGCGTACATAGCCCCGCATTCGTTCGAGTTCGGCCGGCGTGGCCTGGCGGTCTTTGTCGCCAATGACGATTCCTCGGATCTGGGTGTGGCCGACGGTCTGGACCATGTTCATCGGCAGTCCCGCCTGCTCGAGCTTGGCGAAGAATTCGCGGGTGGTACTCCAGCCCCGTTCCGTGGCTTCCGTGCCGGCCAGCGGAGCGTCGCTATCGCCTTCGCCGGCGTTCAAGGTGGTGATGCCTTGGGTCAGGAGGTTGAACGCCGTCGCGGGATCACGAATGAAGGGGGCCGCGGTTTGCCCCATCATGTCGATGAAGCCCGGGGTCACCACTTTCCCGGTGGCGTCGATCGCGCGGCGACCGGCGGTTGGGCTGATCCGCCCGATCGCGACGATCTTGCCGTCCGTGATGGCGAGATCACCGGCGTACCATGGGGCGCCGGTGCCGTCGACGATCCGTCCCCCGTGAATCACAACGTCGTAGGACTGTTGGGCCCCGGCGGAGCTTGCGATGGCGACAAGCGCCAAGAGAGCGGCCTTCAGTTCCATGAGAGTCCTCGGAGTTGATCGAGATTGAGGTTGCCGCCACTCAGCACGCAGGCCACCTTCGAACCGGGAGGAAAGGTGACCAGCCGCTGGAGCAGCGCGGCCACCGACGCGGCGGCCGCCGCTTCGGGCACGAGTTTGCAGCGTTCCATGATCCAGATCACCGCGTCGAAAATCTGGCGGTCCGGCAACGAAACGATCTCGTCGACAAATCGCTGGCAGACGGAGAAGGTGACCTCGCCGACGGTCTTGACCCGGAGGCCGTCGATCACCGTCCGGCAGTCGATGGTGGTGACTTTACCCGCTCTGATGCTTTCCTGCATGGCCGCGCCATCGGACGATTCGACCCCGATGACGCGGGCCCGTGGGTTGTGGCTCTTCACCGCCATCGACACCCCGGAAATCAGGCCTCCGCCGCCGATGGGGACGATGACGGCCTCGACCTCGGGCCAGTCGTCGATGATCTCGAGGCCGAGCGTGCCCTGCCCGGCGATCAAATTGGGATCGTCGAACGGGCTGATGTAAACCAGGCCCTCGGTCCGGACCAGTTCTTTGGCCCGCTCGTTGGCTTCATCCCAGATCTGGCCGTGGAGGACGACTTCGGCGCCATAGCCCTTGGTGGCTGCGATCTTGGCGGGGGTTGCATTCTCGGCCATGCAGACCACGGCCCGGATTCCGTGAATTTTGGCGGCCAGCGCCACTCCTTGAGCATGGTTGCCGGCCGAGGAGCAGACCACCCCGCGACGTTTTTCGTCCGGCGTCAGGAAGGTGAACCGGTTCAACGGTCCCCGGAACTTGTAGGACCCGACCCGCTGGAACATCTCGGCTTTGAGCCGGATATCGTAGCCGGTCAATTCCGACAGCTGCCGGCTTCGGAGCAAGGGGGTGTGGTGGATGTGGGGGGCGATCCGGGCGTGGGCTTGGCGAAAATCGTCGAGTGTCAAAGTCAGCATAACAGATGATAGCGCTGGGAGGGCTGCCCGGCCAGAGAGGCCAATTGCCGGGAGGCTGTGCTCGGCGTACTATCCCAGACGTCTTGATTCTCCGCCACCCCCACTTTGTGAGCCCGACGATGGATCTCGGTACCACCCGTCTATTCCGCTGGGACGATGTTCCGACCGAAGCCGTTACCGACATGATTTCCCGCAAAGTCATTACCGGCGAGCGGGTCATGGCCGGTCATATCTGGCTCAAGAAAGGCTGCGTGGTGCCGCTGCACAAACACGAGGCCGAGCAGCATTCGATGATCTTTTCGGGGGCGCTCAAGTTCATCATCAACGGCCAATCGATTGTGGTGGGGCCGGGCCAAATGTTGGTGATTCCTGCCTGGGTCCCGCATGAGGCGGTGGCGATCGAGGAGACCTACGAGATGGACGTCTTCAGTCCGATTCGTCACGACTGGCTCAATCGATCCGATTCGTATTTCGGCAATGCCCCGAGCCAGGCGGCCGGCTTCGAAAACCCGGCCACCGGCGACAATCCGGCCCGGTTGGTGCAATGGGCCGATGTACCGAAGGAGCCGCTCACCCCGCTGATCGACCGGTCGTTCGTATCGGGTGAGCGGGCCACGGTCTGCAACTTCGTGCTCCGGAAGGGTGCGGTGGTGCCGACTCATCAGCACGAAAGCGAGCAACTCACCTGGATCCGGCGGGGCCACCTTCGGCTCACGGTGGCCGGTCAGCCGTTTGAGGTTGCGGCCGGGACGGTGATTCGGATTCCGTCCCAAGCGCCCCATATGGCGGAGGCATTGGAGGACACCGAGGCGACCGATTTGTTCGGTCCTCGGCGGGAGGACTGGATCGCCGGCGCCGACCAGTACCTGCGACAGGGCAACCGATAGGAGTTGGGACCAAATGCGGGCAATTCGAGTGCAGCAGTTCGGCGATCCATCGGTGCTGGTGGTCGAAGAGATCCCGGCCCCGGTGCCGGGCCCGGGCCAGGTTTTGATCAAGGTCCATGCGGCCGGGATCAATCCGGTCGAGACCTACATCCGGGCCGGGCGGTACGGCTCGCTGCCGGCGCTGCCCTACACCCCGGGCTCGGATGGAGCGGGGATGGTTGTTGGGATCGGTCAGGGGCCTAACTCCTGGAAGGTCGGCGACCGAGTCTTCTTCCACGGTACGGCTGCCGGCCCAGCGGGGGGGGCGTACGCGGAGATGGCGGTGTGCCAGGCCAACCAGGTCTATCGGTTACCCACCCATGTCGGGTTCTCGGAGGGTGCGGCGTTAGGTGTTCCGTATGCAACTGCCTATGTGGCCTTGTTCGTCAAGGCACAAGCCAAGCTGGGTGAAATCGTCCTAGTCCATGGCGCCAGCGGCGGAGTCGGCACGGCGGCGCTGCAGTTGGCCCGATGGAAGGGCCTCAAGGTCATCGGGACGGCCGGGAGCGCCGACGGGCTGGAGCTGGTGCGCGCCAACGGGGCCCATTTCGCGGTCGGGCACCGCGAGGCGTTGTACCTCGATCAGATCAAAGCCGCGGCCAACAACGGCCGCGGGCCGGACGTGATTCTCGAGATGCTGGCGAATGAGAACTTGGATCAGGATTTCGACATGGCGGCGCCGAAAGGGCGGATCGTAATCATCGGCAACCGGGGCCGGATTGAAATTGACCCCCGGAAGATCATGGCGAAGGACCTCACGGTGACGGGAGTGTTCCTGTGGGGGCTCCACCCCGAGGAATTGGCCGCGGTGTATGCCGATATCGGGCTCGGCCTTGAACAGCGGGCCCTGGTGCCCGTAATCGGACTGGAACTGCCACTGGTCGAGGCGCCTCGGGCCCACGAGGCGGTCATCAATGGTCGGGCCTATGGGAAGATCGTCTTGGTTCCTTGACGCGACGAAGCGCCGAACCCGGGGGGGATCCGACGCTTCGTCTGGGGGGGCAGCGGGGTATAGTCCGCCGCCAACCTGTTTAAGGGCAATCGGCGTGCCGACTCGATCCCGGCCCATGATCTGTCAGGCAAGTTATTGAATAACAATCCTTTGCGAGGTGCTAGCCGGCCCAGACTCTTCGGGGCCCGAATCCGACTCAGTCATGGTGTCGCCGCAGCAAGTGTGGCTGATTTCCGACAATTTTAGTAGGAGGGGCCTCGGACCCAATCGGTGAGACGGAAGCCTAGAAAGATCGCTCCTACCGACAATCCGGCAGACAGCGCGGCGTAGCCCGCGGCTCGTCCGAAGGCATTGAGACGGACCAACTCGGCCACTTCAAGGCTAAAGGTCGAGAAGGTAGTGTAGCCCCCGCAAAAACCGATCGTGAGGAAGGCCTTGAGTTCGGGTGACCAACCACTCCCGCCGGTGGCGTACCGGGCCAGAACGCCTAGCAGGAGGGAGCCGGTGACATTGACGAGCAGGGTGCTGATCGGGAGGGGTGTCGGCCGGTGAAAGGCCAGGCCAACGGGATACCGAGCGACGCCGCCTAAGGCCGACCCCGCGGCAATGAACCAGATCATGCCCCTTAATGTAGTTGGGGAGGTTCCGCGGCAAGGACTTGATGGATGGCCGCCACGACAACTTCGTCATCGCTCAGCAACACGAGTTCGCCGCCGCGGGCATGAAGCCGCACTGTACATCGGATGGCCTTGTGGAAGCGGGCAAGAACCTGCACTGCGGGGAGTTCGCTCCGGAGAACCAGTACGTCCTTGAACTCCCCCCGCCGGATCGCCGCGGCATTCTCAAGCAGGCGTTGCCTAACTGCTTCGATGGCACTGGAGTCGGAGGCGGCCACCGAGACCCGAATTCGCCCGCCGCTCTCGTTGGCGAAGTACTCGATGTTCGGCTGCGTCGTCGTTGTCGCGACGACGAATGCAGAAGGCTGCGCGGCCTGGCCGCTGGCCAAGCCGGGAATGGCGAGTGCGAAAGCCAGAACGGCAGAGAGTCGGCGTCGGGGTGGGAGCATCATCGCAGCTTAGGGGGCAAGTCGAGTGCCGAGGGCACGCGCTTCTCAGGCCTCGTGGAAGTTCGCCGCCGCCGTGATGAACTCCCGAAACATGTGGCGCGTGTTGGGGTCGGTGAGTTCGAAGACCTCCGGGTGCCACTGGACGCCGACGAGGAAGTGGTCGTTGCCGGATTCAGCCGCTTCGATCAATCCATCCGGGGCCACCGCGCTCGCGACCAGGTTCGGGGCCAGTGATTTGATGCCCTGGTGATGCATGCTGTTCACCGCGATCCGATCCTTCTCGACTAAATGACGAAGTCGGGATCCCTTGGTCACAGCGACCTCGTGGGCCAAATGGTCCCGTTCGAACCCGAAGGTTGGGAAGTAGTCGTGCTTGATTCCGTTCGGGTATTGAGCGTCGAGGTCCTGATAGAGGGTGCCGCCCAGGGCCACGTTGATGACCTGGAGGCCTCGGCAGAGGCCGAGGAGGGGACGTTTGTCTTCGACGGCCCACTGGGTGAGTTGAAGCTCGACTCGATCTCGGGCCGGATCGATTCGTCCGAGCTTCTCGTGAGGCTGCTCCCCGAACTGTTCGGGATCGAGGTCGACGCCTCCCGGAATCAGAATGCCGTCGCACACCTCGTACACCGCTCGGAGAGCCTCGGGTTCGTCATCGAGCAACGGGATCAGAATCGGGGCGGCGCCGACCAGGGTGACGGCCACATAGTATCGTTGGTTCATTACGACCGATTGAGGCAATCCTTCGGGAATGCCGTCGATCGAGTGAAGGGTCTGGGTAGTGACCCCGATGATGGGCCGGCGGGTGGATTTCTTCATATAATTCATATAGTTAGGCTGGAATCGGCAGCAAGTGGCGGGCCATGGTCACTTGACTCCCTCTTCAGTCTCTGAAATCAGTTGGTCGACGACTGCTTTTAGGTCACCGGTCCGCTCGAAGGTGGCCAATTGCCGGTCGGCGCTGGTGCCGTGCTCAAGGACATGAAAGGCGTAGTCGACTTCTTTGCGGCTCCCGAGTTCATCGACCACGTCGTCGACGAACCAGTGGATCATTTCCCGGATCAGCTCTCGGGCCGGCAATTCGATGCCCTTGCCGAAGTCGATCAACTTGCCGTCGAGGCCATACCGGCAGGCCCGCCATTTGTTTTCTTCAATAAAGGCGGCCGAGTACTTCCGCCAGCTCAAGTTGTCGCGGCGGAGCTTGTAGACCTTGGCAATGATGGCCTGAAACAGGGCGGCGACGCACACCGCTTCATCGACCCGGGTGCAGACATCACAGATCCGCATCTCGAGGGTGGGGTAACTCCAGCTGGGCCGGATATCCCACCAGATCTTCGAGGCGTTCGGAATGCTCTTGGTCTCGACCAAGGTGTTGATGATATCCTCGAACTCGCCCCACGAACCCAGACTCCGGGGGATCCCGGTTCGGGGGAAACTTCGGAACACGATACTGCGGTACGATTTGAGACCGGTCTTCCGGCCGAGCCAAAACGGCGAACTGGTCGACAGGCAGAGCAAATGGGGCATGAAGTAGCTGGCGGCGTTCATGGCTTCGATCAAGAACTCGCGGTCTTCAATCCCCACGTGGACGTGGGTACCGAAAATCAGGAGCCGTTGAGCGAGCTCTTGAAGGTCTTCTTTGACCCCGATGTAGCGATCGAGCGGAGTGATCTCCTGTTCCATCCAGCTCGAGAACGGATGACTTCCGGCGGCGGCCACCTTGAGCCCGTTCTTTCCCGCCAGGTCCATCACGAGACCGCGAAGCCGAACCAACTCCGCTCGTGCTTCGGCGGGGGTCCGGCAGACTTTGGTGCCGACTTCGACCATCGACTGGTGAAGTTCGGGTTTGACTTCCCCAAGGACGACGGAATCTTCCTTCAAGATCTCGGTGATGTACGATCGGAGTTCCCGGGTGACTGGATCGATGATTTGGTACTCTTCTTCGATCCCGATCGTTAGGCTGGGCGGTTTCATGGATTCTCGGGTTAAGGCCTACGACGTCCTCGGCTCGACCAGCAAGGTCGGTACCGTGGACCCGCCGCCCGCCGTGACGTTCACGAGCGTGGCGGTCGAGACGCGGGTGAGGCAGCCGTCGACAAAGGAGCCATCAAAACAGAACGGTGCGGTATCGACGATCCGGTCGGCCAGCACGACCTTGCCGTCGACCAGACTGGGAAACAACTCGGAGGGGAGCCCGATTCGTTGCTGGACGATGTAGGGCGTCGCGAGGGCCTTGGTCAGCTCGGTCTGCCACGTCGCCGCGTCGACCTCCCAGCCGAGGACGACCCCGGCACCCCCGTAATCGTCGTTCGGTTTCAAGACCAGCCGGTTTTGGTTGGCGGCGATGAATGGGACCAAGTCGATCGAGGCGCCGTCGATGATGGTCTTCCGTTCTTCGACGATCCGGGTCCAGGGTACGTGCTCGGCGATGACTTCTCGCTCGGCGGTGCCGAAGAGCCGGGCGTTCCGCTCGTCCGACAGGACGGCCAGACTGGCCTTCTTGTGGAGAATCTTGCACCGGAACGGGTTGGTCATGCAGACGGCGCCGTCCCGGACGGCCCGGACCATCGGGTGGTCGAGGCCGCCGTCAGCTATGAGCTCGTTGATCAGGACCCGTTTGTAGATCAGATCGATCTTGATCCCGTTCGCGTAGAGTGCCCCGCCCCGATACTCGACTTCTCGCGGATCTCCAATGACACACGTGACGCCGACCGACTGGAAGTAGTCACGATAGAGCAAGAATTCGCTCATCGTGGGCACTTCCTTCCAATCGAGAATCCCGATTGTTGGGGTGGCTTTGCTTCCGGAAAATCGCTGATACGCTTTCCGCAGCGAATGGAGGACGTTATGCCGGGCCGGAAGGGCGCTGACCGCAAACTGGGTTCGGAACTCCCGCATGATCGGGAGTGCCAGGAACAAATCACTCAAGGCGTCGTTGTAGGCGGACCCAGCCGGGGTTTCCGCGTTGTATTCGGTGAACCGGAGCTTGCCGTCGTCAGGCGAAAAGAACGCATCGAGTCTCGACACCGGCGACGCGTCGGTCCTTGGATCCTCGAGTACCAAAGTCCGCTCCCAGTCTTCGAGTCGAAACTGATCGAGGACCGTGGGGTCGGCCAAGGCGGCCTCGAGGGCGGTGTTGAAGGCCCCAAGGAGCAGGGTGATCCGGGTGCGCATTAGGTCGTACTGCGGCCGAGACAGAAAGCGGGGACGGATCACGGTACAAAGGGGGCGTTCGCCGAACATGAGGCCGCGGCGAGCCAGTTCGGCGTTCAGCCATTCGCCGGACTCGACTCCGATCGCGGAGGTCGCGCTCCGGTGCCAAGCCTCGATCGCTCCGTCGGTCATGATCCGGCCGGACGCCCCTTCAAGAAGGTGGCCCAGCTAGGTTTCGGGGCCGCGGGTGGGGCTTTGGCCAGCTTAATGGCCATGTCGGCCATGGCCTTGACGACCCATTCGAAATGCGTCGGGGTCAGGGAATAGATGTCCATGTCGGGCGCTGGGTTCATGAAATCGATCGCGTACGGAATCCCGTCCTTGATGGCCCATTCGACTGAGTTCATGTCATAGCCCAGCGCCCGAACGAGCGTCAGCGAATCAGCCACGACCCGCTGGTGGAGTGCGGGGGGCAAGAAATCCAGTTCAGCGTGGTACTTCCGGGCTTTGGGGTCGTACTTGATCGGGTAGATCACCTCTTGGCCGATGCAGAGGCAGCGGACGAACTCGTCCCACTCGATGAACTCCTGGACGATCATGGTCAGGAGGCCCGACCGGTCGTAATTGTAGAGGAGTTCCTCGATCGTCTTGCAGACGTAGACCTCCTTCCAACCACCCCCGTGGGCGTCCTTGAGGATGCACGGCAACCCGACGTGATCGACGATGGCCTGCCAATCGAGCGGAAACTGGAGGTTCCGGAGACTCTCCGAATGGACGATGCCCGGTACATACTCCTTGTTCGGAAGCACGACGGTCTTCGGATGGGCCAACCCAAGTGCGGTGGCTAGCGTCGCACCGAAGAACTTGTCGTCGGCCGTCCACATGAACGGGTTGTTGATGACGGTGGTGCCCTGGAGGGCAGCATGCTTCAGGAAGGTCCGATAGAACGGCACTTCGTGGGAGATTCGGTCGATGATGACCCGATACTCGGGTGGGTCATCCATTCGGGGGGCGCCGAGGGTCACGTATTCCGCGATGACGCCCTGGTCACGGCTGGCCACCTCTTCGATAAACGCGGGAGGCCAGCTCCATTCGCGGCCCACGACGAGCCCGATCTTCTTTTGGTCTGACGGCATGCGGCTGGTCCTGCGGCTTAAGGGTTCAAAGTTCGGAGCCTACTTACCTCCGCGAATGTACGGTGGTTCGTGGCTCTCGGGAAGCGGGCCAGTCGCCCTAAATTCGGCCAGACCCATGGTTGGCCCGGAGCGGGTCAAGGTCGCCAATCAAGAAGGGCAGGCACCGGCTGAACCGCCGGCCCCAGGTGGCCTCGCTGTGGATCCCACCTTCGTCTTCGACATACTCGAATTCCGCCGCGGTGGCCGCACTTTGCTGCTCCACAATGTCCCTAAGGGCCCGGGCATCGGCAACCGCGCCTTTGGGTTCCTGGAGTCCGATATCCAAGTACAGCCGGCCGACGGCCAGGGCGGACCAAGTGTCGACATACCGGAGTATCGATCGTCCGGCGTACCACAAGGATGGGCTCAGCACCCCGGCGGCACCGAACACGTCGGCAAATCGATAGAGGCCATAGAGGCTGATCAGGCCGCCCATCGAGGATCCCGCGATCGCCGTCGCGGCCCTGGCCGGGTTGGTCCGAAAGTCACGGTCGATGATCGGCTTCAGGGTTTCGGTCAGGAACGCGAGATAGCGGTCTCCGCCACCGCCTCCGCGGACTGAATCCGGAAACGGACTATACTCGTACAACCGATGTTTCCCCTGATTGGCAACGCCAGCCACAATGGCCTCGGTTCCCGTCGCGGCCAGGCTGGCCAACACGGATGTCAATTGCCAGTCGCCAGCATAAGCCGTTGCCGGATCAAAAAGGTTTTGGCCGTCCTGCATGTATACGACAGGGTATTGGCTCGTGGAGCTGTCATAAGAGGGGGGCAGGGCGATCATCACATCCCGGTAGTTCCTGAGCTGGGGGCTCAGGACCTGCCGGCGCACCAAGAGGCGGACGCTCGGATCGAGGGCGCCGGGATACGGTTGCCAGGCCGGGTCGATCGGGGAAACAGTGGGTGTCATCAGGTGGCCGCTGGCCTCAAAATTAGCCGGGGAGCTCCAAGAACGGTTAGACTCGGGTTCATATTCTTCATCAAGGCGGGACCAAATGGGTCGGATTCGAATCGCGATCATTGCGGGATGGCTGGGGTGGGGTTCCGCTTTGGCCGCGCAGCAGCCGAGCTCAATCAGCGTGGCCGTGACGCCTTTTTTTGGGCTGACGAGCCCGGGACGGGACCTGCTGCTCCGGCCGGGGCTCAATGTGTTGCGGGACCCTGAGTCCCAAGCCCTGTTTGGAGTCGTCGGGGCGCGGTTGACGGTCGGCGTATCGGGTCGTTTTGCGGTCGAGGCCGACATCGGGCTCGGGAAGAGCGGGCTCAAGGTCTCGAGCCTCAGCGCCCCGTCGGGCACCGAGGCCAAAGTGTCGACATTGAGCGGCCGGCTGGTCTATCGAATCCGGCCAACGAGCGAACCGTCCTGGATCACCCTCCATGCCGGTATCGTCTCGGTCCACCGTTCGTTCTCGGAGAACTCCGGGGTTCCCAGCCTGATCGGCGACGGAACCAACGTGGGTGGAGTCTTCGGTGCGACCGTCGGTTTTCGGCTGGCCAATCGGGCCGCGTTGACGATTACCGCCGATGATTTTCTCTACAACGCCAGCTTTGACGTCCTCCAAGCCGGGGGCACCAAGAGCCGGAGCCTGTCGCTTACCCAAAACGACATTCGGGTGACGATCGGGATCCGGATCGCGGTGGTTGGGCGTTGAGATCTGAGGGCGGCTAGAATCGGGTGGTGAGGCCACCGAGGACTCGCCGCCCGTTGACCGACCCGCCAAAGAGAGAGTAGCGCTGCTGGTCGAAGAGGTTATTGGCCGTGAGATACACCCGCAAGTTGTTGTTCACCGCGTATCCCGCGTTCAAATCCACCAGGCTTTGGGGTTCGATCCAGCCGGCAAAGACGCCCGCCGCCCAGTCGTAGCCCTTCACCATGCGAAAATTGAGGCCCAGATCGAGCCCGTTTCGTCCCGCATAGGTCAGGGCGATGTTGCCCTTGGCACTCGGCGTATTCGGCAGCAGCTGATCACCGGCGAGTTGGTCGCTGATATCGAACCGGAACACGGTCAGGTTCGCGTCGGCCCGGATTTCATCACCCAGTTGAACGCCTGAGGCGAGCTCGAACCCGTATTGGGTCGCCTTCCCGGCGTTGCCATACGATACGACAACAGCTGTCCTACCGTTCTCCTGGCGGGTCAGTCCCCGGCCGGCCGTCGCGGTCGCGGGGTTGCCGAGCAAGGCGTTTCGGACCGCCGTCACGAGCGCGCCCCGGAACGCGGCGGGTACCGCGGCGGGTGCGGTCCAGGGGGCGAACGCGCTGTTGGCTCCGGGCAGCAGGTCGGTGACAAAATCCTTGAGCACGTTGAGGTAGGCGTCCACCGACACGTAGAACTTGTCGGTGAGGTCGCCACGGTAGCCGATCTCGAGGCCGGTGTTCTTTTCGAC
>JANNQX010000033.1:0-3503 GCA_031400975.1 Gemmatimonadota bacterium
CGCCGCGACGACGATGGCCGATGGCTTGTTGAACGTATCCTTGGTCTTCCCGGCCACGCCCTTCTTGCCGAGGGTCATCAGGAGCCGGCCGTCGGGGCTGAACTTGTAGATCACGTGGCCGATACCGGGGGGTACCGGGGCGTAACCGACTGCGTCGGTGACCCAAATGTCTCCGGCGGCGTCGACGTAGATGCTATGAGGCCAGGCAAAGAGGCCGGCGCCGAAGTGCCGGAGAATCCGGCCGTCGGTGTCGATCTGGAAAATCGGATCGTAGGGTGATCCGACGCAGAGATTGGCGCTACACCGTTCTCCAACCCAGAGCGATTTGCCATCACGCGCCGGATACACCGCGCTCGTCGCGCCCCAGGCCCGGCTGTTAGGCAACGGGGCAAAGACCCCCTCAACCCGGCGGTAGGGGTTGGGGGCGGTCATTTGAGCCTCAGCGGGCGGGGCGGCCAGTATCACAGCGGTCAGAACCGTTGCCCAGCGAATCATAGTGATCTCCGAGTGGTCAGAATCCAACAGTAGCATATCTTACACCGGTCATCGCGTCCATGGCCTCTACATAGGAAGAACTCTTATGCGTTCGCTCAATCTTGTCGTGGCTTGCTTGGCGCTCGCCGCGCCACTGGCCGCCCAGGCCAAGAAGGAAGTCCTTCGCCAGCCCGGCGCCGCTCTGAACCCCAACCTGAGCACCGTGGTGCGGGCTGGCGACATTCTCTACCTCTCCGGCCAGCTCGGCACCGCACCGGGTAAGGGCTTGGCAGAAGGTGGGATTACCCCGGAAACCAAGCAGACGCTCGAGAACATCAAGGCCGTTCTCGAGGGGGCGGGCAGCGGAATGGACCGGGTCGTCAAGTGTACCGTTTTTCTGGCTGACATCAACGATTTCCGGGCCATGAATGAAGTCTACCGCACCTATTGGACGGCTGATCCACCGGCCCGTTCGACGGTGGCGGTCACGGGTTTGGTCCTCAATGCCAAAATTGAAATTGAGTGCCTGGCACTCGCCGGCAAGTAGGCTCGGTGCGCCGCCTTGTTCCGATCGTCTGGGTCGGCCTTGCTCCGGGTCTGGCACCGGCCCAGGAGCGAGGGCCGATGGCTCTCGGCCAGAACAACGCGTTTGCCGGTTTGCTCCGCGCCAAGGGCCTTCGCGTCAATGACCTGGCCGCGCCCTTGCTGCACCGCCGCCCTGATGCGCGGCCCACCCTCGAGCGGCTCTTCCAGCAGTCGACATCAAAGTGAGTCAGGTCGTCATGAGCCGGGCCACGATTCCGGCAGCTCGAGTCAACGCCGCTTCCGGCGCGCTCGCATAACTGAGCCGAAGGTAGGACCCGGTTGCTTCGGCGGCGAACCATCGGCGGCCGGCGCTGACGATCACCTTGGCCGCGGCCGCTCTGGCCGCGAGGACCAGGTCATCAACCCGGTCCGGCAATCTGACCCACAAGTGCATTCCCCCCTCCGGGATCACCGCTAGGCTGGTCGGACCAAAGTGATGTCGCACGGCCGAGGCCAAGACATCGCGCCGGATCTGCAAGGTCGCTCGAAGCTCTCGGAGATGGCGGAGCCAGGCCGGCGAGTGAACCAACTCGAGGGCCGCTTCTTGAATCGGCCCCGGTACGAAGAAATCGGTGATTGCCCGGCTGGCGGTCAGCCGGGTCAGCGCCGCTCCGCGCGCCACGATGGCCCCGATCCGAAGTCCCGGTGCCGACGACTTGGTCAGGGATCGGAGGTAGATGCAGTGGCCGTTGCGGTCGCCGGTGATCAGGGGGCGGGGAGGAGTCGGTTCGAAACTGAGATCGCGGCACCAGTCGTCCTCGATCAGAATCGCTCCGGCCGCCTCGACGACGTCGAGGACCCGTTGACGCCGCTCCGGCGCCAGTGACGCACCAGTGGGATTGGCATAGGTCGGTTGGGAGTAGAACACCCGGGCACCTGAGGTCGCAAACGCCTGGGCCAGCATCTCCGGTAACACCCCGTCCCGGTCGGTTGGCACCGGAATCAGGTCGAGCCCCGCCGCCCGAGCCGCCACGATGGCGCCGAGGTAGGTGGGTGATTCGATCAACACCGGGGCCCCCGGTGGCGCGAGGGCGGAGAAGGCGGTGGAGATGGCCGCCTGCGATCCGGGGCAAATCAGCACTTCATGAGCGGTGACCGAGCCGCCGATCTGTTGGGCAAACCAAGTCCTCAGGCCGTCGATCCCCTCGATCGGCATCCGGCCCCAGACCCCGGGCCGCCGGGCCGCCCGTGCCATGGCGCCGGCCACCGACCCGACGGCCTGGAGGTCCTCGGCCGGGTACCCGCCCGCCAAATTGATCGCGCCCGGCGCCGGGACGACGAGCAGCGCCTCGATCGACTCAGCGGAGACTCGAGCGCTGCCTAACGCGAGTCCCTGCCAGCCGAAATCGGCCGCCGGCGCGGCCGCGGCTCGGGCCCGAACGAAGGTGCCTTGCCCGGGGCGGGCGTCGAGTACCCCCTCGCTCGCCAGGAGCGCCATGGCATGCCGTACCGTGACGGGACTGACCCGGTGCCGGGCCATCAGGGTCCGAACCGACGGGAGCCGCGCCCCGGCCCCGTGGCGGTCGGCTTCCTGGCGGAGGAGTTGCACGACCCGTGATACGCTGCTACTCTTTTTCATGAGAGAACACGATAACGCTATTGACTGTGATGCGGAAGCGCTTTCCGCCCCCGCCGGGCTCCTCTTGGAGGCCGCGCATCGGGGGATTCGATACCGCGCCGCCGCCGTCGGCCGGTCCGTCGCTCCGAGCGCGGAAGCACTCGCCGCTCTGAACGAGTTTCGCACTCCGCTGGCGGAGCAGGGCGCCGACCCCGCCGCGGTCCTCGCGAAACTCGACCGGCTAGGCTCGCCGGCCACCGTCACCATGACCGGCGGCCGGTACTTCGGTTTTGTCAACGGCAGTTCGCTCCCGGTAACCGTCGCCGCCAATTGGCTCGCCACGGCTTGGGATCAGAACTGCGCCCTCAACGTGATGTCGCCGGTCGCAGCCACGCTCGAGGAGGTCGCCCTCCGATGGGTCCTCGACGTGCTGCGGCTCCCCGCTGAAGCGGGTGGCACGTTCGTGGTCGGCGCCACGATGGCCAACTTCACGGCACTCGCGGCGGCTCGACACACCGTGCTCCGCGGGGCCGGGTGGGATGCGGACAATGACGGTCTCTTTGGAGCCCCGCCAATCACGGTCGTCGTCGGTGAAGAGGTCCACGCCACCGTCCGCCGGGTGCTCGGCCTGCTCGGACTCGGCCGGACCCGAACCGTTGCTCTCCCAGTCGATGGCCAGGGCCGGATTCGGCCTGATCGCCTCCCTCCGATTACGGGGCCGACCATCGTCTGCATTCAGGCCGGCAACGTCAACACCGGCGGGTTCGATCCCGCCACCGCGATTTGTGATTGGGCCAAGGCCGGGGGCGCCTGGGTTCACGTCGACGGGGCGTTCGGCTTATGGGCTCGGGCGGTCCCCTCGATGAGCGCCCAGGTCGCCGGGTAC
>JANNQX010000034.1:0-2468 GCA_031400975.1 Gemmatimonadota bacterium
CCTTGCCGAAGGCCTCCTCGAACCTGTCGACCATCGCGTCCACCGCGTACCCCCCGCGAAACCAGTTCCAGGGCAGAAGGTACTTCCGAGCCATCGCCCCAGTACGAATGTCGCGGCGAGTAAGAGCAAGCAGCGGCCGGACCACATCACGCCCGAAGTCGATTGCCGACGCCCCATCCACTATCGGCCCATTGTCTCCAACCGCATTGCGAGGGCTCGCCTCCGCGACCGCCCACTGCGCCGCCGTGATACTCCCCCCGAAACCGAAGCCACGGTCTCGAAGTCCCCCCGCCCCGCGATGCCAAGCTCAAAGAGCCGCTGAATGACGCCCGCGTGAAAGAGAGTGGCCCGGAACCCGCCGCCGGAAAGACAGAGCCCAATCCCGCCGCGGCGGGAGGAGATCGCGGATTCGGGGTTTGGGGTGGGTACGTCGGCGTCGGCCGCCATTGGAGTGCCGCGATGTTAAGCGCGCAGCGGACCTCCAGTGAACGGCCTGGCGTCAGCGAAATTTCTTCACGCCCGCCTTCCTCGCGGCCTTCTGCAAGTCCTCGTCGAGAGTCGCAAGGGGCAGGCCACGACGGAGGGCGAGTTCGAGGTAAGACGCATCGTATGCAGAGAGCTTGTGCCGGCGCGCGAGCTGAAGGGTACCCGATCGCGCGTGGGTGAAGGTGGCGACATCCACTTCGATGCTCACGCCTTCGAGTAGTTCAAGAAACTCTCCGCTCCGCGCCTCGGTCACCAGGGCCCTTGCTTCCGCCCTGGCGATGACGTTGGCCACTTCCAGTCCCCAGGTTACGGGAACAATCGCGTTGTCACCGAGTTGTCGAGGACAAAACTCACGCGCGTCCTTCTTCGATGAGCCTCTTGATCTCGACGCCGCGTATCGGATTTGCGAGCATGAACTCCCGGAGTTTCGTGGCGGCTTCGACTCTGTCTTTCTTTCGTGCGCCGGTGTTGGGCACCAGGTCCGCGATCGCCTCGCCGCGATTCGTAATCGTGAAGCTCCGGCCGGATTTCACTTGCCTGAGCAGTTCCGGAAGCCGGGTCTTGGCCTCGCATGAGCCGATTGCGGTGTTCAAGGTGTCCTTTTAATCGATTCGAGCATAGACCAGTCCAGGGAGGGCGCGGTCGGGTGCAGGTCCCTTCAGTCCTACCCCGCCGCCGCGTCCTCCGACTATCCGCCGATTGTTCCTCTCGTCACCCCGGCGAAAGCCGGGGCCTGGCGCGAACAGTCCGTCCGCGATCCGCGAAAGCCCGCACTTCCTGCAACGACCACCCCAATCGGAGCCCAACCCGCCCCCACGTCCCCTAACTTCCGCGGGGATGGCGAGGCCGCTGTCATAATCCCGAGCATGTCCCCGCGCTCTTCGATGCGTCTCAGCTTCGTCCTCGCCTGCCTTGCCGTTCCTGCGCTTGCCCAGCAGCAAAAGGCGCCGCCCCGACCCACCATTGACCCCCGCCTCTACGCGGGCCTGAGCTGGCGCAACGTCGGCCCGTTCCGAGGCGGCCGCGTGTCGGCGACCGCGGGAGCGATCGGACAGCCAGGTGTCTTCTACGCGGGCTATCCGGGCGGCGGCGTGTGGAAGACCACGAGTGCCGGCGCCACGTGGTTTCCGGTGTTCGATTCGGTCCGCGACGTTTCCTCCATCGGCTCCGTCGAGGTGGCGCCCTCGAACCCAGATGTCGTCTACGTCGGCACCGGGGACATGATCAGCGCGGGCACGATCGAACAGGGGAACGGCGTCTACAAGTCCACCGACGCGGGAAAGACCTGGCAGCACCTCGGCCTCGACCGCACGAAGCACATCCCTTCGATCAGCGTCGATCCCCGGAACGCGGACGTGCTCCTTCTCGCCGCGGCCGGCGACCCGCACCGCAAGTCGGAAGAACGCGGCATCTTCCGCAGCACGGACGGCGGTCGCACCTGGACCCGCGTGATCTACGTCGATGATGAAATGGGCGGACAGTTCGTGACCCGCTCGCACGACATGCCCGACGTCGTCTTCGCGACCACGGTCGGTTACTTCGTCCCCGCCGACTATCCGATCGACAAGCTGCGGTCGTGGCAGTTCGGGCAGCAGAGTCGACCCGCCGGCGCGCCGACCGGCACCGCTCTGTACAAGTCAGCGGACGGCGGCGTCACCTGGCGGGAGCTGTCAGGCAACGGACTGCCGCGCCTGTCGGGCCGGACCTCGGTGGAGGTGGCGATGAACACCGGAGCCCAGCGCGTGTTCCTCTATGGCGATCAGGGGCTGTACCGCTCCGACGATGGCGGCGCCACGTGGCGAAGGATGGCCGCCGACGATCCGCGCATCGTGAGCGGGGGATACATGTGCGGGGTGTTTGTGGATCCGAAGAACCCCGACATCGTGTACACGCTCCAGACCTCGAGCTACAAGTCGGTGGACGGCGGAGCGACCTTCACCGGCTTCAAGGGCGCGCCGGGCGGCGACGATCCGCAGGTGATG
>JANNQX010000035.1:0-8231 GCA_031400975.1 Gemmatimonadota bacterium
GATGACGATCGAATCGGCTTCCTCAATCCCGGTCCAGAGCTGCCGGCACTCCGGCAGCACCATGGCCGACCCGGCCATCGCGGCGTCGACATGAAGCCACATCCCGTGGGCCTTGGCGATTGCCGCCAGCCGGTCGATCGGGTCGAACGCGGTTGAGGTCGTCGTCCCGGTCGTGCCGATGATGGCGCACGGCTTGGCTCCCCGCGCCAGGTCGCGGGTAATGGCCGCTTCGAGGGCCTGGGGCCGCATCGCAAAAGCCTCATCGACCTCGACCTCGATGATATTCTGGCGACCAAACCCGGCCAAGAGCGCGGCTTTGAGAACCGAACTGTGGGCCTGCGCGCTCAAGTACACGGTGAGGGGCGCTGGCTCGGCCTGGAGTCCGCCTCGGGTCGCCCCATAGGCCGTCGTCCGCTCCCGTGCCGAGAGCAGGGCCACCAGGGTGCTGGTCGACGCCGTGTCCTGGATCACCCCACTCCAGGCACCGCTCAGGCCGACCATCTGGCGGAACCAATCCATGACCGTCTCTTCGACCTCGGTCAACGCCGGGCTCGACTGCCAGGAGAGCCCGACGACGCCTAACCCGGTGCTCAGGTAATCGCCGAGGACACTGGCCAGCTCGATCGGGGCCGGAAAGAATCCAAAGAAACTCGGATGGGTCCAGTGGGTTAGGCCGGGCCCGATCATCCGCTCAACGTCGGCCAGAATCTGCTCGAACGGCTCCGCTTGGCTAGGCGGAGTCGCCGCCAAGCCGGCCTTGATCTCGCCGGGACGGACCGTGGCTTGCACTGACTGTCCTGAGATCCCCGCCCGGTAGTCGGCAATCAGGTCGACGACCCGGTAGCCGTATTGGCGAAACTCCTCGGGCGTCATTTTTTCGGGGCTCGGCGCTTGGGGCTCGGCGCTCGGCGGGCGACCTCGACGGCGGTGGCGCGCCAGAGGGCGAGCTGGTCGCGGTCCTCGAGGATTTCGGGGGGGAGTTCGTAGTAGCCGCGCATCGGCTTGTCGTTCTTGAACGGGTCGAAGGGGCCGGAGCCGGCTTGGATGAAGGCCGGCCGGGTGGTGTCGTCGACTTTGAAGAAGACCGTGTCGTCGTCGATGACGGCGAAAAAGCTGCCCTCCCAGTAGACCCCGACCCC
Source organism: Gemmatimonadota bacterium (assembly GCA_031400975.1). Classification (GTDB taxonomy): domain Bacteria; phylum Gemmatimonadota; class Gemmatimonadetes; order Gemmatimonadales; family GWC2-71-9; genus SHZU01. The sequence continues at coordinate 1,140 of JANNQX010000035.1, forward strand.
GCCGAACATTGGGCGCGCTTTGGCCCGCTTGGGATCGGCCAATTGCTCCAGGACGTAGGCCTTGAACGAGGCGGAAACCGACATCGTGACCGGACTACAGCCGGGCGACCAACATTTTGAGCTGGGTGAGCTTTTCCTGCAACTTGGCCCGTCCTCCGGGCTGGTCGACGATCTGCTGATGACTGGGCAAGAGAAACGCCCGGTCGGTACACTCGAGTATGGCCGCCAATTCTTGGAGGTCCTTCTCCAGGCCTTCGGTCGAGGGCAGGAAGTCCGCCAGCACCTCGACGAGCGCCGCCTTGGTCACAGACTTTTGGCCGGCGAGGAGCGATTGCCGCCAGGCCCGCCCGACGATGCCCTCGACATCCGCACCCGAGAGCTTCCCGACGTTCGCGATCTCCGGCACGTCGGCGCGATCGAGCCCGGTACCCAGCTTCTTGGCCATGGCGACGAACATGTCTTTGAGCTCGTCTTGGGAGTCCGGATAAAAGAGCGGGATGTGGACCTCAGCGCGGCCCTGCCGCTTGAGATCGATCGGCAGGAGGTCAGGCCGAGCGGTGAGGAGCATCCAAAGGATCTTCCCCCGGTACCGGGTGTCGCCCATCTGAGTGGCGATCATCCCAAACACCCGGCTCGAGGTGCCCGAGTCGCCCTCGGAATCGCGATCGCCGAGGGCGGCGTCGGCCTCGTCGATGACGACCATCACCGGGCCCATGGCCCGCAGAACCGAAAGCACCCGCTCGAGATTGCCCTCGGTTTCGCCGACATATTTGGAGCGGAAGTTCTTGAGGATCACGCAGGGGGCCCCGATAGCGCCGGCGGTGCATTGGGCAATAAAGGTCTTGCCGGTGCCGACGGGGCCGCAGAGCAAATAGCCCATCGGCAGCGTATCGAGCGCCCCGCGTTTCAAGAGATCAGCATCCTCGAGGAGGCGCTTCTTGGCCGCGGCATGCCCGATCACGATGTCGAGATTCCATTTCGGCTCGATGAACTCGAGCAGCCCCTGGCAATGTCGTTCAATCAGCCGCTTCTTCAGGTCGCGAAACACCTTGTGATCGAGCCGTCCCCCGCCCTCTCGGGCGGTCTGGAGCAACACGCCCGCGTCGGCCAACGTGATCCCGGCGGTGAGTCGAGCCAATTCGTCAACGGAATAGTCCGAAAAGGACGCGATGGTGGTGTCACCCACGACACCCCGGAGGTAGGCGGCCCGGACCGGCTCCTCGGGGAGCTGGACTTCGAGGGTGGCCACGTGCGGGTTGCCGGCCAAGCGACCGCTCATGTCCGAGAGCCGCTCATCGATCAAGACGACCGCCATGTTGAGGCGCTTGAGATGGGGACTCGAGGCCCAATTGAGGAGGGTCACCAACAGGGCCGAACCCTGGAAACTCATCCGGCCTGGCTCACCGTCAGGGACCAAGTACGACGCTTGATCGATGATCAACGCGAAGCTCTTCCGCCGCTCCTCAGGAGCCACGATCGTCATCCGGATGTACTGATCGAGCCGCGTCAATACCTGGCTCGGGTCATTCTTGATTTCGGAGAAGCCGCTGATCTCTTGATTGGCCAGCGTTACCATGTCGCGGAGGCGTTTGTCGTCCCGGCCGGCAAAGGCCCGGAGTCCCCGGCCCAGATCATAATGGAGCACCAGATCGTACCGGCCGAACATCTGCTCGGCCAGAAACTGGGCCACCGATCCGTAGGCCGGCGCCGCCCCGTCGGACAGGGGTACGAAATCGAAGGTGTTCCCGTGGAGCAAGAATACCGAGGTGCTGCCGGACGTCGAGAGGTCGCCCATCCGCTTGGCCCAGGGAGGAAACCAGGCCGGCAAGGCGGAACCGTTAGGCCTCATTGCGGAGCACGCCTCCTAAGTCAGCGTCGAGAATCGGCGGCGGCTCGGTGAGTTGATCGGCCATTCCAGTGATGCTCTGAAGTTCCTTGATGGCCGTTTCGGTATCGGCCATGCTGTTGGCCGCCAGGTCGACCTGGCTGGCCAGGAGATCGGGGTCCTGACGGTTGACCGACATTTCGGTCAGCGTTTGGATCTTGCTTTCGATCCGGTCGAGTTCCACCATCACGTACTGGGCGTTCTTGTCGGCCTTCTGGTAGTTGTCGAGCCGCAGGTTGGCCAGGGCCACACTGTCCTTGAGCGAGGTAATCATCCGGGGGTCGGCGTCGGCCTCGGCCTTCTTGAGCTGGCCGGTCAAGTCGTTCATCTTCTCGGTCAGCAGTTGTTCGGAGGTGCTCCGAAGAAACCGGCGGAGGGATTCCTGCGAAACCAACAGCCGGAGAAAGATCCACAGCAACCGATCGAGCGATCCCTTCTGGAGATCGTCTCCCGTGGTCCCGCCTAACGGGTTGTCGCCCCGGACACCCGCGGCCAGCTTCTGCATTTCGAGGCAGCGAAGCCGGAGCTTGTGGAACCGCATCCGGCTTTCCTGGGGCAAACCGCCGAGCAGGTCGTTCAGGGCCGAGACCGGGAGCTGCCCCGGGGTGCCCTGGTGCCGCCGTTTGGCGGCTTCTTCGGCGTCGACGGCGTCGCGAAACCGCTTCATCGAGACCAGCCCACCCAGAAAAGTCAGTTCGCCGGCAAGGATCAACGGAATCATCGCGTCGGGCCAGGGGGACATGGCGGCAGCCAGCAAGCCGCCGGTCAGGGCCAGGAGGTTCCAAGGAATCCGGATCGCCTTGCGGAAGTATTTCCGGAGGCCCGACCGGCCTTCCTCGTTGCCTCGGCCAAATGGGGGTGCCACTACGCCCCGCCCTTCGCCCGGCTGCCGGCGGCCACCTCGAGCTGTTCAAGGGCGCTGCCAATCCCGTAGACGAGCTCGATGAAGGCGGGGTCGCGTTGCATCTCCTTCGCGGGACGGTCGGGAGGCGGTATGGGGACCTGTTTGAGAATCGTGCCGGGGGCCGGCGACATCACGTACACCCGGTCGCCTAGATAGACGGCTTCTTCGACCGAATGGGTAATGAAGAAAACGGTGGCGCTGAGATCGTGCCACAGCTTCACCAACAGGTCTTGCATGTTATAACGGGTCGACGGGTCGAGCGCGCCGAACGGTTCATCCATCAGAATGATTCTCGGCCGGAGGATCAACGACCGAGCGATCGCCACCCGTTGCCGCATCCCGCCGGACAGCTCGTGGGGGTACTTGTCAGCGTCTCGATCGACGTTGAGGCCAACCCGCTTCACCCACTCGAGCGCCTGTTCGCGCCGCTCCTTGGCCGGAACGCCACGGCACTCGAGCCCGAAGGCCACGTTGTCGACCACCGACCGGTGATCGAACGCCGTGTAGTCCTGAAACACCATCCCGCGGTCCGATCCAGGCCCCAGCACCGCGGCCCCGGCGACCAACACCGTTCCCGTCGTAGCCGGGTGCTGGGGCCTGAGCCCCGCGATCAGCCGGAGGATGGTCGACTTTCCGCATCCGCTCGGCCCGAGAATCGAGATGAACTCGCCCTTCTCGGGGTGATCCTCGACCGTGAACGTGACGTCCCGGATCGCGGTCAAGCCGTTGTCGTAGGTCTTGGACACGTTGGTGAATTGCACCACCGGGGGCCGCGGGGCCTTGGGATCCGCGACCGCCGGGGGCGCTGACCCCGCTGCCGGCGCTGGCGGAGCCGAGGCCGGGGCGGATCCGGCGGCTGGATCCGGAAGTGGAGTCGTCACTCAGCCCGCCGATATGGGAACAGTCCGCGCTGGAACCAAAGGAGCAGCCGATCGATCCCGTAGGCGAGCACGCCGATGACAATCAAGATCAGAATGATGTGCTCGGTCATGCCCCGGCGCTGGCTGGTGCTCAGCAGATACCCTAGCCCGTACTTCGCGTTAATCAGCTCGGCCAACATGATGTAGCCGAATGCGAGCCCAAAAAGGTTCCGGAGCGAGTTGTAGATCTCGGGCATCGCCAGGGGAACCAACACCTTCCGGATGACCTGGCCGGGGCCCGCGCCAAGCGTTTCGGCGGTGTCGACGTACCGATCGGCAACCCCGACCACGGCCGTGACGGTGTCGGAAAAGACAAACGGCAGGCAGGCAATGAAGATGAACATGACTTTCTGCGGCTCGCCGATCCCGAACCAAAGAATCGTCAGCGGAATCAGCGCGGCAATCGGAATGTTCCTGCCGAACAACGCGAGCGGCGCAGCGGCAGCGCCAATCATTCGCCACGACCCCGCGAGGATGCCCAGGGGAACCCCGATCACCACCGCCAGCCCGAAGCCGAGGAGCACCCGATAGAGGGTCGCCGCGATGCTCTGGAACAGCGCCCGCTCGGTAATCAAGCTCTTCACGCTCCCGAGCACCTCCAGCGGGCTCGGCAACACCACCGGTGAGATGAATCGGGTCTCAGGGCTCGACCCGGTCGTCGCCAGACCCCAAATCAGGATCAATACCAGCACCGCCCCGGCGCCAACCAACTTGGCGACGAGGCGGGGCGGCGCGACCCTCAGGTCAAACAACCCCAAGCTATTGAGCCTCGGCGGGGTAGACTTTGATTTCGACCCGCCGGTTCTTGGCGTGATTCTCAGGATCGCCGGCATCGGCGGGGCGTTCCCAACCCTTCCCGACCGCCGAGAACTGATTCGGTTGGAGGCTCGGGAACTTGCGGATCAAGGCTTCCTTGACCGCATTGGCCCGATTGAGCGAAAGCTCCTGGACCAGCGCCGCCGGAATGTTCCCCCTCATCGATCCATCGGTGTGTCCTTCGACGACGATCCGGGCCGCGCCGTATTGGCCGGCAAGCTTGCCGACCTCCTCGACGACGAAGTCGATGTTCGGATCGTAGAGCTCTTGTTTTTCCTTCCCGTCCACCGTCTTGACGATCATCTTCTTCAGATCCCACGAGTTGGCGTAGAAGTGAATCACCACCGTCTTGGTGAGGATCGCTTCGCTTTCGCCCTGGATCTGGGCGGCCGAGGTCGGGGCAAACTGAACCTGATACTCGTTCTTTTGGTTGGCGTACTTGGGTTCGGCATCGAGCTTCTTGATGACGGTGAAGTCCATGACCTGGTCGAAGGCCACCGGAGCCGTCACGGCGCCGATCTTCCGGTAGAGGTAGTACGCCGTATTCCAGAGCCGCTCGAAATTGGCCGGGTTGTTCTGGTTGAGGAAGAAGTCCTTGTTCTCGGCAAAGTTGGTCGAGTGAGCATCGCCCAGCATGCTCAGGGCGTCGGTGGCCGGGATCGAGAAGCCGGTGGCCATCAGGGCGGCCACCTGCTGCTTGGCCTCCTGGGTCTTGAGCCCTTCCATGCCGTCAAAGATTCCCCGGACCAAGCCTTCGATGATCGGACCCTGATCCTTGGCAAAATCCGCCCGGGCAAACCAGACGTCGGCAATCAGTTTGTTGGCCGTGGCCGTGGTGACAAGGAGCTTATTGCCCTTGACCTTCGACAAGTTGTAGATGTCCGGCGCCCAACTGACCACCGCGGCGATCGACTTGTCGGCGTTGAACGCGGCCGCCGCCTGGAAGGCGTCTTGGGTGTATTTGAACTCGACATCGCCGGGTTGAAGCCCGCCATTGATCAGGGCATTCAGCGCAAAGAACTGGGACGGTGAGTTCTGGGCCAGGACGATGGTCTTGCCCCGAAGATCGGTGACCGAGCGGATGTTCTCACGGACGACGATCCCGTCGCCGCCATTGGAGAAGTCCACCTGTTGAAAGACGCGCGGCATCGTTCGCGAATCCTTCTTCAAGCCATCGAGCATCAGCGGGAGCATGTCGAGGGTGGCCCAGCCGATGTGAATGTCGCCGGCGGCGTAGGCATCCCGCATCGCGACCGGATCATCGATCAGGACGAGTTCGAGTTTGAAGTCTTTCCCGTTGCCGTCCTTCCATGCCTTACCGGCCTTGAGGCCGTTATTGGCGTAGATCACCGGCGCCCAACCGGCCCACACATTGAGGGCCATCCGGACGGTATTGCCGACCAAGGGCTTGTAGTTAGACACCCCTTTAACTTCTGGGAGCCGCTGGCCGGGAACGTAGTTGTATTCCTTGACCGTGGTGATCCCTTGGCCGTCCGGCGCTTCGACCCCAGCATCGGCCGGTAGCTCAACCCCGGAGTCACCCGTGGAAGTCTTGCCGATCAGACTGTCCAAGGCGCCGAACCGGTAAAGCCCGAGGGCCACCAGTCCGATCACCACCATCAACACCGCTCCAAAGAATGCCGGCTTTGGCCGTCCGCCTTCTACCATGGTCCGCTCCTCGTCAATTACTTGGCTTACGCCGTTTCCTTGTTCGACTTCTCAGTGACCGCGGGCCCCAGATTCTTGGCCGTGTCGGCCAACGGAGTCGTTTCGGGCGCCCGGATCCCGAGTTCGACCTCGTACCGCCGGAGTGCGTCCTCCGCCATCGATTTTTCGACCCGCTCCTCGGCCTCGATTTCGGCCACGCCTTTGGACGACATGTCGGAGGAGACCCGGACCTTGGCCCGGTTCTGGTCGATCTTCCGTTGGAGTACGTCCTCAATCTGCCCGAAATCCGTGGTCACGTTGAAATCGAGGTCCTCGGCCAGCTGGGCAATTTCCGCCTCGGCCGCGCTCATCTTGAGATCGGCGTCGTACTTCTGAATCTTGTCGCGTACCGAGAGCAGGTTCTTCGACGCAAACTGAATCTTCTTCAGGTTGTTGCCATAGGCCTGCTCGTGCATGTTGAGTTGTTCTTCGTTCTGGGCCATGTCTTTCTTGGCCTTTTCGAGCTCAAGGGCAAACTTGGACGCGGTCTCCCGCTCGCCGGCCTTGAGGTAGGCCTTGACCTGGGCCTCCAACTTGGTGACATGGTCCTTGTTGGTCGCGACCTGCCGGCCAACCCGCTCCACCAGAGCCCGATACAACTCCAGGCCTTTCCGGCCCTCCTTGAGTTGCTCGACCGATTTGTCATACTCGTACTGCATCTGGGCAATCGGGTCCTTCTCCCAAAAGAAGTTGGCGAGTTTGTTGAACTGGGCTCGGATAGCTCCGAAGAACTTTTCGAGGATCACTGGGGTCCCCTTTCGTCGAAGGTCGCTGGGCTGGAACGGGGATAAATGTACACTCGGCGCTCGGCGCTCGGCACTCGGGGCTCGGCAACCGCCAAGTCCCAAGCCCCGAGCCCC
>JANNQX010000036.1:0-3198 GCA_031400975.1 Gemmatimonadota bacterium
ACCGGAAGCCGAGCTTGCGGTGCAGCGCCTCGAGGGCTCGTCCTGGGTGGCGCCCGCCGTGACCGTCACGACGCCGGGCTCGGATTCGAGTGCCACCACCATTTCGCGGACCGGGACCTTCGGGGTTCGCTGGCCGGGGCCATCGGCGCCCTGCACCTCGGCCACGAGCCGGCAGTTCGATTTCTGGCTGGGAACTTGGGCGTTCTCGGCGCCGAACTCGTCGCCGGGCACCAACCGGATCACGGTGGACGCCACGGGGTGTGTGATCAGCGAGGACTTCCTCGACCAACTGGGGACCCGGGGGGCCAGTATCAGCCTCTACGACCCGGTCACCCAGCAGTGGCGTCAGACCTACGTCGATTCTCAGAACGGCCGGCTGGTCCTCCGGGGCACCTTGGTCAACGGCTCCATGATCCTGAACGAGACGGCCACGAGCCGGTATGGGTGGACCCGGCTCTCCGATCAGCAAGTTCGATACTACGCCGAGACGTCGTCGAACGGCGGGGCGAGTTGGACGGTCGTCTTCGACGGGCGGTATACCAAGGCGCCATAACTGACGGCTAAGGCCAAGGCACCGCGATGGGTTCATTGCGGTTGACCTTGGTCCCGTCCCCCAACTGGCCGTCTGCGTTCCGCCCCCAGCAATAGACGGCGTTCGAGGTGGTCCGCCCGCAGCTGTGATAGCCGCCCATCATCAGCGCGGCGAAGGTGAGGCCCCCGCGCACCGGGACCGGCGTGTATCGGTCGATTAAGGTACCGTCGCCGACTTGGCCGTTGTCGTTCAACCCCCAGCAGTAGACGGCGCCCGAATTGACCCGGCCGCAACTGTGAGGACCATTTGCTTCAACTTCGACGAACGTGAGACCTCCTTGCACCAGGGTCGGCGTGGACCGGCTGTTTACGGTTCCGTCTCCGACCTGGCCGTTGGCGTTGAAGCCCCAGCAGTAGGTCGCGTGCTGGATGGTCTGTCCACAGGCACCGTTCGCCGACAATTCGATGAAGGTGAGGCCCCCGGTCACCGGCGTCGGGGTGGGTCGAGAAACGATGAACGTGCCGTCGCCGACAGCCCCGAACTCGTTGTAGCCCCAGCAGTAGACGGCGCCGCCGGCTGTCCGCCCGCACGTGAACCCGGCACCCATGCCGAGTTCGACGAAGCTGAGATTTCCGCTGACCAGTGTTGGCGTAGTGCGACCGATGACGGTGCCGTCGCCAACTTGGCCCCACGTGTTGCCGCCCCAACAGTAGGTCGCGTTTTCCGCCGTGCGCCCACAGGAGTGGCGGCGACCGGTCGTCACCGCGACGAAATTCAGGTTGCCGCTCACGGCCACCGGGGTCGAACGGTTGACCGTGGTGCCGTCGCCGAGTTCGCCGTCGAGGTTCCTGCCCCAGCAATAGACGGTACCGGCGGCTGTTCGCCCGCAGGTGTGGTCGCCGTTTGACGCCGCCAGCTCGACGAACGGAATACCTCCGCTCACCGGGGTGGGAATCAGCCGGTCGACGAGGGTGCCGTCACCGATTTGGCCGGCTGGGTTGTTTCCGGAGCATGAGGCGACGTTCCCCGCTGTCCGCCCGCAGGTGTGATCCGCGCCGCCGGTCACTGAACTGCCGCCAGCTAAGGCGGGGACTATCGCGGGCAGCTGAAAGGTCCGGTCCGTCAATTCTGTGGTGATACCCTTGACCGTCAGCGTGTAATTGCCCTTGGGCAGGGCCGGCGCGGCCGACAGGGTCAGCACGCTGCTGGAAGCGGTCGTGGCGGAGGGCGCGAATGCTGCGGCAAGGCCAACCGGGGCCCCCTCCACTGTGAGGGTGACCGAGCCGACGAACCCGCCGGTTCTCGCAATGGTGACCGTCGCTTGGCCGGTGGTTCCCTGCGCCACCGTGAGGTTGGCCGGACTCACCGACAGCGTATAGGATGGCACTGGGGGCGGCGGCGGGGGCGGGGGTGGCGTCGGGCCCGGGCCGGCGTCGCCACAGGCTACCATCGCGAGAGTGGCGGCACCAATGAAAAGCCGGTGTGTCGTCATTGGGAACCCTTGCCCTCGGTGGATCCGATCCCACCCTCGTAGGACGGTGAAACGCCCGGACCGCGGTAAGGGTCGCGTTTCCCTAAACGCAAGCGTTGCCAGCAGCCCCCTCGCAAACTACCCCTCACGGGGCGGCCGGGGCCAGGCGGGCTCCCCTGGCCTAGTCGATCGGAGCTCTGGGTGCGCCTACCGGTTGGGGTGAAGGATGGCCTGAACCCGCGAATCGCCCTCCAACGAGGCGAAGTCGGTGCTGATCAAATGGAGTTCTCCCCAATGGACTCCATGGTCCACCGCCCACTGCAAACTGCGGATGGCACCCTCCCGGTCCCCCCTGAGCGTAGCCAGCACCGCGCGACCGAATACCGCCCGATGGTCCAACTCATAGCGGGCCAGAAATTGGTCGGCCGAGTCCGCTGCGGCGCGGTCTCCAGCGCGGAAGGCTGCGGCCCCGAGGCCGCCCCGGGCGCCGTGGTCGAGGGAGTCGGCTGCCAGCCGTTCCTGAAAGGCGCGGCGGGCCTCGTTCCACCGCTCGGCACAGACCAACGCCATGGCCCAGGTCTCTTTCGCCCGAACCCGCTCCCCGCTCGGCCGGGCGGCAAGCCACTCTACCCCCCGATTGCACGCCCGGAGCCCGGCCTCCCGAAAACCGTGGCTCTTGAGCTCAGCCCCCGCAAAGAGCAGGTCCTCTCCGGCCAGCCCGGATCGATTGGTCTTGGTGAGGCGGACCTCCAAGAGCTTCTCGACTGAATCGACCTTGCCGAGCGCCGCCAATTGACGCATTTCGTAGCGATCGAGGAAGGGATCGTCGGGGTTCATCAACCGGAGCTCCGTCGTGGCTTGGAGGGCATCCTGATACCGCCCCAGGATGTGGAGGAGGAACATCCTCCGGTTGTTCCAACCGAACAGGTCCTCCCGTTTCAATTCGTCCGACGACTCCAGCACCGCGAGGGCCTCCCGCGGGCGGTACAGTGTCATCAGCGCCCCAACGCGGCTGTCCACCCAACCCGGCACGCCGGGAGCGGCCTGAAGCAACACTGAGGTGGCCTCGTACGCCGCGTGCGCGTCGGGATGACAAACGGTGTTCCCGAGCTTGACGAGGGCCTCATCCCCGACGGCGAGCTGTTGGGACGAATGCCTCAGCGCGTTGGCGAGGGAATCGGCCCTGGGACAGTTC
>JANNQX010000037.1:0-21845 GCA_031400975.1 Gemmatimonadota bacterium
TTTCGCCCTACCGCGGCCCCACTCGATTGGAGAAGGCCGTCGAGTTGTCGTTCAACGCCAACACTCCGAACCTCCCGCAAGGCAGCAGCAACATCAGGCTCAGCCGACGCGAAGTCGGAATCTTTTCCGAAGCCTCGGAGGGTCGGGGATTTCAGTTTTCCGTCGGGACGGAAATCCGTCCTCATCGGTGGGTCCGCCTCGAGGGAGACTGGGTTTATTCGAGGCTGACCCGGAAACGAGACGGAAGCGAATTCGGCCGGACCATGATCCCCAGACTCCGGTTCGAATTCCAGCCGAACCGAACCTACTTTTTCCGGGTCATTTCGGAGTATCGTTCCCAACGGCGGGCGGCCTCGCGGAGTGCCGAGGCGGGTGAGTTGCTCTATTTCGACGGGCTCCCATCCGAGGCTACGGTCACCAATCGGTTCCGGGTGGACGTCTTGTTGTCCTTCCAGCCCTCACCGGGGACGGTGGCGTTCCTTGGGTACGGCGCCGGCTACGACGGTGACCGCACTTTGACGTTTCGGGACTTGGTGAAACAGGAGGACGGGTTTTTCTTCAAGCTGGCCTATCAATTCCGGCGCTAAATGACATCGTCTATCGTCCTCGGTACGGGGCATGCCGTCCCGGCGCGCACGGTTACCAACGACGAATTCGTCACTTCGATGGATACCTCCGATGAGTGGATCCGGACTCGGACCGGAATCCGCCAACGGCATTGGATCACGCCCGGCGAAACCGGGGTCGATCTTGGCCTAGAGGCTAGCCGCCAAGCCCTCGAGATGGCGGGACTCAAGGCCCCTGATCTCGATGCCATCGTCTACGCCACCATCAGTCCCGACCACTTCCTTCCCGGCAACGGTGTGTTTCTCCAGCGCAAACTCGGCGTCGGGACGATTCCCGCGTTCGACATCCGGCTCCAGTGCGCCGGTTTCGTCTACGCGATGGCGATGGCCGATTCGTTCATCCGGGGCGGTGTGTACCAGCGCGTGCTGGTGGTCGGCCAGGAGATTCAGTCGACCCGGATGGACGTCAGCCCGAGGGGTCGCCACACCGCGGTGTTGTTTGCCGACGGTGCGGGGGCGGTCGTTCTCGGCGGTACCAACGAGGCGAGCCGGGGGATTCTGACCTTTGATCTCCACGCCGAGGGTGCCCACGCGGAGAAGCTCTGGGTGGACGAGCCGGGAGCCCTTCACAATCCGACGGTCGATGTCGACCGCTATGCGGCCGGGCGCTACTTCCTCGAGATGGACGGGAAGGAAGTGTTTCGCCACGCGGTGGTCCGGATGCCGGAATCAGTCCGGACCTGTCTCGACCGGATCGGCGAGTCGGCCGGATCGCTCAAGCTTTTGATCGCCCACCAGGCCAATCAGCGGATTTCGGAGGTGGTCCAAAAGGAGCTTGGACTCGCCGACCACCAGGTCTACAACAACATCGAACGGTTTGGGAACACGACCTCGGCCACGATTCCCATCGCGCTCGATGAATGCGTGCGGGGCGGGCGGCTCGCTCCCGGAGATCTGGTTGCGCTGACGGCCTTCGGATCGGGTTTTGTCTGGGGAACGGTCCTACTCCGCTGGTAACTCAACGGCTGGCGACCGGGTATTTCCTCGAGTAATAGTCCCCGGTCCGAAACGCGGTGGCCCGGAACAATTGCTCGTCGGGATCGTCGCTGTTCTGGATGAAAAGGTGAAGCGCCCCGGGCCACAGCGTGGCCTGAATCGTCCATCGGTCTTCGGCGCAGAGGTAAACCCATTGCAGGGCTCCGCCGCCGGCATCGGTCAAATGGACTCGGCTGGCCCGCTCGAGAACGACCATTTCGGGCAGGGCGGCGGTGGCCGCGCCCCAGGGATCGAGCTCGAGGCTGGCCTCCATCCATGAGCGGACGTGCAACCGGCCGGCTACCGGATCGGTATGAAATGGTACCTCGAAGTCGACGGTCCAGTCTCCGAGGATGTCCCACGCGTGATCCATCGAACCGATGTTGGGTACTTCGACGGTCGGGTGTTTCGGCATTCGCTCTCCGACAGGCGGCATCTCGGGAACCACAAACCGGGTTGCCCGGGCTCGCGGTTTCGGCTTGTTGGTCGTAGTATCGGCAGCGGGCTGCTGGGGTGAAGTCTGAAACTGTAGCGGGGCATTTCGCGTAGAGCTGCAACGACCTAAGTCATTGAAAAAAGGGGGGTTAGATGTTTGAAATCATCTCGCTCGGGATTGCGATCGTTGGGGCGGTGGTGGCGTTTGGGTTTGCCCGCGGGTTCGTCCGGCGCCGGCTTCGATTTGTTGATGCCGCCAAGTCGCCGGTTGCGCCGCTGATTGCCGGTGGCATCGCGATGGCCATCGCCTTACCGCTGACCATCTTGCCGTTGATTACCGGCCTGACGGCGGCGCTGGTCGGGATTGGAACCGGGCTCGGAACGGCCAGCGGGATCAAGGCCCTCCGCAGTGGGGACTGATCCGGGCGGCTATCTTAACTGTCATGGCGTCCGTTACCTGTACCCGATGCGGCCAGTCCCGCGATGCTGTTCCGTTTCGCCCGTTCCCTAATGCGATCGGGCAACGAGTCCTCGACCAGATTTGTAATGTCTGCTGGAGCGAATGGCTCAAGCTCCAGCAACAGCTGATCAACCACTACGGCCTCAATCTTCGAGAGCCCCGCTCCAAAGAGTTCCTGTTCGGGGAACTCGAGAAGTGTTTGTTTACCACCTCACCCCAATCCTGACTGACAGATCGACCGCTGGGCCTTTAGGCTCGAGGTCTTCGGTCATCCCGAAGAACCACTCCGGCCCCCGCCGGGGTTTGATCAGAAAGCCGTAATCCAAGGTCAGCTCTCGGTTGTCGAGGGCCCTGGTCCCGGTGTCGTGATAGTTCGGCGACTGATAGAACAGGTTCACGAACATCGCTTGACGGCCCGCGAACCGGAATCGAAGGCCGGTACTCGCGCTCGCGAAGGTGGTATGCTGGTAGGCCGCGAGGTCACCGTACGTTGGCGTATAGCCCGCCCCGAAGCCGACCTCGGCCGTCCACCGATGATTGAGCGCCCCCCGAACCGTCGTGGTCGCCGCGGCTGAGACCACCTTCCGCCCAAACCCAAGCGGCCCTGTTGGCAGGCTAATCGCCGCGGTGGTCTGCCAGTGTCCGGTGTGGCGGAACCCGCCTAACAACCGAAGATCGCCGAAGAAGCCGCCGTCCTTGGCCCGGACCAGGCTGTCGCCGCTGGGTACTTTGATGGCGTAGTCGTAGACGTTGTCGGGCCGGATTTCCCGGGCCCTAACCTGGAGCCCGGTGGTGCGGTGGTACCAATTGAGAAACCCATCCAAGAACCCGTTGTACGCTCCGTTGAAGCTGGCCGACGCGCCAATGAATCCCCGGCCGGTGTTCCGGATGACCGTGGCGTCGATCCGGAGCAACTCCGCATCGAGCACGACCGACGAGGCCGGCCGGCCGGCGTACTCGATCAAACTGGCATAGTCGGTCAGGACCCGAGCCTGCCACCGTCTGTCCGGGTCGACATAGGGCTGAAAGAAGAGACCACTGCGTGAAGTGATGACCGGGTTGACCGCCAAATAGGGCGGCAATCCCTGGCCCTCGGCCTGCTTGACGAGGAGTCCGGAGGTCACCATGAAGGCAGCAAGGAAACGAGTTACCACGATTCAGGTCCGGTGTAGCGGGTGGGCGAAGGAGCGATCGGGGAAAGGTTGTCGGGTGTCGTGACCGCGCGAATCAGGAGATCGATCGTGATATCCACCGGAGCCAACTGGGGAATCAGCGGTGGGACTCCGGACGGGGTACCGCCAAGGACGCTCGCGCCCAGGAGGCTGCCGAGGAGGGCGCGAGCCACCAGCAGGGGATCGCGGGACCGGTCGATCGTCTTGACCAGCGTCGCAAGCGCCTGTTCGGTCGGCTCGAGGATTCGGGCCCGGTACTGGCTCACCAATTCCGGGGCATTGCCGTTCTCGGCGATCACCAGCCGAAGCATGTCGGCGTGAGGCGCCTGACGGGCCGTGGTCCAGATTGAGCGAAGCATCGTGGTCAGTCTGGCGACGGGGTCGGTCTCACCCTCGGCCGGCTCGTGATGGAGGGGTTCTTCCGCGACCCAATCACCGAGCGCTTTCAGGAGGCCGCCCTTGTCGGGCAGGTACCGATAGATCGTGCCGACGGTGACGCCGGCCGCCCGCGCCACATCCTCCATCGTGGTACCCCCGTACCCCCGTTCTGCGAACAGAGCCAGGGCGGCCGCCTTTAGTTCCCGGGGCCGGGCATCGCTGCGGCGCTTCCAAGTCCGGCGGGCCGGCGGAGTCACGCCCGCCGCTTTCGGGTGATCCGATTGGCTCCGCGACCTCGTTGCTGAATCAGGAAGTCCGGATGGACGTCGAGGGTCTTGGGGCTGTATTCCCAATGGTGTTCCAGTTCATAGGCCAGCGACTTCGCCATCCCGTCGAGGCCCGGGAACAGGGTGGCGTTGGTGATGTTCATGCTGTAGAGCGAGAACATCGCATCATCGCGGATCCGGTCGGCGTCGAGGACGATCTTGGCCAAAGTTCGTTTTGGGGCCCGGTAGGATTCGATGATTCGTTCAACCGGTCGGTCGAGTACTCCGGGAACCACGAAAGTGGCCGATTGGGCCACCAGCCGTTGATTCATGACCAAGGGTTCGCCCTGGACGGCGAATCGTAGGTTGTTGGGAATGAACCAGCGGTCGTAATGCCCCGGGTCGTTGAGCCGGAGGTCGCCGGCGGAGACGTGGCCCTCGCCGGTCACTACTCTTTCGCCGAGCAGGCGAGGAACGCAGAGGCCCCAAACGGCGGCCGGGCCGGTGGCGGCCTCGAGCGCGAAGAATGCGGCCACGAAGGGTGACCAAGTAAAGTCAAGCAGCCGCGTCGGCGCCCCGTGGTGCTGCATCAAGGCAAGCCACTGGAAATCGTCGTCCTGTTCCGGAACATGGCTCAGGTAGAGGTGGGCCTTGCGGCGAAAGATCCGATTGACTCGGAGCTCCTGACGAGACCACGCCTCCGGTTTGACGCCGAAGGTCCGGAAGTACCGGGAGATCGTGCTGAACAGCTTCCACTTGGCGTTTTGCTGGCCCCGAAATGCCCAGGTTCGAAATTCACTCCCGCCAACCAGTCGCTGGTAGTCGGCCCAAGAGTCGACTTCGATCGTGCGGTACTTGGTCATGGCGGGTAAGGTGGCGAAGGGCCGGGCGGGGGGCAAGAACAAGGGGCGGCCGCTAGACCGCCCCCCTTTGACTACTCGTCGTCGCGATCGACCTTGGACGAGATGGTCTGGCGGCCCTTGTTGCGGAGGATTTCGAGCTTCATCACGTCGCCGGTCTCGTAGGAACTCATGATTCGCAGCAGGCTCGACGGTCCCCGCGCCTTCCGGCCATCGACGCTCAGGATCACGTCGCCACCTTTGAGGCCGAGGCTGTTTCGTTCCGGGGCGTCGATGACCAAGACGCCCTCGGTGGTCCCGAAATAGGCCCCGAGGTCCGCATTGACCGGGGCGAGTTCGAGGTCGGCAAAAGGCCCGCCGAAGCTGAAGCCGAAGGAGCTGCTCCCTTCCGGCATCGCGCCGACTCGGGGGCGGGTGACCCGGAGCTCGCCGAGGCCGTCGAGCCCGCGAAAGTTCCCTTCGAGCTCACGGAGGTTGCCTTCGGTTCCGGGAATCCGGAAGAAGACATTGCCGTCGCCAAGGTCCCGGCGAGCGAGGGTGTTTTCGGCCGCGGTGATGACGCTGGCGGTCCGGGTCTCCCGTCCCCGCCGGTATTCGACCGCGACCGTGTCGCCGGGTTCGAGTTTGGCAACCATTTCGAGGAGGCGGACGGCCGCCAGCGAGGCATCCTCGTCGTCGCTCCGGTCGCTGGCGGATTTGATCAGGCGTTGGCCGTTGAGGCGGGTGATGATATCGCCGGACCGAATCCCCGCTTTGGCCGCCGGCCCACCAGGCGTGACAGTGCTGATGGTCGCTCCGATCGAATCGTTCTCGACGGCCCGGGTGTCGACGCTGACCCCGATCCGGGCTCGGCGATTGGTCACCATGTCCATCGGATTGACTTCTTCGCCGTTGATGTAGACCCGGGGTTGGGGATACCGCTCTCGGGTGGGTCGGCGTTCTTGCGCGGACAACGGAAGGGCCATCGCGCCAACGGCCAGGCACAACATTGATCGATTCAGCATGCTGCTATGACTCCTTGGGGTTCAAAACCCCACGTAACGGGCTCCAGTGAGGTGAACATCCACCAATGCGTCGAGCAGCCCGACCCGCTCGCGCCACAACTTGATCATCCGCTCGTGCCGCGCCTGTGGGTCGAGGAATCCGACCGCCTCGATTTCCCGATCGACCCTGGCCAACCGATCTTCGAGCGAGGAGGTCACGGCCACCGCGCGACCGTCGACCACCTGGCGATCCTGGTCAAATCCCGAAATGGCCTGCTCCAATCCCTTCGACTGGCTCATCATCTGGGCCAGTTCAGGATTGACCGCCACGAGGGTGCGATTCTGTTGCTGCCGGTTCACCATCACCGCGGCGAACGTCACCGACGCCGCCAAGGCCATACCGGCAACGGCGACCTGGCGGACTCGGTTGCGCCGCCGTTCGGCGGCGGCTTTGAACCGGACGGCTCCAAACAAATCGCGCGACGGTTGGAGGGTCGGCAAGGTTTTGAGACGAGCCACCCGTTGATCGAGCCGATCGAGTTCGGCTCGGCACTCAGCACAACTCGCGGCGTGATCGCGCCAGCCCCGGACCTGCGGTTCGAGACCCGGCTCGCGGGTGGCCAGCAACTGCTCCATGGACAGATGGGTCATGCGACCGCCTCCTCGCCGAGATACTTGCGGAGACGGGCGTGGGCCCGGGCCAACTGCGACTTCGAAAAGCTGACCGTCCGGTCCATCATCCCGGCAATTTCCTCGTGGGTATAGCCCTCGACGTCGTGGAGCCATACCACGGCGCGCGAGGTTTCGGAGAGTCGTTCGAGGGCCGATTCGAGGTCCATTCGAAGGGCGGTGTCTTCCCGCTTCATCGGGGCCACGTCATCGACCAGATCATCGGTGTCGCGGTACTTGTTCCGGCGGAGCCGCATCAGGGCTTTGCTGGAGGCCACCGTTCGGACCCAGCCCCAGATGCTACCTTGGCCGCGGAACTGGTGGATGCTCTTGAACACTTCGATGAAGGTTTCCTGCAGTACGTCTTCGGCGTCCTCGGTGGTGCGACAGATCCGGCGGGCCAGACTGTACACCGGCGCTTCGAAGGCGCGGAACAACGCCTCCTGCGCCTCGGGGTCGCCGGCTCGGAGGCGAGGCAGTACCGCCTCGGCGTCCGCCAGCCGGTATGCGTCCATTCTCAGAGTTCCTGTCAGCACGTCGGGAAGATGTCTAAGTTGGGGTTTTGGTTGCAGATTGGGGGCATGGCAAGTCCTCCCGCAGAATGGCTCGAGCACCTCCAGGACGAGGCCGATGCCGCGTTTCTGTATCGAAAGCTAGCTCAAGTCGAGCTAAATCAAGACAAGTCAAAGGTTTACAACAGCCTCGCCGAAGTGGAAGACCGCCACGTTGGGGTCTGGATGAAAGTACTCGCCGAGGCCGGGCACCACCCCCCAGCTCCTAGCCCGACCGGCCGGGCCCGATTCATGGCGCTGCTGGCCGGCTGGTTCGGTCCCAAGTTCCTGCTCCCAGCTCTCCTGGCTGAGGAGGGCCGGGAGGTCAAAGGGTACCTCGAACTGCACCAGCGGTCCAGCGGCACCGCCGCTGGGGCTCCGGCCCTTCGGTTGGCCCAGGAGTCGAAGGAGCATGCCGAGCGCCTGGCGGGGCTCCTGGGGCGCCCCGGTGAGCCTTGGCACCGGACCGGGGCTGGGGGATTTGTCAGGAACGTTGTGTATGGATTCAATGACGGTCTGACGGCCAATTTTGGGCTAGTGGCCGGGATGATTGGAGCCCAAGGGT
This sequence comes from Gemmatimonadota bacterium, assembly GCA_031400975.1. Lineage (GTDB taxonomy): Bacteria > Gemmatimonadota > Gemmatimonadetes > Gemmatimonadales > GWC2-71-9 > SHZU01. Next base: position 7,941 of record JANNQX010000037.1, read on the forward strand.
CGCTGGCGGCGGCCGGCCATGCGGTGGTGGTTGCCGGGTTGGCGGGTGCGGTGGCGGATGCTTTGTCAATGGGCTCGTCGGGGTACTTGGCGGCCAAGAGCGAGCGCGAGGTGTTCGAGTACGAAATTTCGATGGAGCGTGAAGAGATTCGGCTGATGCCGGACCTGGAGCGCGAAGAGTTGGCGTTGATCTATCAGGCCAAAGGTGTTCCGGAGCCGGAAGCGCGCCGGATGGCCGAGGTCGTGATGGCCGATCCGGAGCGGGCGCTGGCCGAAAAGGTTCGCGAGGAACTGAAGATCGGTGAGGCCAGCAGCACGCCGATGCGCGAGGCGGTGATCACGGGGTCGGCCACCTTGATCGGCGCCATGATTCCGGTGGCGCCGCTGCTGATCAGCACCGCGCCGTGGGCCATCTGGACTTCGTTTGCCGTCGCGATGCTGTCACATTTTGTCGTGGGCGCCGCGCGGACTCTGTTCACCGGGCGGGGAGTCTTCCGGAGCGGACTCGACATGTTCGCGGTGGGACTCGGCGTGGCGGTGGTTGGATACTTCCTGGGTGACTGGTTGGTCAAATTCCTCTGACCGGAGGGTTCGGTGATGGGTTTCTTTTGGCGGGTGTCGTTGGTGGCAAGCCTGGTCGGGATGTCGGTGCCCGCGGTGGTCGAAGGGCAGGAATTTACCACCCGGCAGCGAGCGGCGGTGGCCGATACCATTCGGATCCAGGCCGACCGGTTGATCGGTACGATCGGCAACATCGATCGGTTCATGGATCTGTTCACGACCGAGTCTGACTTGGTCTATGTCGACAATGGCAAGATCTATCCCAATCGGGAGGCGTTGGCGAAAGCAGCCGGCGGTTTCTTCAAACGGGTTCGTTCGACCGGCGGAAAGTGGGACCCGGCGCATGTGCTCCCGCTGTCACCGACGTCGGGCGCATTTACCGGGATTTTCCGGCCGCAGATGGTCGACACGAGCGGGGCGGCCCTGTGGACCGAAGGGAAGATCTGGACCTTCGTCTATCAACGCCGGGCCGGGAAGTGGGTGATCGTCCAGGCCCACGAAATCAACGCGACGCCAACCCCGTGAGACGCGGGTGGGCGCTGCTGGCGCTCGGCATGGGGGCGTGCGGGCCCGCGAAACCGTCCCAGCCTAACGTCCTGTTCATTGCCGTCGACGATCTCCGGCCGACGCTTGGCGCCTACGGCGATCCCGACATCAAGACGCCGAACATCGACCGGCTGGCGCGCTCCGGGGTGACGTTTCTCGACGCCCATGCCCAGCAGGCGGTGTGCAATCCCTCGCGGACCAGTTTGATGACCGGGCTCCGGCCCGATTCGAGCCGAGTCTGGGACTTGGAGACTGATTTCCGCGCCACGGTACCGGACGTGGTGACGTTGCCTCAGCACTTCATTCAGAACGGCTACTACGCGGCGGTGATCGGGAAGATCTATCACAACATCATTCCGGATTCGATGTCGTGGAGCGAACCGGAAATCAAAGTGCCGGGATTTCCCTACGACCCCGACGCCGTGTACCACCATCGCGACAATGTGGCGATTCAGGAAGCGCGGAAGGCCCAATTCACCGCTGCCGGAGAAGCGGCCCGTCACATCGATCAATTCGGGCTCTGGTATCTCAAGGCCAACGCCACCGAAAGCGTCGATCTCCCCGACAGCGTGTACTACGACGGAGCCCAAACCAACTTCGCGGTCCGGAAGCTGGCTCTGCTCGCGAAACGGAACCAGCCGTTTTTCTTCGGGGTGGGATACTACCGGCCTCATTTGCCGTACAATGCTCCGAAGAAGTACTGGGATCTCTATGACCGAAACACGATTCCATTGGCGAGGAATCCAAGGGTGCCGGCGCAGGGGCCCGAGATGGCTATCAACAACATGCGGGAACTCCGCGGCTATGCGGACTTCGCCGACGTGCCGCATCCGTTTCGGGGCGGCGTAACGGAGGCCCAAGCCCGTTTGTTGAAACACGGCTACTACGCCTCGGTGAGCTATATCGACGCCCAGGTGGGACGGTTACTCGACCAACTCGACAGCCTCGGGCTCGCGAAGAACACGATTGTCGTGCTGTGGGGCGATCACGGTTACAAGCTGGGTGAGCACAATAGTTGGGCGAAGATGACCAACTATCAAATCGACACTCATTCTCCCCTGATTATTCGGGCGCCGGGCGTCGCGCCCGAGGGCCTCAAGGTCGGCCGGATGGTCGAGTTCGTGGACGTCTATCCGACCTTGAGTGAGCTGGCCGGCCTGGCGCCGCCGCCGCACCTTCAGGGCACCAGCGCGTTGCCTGTGATCAAGGATCCCAGTCGGCCCTGGAAGCCGGCCGTTTTCAGTCAGTTCCTGCGGAAAGGCATCTGGGTTGCGCCTGATGGGATCGAGTATATGGGCTACAGCATGCTGACCGATCGCTGGCACTACGTCCGGTGGATGAATTGGGGGACCAAAGAGTTTGCCGCGACCGAGCTGTACGATCGCGAGGCTGACCCGGATGAGACCGTCAATTTGGCGTCGCGGCCGGAGCAGGCGGACCGAATCAAAGGCCTCGAGGTCGAGCGGCTGGCGGGCTGGCGGGCGGCGGTGCCCACCGACCGCTGACGTCGGGGTGCTCTCTGGTGTCCGGAGTTCATTAGGCAGAGAGAGGAAGCCGATGAATCAATCCATGGTTGCACTGATGGCAGCGTTAGTGGTTGGGGTGACCGGACCCCTGCGGGGGCAGGAACCAGCTCCTGACCCGCCGACTCTGGCCGGAAAGTGGCAAATCGACCCGACCCGGATCGACCGCCCGGGCCGGATGGATCGGGGCCGTCCAGGGCGGGGCGGATTTGGGGGGGGCGGCGGGCGGCCCGGCGGAGGTGGGCGCCCAGGTGGAGTGTCGGGGAACTTTCCGGGCGGCGGCGGCCGGGGTGGGTCCGGCGGAATCCCGGGGGAGGGTGGGCCGGCCGTGATCCGGCAACTGCTCCGTCCTTCGCAGCAACTGGAGGTCGCCCTGACCGATTCGACCGTCTCGATCCTCGATGGGGCCGGGTTCAAGCGGATGCTCTGGTCGGATGGCCGCGAAAACGTCGACACGCTGTTCGACGGCCAAGTTCGCCGGACCAAGGTCAAGAGGAAGGAGCGGGAGTTCGTTTTGGAGGAGACGGTCGATCGGGATACCAAGATCCGGCAAAAGTTCCGGCTCGAAGACAAACAGGGTGACTTAGTGCTTGATCTCAAGTTCGAATCGAGAGAGATCCCAATTCCGGTCGAAATTCGGCGGGTGTACCTCCGGGTAAAGAACTAGCGGTTCCCGGTTTAGATTGAAGCGGTAGCCTATCGGAGTTGTCGATGACCGTCCCCATAGTCCCCGATGCTGAGCGGGGTCCGGGAATCCATGTGTTGCGTTCCAGCACCATCTGCCGGGCCTGGAACGGAATTCAGTATAAGGCCGGCCTTTCGGGTACCAATGTCGGCTCGAAACAGCTGTCGATGAACGTGGCTACCGTCCCGCCGGGGGCGATAGCCTTCGCCCATATCCATGTCGACTTCGAAGTCATGCTGTACATTCTTTCCGGCCAGGTTCGTCATTGCTACGGCGAAGGCTTGACCGAGGTGGTCGACAACGGCCCAGGTGACTTCATCTTCATCGAGCCGGGCATTCCCCACGAGGTGTTCAACCGGAGCGACACTGAACCCGTGGTGGCGGTGGTGGCACGATCCGACGCCGGCGAGTGGGAGAACATCGTCAATTACCCTAGCAAGCATCGGCCGGCCTCGTGAGTCCTTGGGTTCTTCGAATCGTCGTCGCGAACGTGGTGGTCTTCTTCCTCCAGTCGACGCTCCCGATCGTCAATTCGCTCTTTGAGCTTCGAGTCGAGGGCTTGCTGTGGCGGCCCTGGACGTTGGTGTCCTACATGTTTCTCCATGGGAATTTCAGTCATATTTTCTGGAATCTGCTCGGGCTGTATTTCTTCGGCCCGGTCCTCGAAACCCGGCTCGGCGGGCTCCGGTTTCTCCGACTCTACCTGATCAGCGGGATCGTCGGCGGATTGGGCTGGCTGATTTTTAGCGCCCTGCCGATGGGGGGTGTCGGCGCATTGATCGGGGCGTCCGGCGGAGTTTTTGGGGTTCAGCTGGGCTTTGCCTATTTCTGGCCCCGGCAGCCGATCTACATCTGGGGGATTCTCCCGATCGAGGCCCGGTGGTTGGTGGTGATCATGACCGGGTTTTCGCTCTGGTCGGGGCTCGGTGCCGGTGGTGGGGGCGGGGTGGCGCATTTTGCTCACTTGGGAGGGTTCTTGGGTGGTTTCCTCTACCTCAAGTGGATCGAGAGCCGGCAACAGGCCCCGATGCGAGAGTGGCGAGAGCAATCCCGCCCGGTGGTGCCGAAGCTCGAGACCACCGGCAAGGCGATGGAGCGGTGGGCCAAGATTCGCCGGGACGATCTCCACGAGGTCAATCGCACCGAACTCGATCGGGTCCTCGACAAGATCGGTCAGACAGGGATCGCGAGCCTGACCCCAACCGAGCGTGAGTTTCTGGATCGCTTCAGCGCTCGGCTGCAATGATCAACCGGCTTGGTTTGCTCGTCCTCGCCGGGCTACTGGCGGGCTCTCCTCAATCGCTGTCGGGCCAGATCCCGGGCGATGAGTTACCCGTGATGTCGCGGTCGCGGAACGAGTTCTTGGCCAACACGTACGCCGAAGTGAAGCAAATCCTGGCCGACTGGCAGGCGGTGCAAACCAAGGGCAATGCCAAACAGGTTGGCCGGCTCTTTACCGAGGACGCGCTCTATTCGCCGGTTGATGGATGGTATGTCCAAGGCAAAGCCGCGCTAGCGGATACCTTGGTTGCCCGAGTCGGCCGGGTCAAGAACTATCACGCCACCCTGCTCGACTTCACGGCCAGCGGCGGGCTGGCCTACTACCTCGGCCGGATGAGTTATCGGCTCGAAGGGGGTGCCGGCGTCGATGTCAGCGGCACTTTCGTGATGGTTCTCTATCTCGACGGGCGCCGCTGGAAAATCCGCAGTTACGTGGAGCGGCCGGTCGGCGGCTAGGGCATCGAGCCGGCCGCGGGCCCCGTGGCAACGGGCAAATCCGTTCGCGAACTCCACTCCACCATCGATCCGTCGTACATCTTCGTCGGCAGTCCCAGGGCCCGGGCCACCAGGTAGAGCGCGGCGGCCCGGGTGCCGACCCTGCAGTAGGTGACGATCGTTTTTCCGCCTGTCACCCCAATTCCCTCGAGCATCTTCGTCAGCGTTGCCTTGTCTTTGACCCTCCCGTTCTCGAACAGCGAAGCCCAGTCGAGGTTCCGAGCCCCCGGAATATGCCCCGCCCGAGCGACCCCTTCTTCCGCGGCGGTCCCGGCATACTCTTCCGCCTTCCGAGCATCAACCACCACGACGTTAGGCTTCCCCGCCGACTGCCGGACCCAATCCGCCGTCACCACGATATCGTCCCGCCCCACCGAGCCGAGCCCCCCTCCGCCGAGTGCCGAGCGCCCAGTCCCGAGTGCCGAGTGCCGAGCGCCGAGTGCCGAGACCGGATGTCCGCCGGCTTTCCACGCCGCGAGGCCACCGTTCAGAACCACGGTTCGTTCCGCGAGCCCGAGATAGTCGAGTGTAAAGAAGAGCCGGCTCACCGCCAGGATGTCGCCGTAGAGGAGGATCTTGGATTGTGGGCCGATGCCGAGTCCCTCGAGCAACGAGTCGAGCGTGGCGGTCGACGGGAGCTCGGTTGCGATTCCATTTCGTTCGGTCACGAAGCTACTCAGCGCGACGAACCGGGCGCCCTCGATATGGGACGAATCGTAGGCGGCTCGGTTTCGGTCGACATGGAGAACGACCAGGCCGTGGTCCATGAAGCGGTTGTGGAGCCAGTCGGGGTCGACGAAATAGGCGAGGCCTTCGCTCGGAGGCGGGGTAGCGGCTTTCGGCGGCGGCCCGATCAGCGGGAGTTCGTTTCGAGGGCTCCAATCACGGATCGAGCCGTCATAGATCTTGGGGTGGTGTCCGAGAAGTCTGGCGATGAAGTAGAGGTGACTCGCCCGGAGGCCCACCGTGCAGTACGTCACGATCTGCTTGGCGTCGGTTACTCCCGCCGCCGTCATCAGGGCCGCGAGCCGTTTGGCATCGACCAGGTTCGACTGGAGCCCGTTCAAGGCGCCGGCGCCATCGGAATAGGTCTGGTCCCATGGCAAATTCTTGGCTCCTGGGATGTGGCCGTAGCGAGGGAGTCGTTCGACGTCGACGGAGCCGGCGTATTCCTCCGGCGAGCGGCCGTCGACCAGGGCGACCTTGGGGTCGTTGAGGTGCTGCTCGATCCAGGCGGCGTCGACAACCATGTCGCCGCGTGGCTTAGGATCGATGGTGCCCGCGGCGCTGGTAACGGCTTCGGTCGACACTGGTTGGCCGAGGGCCTTCCAGGCGGCCAATCCGCCGTCGAGGATCGCCGCCTGATCGCCGAGTCCGAGATAGTCGAGCGCGAGAAAGGCTCGGGGCGTCGTCCAGGCTTCGCCGTACAGAATGACGCGTGAGTTGGTCGAGACCCCGACCGACTCAAATAGAGAATCGAGGTAGGCGACGGTCGGAAGCTCCACACCTGGACCGGTGGTGGTCCAGAGTTTGGGCGCCTGAATGAACCGGGCGCCTGGAATGTGGCCCTGGTTGTAGTCGGCCTGGTCGCGGGCGATGTGAAGTACAACCACGCGGGGGCTTCGGGCATTGGCGGCCAGCCACCCGGCCGACACGAGGAGATTTGGATTGGGCTCGCCGACGACGGCAAGCAAGAGGGGCAGCAGAGTTGAAACGAGCATGGGTGCCGGATCCTTGGGTGCTGAACGGTTTCTTCGTCCAAATATCGCCTTCTCGTCAGTTGAGAGCCAGGCGAATGTAGGCAATGATGTCATCGGTGCAGCGAACCTACTTCCGTGCTCCCAGTTTGGACTCGAGTGCAGCCCGTCGAGAACGACTGAGCTTGAGATTGGTGCCGTCGGCCAGCACCACGCCCTGGTCTCCGTTGGGAAGAGGCCCGATCCGGCTGATCCGGTCGAGATTGACGATGGCAGAACGATGGGTTCGGAAGAAATGGGTTGGGTCGAGTCGGCGTTCGAGGCTCATCATCGACTCCCGGACGACATGGCGCCTTGGACCGGCGTGGATCCGGGCGCAATAATCGGCCGCCTCGATCCAGTCGATTTCGGCGACTCGGACCAGATAGGCGTGGTCGCCGGTTTTCACCACCAGGCGTTCGAGGTAGGGCGGCCGGTCGGTGGCTTGGCCCGAAAGGTCGCGCTTGGCTCGGGCCACCGCGTCGTGGAGGCGTTCATCCCGAAACGGTTTCAGGACGTAGTCCACGACGTCGATCTCGAAGGCTTCAACCGCAAACTGCTCGAAGGCGGTGACAAAGACCACCGCCGGTCTCTCGGCCGTCCCTATGGCTCGGATCACGTCGATGCCGCTCATCTCCGGCATTTGAATATCGAGGATGACGAGATCAGGGCGGTGGATCTTGATCAGTTCGACCGCGGAGCGACCGTCCCCACACTCGGCGATGATCGCGAGGTCCGGATCAGCCTCGAGAAGAAGCCGAATACCCGCCCGTGCCAAGGGCTCGTCGTCGACGATCAGGCATCGGAGTCTGGTCATGGTAGTGATCTTGGAAGCCGCAGCGTGGCAACCGCACCGCCGCCGGGCCTGTTCTCCAGAGCGAACGTTGCCTTCCCCAGAAACCGGGTGGCGAGACGCTGAAGCACGTTCTGCAGGCCGACCCCAGTGCCGGGGATCGGGGTCGCTCCAAGGCCGGGTCCATTGTCTTCGACTCTGATCTCGAGGTCGGTCCCGGCGATCGCGGCATAGATGGCGAGGTGGCCATCGCCGGCCTGTCGACCGATCCCATGCCGAATCGCATTCTCAACGATCGGTTGGAGGATCAGCCGCGGGACCAGTTCCTGGAGGCTCTCCGCTGTTGTTTCAATGACGACCTGGAGCCGATCTTCGAATCGGATCTGCTCAATGGCAAGGTACTGACGGACCAACGCCATTTCGGTGGCCAAGGGCACTTCGTCACGATCGGTGTCGACGAGGATCGCGCGGAGGAGGTCGGAGAGGCCCGCCACCGTTCGGACCGCGTCAGCCCCGCGGTTCATTCGAATCAGCATCGCGATGGTGTTCATCGCGTTGAAGAGAAAGTGGGGACTCAGCTGATGACGCAACGCGGCGAGCCGGGCCTCGGCCAGTTGGCCAGTCAGGCGGGCGGCCGCCAGTTCCCGTTCCCGGAATCGTCGATAGTAATGGTAGGCGAGGATCGATCCGGCCACTGCCGCATACCCAGTCAGACTCCAAGGGGCTTTGCCGAGGAGGCCCCTCACGATCAATCCAGCCGTATCCAGAAACGGTTGGTGGTTTGCGGAGGGAAAATCGATAACCCGGTCGACCACCTCGCCGAGGAGCCCGTGAACCAGAACGATGGCCACCGCAAAACCGAAATGGAGAATCAGCGGGACCAGCCAGCGCCGGCGCTCGAACGACACCTGCCGGACAAACCAGCCGATCAGCGGGACGAAGAGCGCCCAGAGATACCAGTCAGGTAGCGAAGACTTGAGCGCGTGCCCGATGGTGTGATAGTCGGGGCGGTCGACCATTCGCATGGCCAGATAGTGCTGGGCGGTGGCAAACAGCCCGAGCACCGTGGCCACCGCAAACAGGCGCCCGACCCGGCCCGCCGCCGGTGAGATCGTCATCGGGGCAAGCTAGGGGCCAGGGAGAGTGGGGTCCAGCTTGGCGCAGCCGGGCTGGGTGCCGGTGCAGCCAATGGTCACGCGAACGACCCCGGGTCCTCACCCCGTTGTCATGGTTTCGTTATCAACTTGGCAGTGATCGATCATCTCCCGTACCGACATTGGAATCGAACCCTCACCATTGGAAGCGAGGCTGTCATGTTCGGGAACTTGATCGAGTCGTCCCCGCCGCGGACCCGGTCTACCGGCCAGGTTCTACTGTCTTTGGCGTTTCACGTTGCGGTCGGTGTCGGCGCCGTCGAGGCCAGTCGGGGGGTCGTCGTTCCGGCGATTGGCCCGCAGGAGGTTGCACTACCGATCTACAACCCGGCCACACCCCCGAAGGCGGACCCGCCGCCCGCGACGGCGGTGGTGTCCGATGGGCCGGCCGGTCCTCCGGACCCGATCGTGATGGCGCCACCGAGCGAGGTGCCGATCGGGATTCCGCCGGCCGAACCAGGTCCGGCGATCGATCCCCGCCGCTTCGTGCTGGCGCCGGTTGGACCGCCGTGTGGCGGCTGCGTGGCGAGTCCGGACTCGACGAGCGGATTGTTTAGTGAAGCGGCCGTGGATGAGCCGGCGCAGGTGGTGTCCCAACCGGCACCGGTCTTCCCGCCCGTCTTGAAGGCCGCGGGGGTTGGCGGGAGCGTCCAAGCGCAATTTGTGGTTGATACACTCGGCAAGGTCGAACCCGGTTCGGTGAATTTCGACGCTGCGTCGCATCCGGCGTTTGAAGCCAGCGCCCGATCGGCCATCGAGCACTCCCGGTTTGTTCCGGCCCGGATCGGGGGTCAACCGGTCCGGCAACGGGTCAGGCAGTCGGTTCGGTTCGAGATCCGTCCGTGAGTTAGGCGAACAGGGCGACCTGGCCGCCGGTGTGCCAGAACAGGACCTTGGCGTTTGGCGGGATCCGGCCGTCGCGACAATAGGCGATCAATCCCGCGAGCGCCTTGGCCGTGTAGGTATGGTCGACGAAAATCGCTTCGGTCCGAGCGGCCACGCTCTGCGCTTCGGTCGAGGCCGCCGTCGGTTCGCCGTATCCGGTGCCGACAAAACTATCATCGACTTCGAGCCAGATCGCCGCGTCGAGCGCGCCGGGGTCGAGGCCGAGGAGCCCCGCCATCCCGCGGGCGATGGACCGGACCTGCTTCTCGACAGCCTCCGGCGGGTCATCGGCACTAATTCCGATGACCCGAGTGGCCAGGTCGTGCATGACGACGCCGGTCAGCAGGCCGGCGGAGGTGCCGCCGGAGGAGCAGGCGTGGACGATCACCTCGGGCACCGCGTCTTGGGCCACCAGCTCGGTAACCGCGTCGGCGAAGCCTAACGCTCCAACGGGGGTCGAGGCGCCGAGCGGGAGGACGGCCGGCCGGCGACCCTCGGAGCGGAATCGGGCTGCGGCGGCCTCCATGCCCGGGACCCGGCCCTCCCGGCCGGCCACGTACTCGAAAGTGGCGCCCAGGAGCCGGTTGAGGAGGGCGTTGCCGGTTGGGCGAACCGGTTCAGCGCCGTTGACGATGATATGGCAGGCCAAGCCGTGGGCCGCGGCGGCCGCGGCGGTGGCCCGGGCGTGATTCGACTGGACTCCGCCGCAGGTGATGATGGTATCGACTCCTTGGCTTTTCAATTCCGGAATCACATACCGAAGCTTACGGACCTTGTTGCCGCCGAACCCGAACGAGATGGCGTCGTCGCGTTTGATGAAGATCCGCTGGCTCAGGCCGAGGGCTTGACGAAACCGGACCATCTCCTCGACTGGGGTGGGGAAGTGACCCAGAGCAAACGAAGTTTTACGGGCGAGGACGGCGAGACCGGTCGCGAGTGTAGTCATGGCACGAGTCTAGTGATTGATTAACGGTCGGGCAACTCTCGGCACTCGGGGCTCGGCACTCGGCACTCGGCGGTCGGCGCTCGGCGGGTGGTGCTTGACCGGTCCATTGGGGGGGCGTAGGCTTGGTGAGCCATCCTGGGTGTTTCCTTCGGCTCGAGGCATTTCTTGAAATATCGATTGTTGATTGTGGCCGCGCTGGGGGGGGTGGCTGGGTGCGGGGGTCCGCAGGCGGGGCGAGTGGACCTTGAGCGGTGGCGGAATGCGGACCGGGAGCCGGGGCAATGGATCGGGCTCGGTCGGACCTACAAGGCGGATCGATTTTCCCCGTTGACGGCGTTGACGGTGGCGAATGCCAAAGAGCTTGGGTTTGCTTGGGAGCATCAAGCTCGGTCGCATCGAGGGCGAGTCGAGCATGGGCAGGAGGCTACCCCGATCGTAGTTGATGGGGTCCTGTATGTCTCGGGTCCGTGGGGAACCGCGTTTGCGGTGGATGCGAAGACGGGGCAGGAGAAGTGGCGATTTGATCCCGAGGTTGATGGTAGCTATGGGCGGCGGGCTTGTTGTGACGTGGTCAGCCGGGGGCTTTCGGTGTGGGGGGGCAAGGTCTACGTCGCGACGCTGGATGGGTGGCTCGTGGCCCTCGATGCGGCCACCGGAAATCTGGTCTGGCGGGTCGACACCTTCATAGACCGGGACACTCGGTTCTACACCATTACCGGGCCGCCGATCGTGGCCAAGGGTGTGGTGGTGGTCGGCAACAGCGGGGCTGAGTTCGGGGTTCGCGGCTACATCACCGCGTACGACGTGGCGACCGGCCACCAGCAGTGGCGGTTCTTCACCGTCCCCGGCGATCCGGCCAAGGGTCCGCCCGAGAACGCGGCCATGGCAGAGGCGCTCAAGACTTGGGGGCCCAAGACGGATTGGAACTCGGGTCTTGGCGGCACCGTGTGGGGGGAGATGAACTATGACCCCGAGCTCAACTTGCTCTATGTAGGGACCGGGAACAGTACCCCGTACGCGGGGTGGCATCGGGACCCATCAGGTGGCGACAATCTGTATTTGGTCTCGATCCTCGCCATCAATCCGGATGACGGCCAGCTCAAATGGCACTATCAGCAAGTGCCCTGGGAATTGTGGGACTACACCGCCACCATGAACATGATCTTGGCCGACCTCACGATTGACGGGGTCGCGCGGAAGGTCCTGATGCAGGCCCCGAAGAACGGATTCTTCTATGTCCTCGATCGGATCACCGGCCAACTGATCTCGGCCAAGCCGTATGTCTATACCAATTGGGCGACCGGGGTTGATTCCGCTGGGCGGCCGATCCTGACGGGCAAGGCGAATTACGAGAAACGTCCGGCCGCGATCTTCCCAACTCAAGCGGGCGCCCACAACTGGATGCCGATGGCGTTCAGTCCGAACACCGGGCTCGTTTACATCCCGGCGCGGGACCAAGGCATGATCATGTTTTCCGAGGCCAACTATCGGTGGCTTCCGGGTGACGCGAACATGGGGTCTGGAGCGATGTTCGGCGAGGTGCCAAAGGAGTTCAAGTCGAGTCAAGAGCTCCCAATGCAGATATCACCGGAGCTGGCGAAGCAATTCCGGGCGGCGGCCGCGACGGAGCCCTCGATGGCCACGCGGGAGTTCCTGCTCGCTTGGGATCCGGTGGCTCAAAAGGAGCGGTGGCGGGCGCCGATCGGGGCTTTCGAAATGGTGGGTGGCGGGGTTTTGACCACCGCGGGCAATCTGGTGATTCAGGGAACCGGTTCGGGGCAGCTCGTCGTCTACCGGGCCGACACCGGGGAAAAACTGCAGGAAATTGAAGTCGGCACCGGGATCGTCGCGGCGCCGATCAGCTACGAAATCGAGGGGTCACAATACGTTGCCGTGATGGCGGGGTATGGGGGGGCGCTCAATCCGGCCTTTGCGCCGCCGATCGCCGCCAACCGGTATCAGAACTACGGCCGGATTTTGGCCTTCAAACTCGGCGGTGGGGCTACGCCGCTACCACCCAAGCATGTGCCGACCGCGGTGCCCGAAGCCCCGGTAGCCGAGTGGTACACCGATTCCGCCGCCGCCCGGGGCTCGGCCCTGTTCGGCCAACGATGCGCGCGCTGTCACGGGGGTCGGGGCGAGCAGCAACTGTCCGCGTATCCCGACCTGTTCCGAATGACGTCCGCCACCCATGCCCTCTTCGATTCGATCGTAACCGGTGGCCGGCTCGCGCCGATGGGGATGGCGAGCTTTGCGGATGTCCTGGCGCCGGCAGACGTCGCGGCGGTACACGCCTATTTGGTCCGGGAGCAACGAAAACTCTGGAATGCGGAGCAGGGCAAGCGATGACCCTAATGAACTTCCGGTTCCCAGCTATTGCGCTGGTCGCGATCGGCGCGGCCGCTCCAGCATCGGCCCAGGGGCTCCTTGACTCGGCTCGAACCCGGTTGGCGAAAATCGATGGGCGGATCGATGTGGCTGGGCTCGATTCCGCGGTCGAGGTCCGGCGGGATCGGTGGGGCGTGCCCCATATCTATGCCAAGACGGTGCACGATCTGTTCTTCGCCCAGGGGTTCGTCGCGGCGCAGGACCGGCTTTTCCAAATGGAAATGTGGCGCCGCCAAGGCGAAGGCCGATTGGCCGAAGTGCTCGGGAAAGGGTCGGTCGAGCGGGACAAGTTTGCCCGGCTCTTCAAATACCGGGGTGACATGACCCGGGAATGGAACAGCTATGCGCCGGACGCCCGAGAGATCGTCATGGCCTTCGTCGATGGGGTCAACGAATACATTCGGGAGGTTCGTGACCGCCCGCCGATCGAGTTCGGGTTGCTCAATTTCAAGCCGGAGCCCTGGGCCTACGACGTCCCGCTGCAACGGATGGCGGCGCTCTCGATGACGAGCAATGCCTTGACGGAGGTCGACCGGGCCAACCTGATCAATGTCTACGGCCGAGCCAAGGTCGAGCGGCTGTTTCCGGTCGACCCGGTCCGCCGCTTTGATCCGGTTCCGGGCCTCGATCTGAAGGGGGTCGGTGTGCACTCGTTAGGCGCGGCGGCTCAAATGTACGCCGGTCTCGGGTACCCCCGTTTCGACGGATCCAACAACTGGGTCATCAGCGGCAAACGCACGGCGACCGGCAAGCCGCTTTTGGCCAATGATCCCCATCGGGCGGTGACGCTGCCCTCGCTTCGGTACCTCACCCATCTGGTGGGCCCGGGCTGGAACGTGATCGGCGCGGGAGAGCCGGCGCTGCCCGGCGTGGCCGGCGGTCATAACGAGCGGATTGCGTTCGGGTTCACCAT
>JANNQX010000038.1:0-2697 GCA_031400975.1 Gemmatimonadota bacterium
TGGTTGGCGGTGGCGAGGAAGGCGGCTAGAGCCTGGCGGTGAGCGGCGAGCCCGGCGGCGAGGTCCATGGTATCCGGCCTTGTGAAGGGAGGTGAGTGCTCGGGCCGGGACTCGAACCCGGATGGGGTTGCCCCCGAGGGATTTTAAGTCCCTTGTGTCTACCGGTTTCACCACCCGAGCGGTGGGCGGAAGATAGCCAAATTCAGTCGATCTGGATCGGAGGGCTGCTCGAGCCGGTGTGCCGGGTCGGCCAAGTATCCCAGGTCAACGGGCACCCAAGCCCAAACGGCGGGTTGGGGTGCCCCGATTCACCGATCAGGCTGTGGAGCATTTCGTGCCGCGCGACCATCTCGTGTCCAATCCAAAAGTCGGCGAGGTAGATTCGGGGCCCGGGTTCCCAACGGGCCACACACTCGCCGGTCGGACACGCGAACGAGCGGCCCGGGACCTCGAACCATTGGATTTTCGCGAAATCCCCCTGCAATTCAGAGCATTTCTCCGTGGCGGCGAACCACGCCAGGTACTCGGCCGGCGGATTGAACGGTACCGCGTTGGGCGGTTCGAACCCGCACCCGGATACGCCTAACGACACCAGGCCAGCTGCCAAGATCCGACGCACGACCGTCCGCTTTCCGGGAGCGCGGGAGCGCTCCTCGAATTGAGACCACATGCCCCCTGGCCCGGTTATCGGCCAGGGGGGGGCGGAAGCTTGAGTCGACGTACGTCACAATAGGATCACGGCAAACGGTGTGCCGAGGCGGGCGATGAATCAGGGGACGGAGGTGGTCTCCTCGAAGACCGGGCGCGGCATACCTTGGCCGGCTCGGTCTTTCAGAAGGAAGGCGTGGGCGATTCGCACATTGTAACGGCCGCCAGGGGTCAGGCGAACGGTGGCGGTGTATTCGTGGTGCTCCAGGTCGGGCAAACGCTCCGCGGCCGTCTCAATCGCGGTGATATGAATGGTGACGACAGAGCGTCGGCGGGCCGCCTCGGCCCGAAGCCGCCATCCCTTGCTGCCGGTCGACAGATGACCCCGAATGGTGATGGTACCCACGCCGGTGGCCATGGTAAACTCGCTGGCGGGATCGGTTGACTCCCGAACTGTGGAAATCAGGTTGACTGGAAGGGAGTGAGCCATTGGGGTCAGAAGCCCTTCGACCAGCCGGCGTACCAGGGGATGTTCGCCCGGGTCGGGGAGGCAACCGGGAGAGCCCCTCGGAACGTGTTGGCGGAGTTGAAGAACCCGTCGGCCGGCGGGGTCGCGCCTGCCGTCGCCGCTGGAGACCCCGTGTCCGGGCGAAGATCAGGCGACATGGTAACCGCCGGCCCGAGCAACTGAGGATCACCGAACAGATTGCCGGCGCCGACAAGTGCCCCAAGGGCCTCCTCATCGACGCAGTCGGCGTCGGACGAGAAGTTCTCGGTATTCCCAAAGTAGATCCCGAACTCCACCGCGAGTCCCCCGGCTTGCGCCAGCCCGCAGGATTCGGCCCCGTTGATGTCAACGCCGGTTCCGGGCCAGCCGGCCACAATCAGGTTGCGAACAAATCCACCGGTCCCAGCCTCTAGAAGGATGGCCGGGGCAGTTGCGGCACCTGCCCCGGTCTGGACGATGGTGACCCCATAAAACTGCGGGAAGGACAGCGGTACGGTCGCCGGGTTTGGCGCGTTGGCCCCGCGGAGGGCGCTTCCAATCCCTCCCGAACGGACCGCAATCAGGTCCTGCACTTTGCCTTGCCAGCCGTCGTTCCAGGTCAGCGCGTCGCCAGGGTTTTCGGTCAGGATCATTTCTCGGATTTGAGCCCGGCCGCCCGAGACGAACACGCCCGGCCCCGCTGACCGAAGAACTTGAATGTCATTCAAGGCCGTGCCCGAGCCGACCCCGTTTAGGGCGAGGCCGGGTGCGGGGTCGGTACCGGTCCATGGCGCACCGGCGAATTCAATCCGGACGTATTGGAGGGCGCCGTTGGAGTGGCCGACTAAACACCCGCCATAAAATCCTCCGCTTGGCTCAGCCAGGGTCGGGCAGATTTCGCCCGTCGCGTCGCCGTGGTTGAGGAGAGCGGCGCCGTTGACGACCAGCCCTCCCCAACAGCCGGGCAGCGGCGTCGCCCCGACGCAGGTGAAGACAATCGGCTCGAGCCGGGTGCCCTGCGCCAACACCATGGCGTTCCGGCGCACCGACAGCGCGCCGCGGGGTGAGGTGGTCCCCTCCAACCTCGTCCCAGGCTGAATGGTTAGGGTGACGCCGCTGGGAACAACGACCAACCCGTTGAGCTCGTACACCGTGTCCCGGGTGAGGGTCCGATCGGCGAGGAGGACGCCTGATAGCACTACTCGGGCGATTGTGGCGGCGCGGCCAGGAATCGGCAAACCGGCGACCGGCTCTACCACACCGGCAGCGAAGTTAGCAATCGCCAGGGCATCGAACACGTTGAGATTGCGAGCCCCGGTCGGTTCGAGCCCTGGTGGGATCGGGTCAGTCGATTCGCCGAGCCCTGGGGCGTTCGCCGGGGCAACGTCGCCCGCCACCGCGAAGTCGGCCGTGGTGGCCGGGAGCAGCGGCGTGTTGCCGGCAGCCACGTTGGCCACGCCTAACACGTCGAAGACATTGACCGAGCCGCTAAGATTGACGTCCCCGAACACTGTCCCATCCCCCGGCAGCAGTTGGGGCCGGTCGGCGCCAGTCTGCTCGGT
>JANNQX010000039.1:0-11439 GCA_031400975.1 Gemmatimonadota bacterium
CCTTCTTATAGGTCAACGCCAGGTGATTGTGGGCATCCACCAACCCCGGCAGCACCGTTAGGCCCGAGAGATCGATGACCTCCGCTCCCGTTGGAATGGCGACGTTCCCACCCACGGCCACGAATTTCCCGTCCTGAACCAAAATCACTTGGTTGGTTGAGACGGTCCCTGTCTCCGGGTCGAGCAACCGGCCCGCCCTGATGGCGGTGACCTGAGCGGCAGCCGGAGCGGGCAACGCGAGAGCGAGGGCGACCAGCACCCGACTGAGGGACGTCATAGGGATTCCTTGGCAGGCTGGCGAACGAACGAGCCCCCCGAAGGTACCGGCTACTCCGCCACAGAGCCATCCCGCGGCCCGTTACGAGATGATGGTTCGACACGTTTCGTGTCCGAATGACACGAATGTATTTCGATATCTTCAATTGTAAGTTGTTTTATTTCAATGGTTTACAATAGATACCGGCAGGCATGATTCGTGAAATAGCTGAGCGACGAGCCCATCGGGGGCTCCGCCCAAATTCCACCAGCATCGAGCGAACACCCAACCACCGAAAGAAGGACCGCCATGGTGCGTTTCTCACTTGCGACAACCTCGGCATTCGTGCTCCTTGGTCTCGGCGGCAGCGTTTCGACGCTCGCCGGACAGACCAGCACGATTACCGGAAAGGTCACCACCGCCGATTCGCCGACGCCGGTTGAAGCGGCCAGGGTAACAGCCGTCGGTCTCCAACTCAGTGTGATTACCAATCGGGAAGGGGTCTACACCCTCCGGGGAATCACGCCGGGCACCATTACGGTCCGAGTCTCGGCCCTTGGGTTCGCTTCGGTCACCAAGCAGGTCACGGTCACGGCCGGGCAGTCGGCATCCCTCGACTTTGTCATGACCCAGGCGCCCTATTCACTCGACGAAGTCACCGTTACTTCCACCGGGGACACCCGGAAAAAGGAACTCGGGAACTCGGTCACCACCATTCAAGTGACCTCTCTCGCTGAAACCGCCCCGGTCAAGACAATATCGGACGTCCTGAAAGCTCGGGCGCCGGGAGTCCAGGTCTTTTCCTCGACCGGCACGATCGGCGGCGGCCAGAGAATTCGGATTCGCGGCGCCAACTCGGTCTCGCTCAACAACGAGCCGCTCGTCATCGTCGACGGCGTTCGGTTCGAAAGCGGTACCGGCAACCAGGCCTTCGGCGTCGGCGGCCAGGGCGTCTCCCGGTTCAATGACTTGAATCCCGACGAAATCGCCGACATGCAGATCCTCAAGGGCCCGTCGGCCTCGGCCATCTACGGGTCACAAGGATCGAACGGGGTCGTCCTGATCACCACTCGCCGCGGCGTGGCCGGCCGGGCCCGGTGGAGCCTCTGGACCGAACAAGGCACCAACAAGGACAAGAACAACTATCCCGACAACTATTTCGGCGCCAACGCAGCCGGCGCCCGGTGCACCCTGGCCAACGTTGGGGCCGGCACCTGTACCATCGCGAGCGTCAGCCAATTCAGTCCGCTTCGCGACCCGATTCAATCGCCCCTGGGCACCGGCCGCCGGCAGCAATACGGCGCCAACGTGTCCGGCGGCTCCGAATTGGTCCAGTACTTCGTCTCGGCGGAACGGGAGTCTGAGAGCGGCGTGTTCTTCATGCCCGACTCCGAGGTCACCCGGATTTCGACCGGCAGCGGCCGGCTCACGCTTCGCGAGGACGAACTCAACCCGAACAATATCAACAAGGTCAACATTCGTTCGAACTTCACCGCGCAGTTGTCGCCGAAGGCCAACCTGGCCTTGAACATCGGATACGTCACCAGCGCGCTCCGGCTGCCGCAGAACGACAACAACGTGCGGGGCATTCACTCGAGCGCGCTCAACGGCGACGGCCGTGGCCCCACGGGGCCGGGCGGCGCCGTCGCGACCTGGGGCTTCTTCAGACCGGGCGAAACCTTCCAGCGGCTCACCGCCCAAACCGTTCAACGCTTCACGACCGGAACCACCGCCAGCTACACGCCCTTCAGTTGGTTGACCAGCCGGGCCGTGCTCGGGCTCGACCTGACTTCGCGGGTCGACCAGCTGCTCAACCGATTTGCCGAAGGACCAAGCTTTAGTCTCGACCGAGTCGGCGTGTCGGCCGAAAGCCGCCGCACCATTGCGGTCTACACCATTGACGCGAACGCCACGGCGAATTTCAGGCTGTCGTCCAGCTTGGAATCGAAAACCACGGCCGGTGTCAACTTCAACCAGAACAACTTCCGGGGCACCAATGCCCAAGGCGATCCGTTGCCTCCCGGCGGCGTGACCGTCACCTCTGGCTCCAACAAGCAGGCGTCGGAAGTCAACAACAACGTCAAGACCGCCGGTGGTTTCGTTCAACAGACCATGGGCCTCGACGATCGGTTGTTTCTGACCGCCGCCCTCCGGGTCGATCGTAACAGTTCCTCAGGTATCGATTCGAAGACCATCGCCTACCCGAAGGCCTCGCTTTCGTATCTGATGAGCGAAGCACCCTTCTTTCCGAAGGGAAGCTTCCTGAACTCGTTTCGGCTCCGCGCTTCGTATGGACACACCGGGCAGCAGCCCGGCGGATCAGTGGCCCTCGAAAGCTTCTTCCCGAGCGCTGCCGCCGTCGGTGGTTCCGTCCAGCCGGCCATTTTGCTCAACAACATCGGCGATCCGAGTCTCAAGGCGGAACGGACCGTCGAATACGAAGGCGGCTTCGATGCCAGTTTCTTCAACGGCCGAATCGCCCTCGAACTGACCGGGTTCCATAAGAACACGACCGACGCTCTGATCTTCGTCCCGACTCCGCTGTCCGCCGGCAACCCGGCCGGTCAATTCCGGAACCTGGGTGAGGTGATGAACGAAGGGCTCGAGTACCTCATCGACGCCCAGGTGCTCACCGGCAAGAAGCTCAAGTGGGACGTCACCCTGAGCGGCTCGTTCCTCAAGAACCGGCTCCTCAATCTCGGCAAGCAACAGCCGATCCTGGCGAACGGCGTCGATCAACAGCATCGGGAAGGCTTCCCCCTCGGCGGCTATTGGGCTCGCCGGTATACCTACGCGGACGCCAACAGCGACCGCATCATCGCCGCGACTGAAGTGACCGCCGAGGATACGCTCTCCTATGTTGGGCCGTCGACGCCATCTCGAGAAGTAGCCTTGAGCAGCAGCATCGGCCTCTTCGACGGGCGAATTCAGATCAGCACCCAGTTCGATTACCGTGGCGGGGCCCTGCTCTACAACCTGACCGAGGACTTCCGATGCCGGAGCTCCCAGAACTGCGTCGGCCTCTACGACATCAACGCATCGATCGAAGAGAAGTCCCGAGTCACCGCGCTCCGCTTCCTCGGCGCCAAGAACTCGCGCTTCGGGTACATGGAGAACGCTGATTACATGAAGTGGCGGGAGCTGTCGGTGACCTTCAACGCCCCGAAAAACTGGGCCCGGGCGTTCAGCGCCGACCGGTTGGGCATCACCTTGAGCGGCCGGAACCTGGCCACCTGGACCAACTACACCGGCATCGACCCCGAAGTGAACGGCCAAGGTGAAGCCAACTTTGCCCAGCGGGATTTCTTGAGCCTGCCGGCGCTTCGCTCGTTCAACGTCCGCGTCAACTTGGGCTTCTAGTCATGACTACCGCGACCCGGAGTTTCCCGATGCATGTTTCCACCATTCGTATTGCGGCCTTCGCCGGCCTGGTCGTCTTGGCCTCCGGCTGCCTGGACGAGATCGTGAAGGTCACCGAACGAGACGTCATTCCGCCCGATCAGGTGAACACCCCGGCCGGCGCGACCGCCCTCTTCGCCGGCGCGACCCGTGAATTCGGCATCGCCATCGCAGGCGATGCCGGGGGAACAGAAGGTCAGATTCTCATCGGCGGGATGATGTCCGACGAGTTCTTCCACTCGGGCACCTTCAGCACCCGAGTCGACTACGACATGCGGGCTGCCGCACTCGACAACGGCACCCTCGCCGGCGTCTTCCGCCAACTTCAAAATGCCCGGCTCGAGGTAAAGCGAGCCCTCACCGCCTTGACCGCCACCGGGGCCGCCCCCGCGACCGACGCCCGACTCGGCGTACTCTACAACCGGACCGGCGCGATCTACCTCTACGCCGCGATGAACTACTGCAGCGGCGTACCCTTCAGCGATTTGGTGAACGGAACGGTCACCAACGGTCCCTCCCAGACCACCGCGCAAATGCTGACCGCCGCCAACGCGGAATTCGACCGAGCCCTCGGCGCCGCCGCTGGCACCGCGAACGTCAACTTCAACACGGCCCGCCTCCTCAAAGCCCGGTCCTTGATGATCAGCGGACCGGCCCAGTACGCCGCGGCGGCGGCCTTGGTGGCGGGAGTTCCCACTAACTTCCGGGCCGTTACCGAACACTCGATCGCCGCGCCAGCCAACGAGAACGGCGTCTTCGTCTTCAATCACCTGAGCAAACGCTGGTCGATGGCCCACCAAGATGGGGGTATCGGCCTCCCGTTCCGCGGCCAAGGCGCGGGCACCAACCCGGCTCAAGCTGATCCACGGCTTCCCTGGGTCAACACGGGTGTCGGCTTTGACAATTCGTCGCCCCAGTTCAACTGGCTCGGTTCGGGCGCGCGCGACGCTTCCCTTCCGTTTGGCAAAGGCGAGGAAGCCCGCCTGATCGAAGCTGAAGCCGCCCTGGCCGCGGACGACATTCCGACTTGGCTCGGCAAGCTCAACGCTCTCCGAACCACCGTTGCCGGCCTCGCCCCGCTCACCGATCCCGGGACGGCCGCCGGCCGGGCCGATATGCTCTTTTCAGAGCGAGGATTCTGGCTCTATGCTACCGGCGTCCGCCTCTCTGACCTCCGCCGTCAAGTCCGTCAGTACGGCCGGGCGGCCAATACCGTGTTCCCGTCTGGGCCGTATCGAAAAGGCGGGAACTACGGCACCGACATGAACTTCCCGGTACCGACCCAAGAGGAGCTCCAAAACCCCGGGGCCAAGTGCATCGACCGAAACGCCTAGAAGCACCAACCCGTACCGAAGGCGGGGGACGTAAGTCCTCCGCCTTGTTGTTTTCCACGCCCCCGCAACGGTATCCTTGAAACTCGCATCCAAACTTCGACGTTCGGGCCCCAAAGCCCCCGACCCATTCAGAACCCGTCTCGCGAAAGCCCCATGCCCCGTTTCGGTCTCCTTGCCGGGTTGCTCGCTACCTCCGTCGCCCCGGCTGCCGCCCAAAATTTTGGCAGTGCCGTTGCCGCCAATAGTCGAGAGATCTTCATCGGCGAGCCGCTCAATAGCTATACACCTGGGTTCGTCCACGTCTTTCAGCGCGGAGCCAATGGGGCCTGGAAAGTCGTCGCCCAGCTCAAGGCGGCGCAGGGCACCAACTTCGATCGGTTTGGACGGAGCCTCTCAGCCGACGGCGACCGGCTCCTGATCGGGTCGACCTCGATCGATTCATCCAAGGGCGCTGGGTACATCTTCGACCGGGATCGGACCGGGGCCTGGCGCCAATCCGCCAAACTCGCCCCGGCCGGAGCAAAGCCGGCCGATTCTTGGGGCCGGATGGTGTTACTTCAGGGCGATGTCGCCTATCTCACGGCCTGGGGCGCCAACGAATCCAAGGGCGCGGTCTCGATTTGGAATCGGGGCGGCAACGGCCAGTGGACCGAGGCCGGAACGATCTCGGCGAGCGACGGCGCCCCCGGCGATTTCTTCGGCGGACCGGTTGCGGTCGCGGGCGACCTGATGGTGGTCGGCGCCGCCCAGCGCGACTCGGCTAAAGGGGCCGCTTATGTCTTCCGCCGCGACGGGGCCGGTCAGTGGAAGGAGGAGTCCAAGCTCCTCGGACGAGGGATTACCCGGTTCGGCCGGTTCGGCACCGCCGTTGCCATCGATGGTCAAACGCTCCTGATCGGCGCCCCCGGCGCCGACGGCGGCATGGGTGCCGTGTTCGTATACCGGCGCGAAAACAACCAGTGGACCGAACAGGCCCGAATGGCGCCGTTCGATGGAATCCCCCAAGCCCAGTTTGGAACCACCCTCCTGGCCCTACCAGCCGAAATGTGGATCGGAGCCCCGGGCGCTGAAAAAGCGGGCCGGATCTACCGGTTGACGAAGGCCGAAGGTGGCGGCTTCGCCGGCATGTCGAAGCTGGGTCACAAAGACACCGAGCAAGGAGACCAGTTCGGCGGAGCCCTCGCGGCAGCCGGCACGACTGCGGTCGTCGGCCTCCCCGGCGACGACAACGGTGCCGGTACCGGCTTCATTCTCGACAAAGGCACCGGGGCCTGGACCGGCGGCTCGAAAGTCTGGACCGAAGAAGTCGGCCTCGCCAGCATGACCGGCACGAAGCGCGACTGCGGAACCGGAAAGAAGGTCGGTGATTTCGGCTGCAGCGACGTCGACCTAATGGCGTTCTTGCCGATCAAAGACATCGGAGGCGGACGAGGGGTCCAGCTCAACGACGTCTGGGGATGGACCGACCCCGAAACCAGCCGAGAGTACGCCCTCGTCGGTCGGATCGACGGCACCTCGTTCGTCGATATCACCGACCCGGTCAAGCCCCGGTACCTCGGTGACCTCCACAAAACCGAAGGCTCGCCCTCCGGAGCCTGGCGCGACATCAAGGTCTACAAGAACCACGCCTACGTCGTGGCCGACGGGTCCGATCGTCACGGCATGCAGGTGTTCGACCTGACCCGACTCAGGAAGGTCCGAACCCCGGAGCAGTTCAAGCCCGATTTTCTCTATGACCAAGTGGCCAGCGTCCACAACATCGTGATCGACACGTTGTCGGGTTATGCCTTTGCCGTCGGCGCCAACGGGGGCGGTGAGACCTGCGGCGGAGCCCTCCACATGATCGACATCCGCGAGCCCAAGGCGCCTCGGTTCGCCGGCTGCTTTGCCGACAAGAGCACCGGCAACCAGCGGACCGGCTACACCCACGATTCCCAATGCACCGTGTACCACGGCCCCGACACCACTTACACCGGCCGCCAGATTTGCTTCAATTCCTCGGAGACCGCGATTGGCATCGCCGACATCACCGACAAGGCCAATCCGAAAGCCTTGTCCCGGGCCGCGTATCCGAACGTCGGCTACACCCATCAAGGGTGGCTCACCGACGACCAGCGGTTCTTCTACGTCGATGACGAAGGCGACGAAGTTCAGGGAACGGTCAAAGGCACCCGAACGTTGATTTGGGACGTCAGCGACCTCGACGATCCGATTTTAGCCAACGAGTACATCTCGGCCAACCGGGCCAGCGATCACAATCTCTACATCAAGGGCGACCTGATGTATCAGTCGAACTACGCGAGCGGGCTCCGGATTTTCGATATCAGCGATCGGAAGAACCCCAAGCCGGTCGGCCACTTCGACACCGTGCCCGTTGGTGAAGACGAACCCGGCTTCACTGGTTCGTGGAGCAACTACCCTTATTTCAAGAGCGGGACCTTGGTGGTCACCAGCATCGCTGAAGGGCTGTTCCTGGTCAAGAAGTCCGAGAAGACCCTGATTCCATGAGGCAACTCGTCGCGCTCAGCGCCCTCCTGGCAGCCGTTCCGGCGGCTGCTCAGAGCCCCAGGCTCTATGTGGCCAACCAGGACGACGCCACGGTGTCGATCGTCGACCCCGTCACCCACCGGCTGGTCGAGACCCTCGATTTGGCCGCGATGGGCTTCGGGCCCAACGCGAAGCCCCATCATGCCCAGGTCGAGCCGGACGGGCGCTATTGGTACCTCACCATGATCGGCGCCGGCAAGGTCGTGAAATTCGACCGGGCCAACCGGATCGTGGGATCCGTGGCGCTCGAGGTGCCCGGGTTGTTGTCGCTCGACCCGACCGCCGACCGGTTGCTGGTGGGCCGCTCGATGAGTGCCGTCAATCCGCCGAAGCGGATCGCCATCATCCGGCGATCCGACATGGCGCTGCTCGACGAGTACGAAGTGTTCTTTCCAAGGCCCCACGCCCTGGTCATCGACCCGAGGGGCCGGTACGCCTACGTCGCCAGTCTCGGTGTCAATCAGTTCGCCAGCGTCCGCCTCGAGGACGGCCAGTCGACCCTGGTCGATTTCGAGGGCGGCCCCCAGACCTTTACCCAATTCGCCGTGTCACCCGATGGCCACTGGTTGGTGGTCACCGCGCAATCGGCTGACGAACTTCTGGTCTACGATACCCGCGACCCGGCCAAGCCGGTGTTCTCGACCTCCGTCCGGATGCCCAAAGGACCCTTCGAGCCGGTGTTCACCCGCGACAGCAAGACCGTCTTCGTCACCAATCTCGACGCCAACGTCGTCACGTCGGTGGACGTCGGCACCTGGTCGATCACCACCACGATCGAGTCCCCGGGATTTGGCCAGCCCCACGGCGTGGCGGTCTCGGCCGACGGACGGTATTTGTTCGTCAGCAACCGGCACCAGGCCGGCGGGGCCCACGACCATGACGGCCACAAGGCTACCGCGAAGGGCACCCTCGTCGTGATCTGTATTCCAACCCGAACCGCCGACACGGTGATCGAGGTCGGTAACTACGCCGCCGGGCTGGGGATCGCCGTGCCGAAGAAGGTGCCGCCCACCCCGGCCTCATGCCGTTAGGCAGAGTCGGGCAACTGGCCGCCCTGGCGGCCATGGTGGGATGCGCCGGCGGACCGCCACCGGCCCAAACGCCCGTGACCACGCCCGCGCCGGCAGCCGCCTGGTACCAGGTGATCGATCCCTTTCCGGTGGCCGACTCGACCGGCCAAGCGCTTACCCTGCCCTTCCTGGGCGGGCTCAATATCCCGAGGCCCCAGTTGGTCGATCTCGACGGCGACGGCCACCAGGACTTGGTCCTCCAGGAGTATGTCGGCCGGATGACCCTGCTTGCCCGCGACGGAACCCAAGCCAACGGTCTACCCCGGTTCCGGTTCCGAACCGACTTCTACGAGCAAATCAATATCGGGGAATGGTCCCGCTTCGTCGACTTCGACGGCGACGGCGATCTCGACCTGTTTGCCGAGTGGCAAAACAGCTACATCCGGACCTACCGGAATACCGGCACCAAAGCGGCGGCACGCTTCGTCGCCCTACCCGATACCCTGCGAGACGATACCGGCAAAGTGATCTTTGCGGACCGGCAAAACATTGCCCAGTTCGTCGACATCGACTGCAATCAGAAAGTCGACCTCTTCGTTGGACGGATCCAAGGCACCATTCTCCATTACGAGATCGTCGACCCCACAGCGGCCACGCCGGTATTCCACCTGATCACCGATCGGTTCCAGAACCTCGAAATCATTACCGGACAGGGCAGCCGCCATGGCGCCAACACCATGGCGTTCGTCGACTATGACGCCGACGGCGATCTCGACCTGTTTTGGGGCGACTTCTTCGAAGCCGGGCTCCTGTTGTTCGAAAACACCGGCTCCTGCCGGGAACCGCGCCTCCGGCAGGAATCGATCAGGTTTCCAGTCGACGCCCCGTTGCTGACCAGCGGCTACAACGCACCGGCCTTTGGCGACCTCGACGGCGATGGAAAGCTCGACCTCATCGTCGGAGTACTCGGCGGATCGAATGATCCGATCAAGACGACCATCGCGAATCTTCATTACTTCACGCGGTCGGCAACCGGGGCATGGGCTCACCGGACCAACCAACTCGTCCCGATGATCGACCTCGGAAGCGAGACGGTACCGTCGATTGCCGACCTCGATGGTGACGGCGATCAAGACCTCCTGGTCGCCAATAAGATCGAACCGATCGAGCGGGCCACCTCACGAATCTACTGGTACGAAAATGTCGGAACCCGAGGAGCCCCGTTTTTTCGGATGGCAGGCCCGCTGCCGTTCCACGGCCGGTACCACCAGACCCCAGCGTGGGGAGACCTCGACGGGGACGGAAAGTTGGACCTCCTGATGGGCTCCTACACAGCGCAGCTCAGGTGGTTCCGGGGTGAGGGCACAAGCCGATGGACCGAGGCCGACTCCGCGATCGTCACGATCACCAGGGGCAGCAACACGACCCCAACGTTAGGCGATCTCGACGGCGACGGCGACCTCGACCTCCTGATCGGAGAGGGCTCAGGCACCCTCAACTACTATCGAAACGACGGGAGCCGGACGGCACCTCGTTTCATCTTCGTTACCGATGAGTTCGAAAAGATCGACGTCGGCCGCCGGAGTACCCCGGCCCTCACCGACCTCGATGGCGACGGCGACCTCGATCTGCTGATCGGCTCGGACGATCAGGGCCTCACGTTGTACCGAAATCAGGGCACCAGACTGGTGCCTGCCTTCGTCATCGACGCCACCTTCAGGCCCGACGTGCCGGTGCTGTCGACACCGGCCGTCGGCGACCTCGACGGCGATGGCCACCTCGACCTGGTGGTCGGCACCTCGGCCGGCGGCGTTCTCTTTTTCAGAAACCGGCCCTAGTCAGCCGCCGAAGAACGACGGCAACCGGAGACTCCGCATCGTCTGCAGGCCGGGTTTCGACGCCAGCACCGCCGGAATCGAGTTCACCGTAATCGACGCCGTCGCCACGTCGCCGTGGACTCCGCCATCGATCCGAGAGTAGATCGGCGGCGACCCGGCGATCCGGACCGCATCATACGACTCCGGCGCCCCGAGATACGCCTCCATATGAAGAGTGATCAACGGCTCCCCGCCGACATAGCCGATCCCGTCTTGAATGATTCCCGCAACCCGGCCCGCCGGCACCGTCAGGAACTCACTCGAGACCGCCTCACCCGCCACCTTGGGGAGGATTTCGTCGGTGATCCGGTCAAGCCGCCACCCCATCGCGTCGGCGATCATCGCGATCGATTCCGTCAGCCCGACGTGGCGGACCGTGCCGGCCTCGACCCGCTCCTGGAACTCGGCCACCGTGAGCCCAGCGCCGATCTTCTGCTGGAACGGCAATCGCCGCCGGGCGGCGTCCTGAACCCGATCGACGTGAATGGCATCGACCCGCTCACATACCGCCGTGAGCGCGATCGGCAACGCGTCCATCGTAAAGCCGGGGTTCACCCCCGTCCCAAGCACAGCCACCTTTGCCTTTTTGGCCATGGCGTCGATCCGCTTCGCCAGCTTCCGATGACTGCAATACGGGTAGGCCAGCTCCTCGGTGGTCGACACCACCGGCACCCGGCGTTTGAGAATGACTTCGAGCTGGTCGGCAACCTTCTCGAGCGACGAACTAGTGCACAGTACCACGACATCGGGCTTCGTTTGCCTGATAGTCCGGCTTGGATCGTCGGTGACTTTGACCCGGAGCTTTCGGTCGAGCCCGACCACCCCGCCCAGATCCTTCCCGAGCATCGCCTCGTCGACATCGACCGCGGCAACGATCTTGAACCCAGGCCGGGTCGCGATCTGGCGAACAATGGCGGCCCCGATCGGACCGAGCCCCATATGCAGTACTCGAATAGCCATCCGGCAACTCCTCTGAAGTGGGTGGTTACGAAGAGAAACTAGGCTTTTCAGGATCC
>JANNQX010000040.1:0-13714 GCA_031400975.1 Gemmatimonadota bacterium
TGTAGAACGCCGTCATCAGGGCCGCCAGCGCGCCGGCCACCCAGAACACATAGTAGACCGGGTTTTCGGCGCCGCGGCTGAAGGCAAAGGCCAGGATCTCGTCTTTGGAGAAGAAGCCGGAGAACGGCGGGACCCCGGCAATGGCCAGGGTGGCCAAGAGCATGAGGATAAAGGTGGTCGGCATGTACTGCTTGAGCCCACCCATGTTCCGCATGTCTTGGGGATCGTCGTGGCTGTGGCTGGCGTGATAGGCATGGTGCATGGCGTGAATGACGCTGCCCGCCCCGAGGAACAGCAGCGCCTTGAAGAAGGCATGGGTCACCAAGTGGAAGACCCCGGCGGAGTAGGCGGCTGACCCGACGCCCAGGAACATGTACCCGAGTTGCGACACGGTCGAGTACGCCAGGACTTTCTTGATGTCGTACTGGCGGAGGCCAATCGAGGCGGCCAACAGCGCGGTCAGGGCGCCGACCCCGGCGACGACCATGCTCGAGGTCGGGGCCATGGCAAAGAGCACGCTGGTCCGGGCCACCAAGTAGACGCCCGCCGTGACCATCGTGGCCGCGTGGATCAGGGCCGACACGGGGGTTGGACCCGCCATGGCGTCGGGCAGCCACACGTAGAGGGGGATTTGCGCCGACTTGCCGGCACAGCCTAGGAACAGAAACAGCGTGATGACCGTCACGATGGTCCCGCCGGCCGCCAAGACCAGCGGGGCCCGGGAGGCGATCTCGGCAAACTCGAGGGTCCCGAGATGCCAGAAGATCAGGAACATGGCGAGCATCACGCCGAAGTCACCGATCCGGTTGACGATGAAGGCTTTCTTGCCCGCGTCGGCGTTGGCCTTCTCTTGATACCAGAAGCCGATCAGGAGATAGGAACAGAGGCCGACTCCCTCCCACCCAATGAACAGGACCGGCAGGCTGGAACCGAGCACCAGGATCAGCATGAAGGCGATGAACAGGTTGAGGTACGCGAAGAATCGCGCAAAGCCCTCATCCTGGTACATGTATCCGACGCTGAAAATGTGGATCAGGCTCCCGACGCCCGTAATGACCAGCATCATCACGGCCGAGAGTTGGTCGACTTGAAAGGCCAGATTGATCTTGAGGGCTCCGGCGCCGATCCAGGCCCAGAGCGGTACGATGATCGGTGCCTCGGGTGGGTGTGCCCAGAGGCCCGAGAAGATGGCCACCGCCACGCCAAAGGCGGCGAGCAGAACTCCGGGACCGACGAAGGCGACCAGTCGTTTCGCGTCCGGCTTGACCAGCGCCAGCGTCCCGTTCACAAGGAACCCCAGGAACGGGATGGCGACCGTCAGCCAAATCCAGGAAGGATTCATCAGCCCTGCAGGAGGTTGATGTTCTTGAGGTCAACCGACTTGGTGTGTCGGAAGATGGCCAAGATGATTGCGAGGCCTACGGCCGCTTCCGCCGCGGCGACGGTCATCACGAAAAACACCATGACCTGTCCGCCGAAGCCATGGGCGGTTGAGAACGCAACGAACGAGAGGTTCACGGCGTTGAGCATCAGCTCAATGCACATGAACAGGACGATCGCGTTGCGACGAGTCAAGACGCCAACCACGCCGATTGAAAACAGAATGGCCGAGAGGACGAGGGAAGGTCCGAGTAGCATCTAGAGCTTCCGTTTCGCGAGGACGACCGCACCCACTGCCGCGGCCAGGAGAAGAATCGAGGTGATCTCGAACGGCACCAGGTAGGTCTCGAACATTGGCTTGGCCACCGCACCGATCGGATTGCTGAAGGCCGCCGCCGACTGGACGGCTCCGCCGCCCGCGAGGTTGAGCGGACTTCCGGCGCCCGCCGTCTCGATGAGGCCCGCGGTGAGACTCGCCACCGAGGTGTGACGAACCGTCAAGAGCGACGCGACGATTGCCGCGCCGACCAAGGCGGCTACCAACCGGGTCGGGCCCTTCTTGACGTCACCCTCCTCGTCCTTGCCGAGGTTGAGCAGCATGATGACGAACATGAAAAGCACCATGACCGCTCCGGCATAGACTAGCACCTGCATCGCGGCGATGAACTGGGCGTTGAGGAGGACGTAGATGCCCGCCAATGCGAACATCGCTGACACCAGCCACAGTGCTGAAGGCACCGGGTTTCGTTGGGTGATGCACATGACCGCGGAGATCACCGCGAAGGCGGCCAAGAGATAGAAGACGATTTCCGTCATCATTGGCCTCGCTGGTCGGCGGGGTCCCAGAGCGTCGATACCGGGTGGGTCTGCGAGGTCAGGCGCTCGAGATCATAGACGAACCGGTCGCGGCTGTACTCGGCGTTTTCGAAATGGACCCCAACATGAATGGCCTCTTCGGGGCAGACTTCCTGGCAATACCCGCAGAAGACGCATCGGAACTCGTCGATCTCGTAGATCAGGGGGTACCGGTTGCCCTCCTCGTCTTCGCCCGGCACGAGCTTGATGCAATTGGCCGGGCAGATCTGGGGGCAGAGGCCGCAGGCGACGCATTTGGAACGCCCCTGCTCGTCGGCCATCATCCGGTGGGTGCCGCGCCACCGGGGCGAGAGCGTATAGGTGCCGCGCTCGTCCGCGGTGCTCCGCTCTTCGGGGTACTGCATGGTCACCTTGGGCTGGAACATATGCTTGAAGGTGAGGGCCATACCCTTGAGGGCCGCGCGAACATAGCTGTTCTCGCGGTCCGGCCGCTTCATGACCTTGACGCCAATCGCCATAGACTTAGCTCCCCGCGCTCGCCGGTGCCCGGGGTTGCCGGTGTGAGCCGGACAACAGGGCGCCGCGATCGAGGATGAAGAAAACCACGTAACAGAGGACGGCGTTGATACCGAACAGGAGGAGCGCCTTGGCCTTCGGGTCCGTTAATCCAAACACCGATCCGAGCAGCCAGACCGCCACGGTAATGATGACGATGTAGACAAGGGCCAACGGGATCAAGAACTTCCACCCCAGGGCCATGAGCTGATCGTAACGGAACCGGGGCAACGTCCACCGGATCCACATGAAGAAGAACAGGAAGAAGAAGGTTTTCAGAAACATCGCCAGGCCGGTGATTGCCGTGGCCAGACCCGACCCGGTTTCATCCCACCGGCCCGGCAAGTCCCACCCGCCGAAGAAGAGCGTGGCCATCATGGCCGAGACGGTGACCATGTTCGCGTACTCGGCAATGAAGAAGAGGGAGAACTTCATCGCGCTGTATTCGGTATGGTATCCGGCGATCAGCTCCGACTCCGCCTCCGGCAAATCGAACGGTAGCCGATTGGTTTCAGCAAACCCGGCGACCATGAAGATAAAGAACGAGATCGTCAGCGGGAGCACGAACCAGAGGCCCTGCTGCTGGGCCTTGATGACCTCGCTGAACGTCGCGTTGCCGGTCAGGATCAGCAGCGGAATCAAGCTCATGCCCATGGCGACTTCGTACGAGATCATTTGGGCGCTCGACCGCAGTCCGCCAAGGAGGGCGTACTTGCTGTTCGACGACCACCCCGCCAGGGCGATGCCGTAGACCCCGAGAGAACTGATCGCGAGGACAAACAGAAAACCGATCGGCAGATCGGCGACCGACATCGCCAGGGAGCCGTGATACGATACCGCGCCCAACAGAGGGAAGGTCCGGTCGAAATTGACCGTCATCGGGGCCGCCCACGGGATGACCGCGGCAAGGCACATGGCGGGAATGAACGCCAAAGCCGGGGCCAGAATGAACAGAAAGGTGTTGGCCTCTTCGGGGAACGTCTCTTCCTTCAAGATGTTCTTGACGCCGTCGGCGGCTGGTTGGAGCAAGCCGGCCCAGCCGACTCGATTGGGGCCGCGCCGGTTCTGCATCCAGGCGGACACCTTTCGCTCCATCAACGTCAGGAGGGCGACTCCGACGATCGTAATGGTGAAGACGACCACCATTTTGAGGACAGCGAACAGCAGAAACCCCTTCAGCTCAGGCGTCATCGGGCCGCTCCAGCGGTGGCCGGGCTTACGACCCGGCCGGTGTGTCCCAATTCGGCGTAGGTCAGGCCGGCCAAGGCCGGGATCGAACTCCCCAGGGAGGCGAACGCGGCGGCGGCGGTGGCCGGTGCGACGCCGCCGCCGAGGATCTGTCCGGCTTCAGCGGCGATCCACCACGCCGGCCGGGACATGCCGGGCGCGGCCTTGGCCTGAAAGTACCGCTGGACCCGCGCGTCGCGATTGACGTAGGTTCCGTTTTCTTCGGCCATGTTGGTGGTGGGCAGGATCAATGCGGCTCCGTGGACCCGATCGTCGTCGACCGTCCCGATCACGACCGTCGCGGGGCCTAACGTCGCCGCCTCCGCGTCCGTGAGGTCGGCATCGAGCACGATCGTGAGGTCGGCGGTTTTGGCGGCGGCAAGGGCTGCCGGCCAATCAGTCGAATATCCGGCCAACCGGGCCCCGTCGAGATTCGGCACTCGCTCGGCCCGGAGAGCCAGGTTCGGAATCCCCGCCAAGGGTGCCTCGCCGCCCATCGGAACCTGAATCGCCGCCGTCACCGTTCGGCCATCCACCAGCCGGCGCACCAAACCGAGCGACTCCGTCGAGGCCCGTCCCGACGCCAAGATCACCACCCGCCGCGCCGCCCCGACGAGCTCCGCAAGTCGTCCTAAGGCCGCATCCCACCCCAAGGCCGAGTGCCGAGCACCGAGCGCCGAGTGCCGAGCCAGTGGGGCCTCGATCCGGTCGCCTCGGTTGATCCAGCGATAGTCGGCGCGTCCGGTATCGCAGATGAAGTGACGATTGACGTCGAGGTTCGGCCGGGGCCGGAGCCGGACCACCACCTCGTCGCGGGTGTCGATCATGGTGTTACACCCCTGGGTACATCCGGGGCAGATACTCGCCGTCTTGTCGAGATCCCAAGCGCGGGCCTTGTGGAGGAAATCCTTCGAGATCAGCGACCCGACCGGGCAGAGATCGACGACATTGCCCGACCACGGATGGGTCAGCTCATGATCCGGGTCGATCCCGATGTAGGCTCGGTCGCCCCGCTCGGACACATTGAGTACCGGTTCGTCGGCGACATTTTCCATGAACCGAACGCAGCGGGTGCACAAGATGCACCGATTGGCCACGTAGAGGACGTCGGGACCGAAGTCCTCGACCGGATGGTATCGTTTGGCGTAGTCGGCATAGCGAGTTTCCGCTCGGCCTTCTTGGAAGACGTAGTCCTGGAGCTCGCATTCGCCTGCCTGATCGCAGATCGGGCAGTCGAGCGGATGATTGATCAAGAGAAACTCGAGGACCGACTCGCGGGCCTTCTTCGATTTCTCATTATGGACGTGAATGACGTTGCCCTCGGCCACGGTCGTGACGCAGGCCGGCATCAATTTTGGGGCCTTCTCCACGTCGACGAGGCACATCCGGCAAACCGCCGGCGACGGGAGGGACGGATGGTAGCAGTAGTGCGGGACCAGGATGCCGGCTTGCTTCGCCGCTTCGATGATCGTGGTGCCCTTGGACACCGCGATGGCCACGCCGTCGATGGTGACGTTCACGAGATCGCTCATACGGCCGCCAGCGCCGGCGCTTTGGACCGGCTTAAATAGGCTTCAAATTCTTCGGGAAACTTCTGGATGCCGCTCACAATCGGTGCCGCACAGGAATCAGACAAGACGCAGATGGTCCGACCGGTCATTTGCTCCGAGAGGTCGAGGAGGAGATCGAGGTCGGAGTGTTTGCCCTGCCCCTTGAGGATCCGCTCGAGAATCTTCGTGGTCCAGGCCGTGCCTTCTCGGCACTGGGTGCACTGGGCGCAGGACTCATGGGCGTAAAACTTGGCGAGGCGATACACCTCGTACACAATATCGGCGCTGTCGTCCATGACGATGAAGCCGGCTGAGCCGAGCATGGAGCCCTGGGCGACGATGCCCTCATAGTCGCACAAGGCGGCCTCGGCTTCGGCCGCGTTCATGATCGGCACCGACGACCCGCCGGGAATCACGGCTTTGAGCCGTCGGCCCGGTCGCATGCCGCCCGCCAAGTCGTAGATCATGTCCTTCATCGGGAAGCCCATGGTGATTTCGAAATTGCCGGGCTTCATGACATGCCCGCAGACCGAGAACAGCTTGGTGCCGGTGCTCTTGGGATTGCTCAAACACAGTCCCTTGTACCACGCGGCACCCCGGGTGAGAATGTGACAGGTGGCCGCGAGCGTCTCGACGTTGTTGATCGTCGTCGGCATCCCGAAGAGCCCCGCGACGGCCGGGAACGGCGGCTTGATCCTGGGATTGCCTCGCTTGCCTTCGATGGAATTCATCATCGCGGTCTCTTCGCCGCAGATGTAGGCTCCGGCCCCACGGTGCAACACCATGTCAATGCGTTTACCAGACCCGAACGCGTTGGGCCCCAGGGCCCCGTTGGCGTAGGCCTCTTCGACGGCTTTGGTCATCACCTTCCAGGGCTCGGTGAATTCACCGCGAATGTAGATGTAGCATCGCTCGGCCCCGATCGCATAGGCGCCGATCGCACAGCCCTCAATCAGCTGGTGCGGCGTCCACCGCATGATTTCCCGGTCCTTAAAGGTACCAGGCTCCGATTCGTCGGCATTGCAGACCAAGTAGTGGGGCTTGTTGTCCCCCTTGGGCATGAAGCTCCACTTCAACCCGGTCGGGAACCCCGCCCCACCCCGCCCCCGCAATCCGGACGCCTTCATTTCCTCGACGATCGCCTCGGGCGTCATGCTCAGGGCCTTCTTGAGCCCCTCATACCCCCCCCGCTTGACCCACCCCGCAAAGGTCCGGGCCTCCGCGTCCCCAAAATACTTCGAGAGGACCACCGTTTCCTTCGGATGCGACGGATGCGGAAACCCCATTACCACCCCCCCCGCTGATCGCAACCCACCGAATGCCGAGTGCCGAGTGCCGAGTGCCGAGTCATAGGTACCTCGCAAGGATCCCCGGCACCTGCTCGGGGGTGACACTATCGTGGAAGTCGTCGTTGACCATGACCGGGGTGGCAAATCCGCAGGCGCCAAGGCACTCGACTTCGGCGACCGTGAACCGTCCATCCGGGCTGGTGGCGCCGAGCTCGTTGCACCCGGTGGCCGTTAGGATGGCCCGAAGGACGTTGTCGGACCCGCACAGGTGGCAGGGCGAGGTGCCGCACACTTGGATGAAGTACCGACCCACCGGGTGGAGATGGTACATCGTGTAGAAGGTCGCGACGCCCCGGATGTAGGCTGGGGTGAGTCCCAAGACTGTCCCGATTTCCGCGATGCCTTCGGGCGGGATCCAGCCCCGGGCCTCCTGGACCATCCAGAGGGCCGGGAGCAGACACGCCTGCTTGGTCGGATAGAGCGGAAAGAGTGCCTCGAGTTTGGCCCGGGCCTCGCCGACGAACACCGGTTGGTACGGGGCGTCGGGGTGTGCTGCGTGGGCGGCGCCGCTCATCGATCGATCTCTCCCATCACGATATCCACGCTCGCGTTGATCGCAATCACATCCGACAGCAGGGCACCCTCGCAGAGCTTAGGCAAACAAGCCAGGTTGATGAACGACGGCGGCCGAATCCGCCACCGGACTGGTTTGGCCGTCCCGTCCGACACGAAGTAGTACCCCAACTCGCCTTTGGGGTTCTCGACCCCGAAGTAGGCCTCGCCCACCGGAGCCGCCACACCCTCCATCACCTGCTTGAAGTGATGGATCATGGCCTCCATGTCGCTCATGGCTCGGCTCTTGGGCGGAAGGATGACGCGATGATCGTCGGTGTTGAGCGGGGCGCCCTTCAGCTTGGCCAGCCGGTCGAGGGCTTGATCGAGAATTCGATTCGACTGATACATCTCTTCGAGCCGGACCCGGTACCGGTCGTAGATGTCGCCGTGCTCACCGACGGGCACGTCGAAGTCGTAGCTGTCGTACCCTAAATACGGACGGTCCTTCCGGACGTCGTACGACACCCCACTCGCCCGGAGCATCGGCCCCGAGAGTGAATAGTTGATCGCGTCGTCGGCGCCCATGATGCCGACCCCTTGGGTTCGGCCGCACCAGATCGAGTTCCGGGTGAACATCGAATCGACTTCGTCGAGGGTGTGCGGAAAGGTCCGGCAAAAATCCCGGAGGGCCGCCTCGAATCCGTCGGGAACGTCGGCGAGCATTCCGCCCACTCGGGTCAGGCTTGTCGTGAGCCGAGCGCCGGTCCACGACTCCTGGAGGTTGTAGATCCGCTCCCGTTGGTAGAACGACCACAGGAACGGCGTAAACGCGCCAAGGTCGATCCCGGTCGTGCCGAGCCACACCAGATGCGAAATGATTCGACTCATTTCGCAGGCGATGACTCGAAGAACCTGGCACCGTTCGGTGATCGTGACCCCCATCAATTTCTCGGCGGCCAAGGCGAGACAGACGTTGTTGGCCATCGGCGAGAGGTAGTCGGTCCGATCCGTCAACGGCACGATCTGATTGTAGTGGCGGTACTCGCCAAGTTTCTCGAATCCGGAGTGGAGATAGCCCACGTGGGGGATGCACCGGATCACGGTTTCGCCTTCGAGCTCGAGGACCAGCCGGAGGACGCCGTGGGTTGCCGGATGTTGGGGGCCGATGTTGATCAGCATGTGTTCGGCCCCGAACTCGTCGTCCGAGCCCTTCTTGACCGACAATGGAATCCGGGTCGGCCGGCCTTCGGAATCAAGCCCCGGCGTGGCCAGGGACATTTCCAGAGTTCGGCTGCTCATCGGATTTCCCCCCGCTCGCCTTGAGCCAGTCGGCGCTTCATGTCTTCAGGCAACTCGTCGAACGCATCGGCGATCGTCAGTTCCTCGAGCGAGTAATTGGCCTCGGGGTTGGCGGCCAGGACCTGCCGGGTCTGCTCGGCGCGAGTGAAGTTGCCGCGGAGCGGGAAGTCCTTTCGAAGGGGAAACCCTTCGGCATAGGTGTCCCACATCAGAATCCGCCGGAGGTCGGGGTGGCCCCGAAAGGTGACGCCGAACATGTCGAACACTTCGCGCTCGAGCCAGTCGGCGCCCTTCCATAGGTCGAAGACCGAGTCCACAGCCAGGGGCGGCGCCGCCTTATCGAGCTGAATCTTGATCCGGAGGTCGGCCTTTCGCCCGAGGGATCGGAGCTGGTAGACCACCTCGAGCGGCTGTTCAGGGTCTCGGTAATCGACCGCGGTGATATCGGTCAGGTAGTTGAACTGCTGACCGGGGGTGGTCTTGAGCCAAGCCAGGATCTCGTGGGCTCGCTCCGGGTCGACCCAGACGATGGTGTCGCCACACGACACCGAGGCACGGCGAATGGCCGGCCCGAAGGCGGTCCGGAGCAGGTCGACCGAGGGAGAAAGTGCCACCGTTCCCGCCGTCATGCGGAGCGGGTCTGGTGGACCGAGTTGCCGAACGGCTCAGAGATCACGTCGATCTTCTCGGGCGGCATGAAGAAGCCCCGTTCATCCATCAAGAACTCCTGGCGGATGGCGGGATCGGTGATTGACTCACCTTGGATTTTCTTCTGCAGCATCATGATGCCGTAGAGCAGGCCCTCAGGCCGGGGCGGACATCCCGGGACGTAAACGTCCACCGGAATTATGGTGTCGATACCCTGGACCATTGAATAGGTATCAAAGATCCCGCCGGTCGACGCGCAGGCTCCCATGGAGATTGCCCACTTCGGTTGGGGCATCTGATCCCAAATCCGACGAATGATCGGGGCGAGCTTGAACGGCAGCCGGCCAGCGCAGATCAACACGTCGGCTTGGCGGGGCGAAAAGCTCATCCGCTCCATCCCAAACCGGGAGATATCGAACCGGCCCGCCGCGGTTGCCATGAACTCAATGGCGCAACAGGCCGTCCCAAACGGCATCGACCAGAGCGAATTGGCCCGGCCCCAGTTGACCAGCGAATCGAGCCGGGTGGTAATCCAATTGGGGGAAACGGCCGGCAGTTCGGTGGTGTTCGGATCCAAAGGAGGTGTCAGTCCCATTGAAAGGCGCCCCGCTTCCATACGTAGACGTACCCAACAGCAAGAATCCCGATAAAGACCAGCATCTCAACCAAGAGCAGGCCCCGCATCTCCACCAGCTGGTGGAAGGCGACCGCCCACGGGATCATGAAAACCGTTTCAATGTCGAAGACGATGAACAACATCGCGACCATATACCACTTGATCGAGAACCGCTCCCGGGCGTCGCCGAGGACGGGGATGCCGGACTCGTACGGGGCCACCTTGGTCGCCGTACGCCGATAGGTTGAGAATAGGTGCGACACACCCAGCATCATGATCGCGTTGGCGACCACGAACCCGATAAGGACTAGTACTGGAACGTACGACCGTAGCATGAGTGCAGTCCCGATGACTTGTAAATATCCGGCCGGTAGGGTGGCCTCGTGAAATAATTCACGAGGCGGAGGAGAATGTAACCGGGGCTCAAATCGAGTTCAACCCAGATCCGCGACTGCAAAGTCCACCCGGGGCTGGGTTTAGTACCATTCAGCCCGGGTGGCCAGGCTGGGCGAGTCGAGCCGCCGGAGCAGGTTGTGGATCGGCAGGGTCGGCCCGAGCACCCAGTCGATGAAGTACCGGGCCGCGGCAAGCTTGCCCAGGTAGAAAGGATCGTCCGGCTGGTTTTCCAGCCCCCGTTGGGCGGCAAGGGCCTGCTCAAGCCACAACCACCCAACCACCGTGTGACCGAAGACGACGAGATAGGGGAACGCATTCGCCAAGGATTGCTCGAGGTCGGGACACGTCACCAGCCGCTCGGTGGTTTCGGCTAAGGCCGTCACGCTCGTGTGGAGCGCTCGACCAAGGTGAATCAGCTCGTCGTTAGAGATGCTCTGGGCCTCCTCTGCCGCCCCCCTGATCCGGTCGAGCAGCGCCTGGAGCGCCGTCCCACCCTCTTGGCGGACTTTCCGTCCGAGCAGATCCAGGGCTTGGATTCCGTCGGTACCCTCGTGAATGGCGTTGAGGCGGTTGTCGCGGTAGAGCTGCTCGACCGGATACTCGCGGCTGTACCCGTACCCGCCCAAGACCTGGATCGCGAGCCCGTTGGCCTCGAGGCAAAACTGACTCGGCCAGGCCTTGGCGATTGGGGTGAGCAACTCCAACTGCCGGTGGGCGTGGCGCCGGCCTTCCGGGGTCGAGCCGGTGCGCTCCTCGTCAACCAGCCGGGCACAGTAGAGACAGAGGGCCAGTCCCCCCTCCACCGCGGCTTTCTGGGCCAACAGCATCCGGCGGACGTCGGGATGCTCGATGATCGGGACTTGCGGCGCGGCGGGGTTCTTGGCGCCAAGGCGGCGGCCCTGGGGCCGGCTTTTCGCATACGCCAACGATTCGAGATAGCCGCGATACCCGAGTGCCACCGCCCCCATTCCGACTCCGATCCGGGCTTCGTTCATCATGTGGAACATGGCGGCGAGCCCCTGATGCGGCGCCCCCACCAAATACCCGACCGCTCCGGCGCTGCCTAACGGTCGGTGCTTCCCTTCACCGAGATTGAAGACCGTGTTGACGGTACCCCGGGAGCCCATCTTGTGATTGAGGCCGCCGATGCAGACATCGTTGCGGTCGGCCAAGGCGCCGCCGGGGGCCACCAGGAACTTGGGTACGATGAACAGTGAGATGCCGGGAACACCCGCTGGTGCCCCTTCGATCCGGGCCAGCACCAGGTGCACGATGTTCTCAGAGAGTTCGTGGTCGCCGGCGGAAATCCACATCTTCGAACCGAAGAGCCGATAATCCCCATCAGTGCCAGGGACGGCCCGAGTGGAGAGGTCAGCCAACGAGGAGCCGGCCTGGGTCTCCGATAAGGCCATGGTGCCGAAGAATCGTCCGGCCAGCATTGGGACGGCATACTGCTCGATTTGGGCGGGGGTCCCGTGCGCCAGGATCAGGTTGGCGGCCGCGGCGGTGAGCAAGGCGTAGCCGGCGGTCGACCCGTTCGCCGCCTTGAAATGAGCAAAGGCCGCCTTTTCGATCACGCACGGCAGTTGGAGCCCGCCCCGCTCGGCGTCCTGTCCGGCCACCATGAAACCCGCCGCGATGTAGGCGTCGAGGGCTTCCTTGACCGCAGGATGGATGTGAACCCGTTTGCCGTCGAAGGTCGGTTCCTGTTCGTCAACAGTCTTCCAATGAGGGAGGAATGACTTCCGGGCGAGCTGATCGGCAGTCTCGAGGACTTGGTCGAAGGTCTCGCGGCTGTGCTCGGCGTAGCGATCCCGTTGGCAGAGGCTCTCGGTGTCGAGGACTTCGTAGAGCTGGAAGTCGAGGTCGCGACGGGATAGCAGGGGCGCCATGGAGTCGACCCTTGGAGGGTGAGTGTTCGGATGCCGGTGGCGGAATCTACGCCACGAGGCGGCTGCCCGATACCGGACCGGTCGGGGCGGCGCTCTCTGGCCCGCCACCCCCAACTGCACGGTCGGGCGGGGGCACCGGAGCGGAAGTCTCGATCGTGGGCGTGGCCGGGTCCGACGGCCACACGCCCATGGCCAACGTGAGACGAAGCCAGGCCATCCGATCGCGGTCGTTGGGCGCCGTCACGGCGCTGTCCGGTGGGCGAAGTTGTTTTCGGGGTCCGGATCGGGGGTGTCACTCCACGCCATCGCGGCCACCCTCCTAGAGGCCGGGCCGCTCGGCAAGACGAAAGTGAATCGGAGGTCCTGGCGACCCCCGACTGGGATGCTACCGAGGTCGCAGCCGATTCGTCCGACATGATGCCTGACCGGCGAGAGCCCTTCTCGGCAGGTCCTGGGGACCTTGATGGTCTGGGTGCCGACCGGCAACAGGACCTCGAGCCGAGCCTGGCGCGCCTCGTCGTCATTGGTGCTGGAGACGACGACCTGGAGCTCGGTCCGGCCGGCTGCCGCCAGGGCGAGTAACTCCATCCGCTCGATCCGGACGTCGGCCCGCCAGAGTTCCTGCGCCCCAACCGGCGGCTGGCTCAGGACCACCAAGGACCCCGCCAGAATCCCGATCCACTTCGGAAGTTTCATGTGGCCCGCCAGGCATGAAAGGAAACCGTCTTGGCCGCCTTGCCCGCCGGCTGGCGGTGGCGGTAGAATCGCGGGGGTAACATTGCGATCGACCATCAGTGGGCCGTCATTTCGCCATCATTTGGGACTTCGAGCCGCCTCTATGCACCGCCTGACCATGCTCGGGGCCCTCAGCATCGAACGACCGGAGGGATCGGCCGGGGTGGTGGTTCGGCCCCGCCGGCTGGCGTTGCTGGCGATCGTCGGGGCTGCGGTGCCCCGGCCGGTGACCCGGGAGCAGGTCCTCGGTGTGTTGTGGCCCGAGAGCGGCCCAGAGCCGGGCCGGCATGCCCTGTCTCAAACTCTCTACGCCTTGCGTCGAGATCTGGGCGGCGTCGACCTCATCCAGGCCGCCGGTTCTGAGCTACGCCTCGATCCGACGATGGTCGGTTCGGATCTCGGCGATTTCCGAACGGCGGTCGCGGCCAAGGATTGGGCGGCTGCTGTGGCGGCCTATCGGGGGCCGTTCTTGAGTGGGTTCTACCTGACCGATGGGGCGGGGTTTGATCATTGGGTCGAGTCCGAGCGGTCTCGAATCGAGGCCGAGGCATTGGCCGCCTTCGAGCAGGGGGCCGATGGCGCCTTGGCCGCGGGCAAGTTTGGCGACGCGGTCCGGTTGACCCGTCAACTCACCCAACTCAATCCCCTCAGCGGACACCTCGCCACCTTACACATGACGGCCTTGGCCGGTCTCGGCGACAACGCCGGGGCCATGGCCCACGCGAAGATTCATGGGGATCTGGTCCGGCGGGAGCT
>JANNQX010000041.1:0-16690 GCA_031400975.1 Gemmatimonadota bacterium
GGACTGATCGGCACGTTCTATTTGCTGACCTTCATCCTCGGGTTTGGTGCCATGGTCTTGGTGGGGCCCGAGGTAATCCGGGGGGTCGACAATGGCGGTAACATGGCGGCGCCGCTCCTCGCCGAGGTGCTTGGAGGCACCCCGTTTCTTGGGTTCATTGCGGCCG
Organism: Gemmatimonadota bacterium; assembly: GCA_031400975.1. GTDB lineage: Bacteria > Gemmatimonadota > Gemmatimonadetes > Gemmatimonadales > GWC2-71-9 > SHZU01. The sequence goes on from JANNQX010000041.1 coordinate 167, forward strand.
TGGCGTTCGCGACTATTCTGGCGGTGGTGGCCGGTCTGACATTGTCGGGGGCGGCAGCCTTGTCGCATGATCTCTGGGTCAACGTGTTCCGGGGCGGCCATGCCGGGGCCGAGGAACAGCTCCGGATCGCGCGGGGGGCCACGATCGTACTCGGCGTCGTCGCCATCGGGCTTGGAATAACGTTCAAGGGTCAGAACGTGGCGTTCATGGTGTCGCTGGCGTTTGCGATCGCGGCAAGCGGGAACTTCCCCGCCCTCTGCCTGGCGGTGTTTTGGCGGCGAGCGACGACGATGGGGCTGATTGCCAGCATGGTGGTCGGCACGGTCACCACGCTGGTGCTGATCTACCTGTCCCCCACGATCCAGCTCGACATCCTGAAGCACGAGTCGGCGTGGTTTCCGCTCAAGAACCCGGCGCTCGTCACGATTCCGCTGTCGTTCGCGGTGGGGATGGTGGTGTCTCTGCTGACCCAGGGGCGGGGTGCCACTGAGATTGCGTCGTTCGAGCAGCGGGAACGCCAAATGCTCTGGGGTGACAAGCGAATCACTTGACTCGCCCACCCGAGCCTAGGTTGGCGATCCGACCAAATCGGGCTTTGGGACCGCTCGGGTTGGGGTTGGGGCCACCCGGAGGACCTCCCGATAGCAGGCGTCGAGCCGGTCGAACTCGCGGTCCCACGATAGGTTCACGGCGGTCCGCCGGGCTCCCTCGGCCAGGGTCCGGCGGAGGTTCGATGTCGTCGCGAGTTCCACCATGTAGTCGGCCATTTGGTCGACATCACCCGGCCGGTACGCCAGGCCATTGACGCGATGGCGTAGGTGATCGGCCACCCCGCCGGCTGGCGCGGCGACGACGGGCAGGCCGCTGGCCATGGCCTCGAGGACCACCAGGCCGAGGGTTTCGGTCTCCGAGGCAAACACGAACGCGTCCGCGCTCGCGTACAAGCCCGGAAGGTCCTTGGTCCGGTGGAGAAACCCCAAAAACGTCACGCCGGGAGGTGCTGACTTCATCATCTCGGCCCGGCTGGGCCCATCCCCGGCGACGATGAGTTTGACCGGGATGTCGAGGCGAGCCCGGCAGCGCGCAAACGCGGCGAGAATCCGGTCAACGCTTTTTTCGGGGGCCAGCCGACCAACGTGCAGGAAGGTGAAGGCATCGTCGCCGGCGAGACTCCATCGCAACTCGGTTGACCGCTTGGCGGGATGGAAACGGGCCGAATCGACCCCGCACCCCCAAAGGACGGCTCGGTCGACGCCCCGGTCGAGTAGTTCGGCCCGGGTGGCCATCGACGGGGTCAGGGTCCGGTCGGCCCGTTGATGGAAGCGGGTCAGATAACGAGTCATGGCGCCCTGCAAGCGGGGCACGCCGTAGGACGACATGTACCGGCCGAAATCGGTGTGGTAGGAGCTCACCATCGGGACATCGAGCTTGCGGGCCACCCACTGGCCGAGCCGGCCGGCGACGAATTCGGTGGCGCAATGGACCAGATCGGGGGCGAACCGCCGGCCGGTCTGGAGGGCCTGGATCCAGGCGGGGGCCATCACCCGGATCTCCGGATACCCGGGCATCGGCCAACTCGGTGGGGCCAGGATGACCTCAGGCCGCCCGCCCCCGAACACGTCGGTGCCCGCCGGATATCGGGGGGCGACGACCCCAACGTCCCACCCGCGGGTCGTGAGGCCCTGGACCGAGAGGTCCGTGACGACCGACACGCCGTTGACCTGCGGCGGATAGGTATCGCTGAAGTAGAGGACTCGCATCCTCCAAGCTCGCCCCAGTGCATAACGGTGACGTTAGGCTTACGTCACGATCCCGTGACATGCCTCGTGACCGCCCCGACACACGATCGTTAGGTCACCCTAACGCTTGGCCACCATCGTTATGCACCCACACCGGAGATTGCCCATGCCACCCGCCGGCCTGCTGTCCCGGCTCGACGCCCGCGACCGGATCCTCTACCTCCGCTGGTGCTTGCCAGCCGAGGCCTCCGACCTCCAGCGCAGGCTCTGGATCGGCGTCACGGGCCTGGGGAGCGCCCCCGTCACGATCGCCGCCGTGACCCTCCCGCTGCTGGGGATGCCGTGGCCGCGAGCGATCACCGGCCGGGCCGCCCTGGCCCTTGTGGTGTCGCACCTCGTCATTCAGGCCGTCAAACGGGTCGTGGGCCGGCCCCGGCCCAGCGAACGGACGCCCGACCGGTTGCTGATCCCCAACCCGGACCGGTTCTCGTTTCCGTCGGGTCATTCCGCCTCGAGCCTGGCGATCGCCCTGAGCTTTGCCCTCGCGTTCCCCGCCTTTGCGGCACCGCTCGTCGGACTTGGGTTCCTGGTCGGCGCGAGCCGCGTGGCACTCGGCGTTCACTACCCAGGAGATGTCCTGGCTGGGCAGGCCATCGCGGCGGTGACGGTTCTGGCCCTCCATTGGTGATCCGATCCAGCGGCTTGGCGAGGAGGGCCACCGCGTTGGTCACAGACGGACGCCGGGTCCAGCGCCTTCCCCCATTTCGGGGCTTCGACAGCCCGGGGCTCGGGGTAGATTGGAGCCATGACGACCCTCGACGCAGATGCCAGTGATCCGGTCCGACTTGGTTGGATGGTCGGCTCCCCCCCGCCCGCCGACCGGGTGATCCGCTTTGCCGACTCGAGCTACTTCCGGTTTCCGGCAACCCGGTGGGCGTTTTCCAACTTCCGCCAGATCCAGCCGACCACGGTGGTGCCGCGAGGAAGCCACCCCGTCGTCCCACTGCCTCGCGCCGAGCGGGACGACATCGACGAGGTGACCTTCCAGCCGATCGGGCGGTCGGACTCGATGACCTGGGCCGAGTCGCTCAAGGCCAACTACACCGACGGGATCGTGGTTCTCCATCGGGGGCGGATCGTCTACGAGCGCTACTTTGGGGTCCTAGGCCCCGACCGCCAGCACATCGCCTATTCGGTCACCAAGTCATTGGTCGCCACGCTGGCCGCGACGCTGGTATCGGAGGGCCGCCTCGACGAGCACGCCCTGGTGCCGTCGCACATCCCGGAGCTCGCGACCAGCGGCTTTGCCGATGCCACGGTCCGCCACCTGATGGACATGACCACCGGACTCGACTACACCGAAGACTACACTGACCCGAACTCGCCGATTTGGGAATTCAGCCGGGCCGGTGGTTTCCTGCCGAGGCCGGAGGGGTATCGAGGTCCGGACTCGTTCTACCAGTTCCTTCCGACAATCCGCAAAGCGAGCCCCCACAGCGAACGGTTCGCCTATAAGACCGTCAACACCGACACGCTAGGCTGGATTCTCCGGCGAGTATCCGGCAGCTCGATCAGCGATCTCTTCCGGGACCGCCTCTGGTCGGTACTCGGCGTCGAGCAGGACGGCTATTTCATCGTGGATCCGACTGGAACGGAGTTTGCCGGCGGAGGATACAACCTCACGCTCCGCGACCTAGCCCGGTTCGGCGAAATGATGCGGAACGGCGGGCGCTTGAACGGGCGCCAAGTAGTGCCGACGGCGGTGGTCGACGACATCCGCCGTGGGGGAAACCGCGACCATTTCGCCCTGGCCGGGTACCACCTCCTGCCGGGGTGGAGTTACCGGAACATGTGGTGGGTGTCGCACAACGAGCACGGGGCCTACATGGCGCGGGGTATCCACGGCCAGGGGGTCTACATCGATCCGGCGGCGGAGATGGTGATTGCCCGGTTCGCCTCCCATCCGCTCGCCGCCAACGCGAACCTCGATCCGACCTCGCTCCCCGCCTATCACGCGGTCGCCCGGCACCTGATGCGCGGCTAGGGTAGCGTGTCATCGAATCGCCATCGGACGCCCCGGCGAACCGGTGGCGCCCTTGAACCGTACCGGCGTGAACACGAACAGGAACTCATAGGCTCGCTCGGCCAACAATTCCTCGAAGTGCAGATTTTCCTGGTTCCAGATCCCGTTCTTGGTAATCAATTCCTGGTGCACGGGATAGATCAAACGCCCGTCGGGGTTCGGCGTCACTTCGAGACCGGGTGAGTCGGAGCCGACCATCGACGGCTTTCGGTCGATCACCCAGCGAGCCACCTCGAGCCCGATCCCGGGCTGCCCCGCCGAATACTCCGCCGGCTTCCGCCACAACGCCGACCACCCGTAGGCGAAGAGAATGGCATCGCCCGGTACGATGCCGGCCTCGGTCATCCCTTGTTTGGCGAGGGCGCCCCGCACGTCCGCCACCGTCACCTCATAGCCATTCGGCAGGTTGGGAACGCCCTTGTACCCGGCAATATCGATCAGGACGGCTCGGGTAATGATCGGCTTGATGTTCTCAATGCCGAGCTTCGAAAGGCCGTACCGCCCGGCGACCTCGCTCCACGGGTGACCGTTGTAATAGATGTCTTGGACCGATCCATCCGCCATCGTGAGTTGCTGGCCGATGTGGCCGGGGCCGTCGAACTGGGTCCCGATCTGGCCGATTTCGCCGACGACGAATTCGTCGTTCCCGACGAGCTTGTTGGCCCCGAATGCCCCGCCGCTCGGCGCTGGAATCGTGAGGCTGAAGGTGCGCTGGCCGTACATCGGCATCCCCTGCTCGTAGACTTGGCCCACGTCGTACACCTTGCCGGTTTTGACCAGCTTGAGCGACTGGAGGACTTTCTCCGGGGTGATCCAGTTGGAGCCCCCGGCTTGATCGGCGGCGCCCCAGATCGGGTGCGGCCACCACGGCCCCTTGGCCCGGGTTTGGCCGGCAAGCGAAGATCCGGCGAATGTGATTGCGATGAGCACGGCAGTGGAAACACGCATTGACAAGTCCTCGGCGAAAGTGGATCCGAACATCAGTCACATCGGGATCGACAGCTCGAACTCACCGTCGACGATCACTCGACGGGCCCCCGCACCGGACGCCCGGGCCAGACGCCGGGTCTGAGCCTGCCGCCACGGACCACGATCGTCCCGTTCACCACGACGTCCCGGAGCCCGTCAGGCGGAAGCGTCGGTTCGCGGTAGGTGGCCCGGTCGATGATAGTGGCCGGGTCGAACAGCACGACATCGGCATCGGCGCCGACCTGGATTCGCCCCTTGGCCGTCATACCCGGCACCCGGCGTTCGAGGCGGCGGGCGGGGTTGATGGTGATCTTCCGGAGCGCCTCCATCAGGGTCAGCGCGCCGGCTTCGCGAACGTAGTGGCCGAGGACTCGGGCAAACGTTCCGGCAACGCGGGGATGCCCGATGCCTTTTTCCAAAATCCCGTCACTCGCGATCATGGTCAGGGAATCAGCGACGGCGGCGGTGACGATCTCTTCGGTGTTGCTGTAGTCCACCAAGTACCCGCCGAGGGCCCGATAACGCCCGAACGATACCCGGGTCAGCCGTTCCCCAGTCAAGGCCCATTCGAACCGGGCAAATTTCTTCTCCGGCCACGATTGCCAGTCGTCGTTGTCTGCCGCCTCAATCGGCGACATCGACGCGGTATAGGGATATACCTCGGTCGTGATGTCGAGGCCGCGGGCCCGGGCTCCCTGGACGAGGGACAGCATCTTCGGAGTGTCCTCGCCGCCCGAGCTCTGGATGTGGACGATGTGGGCGGCGGCGCCGGTAGCTGCGACGGCGCCGAGGATTTCCTCAGTTTCGAGGAAGTACAACGGCTCCGGCAACGCCCGGAGGTGGACGTGAACGGCCGCCCGGTGGGCGGCCGCCACTCGGAAGACCTCGAGGATTTCCCACGGCGTGGCCCCCGGCGTGAACTCGATGATCATTCCCGCCGCCACCGCGCCCCGCTGGAACCCGTGATCCACCTCCGCCACAATGGCCTCGAGCTCCGTCGCCGTGCTGGCGCGGCTCTTGGCCGGACCGGTTGCGGTCCCTTGGCCCAAGTCGCCCATCACTTTGATCCGGACCGCGTCGTGGCCGACGCTCACCCCGTGGTTGACCAGGGAGGTGCCGGCCCGCGCCTGGTACCACCCGTCAACATCCACCGTGCCGCCTTCCAACTCGAGGGCCGTGGTCGTCCCGTCGAGCACCGCGACCCGGTACCCCGCCGTATCCTGGGCGTGCTGATGGAGGTCGATGAACCCAGGAGCGACGACCATCCCGCGGGCGTCGAGGGTGTCTCTGCCCTCGAGCGACCCCTCGGTGACCGCGCGGATAGTCGATCCGGAGATTCCAAGCGACCGGACGGCATCGAGGCCAGAGGCCGGATCCATGACCCGGCCGTTCTGGATCACCAGGTCGTATGTCGCAGCACCCGACCCGGCGTTCCCACACCCAGAGAGCCCGACCATGACGGCCGAGGCCGCCCACAGGGGGGTCAGGAACGACTTCCGGGGCTCGGTCACATCAACGGCCTCGAGTCAATTGAAGGGCCGAGCTTGTTGGCCCCGAATGCCCCGCCGCTCGGCGCTGGAATCGTGGGGCTGAACGTGCGCTGGCCGTACATCGGCATCCCCTGCTCGTAGACTTGGCCCACGTCGTACACCTTGCCGGTCTTGACCAGCTTGAGCGATTGGAGGACTTTCTCCGGGGTGATCCAGTTGGAGCCCCCGGCTTGATCGGCGGCGCCCCAGATCGGGTGCGGCCACCACCGCCCCTTGGCCCGGGTCTGGCCGGCAAGCGAAGTTCCGGCGAAAGTGAAAGCGATGAGCACGCCAGCGGAAACACGCATTGACACGTCCTCGGCGAAGGTGGATCCGAACATCAGTCACATCGGGGATCGACAGCTCGAGGCCGGAACGCCTCGCCTTAACTACCGATTGGGTCGAGGCCCAACTCCTCCGCGTTGGCCCGGATCCGATCATCGAACGACAGGAGGGCCACGCGGCCGAGGGCCTCGCGAACCAGGAGCGCCGTAGCCAAGTGCAGTCCGTCCAGGGTTCGAACGGGTTCGACCGGGAATTCTTGTCGGGCGCGCGCCAACACCCGATCGGACAGCGCATAGACATCCCAATTTCGCTCGGCGACGTCAAGCAGCCGAAGCGCGGCGAGGTGCTCCGCTTCCGACAAACGGCGCTCCCTACGTCCGCGGGCAAGGGCCCGGCCACACTCGGTGGCCGTCAACGCTGAGGTCGCTACCCGCTCGGCGCCCGCCAACGTCTTGCGGACCGACGCCGCGGGCGGCTCCCCGAGAATCCACGCCAGCACCGCACTCGACTCCGCGTAAACGATCACCGGTCGCCCCGTTCTCTGGAAAGCAAACCGGCGGCTGTGCCCGTGGGCGATTCAATTGGAGACGCCGGATACGGATCGGGAGTCGGCTCAGCCAACCGCAACACCCCCTGAGCAGCCAGGTCGGCGACGGCCCGTTCGAGAGCCGTACTGGGTCGAGCGGCCACCGTCGGCGATCGCAACTCGGCCACGACCCGCCCCCGGTCGGTTACGAGGATCGTCTCGCCCCGCTGAACCTCCTTGAGGAACTGGCTCAAGCGAGCCTTCAGATCCCGAACCCCGACCGTTTGCATGGACGCAATGTAGTCACATGCGACTACATCGGCAACTTGCTCAGAGTCTCTCCGATGGCGGACCGACCAGGTCCCACGGATTGCCCTCGAGGTCCTGGAATACGCACACTCGGCCGTACGGTGCGTCCCACGGGGGACGGACCACCTCGGCCCTGGCCTCCATCAGCCTCGCGTAGGCGTGGTCAAAGTCATCGACTCGGAGGAAAAAGCTCACCCGGCCGGCGCACTGTCGTCCGACCACGGCGGACTGTTCGGCACCATCGGCCCGGGCCAACAGCAGCCCAGTGCCCCCACCCCCGGGCCGAACCACGACCCACCGTTTGGGCCGGCCGTCATTGGTCAGGGAGGGTGAGTCCTCCGTGAGTTCGAAACCAAGCACGTCGACGAAGAATCTGATGGCGGGGTCGTACTCTTTGACCACCAGCGTCACGAGATCGATCCGGCCGGCGTCCACGGTCAGAGATCCAACACAGTTGCCAGCCCACGGTGAAGCCCGACCAGTGTTCCCACCTTCCGGATCGCAATCAGGGCGCCCTCCACATACGGCACCGCGCTGTTCCCGGCATCGTGTCGAATCGTCAGCTTCTGGTCGGTCATCCCGAAGATGGCTTCGGCACTGATCGTGTATCCCGGCAGCCGGATCGAGTGGACCTGCGACCCAGCCAGTGTGGCCCCCCGCGCTTCGATCGGCCCTTTGGTGCTTTCGATCGGCACCGTCGGCGCCGGCGCCCGGACCCCCGCCAGCCGAGCGGCGAGTTCCCGCGCTGTCCCGCTCGGCGCATCGACTTTCCGGTCGCTGGCATAGTCGATGATTTCCCACTGCGGAATCAACCGTGCCGCGATCTCGGCAAACCGCTGCAGCAACACGGCCGTCAGGGCAAAGTTCCCACAGGCCAGAACCCCCCGCGACACCCGTCGGGCCACCTCGTCGATCTCGGCAAAATCGGCATCGGCCAGGCCAGAAGTCCCGACAACTACGGAGACGCCTCGCTCGAGCGCCGCCAGGATATTGGTCTTAGCTGAATCCGGCTTGGTGTATTCGACGAACACGTCACAGGGGACGGCCAGTGCCTCGGCCGCAGTGGCAAAGACCCGGCCGGCAAGACGCGGTTCATTGAGCAGCTCGCCGAGCACCCGGCCGCTCTGCCGGCGCCCGACCGCCGCCACCACTGCCATGTCGGGCAGGCCGGCAATACCCCGCGCCAACTCCGATCCGGCCCACCCGGTAGCCCCAGCAAGACATACCTTGATCACAAATTGACTTTCTTCGAGAGGAACCTGTTCCGGGCACTGGTTGCTTGATCATCCTGGTCGCCTGGCCGGTAGAGTCGCCGCTTCGAACGCCACCGCCGCCAATACGCCGAGCCCGTAGGCAGCGAGGTCGCGCGGATCGAAGCCGCTCCCGAGGACCAGGCGCCCGAGCGTCGTGGCCCGCACCGCATCGATACCGGGGCCATGGATCAACTGGCTGAATTCCACCCCAAAGCAGATTGTCAGCGCGGCAGCGCTTCGGACCCGTACCGGGGCGTCCGGAAAGATGACTGCACACCACCAGAACATCATCGTTGCCCAAAGCGCATCGCCGAGAACGTCCTGCCAGACCGGGCCCAACACCCCGCCGCCCCGATGCACCCACAGGCCAAGCCCGATGGTGCCGAGCGCGAGCGCGAGATACGTCGCGCGGGCCCGAGTCCTTGCCGGCAACCGCCTAGGCCTTCTTCCGGGCCCAGATCTTCGCGATGTAGTCGGCGGCGTTAGGCGTGACGCAGGCGGTGTCGCCGTGGTCCACTTCAACCTTGCCGATCCGCCGGTGCGCGGCGAGCGCCGCGGTTCGGAGTGTCGCCGACCGACCGCCGATCGCAATCAGGGTGCTGTTCATCGAGTGGCGAACCCGGTTTGGGGCGGACGTGATCCCGGCCTCGATTCGGGCCAGGAGCGTCAAGCATTCGGCCTCCGAGAAGGCACCACCTCCGCCGGCCAGCAACCCGACGATGGTCCATCCACACTGGCCGACATACTCGCCGGCCGATTTCGTCCAGGCCTCCGCCGTGGCCCGGGCATCGGGCGTCTTCGCCACGACCCGCCCGATGGCGTCGGAGATCGCGTAGTCGTCGGCGACTTTTGCCCAGGCGTCGAGCTGCTTGCGACCGACGGCTTTCGGGTCGGCGATCATGGTGGCCACGATTCGCGCGTCATGGTTGCCGGTGGCCCAGAGTTTATCGGCCAGCGGCTGGTCGAGCTTGATGGCCTTGGCCAACTTGCCGAGAACGGCATAGCTCGCGCCGAACATCGGGCTCGTGACGCCGTGGCGCCCGTAGGTCTTTCGGGTCGTCGCCGAACCGGCCTTCTCCAGCTGGGCCATCACCTGATCTCGGGTCACTTCCGTCACCGCTGGGTGGAGTGTCAGCTATCTGAGGCGGACGCCCATCCGCCTGCCGAGGACCGACGGAGCCTGGTGCCCGAACCCATCGAGCTCCACGACTCCCGCCGGGAATAGCAGAATCACGGTCGAACCGTAGTTGAAGCGGGCCATCTCGGCAAATCGCTCCAACCGGATGGCCTGTCCCCGGAAATCGGTCCGTTTGGGCCGGTCGGCGTAGTTGGGAATATTGACGCCGTTCCAGACGGTCTCCACGCCGGACACCAGTAGGGCGCCGACCATCACCGAGCACATCGGCCCAAAATCAGTGTCGAAGTGGCACACCAGCCGTTCGTTTCTGGCAAAGAGCCGCGGTACATCCGCCACCGTCCTCGGCGAGACGCTGAAAAGCCGCCCGGGCACATGGAGGGTTTCAGTCAAGGCGCCGGTCCACGGCATGTGGACTCGGTGGTAGTCGCGGGGCGACAGATAGATGTTGATGAACGAGCCGTCTTGGTACGCCGCCGCCAAACTGTCGTTCCCGAGCAGTTCGGCCGCGGTGTAGTCGTGTCCCTTGGCCTGGAAGATCCGCCCGCTTTCGACTCGGCCGCACTGGCTGACCTTACCGTCGGCGGGCATCAGGAGGGTGGTCGGATCGGGGTCGGGCACCCGGGCGCCGGATTTGAGGGCCCGGGTGAAGAAGGCATTGAAGCTGGGATAGTTGTCGGGGTTCGGGTCGGCCGCTTCGCTCATGTTGACGTCGAAATTGGCCAGCACCGTGCGGATGACGCGGCGCTTGATCCACGGGATTTCCGACTTCGCCACGCGATACGCCAGGTGGGAGAGGGCGCGATGCGGCAGCAGGTACTGCGCCACGGAAAAGAGCGACATCATCAGTCCATTCTAGCACTCGAGGGCCTAGGGGGCCACGGGAGTCAGGCCGCCCCCGGGCCGCCGTCGAGTTGTTCGGACCGCCGCGGGGCCGTAGTTTCGAGCATCCTGTTTCATCCCTGGAGCCGTCCTGATGCGTGTTCAAGCCGCCGTCGCACTATGCCTCGCCCTGCCGCTCCCGGTGTCGGCCCAAACCCTCGAACTGGCCCCGGCTCGCGCTCGCGTCGTGGCCGGCCAAGAGGTCCGGTTCGAACTCCGTGCCACCGGGGGCGCCGCCGTGCCGAATGCCCAATGGCTGATCGGGCCGTTCGACGTGGCGACCGTGAGCCAAACCGGCGTGGTCCGCGGGCTCCGGCACGGCACCGCCACCCTGGTGGCCCGCTCCGGCGGAAAGACGGTCACCGCCGAGATCATCGTCGAACCGAAAGGTCCGGCCACCATCGAGATCGCGGCCGACCCGGCCCAAGTCGTGCCGGGCGGCATCACCCTGGTGACCGCGCTGCCCTTCACCAGCGACCGCGATCCCCTGACCGGCCACGCCGTGACCTTCCGGTCGATGGCGCCTAACGTGGCCACCGTGGACCCCGCCGGCGTGGTGGTCGGACGCGCCGTGGGCCAGACCACGATCGTGGCCGAGGCCGGCGCGGCCCGCGCGGAACTGGTGGTAAAGGTGGTCCCCAACCGAGTCGCCCGGCTCGCCCTGACCGCACCGGCCCAGGCCCGCACCGGTGACGTGGTCCGATTCCTTGCCCAAGCCACCGACGCCCGGGGCCAATCGGCCGACCCGGCCCCGGTTCGATGGAGCGTGGACCGCTCCGACGCCTCGGTCTTCCAGGACGGCGGCTTTGTGGCCGAGCGGCCCGGCACTTATGTGGTTACCGCGGCCGTGGGGACGATCTCGGCGTCGGCGCCGATCACGGTGAGCCAGCGGGTCCACAACCGGACCTTCGAAATCGCGGGCTCCGCCACGTTTAGCCAACTCCAGGCAGCCGAGCATTGGGCGGTCAACAACGTCCTCTACGTGTCGACAGTCTCCGACCGGCTCTACGCATATGACATCTCCGAGCCCGCGAACCCAAGACTGACCGATTCTCTGATGGTCGACGCCCGGCTCATCAACGACGTCTCCACCACCCCCGATGGCCGGATCGGACTGATCACCCGCCAGCAGGCGTCGTCCCGAAAGAACGGAATCGTCTTTCTCGACCTGGCCGACCCGCTCCACCCGAAGGTACTCTCGGAATACACCGCCACCGTCTCCGGCGGCGTCCACAGCGCCTATATCGACGGTCATTTCGTCTACTTGAACGACGGCGACACCCAGTCGCTTCGAGTCATCGACTTTTCCGACCCGAAGAACCCCCGCGAAGTGGGGCGGTGGCAGGTCGAGACCAGCGTGATGCGGACCAGCGCGTCGGGGCAGGTCGAGGGCCGGTCGCTCCACGACCTCCAGGTAAAGGACGGCCTCGCGTACTTGGCGTACTGGAAAGACGGGCTGGTGATCCTCGACGTCGGCAACGGGCGGAAGGGCGGCAGCCCACAGGCGCCCAAGTTTGTGGCCCAGTACACCTACAACCACGCCGACTACTACCCCGCCGGGATGATCGCCGGGACCCACTCGGTGTTCCGGTTCGGGAAATACCTGGCCGTGGGCGACGAGGTGTTCCCCGGGTTCTTCGATCTGACCTCGCGGGCCCGGATCAAGACGTTGGGCCGGCTCCATATCCTCGACGTCACCGACGTCGAGCACCCCAACAAGGTGGCCGAATATTCGGTGCCGAACGCGGGATCGCACAACATGTGGGTGGAGGACGATGTGATGTACGTCGGCAACTTCGAAGCCGGGGTCCGGGCGGTGGACATGAGCGGCGAACTCCGCGGCGACCTCTACGCCCAAGGGCGGGAAATCGGCTCGATCTGGACCGGCGCTGAAGGTGGCTTCCGGGCCAACCTACCGATGGCGTGGGGCGCCCAGCCCCACAAGGGCTATGTCTACGCCACCGACATCAACAGCGGTGTGTGGGTCGGGAAGCTGACGCCCAAGCGCCTGGTACCCTAACGTCTCAATTCGGTCTGGAGCCACGATTTTCCGGTTCATTGCCCAACGCACCGCGGCGCTCGCCGGCGGGTCTCTGCCTAACACTCGCTGCTCCGGTCCGGTCGCAGACCACAGCCGTAACCGGCGCCACGATTCTCGACGGTACCGGACGGCCTCCGATCTCAAACGGAGTCGTCCTGATCCAGGGGGGCCGGATTGCCGCGGTCGGTGCCGCAAACGATGTGGCCATTCCGAGCTCGGCCACTCGGATCGATGCCACCGGGAAGTTTTTGATTCCCGGACTGATGGACGCCAATCTCCACCTCTATTTGAATGGTGACCTCGAGACCTTGATCAAGTACGAGGACCGGTATCACGACATCGTGCTCGAAGGCGCCCAGATTGCAAGACCGGACAGACCACGGTGTTCGACACCTGGGGACCCCGGGCGGCGCTGATCAAGGCCCGGGACATGATCAACGCCGGCCAGGCACCCGGCAGCCGGATTTATCTGGCCGGCAACATCATCGGCTTCAGCGGCCCGCTTGGCCCGGATTTCCGCGAGGGGTCGGCCGCCCACGTGAGTAAGGCCTTCGCCAAGCGAACCAACGAGACCTGGGAACAGGGCACCGGACGGGAGCTCTTGTGGATGCCGCCCGATACCCTCCGCGCGGCTCTCCGCAAGTACACCGGCCAAGGCGTCGATTTCCTCAAGTTCGGCGGGAGCGGCCACGTCGACATGAACCTGATCTCCTTCTCCGAACGGGCCCAAAGGGTCATAACCGAAGAAGGTCACCGAGCCGGGAAGACCGTGCAGACCCACACCACCTCCCCCGAAAGCCTCGACATGGCCATCGAGGCGGGGGTCGACATCATCACCCACGGGGACATTTCGGGACCGGTGTACCCGATTCCGGAGGAAACCCTCAAGAAGTTGGTGGACCGGGGCATTTCCGTCTCAGTCTTAGCCATCACGGCCCGGAGCCTGGCGGCAATGACCAAGAACTCGCCGAACGGGCTCCTCACTCCCTACATGAAGATCTCGGCCCAGAACATCCGGAACATGATCAAGGCCGGGGTCCGCCTCATGGTCTCCACCGACGCCGGTGTCGAGAACCCGGTCCTGCTGACCGAGTCGCTGACCCTCGCCGTGGACACGATCGACGCCCGGACCAAACTCGGCGAGGGCCACTTCAATGCCCTCGTGGGCCTCGAGGAAGCCGGGATGGCGCCGATGGAAATCCTCAAAGCCGCCACCAGCAACATTGCTCGCGCCTACAAGCTCGACCGGGACCTCGGCACGCTCGAGCCCGGTAAGATTGCCGACCTCGTCGTCCTCGACACCGATCCGCTGGCCAGCGCCAAGAACTACCGCCGGATTCGATCGGTCATCAAGGACGGGAAGGTCGTTGATCTGGCCGCGTTCCCGGTGGCACCAATCATTAGCACCCAGAAGGCAACCCGACCATGACCCGATTCTGCGTGGCACTCGGTGCCCTCGCAAGCCTGGCGGTGGCGGCCCACGCCCAAAACACCAACGGCCCGATTCCGGGACCCGCCGCCAAGTACACAGTCGCAATCGAGAGGAACGTGATGGTCCCGATGCGCGACGGGGTCCGGCTCGCCACCGACATCTACCGCCCGGAGGGCACCAGCGGCCGCCTCTCGGTGATCCTGATGCGGACCCCGTACAACAAGGCGACCTACGGCGGGGCCACGGCGCCGGCCGCGTTCTTTGCCGGCCAGGGATATGTCGTGGTGACCCAAGACGTTCGGGGGCAATACGGATCGGAGGGCTTCTACCGGGTCCAACTGGCCGACGCTCGCGACGGCTACGACGCCATCGACTGGATCATCAAGCAACCGTGGGCCACGCCGAATGTCGGAACCTACGGCTGCTCCTACCTCGGCGAGGTCCAGTACCTCCTGTCGGCGCGCCGGCACGCCGCGCTCAAGGCCATGATCCCCCAAGCCGCCAGCGGCGCCACGGGATCGGCCGGCGACTATTACACCCATTTCGGCACCTACGACGGTGGCGCGCTGACCCTGAGTTCGATCTTCGGGTGGTACGGTTTTGCCGGTCACCGAACCAAAGCGCCGGCCAGCACCACCGTTGGGGTATCGAACGTCCCGAAGATCGACTTTGCGGCGATGCTCAAGACCCTACCGACGGCCACATTGGCCGAGCGGGCCGGGTTTCCGCCCAGCGATTTCAAGGATTTCGTTACCCACCCGCCGGCCGACCCGTACTGGGCTCCGATCGGATACCTGAAAGACACCGACGAGTTCGACACCCCGGCGCTCCATGTGAACTCGTGGCGCGACGATTTTCCTGGCGTCCGACGCGAAGGACACCGATCTAGTCGCGAAGCTCTCGACGTTGACGAGGAGGGCCGGTCGTGGAACGTGGTCAGCGGGATCAAGCGGGTGCGGTACCGCAATGGGATGGCTAGTCCGACGCTGATGGAAAAGGGCCCGGTCTACCGGGTGACCGTCAGCCTCAAAGCCACCGCCTACCGGTTCCTGCCGGGGCATCGGATCCGGCTTTGGATCTCGAGCAGTGACTTCCCGATGTACGACCGAAACCTCAATACCGGTGGCGACAACGTCACCGAGACCGCATGGGTCAAGGCGACGAACACGGTGCACTTCGGACCGAGACAGGCGTCGGTCCTGGTGCTTCCGATCCTGCCGGAATGACTGAGCCCGTGACGTCCTCTCGGCGGCCTACCTCGCCGGTGGCGTCGGATCCGAGCGGGCCGCCGCGTGGCGTGGCCGAAATCGACGGGGCCTTGGTCGGCTTTGCCTATGCCGTCAACAACGCCGATCCCGAGTTCGGAAACCTGCTCGACAATCTCCACGTGCAACCGGATGCCCAGGGGCGAGGTCTTGGCCGAGCGATCCTTTGCCGAGTGGCCGAGACGGTGGACTCGAAGGGTTGGGCCCCGAAGTTGTGGTTGTGGGTCTACGCCAGCAACGCGGGGGCTCGGCGGTTCTACGAGCGATTCGGGGCCGACGAATGCGGCCAGACGCTGCTGGAGTCGGCGGACGGCGGCCGGGTGCTCTCTTGTCGATACGTCTGGCGGGACACCAACGGAATCAGAGGTGGGGTCGCGATCGGCTCTTGCTGAGGCCTACCCCTTGGTTTCCCGGCGCATCAACACCCAAAGCGCCTCCAAGTTGCCCCGTTCCGTGTTGAGCCCGCTGATAGAAACCCGGACCACCCACCGGCCGGCAAGCACGGCCGGGGTCAGGTACGCCTCACCCGATCGATTGATCCGGGCGGCCCAGTCCTGGGTGTGCCGGTCGAGCGCCTCGCCCACCAGGCCCTCCGGCTCGTGCCGGACACAAAGGGTTTGAAGCGCCACTGGGGCCACCACTCGCCAGTCGGCTGCTGCCCGGATTTCCTTCGCCAACCACTGTGCGTTCGCCAGATCACGCCGAAACCGGGCCATGATCCGCTCGACGCCCTGCTCCCGAATGAGGAGCCAGACCTTCAAGGCCCGGAACCGGCGACCCAACGGGATGCCCCAATCTCGATAGTTCTTGACCTGGCCATCGGCGGACGATTGCAGATAACTCGGATTGGTCGACATGACCCGGATCAGGTGCTCCGGGTCGCGGACGTAGTACAACGAACAATCGAACGCCACGCCTAACCACTTGTGGGCATTGATGACGATCGAATCGGCTTCCTCAATCCCGGTCCAGAGCTGCCGGCACTCCGGCAGCACCATGGCCGACCCGGCCATCGCGGCGTCGACATGAAGCCACATCCCGTGGGCCTTGGCGATTGCCGCCAGCCGGTCGATCGG
>JANNQX010000042.1:0-4110 GCA_031400975.1 Gemmatimonadota bacterium
TGCAAAGTCAGTCGGTGCAATACCGCTCCCCCGCCGGCGTCGAGTACCGCTCGCAACCCGACACCGGGGCCATCGCCCGGGCCGAGCAGGCGCTCAAGGCCGATCCCAAAATCTACGGGTTCTGGTATCACCTGGGTGTCGTTCGGTTTACCAAGGGAGACTTCACGTAGCGAAGGCCATGCTCGACCGGCACCCGGATTCCCCCCCCACGACCGTGTGGTACGCCAAGCGGCTGAAGCTCTACCGAGGGCAGATCGGGCCCGAGGGATTCGTCTCCCGACTGGTTCCGCCGAGCAACGGCCCTCGCCTCGGTCGCCCCGGAAATCGGGCTGGTCGGGCGGTGCGGTCGAGGGAGATGAATCGTTGGTGCAAGCCGCCAGAACAATTGCACAGGCGGCCAGCAGGTGCGCGAGTGTCGCTTGGATGGTGCCCATCGGGGTATCCTCCGCCTGTGGCGAAGCCAGGAATGCGGTCCGGGCGTCGTCTCTAATCACAGGCGGATGGTACCGTGACCCCGTCAACCGGGAATCAAGTCACGGCGTCGGAGCCGGACCTCTACTGGATCATCAACCGGTTCCGCACCTTCGCGAACGCCGCGGCGGGCATGATGTTCCGCTTGACCACCTCTTCGATCATCTTGTACGGCCGGCCCGCAATGATCTTGGCGGCGTATCGCTGGCCGATCCCGGGCATTTTGGTCAGAGCCTCCAAGCTGGCGGAATTGAGGTTGAGACGGCCCTCGGAGTCCGTGGGCGCACCCGCCGGCACCGGCTGGTTTGCCGCCGCGGCCGCGGCGGCGTCCTCCGCGTTCGGAAGGAGCCACTCCTTGATCTTGAGGTATTCGGTCGCGGGCATGATCTTCCGCGACACCAGTTCGCTCCGCATCTGGAACGGCCGGCCGGCCAGGATCTTGTCAGCGTAGGCTTGACCGATGCCCGTAAAGGCGACCAGCTGCTCCCGGGTCGCAGTGTTGAGATCGAGCATGGTTTGGGCCTGCCCAACCGCCCGCCCCGAGACCACCGCGATCAGAGCGAAACCACCGACCAATGACGACCATGTCCGAGCCATACCACCTCCGATGAGAATGAAAAGTGCCCCGCCCGGACCAAAGGTACCCCGAATCGAGGAGATGGGAAGGTTTCCGGCCTTAAAGGCCCAACGACAGTCCTCCATCTACCCGTAGGGCTACCCCGATCAGGTAGGACGACGGCGCGGGCGCGGTGGTGCTCGCGTCGCCGGACTACGCGAAGGCGCATGGCCTGAAGCCCCGCGCGCGCATCAAGATGACGGCGGTCGCCGCGGACGAGCCGCTGATCATGCTGACGGCGCCCGGCCCGGCGGCGAACAAGTGCCTCGCGATGATCCTCAACAGCCGGCCTCGCAAAACCCTCGGCTGGAGGACCCCCGCCGAAGCCCTGAACGATCACCTACAATCAGTGGAATACGGAACCGTTGCGACGACCCCTTGAACCCAGGCGATAGGAGGCCGGCAGGCCACGGCTCACCGAAAAGGGGCTCAGTCTGGGGACACCGCAGTACATGGCGGGCGAGCCGCCGCATACCGGAGCGACGGTCCAGGCGATCGTGGCCAAGCTGATCACCGAGCGGCCGACCTGCCTGACGGTGATCCGGGACACCACCCCGGAGCGACTAGACGAACCGACCCCGCGGGTGCAGATTCCCCAATCTCCTCCCAACCCCGAGGCCTGATGCGCGGCGGACTCGCCATCGCGCCGAACGACCCGATGCTGAGGCGTTGATACCGGCCGATGACCAGCCCGAGATCCTGCTCGAGATCAACGATGCAATCGACCGGCTGGCGGAGGTGGTCGATTGCCGGTTGTTCGGCGGGTTCAGCGACGAGGAAATCGCCGAGGCGCTCGGGGTGACGGTGCGGACCGTGCAACGCGACTGGGTCAAGGCCCGGATGCTGCTCCGGCGGGCCATCGAGCCGTGACGGGCAAACCAGGTCCGCTCCTGCCCGGTGACTGGGCGGTGGTCTCGCCCCTGGTGGACCGGCTCCTCGACGCGCCGGAAGCCGAGCGCCCCGCGCTGCTGATCCAACTGTCAGGCGGCGATCCCGGGCGCCGCGCGGCGCTGGAACAGCTGGTCCGGGACTGCGACCGCGACTTTCCGCTGCTCAACCGGCCCGCCGTCGAACGGTTCGACCAGTTGTCGGGTAGCGAGCCCGGGCAGCCCCCACCCGAGGTACTCGGCGGGCGCTATCGGATCGAGCGTGAGGTCGGCGCCGGGGGAATGGCGACGGTCTATCTCGCCCATGACGAGCAGCATGACCGGCCGGTCGCGATCAAGGTCCTCCGCCCTGAAATCGCCGCCGCCCTCGGCGCCGAGCGATTCCTCCGCGAGATCAAGGTCACCGCCGCGCTCCAGCATCCCCACATCCTGCCGCTCTTCGACTCGGGCCAGGTCCCCGAAACCGGCCTCGTCTACTATGTGATGCCATTCATCGAGGGCGAATCGCTCCGGGAGCGGCTCGAACGGGAGCAGCAACTTTCACTTCCTGATGCGCTCCAGATTATTCGCGAAGTCGCCGAGGCCCTCGGCTATGCGCACGGTCAGGGATTGGTCCATCGCGACATCAAGCCGGACAACATCATGCTGTCCCGGGGCCACGCCCTGGTGGCCGATTTCGGCATCGCCAGGGCGGTGACCGCCGCCGGGGGTGATCGGCTCACCGGTACTGGGATCACCATCGGCACCGTGGACTACATGAGCCCGGAACAGGCCGCCGGCGGCGGTGAGGTCGATGCTCGCAGCGACCAGTACAGTTTGGGCTGCGTGCTCTACGAGATGTTGGCCGGCGGTCCGCCGTTCTCGGCTCCGACACCCCCAGGCGTCCTGGCCCGCCACTTGATGGACCCAGTGCCGTCCCTCCGCACGTTACGGAGCACAGTGCCGGCACCAATCGAAGCCGCCATTTTCTCCGCGCTGGCCAAGACGAAGGCCGATCGGTTTCCCTCGGTGCTGGCGTTCGCAGAGGCACTGAATGGCAACGAGCCTAGTCCAGGGCAGCCGAACCAAGCGCCGGTGGCACCAG
The DNA here is from genome assembly GCA_031400975.1 of Gemmatimonadota bacterium. GTDB lineage: Bacteria > Gemmatimonadota > Gemmatimonadetes > Gemmatimonadales > GWC2-71-9 > SHZU01. The sequence continues at coordinate 3,059 of JANNQX010000042.1, forward strand.
GGCGCCCCACCTGGAAGCTGCCGCTCGCCGTGACCGCAGTGGTCGCGGTACTGGGGCTCGGAGCGTGGCTGCTCCTCGGGCCCTCGCGGGTCAACGACCACCGGGTGCTGGTGGGATTGTTCGAGGACCGGACTGGAGATGCCACACTCGTTGGACTCGCTGGTCAGGCGGCAACCGAGGTGACCGCCGGATTGGCCCGGACCGGGCTGGTCGAGGTGGTCGACGCCCGAAGTACTACGGCGGACCAGGTCTCGGCGACCGGGCACGCGGCGCTCCGAAAGACGGCACGAAAACGGGGTGCGGGGAGCATCGTCTGGGGCTCCTATACCAAGGTCGGCGACAGCCTGGTGTTTCAGGTCCAAGTGGCGGATGCCGCTTCCGGGACGCTGCTCCGCCCACTCCGCCCCGTCTCGGGCCCCGCCGCAGCGCCCGGCTCGGTGGTTTCGCTCCTGGCCGATCGCGTCATGGCCGGGTATGCCGCCCACTTCGACCGCCGGCTGCACAACTACTCGGCGATGAGCCAGCCGGGCAATTACGAGGCCTGGAAGCAGTTCGACGCCGGCTGGGCCGCGCTGAACGGGTTTGGATCCGACTCCCTCCGCCGCATCTCGCAGGCTCACATGGACCGGGCCACCCAATTGGACCCGCAATTCGTGCTGCCCCAGGCATTCAACGTGGAGACGATCGGTCTTCGGGGGAACTGTCCCAGGGCCGATTCCCTCGCCAACGCGCTGAGGCATTCGTCCCAACAGCTCGCCGTCGGGGATGGGGCCCTCGTCAAGCTCGGGAACACCGTTTGTCATCCCGACGCGCGTGCGGCGTACGAGGCCACCTCAGTGTTGCTTCAGGCCGCTCCCGGCGTGCCGGGTTGGGTGGACAGCCGGGTTGGGGCGCTGATGACATTGTACCGCCCGCGGGAGGCCCTCGCGGTGCTGGAGTCGTCGGACGAATTGAACCGGGAGGACCTGTTCGGTTGGAACAACCGGAGGATGGTCCTCCTCCACATCCTGGGGCGGTATCAGGATGCCCTCCACGCCACGACGGAGCTCCGG
>JANNQX010000043.1:0-14091 GCA_031400975.1 Gemmatimonadota bacterium
CGACGCCGCGTTCTTCATCGTGTTCGTCGGACAGTCCCAGGACTTCACCGCCGCCGGATTCGCCAGGGCCCATGCTGAGGCGCTGGCCAAGTTCGCGGCGATCCATCGGCTCACTGGTGAGCTGGCCCCGACTCGAATCAACCTGGCTCGGACCGCGGCCGACGTGCGCCGGATCTACGCCTCGGGTCGCAAGGTGGCCTTGATCGGCGTCGAGAACGGCTATCAGCTGGGCACCGATCTCGGCAACGTGCGCAAGTTCGCCGAGCTCGGGGCGAGGTACCTGTCGCTCGCCCATAACGGTCACAGCCAGCTGTCCGACTCGAACACCGGTGAACGGGATGGCCAGTGGATGCATCACGGCCTCTCCGCGCTCGGCCGGCAAGTCATCGCCGAGCTGAACCGGTGGGGGGTCATGGTGGACGTCTCCCATCCCTCGAAGCAGTCGATGATGCAAACCGTCGAGATTTCAAAAGCACCGATCATCGCCTCGCATTCCGGCGTCCGAGCCATCTGCAACCATAGCCGGAACCTCGACGACGAGCAGTTGAAGGCGCTGGGCAAGAGCGGCGGCGTGGTCCAGGTCGTCGCGTTCAACGGGTATGTGAAATGCCAGAAGGATTCCCCTGACCGGCAACGCGCGATGGACTCGGTCCGGGCCAAGTTCGGCGGGAGCATTCCTGACTCGGTTCGCCAGGCCTTGAACCACCACTTCCCGCCCCCGTCCCGCGCCACGGTTCGGGATTTTGTCGATCACATCGACCACGCCGTCAAGTTGATTGGACTCGAGCACGTCGGGATCAGCTCTGATTTCGACGGCGGAGGCGGGGTCGAGGGATGGAACAACGCCACCGAAACGATCAACGTGACGATCGAGCTGGTGCGACGCGGCTATACCGAGGAGCAGATCAGCAAGCTCTGGAGCGGCAACCTGCTTCGCGTCATGGAAGAAGTCGAGAAAGTCGGCAAACGGCTCCGGGGCGTGACCTCTTGAGTCAGTCGGAGCGGGCCAGGAAGGTGATCAGGTCGGCGTTGGTCGGGTACCGCTTCAAATCAACCAAGAGGTCGCTCATCGCAATGGCGGGCGGCCTCCGGTCAATCCGGCGGCGGACCACTCGGGTGGCGGCCAAGGCCGGTTCCGACAGCAACAGCTCTTCCCGCCGGGTCCCGCTGCCCACAATATCGATCGACGGGTAGATCCGCCGCTCGGCCAATTCGCGGCTCAGCACCAGTTCGCTATTGCCAGTGCCTTTGAATTCCTCATAGATCAACTGATCCATCTTGCTGCCGGTGTCGATCAGGGCCGTGGCGATGATGGTCAGGGACCCGCCCCCATCTTTGGGATCGACTTTGCGGGCGCTGCCGAGGAATCGCTTCGGCCGCTCCATCGACTGCGAATCCATGCCGCCAGACAGGGTGCGACCGCTGCCCCGAACTACCGAGTTGTACGCCCGGGCCAGCCGGGTCAAGGAATCGACGATCAGCACGACGTCTTCACCCAACTCGACCCGGCGGCGCGCTCGCTCAAGAAGGAGTTCCGCGGCCGCCACGTGCCGGGCCGGTGGGCAATCGAAGCTCGAGGCGATCACTTCCCCATACCCGGCGGACTCGATTTCGAAGATTTCTTCCGGCCGCTCATCGACCAGCAGGATAAACAGCGCCGCCGCCGGGTGATTGGCGGTGATGCCGGCGGCGATGGCCTCGAGGACCATTGTCTTACCGCCCTTAGCCGGGGCCACGATCAAGGCCCGCTGCCCTTTCCCAAACGGACAGAGAAGGTCGATGACCCGGGTCGTGAAGTCGGGTTGGCCCTGGCGGATCAGCTTCGATTCGAGATTGAGGATTTCCTTCGGATGGATCGCGCCGAGCCGCTCCCAGTCCGGCCGGGTCGCGAGTTCCGCCGCCGGCCGCCCATTGATCGTGGTCACGACGTCGAGGCTACCCCCGCCCCGGCCGCCCCGGGTGGTCCCGGTGATCTCGTCACCCGGCCGAAGGCTGTATTGCTGGACCGTCCGATCGGAGACCTGCACGTCCTGATTGTCCGGCTGGTAACTCAGGGCCCGGCGGCGAAGAAAGCCGCTGGTCCGGCCGTTCATCTCGAGGACTCCGGCCGCGGGGCCACCTGCCGGCGCCGCTCCCGCCTCTCCCCGGACCCCCTGGTCGGGCCCTCGGGGTTGCCGCCCACTTCGTCGATCGCGTCGCCTACGAACCATGAACCTACCTTGCCCGCGAATCGCTCGCGGGGCTGCAAAAGGGGGGGGAACCGTGATGCCGGGACTGGGGTTCGGGCCAGGATGGGAGCCCGTTCCGCCTGAAAGAGACCCCGAAGGGGGGCCGGAATCAAGCCGGTCGGCTATTTTGACGAGGTGAGCACCCTACCCCCGTCCATCGCCACCCGAGGTGGCCCGATCACTCGGTTCGTCGGCCGATCGATGCTCCGGCTGCTCGGATGGCGGGTCGAAGGCACCCTCCCCGATCGGAAGAAAATCGTCGCGGTCGTCGCACCCCACTCGTCCAATCTCGATTTCCTCATCGCCATCGGCCTGGTCTTCTCCTGGAACCTGTCCGTCCGGTACGTCGGCAAGAAGGAGCTTTTTCGCTGGCCGATGGGCCCCATCATGCGGTGGCTCGGCGGGATTCCGGTCGACCGCAAAGCCACCAAGGGATTTCTCGATCAGGTCGTCGCCGAACTCGATCGAAGCGACCACGTCCTCCTCGGGATCGCGGTCGAGGGCACCCGGACCTACGGCGTCCGATGGAAAACCGGGTTCTACTGGATCGCCAAACGGGCTGACGCCGCCATCGTGCCGGTCTACTTCGATTGGAGCAGGAAGGTCTTCGGCATCCTCCCGCCTTTCCCCCTCACCGACGACCCCGACGCCGATCTGGCCGCCATCGTCACGCTGTTTCTCCCCTATCCGCGGGCCGATGGCCGGACCATCGACCTCCACAAAGCCCTCGGCACCTCGTAGCCCTCAGGCAATCCCGGGGCCGGCCGATAATGGCCGGTATGTCCACTCGCGTCGCCAGAGTGCCCGGACCCACGGTCCACGAGACCCTTAGGACTCGCGGGGCCGAGTTGATGGCCTCGACCCCCGGTGAACGGGCCGAACTCCTCGACGAAACCGATTGGTCCCGGAAACTCGACTGGCCAAGCCTCGAGGCGATGGCCACCCATCTGCGGGTCTACCGGCTCGCCGCCGGCCGGAACCTCTTTCACGAGGGCGACCACGACGCCTTCATGGCCATCGTCATCGACGGCACCCTGGAGATCCGAAAGGCCGACTCCGCCGCCCACGACCGGGTCGTCACCGCGATTGGCCGCGGCAAGATGTTGGGCGAAATGTCCCTGCTCGACGGTGCCGCACGGTCCGCGTCGGCCAACGCCGCGACGGCAACGACACTGCTGGTCTTGACCCGCGACGAATTCCACAACCTTGGGGTGCAAAACCCCTCCCTCGGTTTGGCCGTGACCAGGGCCCTCGCGGTCCAGATTGCCCAACTGCTCCGCCAGACCACCGGCGCCCTGGTCGAGCACCTCGACAACTAGCCCGGCGGTCCTCCCCAGTTACAATTCCCTGATGATCCGGAATCTTTGGTGGCTGGCTACGCTCCTCGTGATCGGCGGCTGCGGCGCCACCGACCCCACTCTTGAATCGTTGACCGGCCGCTGGCGCGGTACCGTGGATGCCCTCGGGCTCGGTTTCGTCACGCTCGATCTCGTCGAGGACAACCACACCATAGCGGGTACCGGCGAGTGGACGGCGCAAATCGGATCGGCAACCGGACCCCTCACCGCCCAGGGCCTCCGGTTCGACGGCGACATCCAATTGAGCATCAACTACAGCACCCAGGTCGGCGCCCAGGTGCTGGTCCTTACCGGACGGGTCCAGGGCCCGAACGCCTTCTATCTCCTGTTCCCCGCCGACCCCAACCCAAAGCGAATTCCGTTCCTCCGCTGACGACCCCCTAGCTCACGTCTTTGCCCTTCGACCCCGGGCTCTTCACGTACTTGTCGAGCCACGCCGTCCACCGGCCCCAGAGGTCGAGCAGCGTTTCCTTGGTCGCGGGGCCGTGATCCTCAAAAGGGTAGAGATACATCGCCGTTGGCTTCCCCAGACCGTTCAACGCCTGGAAGAGCCGGGGTGAATTGATCGGATCGGTCCCCACGTTTTGATCGCCGAGCCCGTGGTACATCAAGAGCGCGCCGGTCAGGTTGTTCGCGAAAAGAAGCGGCGACATCTGGAGATAAGTGTCCTTTGCTTCCCAGAGATCCCGCCGCTCGCTCTGGAAGGCGAGCGGAGTCAGGGTTCGATTGTAGTTCCCGTCACCGGCAATCCCAGCCTTGAAGAACGGGGTATGCACCATCGCGTTGACCGTCGAGAAGGCCCCGTAGCTGTGGCCGCCGATCCCGATCCGGGTTCGGTCGACGAGCCCCCGGCGATCAAGCTCATCGATGACCGCCGCCAAATTGTTGCGAAGATCGTTCTGGTAGTTGTTGTTCATTTGGCCGGCCGCGCCAACGATCGGGGCGTCCGGCTCCACCACCGCGTATCCGGCCCGGGCCAGGATCTGCATTGAGCGAGCCCCAAACACTTGGAATGCGTTCCGATTGAACGTTCGGGCCCCTCGGTCGTACTCGTCCTGACCGGCGTACTCCCGGGGATAGAACCAAAACATCGCCGGCAATCGAGTCCCGGCCTGGTAGCCGAGCGGCAGCGTCACGTTGACCTTGAACCTGAACCCATCCGGCCGCTCAACGATGAAGCTCTCTTTCGGGGCCCGGGTCAAATCGGGGGTCGGGTCGACATTTTGGGTCAGCTGCACCAGCGCGTCGCGATTCCGCCGAAATGACTGCGGCGGCTCGGTCGCCGATTCCCGCGACACGATCAGCTGGAGCGAGTCCAGCTTCTGATAGGCAATGACTCGCTCGTAAACGCCGTCGTTCCCGCTCTCGAACAACCGGGTCTTCTCACCGGTGCGGATCTGGACCCGATCGATGAATGTCTTGGGCCCCGCGATCGTGGGATTACGATCGTAGATCGAACCGGCATAGAACGCCCGCTCACCGTCGGCCGACACTTTGACCGGCCGAATGATCCGACCCGCGATCCCAAACTCGGCGAACGGGTTGGGAACCGGCATCAACCCGAAATCCGGAATCAAGCTGCCCGGGCTTGCGTACACATCGTTTGCCCGGTATCGCGCCAGAGCGTGTTTGACAGAAGGTTGATCGAGGAACACCGCGAATTCGTGAACGGTTTCGCCGGTTCGCTCGGTCAGGAACACGGTCGCTCCATTTGAGGCATACCGAAGGGCCGAAAGCCGGGAATCGCCCTCGAAAACGGTCGTGACCTGGGTCGAGTCGAACGGGGCGAACCATTGGCGGAGCCGGTCCTTTCGGCGGGGACGCTGGTCTCGGGGGGCCAAGCTATCGCCTGGGGCCGGCGCCGGTCCTTGCTCCAGGAACCACAGTCCGGATCCCTTGGGCTGCCACACGATTTCACGCCGGCCCTCCCGAGCCGCCTCGCCGCCCCCCACCCCAGGCGCGGTTGGCGTCCGGGTCGTGTCAACGCCTAGGTTGAGCGGTTCCTCGCTCAGTTTCGCAACCCAAGTCCCCGTGGCGGTCCACACCTCTTCAATCCGGCCGAAGTTTCCAACCGGCACGAGGTACGAAAACGGCCTCACCGCTCGGGTGACTCGGACGTACTGTCCGTCGGGCGCCACATCGAGCCGTTCGATCATCGCCGGCTGCCCGATCGGTGCCGCCGCTCGAGTCTCAATATCGATCAGCGCCGCCTGTCCGGTGACATGCCACTCCAGCAACGCCTGGTCGAACGGAGTCGCCAGCAGACTGGCATAGTTCCGAAGCCGGTTCTTGTCTTTCTCTTCGGCCAGTTTGACTTGGGGTCCCAGCGGAGTCGCGGACTCGACCGGCATTGGGGTGCGACCCGCCGGGATCAACACCGTCGCCAGCCGGCGGCTATCGGCGGTCCAAGAAAAGCTCGTCATCAGGGTCGCGAGGACCGGCACCTTAGTGACCTGCCGGGCCCTGCCGGTCGCCCCATCCGCCACCCACAGATGGGTCGCGCCGGCCGTATGTCCGAAGAAGGCGACGCTCTTCCCGTTCGGACTCCACGTGGCGTCAGAGATCCGGAGCCCCGCCGGGAGCCCGACTGTTCGTTTCGATCCATCGGCCACCGAGATCAAGTCGAGGCCGACGTTGCTCCGGATCGTCAAGTTCCGGTGCCGGTTGGCCAAGAAATCAACGAACAATCCGCCCAGCTCATGGAATGGTTTCGCAAACACCTCCATGGTCACCGGCCCGTCGCCAAATTCGCTCAGGAACCAGGTCCGCTCGGAATTGATCTCGTTGAGGGTTACGCTCCGATGCCGCGGGGCCAGCACCGCGTCGGCGACCGACGGTGGCGGCGTGACGAAACGCTCCGACCGAAGCACCGAGTCAACCGCCGACACCTTGGGGGCGACCGTTTGGGCCGAGACGGCGGAGGCAACGAACCAGAGGATGACGACGGCGCGGTGGGTCATGACGTGGCTCCGAGAGGGCGAGGAAACTCCCCAAATAGACGCCCCATTGCGCCCGACCACAAGGATCAGAGTTTGACCGGAGGCTTGAGGTGTAGACTCGGCTCCGGGGCTGGTTACCTTTCGGGATGACGACAATTCGAGTTCTCCTTCTTGCGGCCGTCCTGGCCACCGGAGCGTGCGGCGGCTCCGACCCAGTGACCGGCCCCGTCCCCGACCCGGACATCACCATGACGACGTTTGCCCCGGCCCTCGGGATCGACCTTTCAAAGATGACCAAAACCGCGTCCGGCCTGTATTTCCGGGACATCACCGTTGGGTCGGGAGCCACCGCGCTGGTCGGCAAACGGGTTTCCATGCACTACATCGGGTGGCTCGCTAACGGGACCCAATTCGACGCAAACCCGGCCAGCGCCACGCCGTTTTCCTTTACGGTGGGAACCGGGCAAGTCATTAAGGGCTTCGACGAAGGGGTGAGAGGCACGGCCGTTGGGGGGCGCCGCCAGTTGATCATCCCGCCGTCGTTAGGCTACGGCAGCACGGCAAGCGGGCCCATCCCAGCCAACTCGATTCTGGTCTTCCAAATCGACATCGTCGCGATCCAGTAGCCGATGAACCTCTCCGAATACACGGGGTACGATGCCCTCGGCCTGGCCGAACTGGTTCGAACCAAACAGGTCACTCCAACGGAACTGGTTGGCTTGGCTCACCAAGCCATCGCCGCGGTGAATCCGGCGATCAACGCCGTGATTGCGCCGATCACCGGCTGGGAGACCCGGTTTGCCGGCCAGCCCAAGGGCGGCCCATTCTACGGCGTCCCATTCCTAATCAAGGATTTGGTGCTCCACTTGAAGGGCGTTCCGAGTGACGCCGGCAGCCGGCTCCTCAAAGATCGGTTCGTCGCACCCGTCGACACCGACCTGGCCCGGAAATTTCTCGACGCGGGCGTGATCCCGATTGGGCGCACCAATACTCCTGAGTTCGGCTTCAACGCCAACACCGAACCGGTCCTGTACGGGTCGACCAAGAATCCCTGGGACCTGACCCGGAGTGCCGGCGGCTCGAGCGGCGGCTCGGCGGCGGCGGTGGCGGCCGGCATCGTCCCGATGGCCCATGCCAACGACGGCGGCGGCTCGATCCGGGTGCCAGCCGCCAATTGCGGCCTGGTCGGCCTTAAACCGACCCGAGGCAGGACGCCGGCCGGCCCCGAATTTGGGGAACCGCTTCACGGCATGGGCATCGAACACGTAGTCTCCCGCACCGTCCGCGACTCGGCCGCGATGCTCGACGCCGACCACGGCTCATCTCCCGGCGACCGATTTGTGATCCCGCGCCCCACCCGGCCCTACGCGACCGAGGCCGTGACCGCGCCGAGGAAACTCAAGATCGCGTTCTCGACCAAGGGGATGATGAACGCGGTGATCGACCCCGAATGCACCAAGGCCGTGGACCAAGCCGCCAAGCTCTGCGAGTCGATGGGGCACCATGTCGCCGAAGCGGCACCGAGCTTCGACGAAGCCCTGTTCCACACCGCGAACCTCACCTATTGGTGCGGCTTCCTGGCCGGCGGGATCGCGGGGGCGTCGCAGGTGCTGGGCCTGACGCCGTCGCCGGACAACTTGGAGGCGGCGACCTGGGCGAGCTTTCAACACGGTGCCAACCTGAAGCTGCTGGATCTCGAAATGGCCGATGTCCTGGCCAACATCGTGTCCCGCTCGGTGGCCCCGTTCTTTACCCAATACGACCTGCTGATCACCCCGGTCCTGGCCGATCCGCCCGTGCCGTTAGGACTGTTCAACCAAAACGCGCCGGTTCCGAACGCCAAGGCGTACTACGATTTCCTCTTCAGCCGGGTTCCCTTCACCGCGCTCTACAACATGACTGGGCAACCGGCCATCAGCCTCCCGTTGCACCAAACCCCGGCCGGACTCCCGGTCGGGGTTCAATTCGTGGCCCCCTGGGGCGACGAAGCAACGCTGTTCAACCTGGCCGGCCAACTCGAACAGGCGGTACCCTGGCATCAGCGAAAGCCGCTGGTCCACGCCGGGTAGCACATCGTCGGCCCGGACCTCGATCACCGGGCTGCCCGAACCCACCGGTAGACCGGCACACCGGTCGCGGCCAGGACAACCCCAATCAAGGTGTCAACCGGCTGATAGAGAACGGCGCTGATCAGAAACGCCGCCATGACGACGATGAAGACGATCGGCGTGACCGGATATCCTGGAGTCCGGTACCCCTGCGGCGGACCATGGCGCTGCCGGAGCCGAAAAATCGCGGCCACCATCAGGATGTTCGCCAACTGGAGCGGGACGACGAAGAAGTTGACGAGCCGGGAAAACGACCCGAAGAACAGCAGCGCCCCAATCGATGTGAGCGCGGTAAACGCGATCGCCCCTGAGGGTACGGCCGTCCGCGGCGACACCCGGCAGAGCCCGTTGAAAAACACCTTCGCGACCCCTCGGGCCGGTGCCACGTGGGCGGCCGCCAGGGTGAAAAACAGCCGCGGTAGAGTCAGGATGAGACCGCCTAACGCCCCGAAAATCGACACCACCATCAGGCCGTTGAGCAGCGAGGCCCCGCGGGCGCCGTAGGCCGCCGTCGCGACCGTCGCGGCCACGGCCGTGGGCGCATCCCGCATGGCCTCGAGGGGTACGACCCGGAGATAGGCCGCGTTGACCACCAGATACAGCAGCGTCAGGGTGGCTACTCCAATCCCGAGCCCCCGAGGAAAATCCCGCCCGGGATTGCGGACCTCGCCCGCCACGTGCGACACGTCGATCCAGCCGTCATACGTAAACAACACCGCCGCAATCCCAAGACCGGTGAACCGAGCAAAGCCGACCAGCCCCCCCACCGATGCCGCGGCCCCCGATTCAGCCACCGAGGCGGCCGGCGCCGCCAGCACCAGCCCCCCGAACACCAACGCCCCAATGCCGAGCACCTTGACCACCGTCAGAAGAACCTGGGTCCGGCCACCCCATCCCACCCCGGCCAAATTCACGGTTGCAAAGAAGGCGATGGCCGCCGCCCCCCACCTCACCGGCGATACGCCGCCCAAGCCACCGCCCGCCCGGTGAACGAACTCGCCAAAAACGATCGCAATGCCCGCAATGGCTCCCGGCCCGCTGACCCAGAGCTCCAGCCACACCTGCACGAAGGCCCACAACGGCCCGAACCCTTCGCGAATGATGTGGTAGCTGGCGCCGGCCTGCGGCAGCGCAACGCACAGCTCCGCCAGCGTCAGCGCGCCACAGAGGGTGATGAGGCCCGACAGCGCCCAAATGAAATGAACCTGCCATGGGCGTTGGGCCACGGCCGCCAACTCGCCCGGGGTAAAGAACACCCCCGAGCCGAGCATGTTGCCCATCACGATGGCCGCCACCGCCGCCAACCCCAGTTGGCGCTTGAAAGCCGGAAGCGCGGTCACAGCGACCGGAGGGCCCGAGCCAATGCCGTCACCTGGGACAGCACGACTCGATCGGTGCTCTGACGCCCGCTTCGAAGCGAGGTCCCCACGATGTATCCGTCAGCCAACCGACCGAGCTCCCCGACGTTGGCCAGGGACAGGCCGCTCCCGATCAACACGGGAAGCCCCCCAACCCGAGCGGCCGTAAGATCGGCCGCCATGGGTCCAATCCCGGTTTCCGTTCCGGTGACGATCACGGCATCGGCCCCGGCCGCCGCCGCCTCGCGGGCCGACTGGGCCATCGGCTTCAGACCATCGACGGGGGCGCTGTACTTCACCTGGAGGTCGCTCAAGATCAACACCGACTCGGCCCGAATCTGTTTCCGATAGGTCAGGACCGCTTCTGGTTCCGGCTCGATGATCCCCAGTTTGCTTCGGACCCGATCGACGAAGAAATCGAGCCGGACAAAGCGGGCCCCGGCTGCCGCGGCGACGGCCAACGAGGCCCGCCAGTCGTTCAAGAGGACCTCGATCCCAACCGGCACCCGCGCCCGGCTCACGACCTCACGAGTGACACGCGTCATGGCCGCCACGATTTCGGCACCGCCCACCAGCGTGTGGGGTTGATCGAAGTCGTTCTCAACCAAGACGCCGTCGATCCCGCCGTTCTCCAAGGCGGCCAGATCCGCCAGCGCGGCTTCGACCAACCCGTCGATCGACCTAAAGGCCGGATACCCCGGGAGCGGGGGCAGCGCGATCATCCCGATCAAAGGTTTCGGCTGTGGGAAAACCGTCGTGAACCGGCTCATGTCGCCTCTCTACTCTCCGGTCGCTCCAACATGACCAATCACCCGGCGAGCCTGGGCCGTTCCAGCGGCGAGCGCCGCCTCCACGTCACCGGCTCGGAAGTACTCGGTCGCAAACGCCGCTTGGAACGCGTCGCCGCAACCCGTCGTATCGATCCGCAGAGCCGGCGGAACAGCCACCGCAGCCATCCGATGCCAGTGCCGGCCCGCGAAGGCGCTGCTCCCATCGGCCCCGTGGGTCACCACGACGACCGCTTTGGTCTCCCGCGCCACGGCCAGCGCACCCAGTCGTTCGGCCAACGCCGCCGAACCGCTGATGAAAATCAAATCCGCACAGTCAAACATCGGCGTGATACCAGTCAAGTCCGAGCCGAGGTCGGCGCCGTCGAGCAAATCAACGACCCGCTTGGCGCCGGCCGAGGCCGCCTCGATGGCCGGCCAGAACAGAGGCTCGATCTGACGAAAGTATGGTACCGCCACCAGGTCGAAGGTCCCGATGAAGGCCAGGTCGGCCGCTCCCAGGCGGAAATCGGCGAGGACCCCGGGATCGTACCCCCCCACGGGGAAGTTCCGCTCTCCGGCGGCATCGAGCCGAATGACCTGGCTGGCGGTCGGACCCGGTTTGGCGTGGAGCCTCGTGGTATCGACCCCATGACATTCGAGCTTCGCCTTGATCCTGTCGGCCGCGGCGTCGGTACCGACACAGGTTACCAGCGCGGCGACGTCGGCCCCACTCATTCGACTATTGACGGCAAAATTGAGCGAGATCCCCCCAACCCTCTCCAGACCAAGACTGGGGTATTGATCGCGAGTACACTCACCGACGGCGACAATCCTCATGGGCGGAGAACTTAGCCCGCTCGGCGCCGGACAACAGAGCGCGGGTGTCCTCAAGCCTGGACACTTTGGTGATCGGCCTCTCGCACTACGATTTCGAACCGCCACAAAGACAAGAGGTTACGAAGCCTCCGCCCGATGGCACAACATCTGCCAAAGAGCCCCTCACCCCCTACCCGAGTTCACCATGAAGTATTGGGCCGCCCTTCTTCTCCTCGCCGGATGCGAACCAAACGACTACTACGGCGCTGGTGTCGAACTCGATCCGCCCACCCATCTTCGCTACGATGTCGAACCCAGCGGCAAGCCCGGCAACCCGGCCGGCGTAGTCCTTCGGTGGGATGGCGCGTCCGATCCGGATGTCGACGGGTGGAATGTGTACGCTCGCAACGCGACCAGCGGGTCGTGGCAATTCAGTGGCTCCACAACCTCCAACAGTTTCCACGACAACGGCCAGCCTGAACTCCAGTACTACGTCACCGCCTACGGGCCCGGCGACTCGGAAAGCGGCGGCAGCAATGTCGTGACCGTCGACGAGCGACTCGCGCTTTCCCGGCCGAACACCTTGACCAGCGTTACCCTCAACGGGGCGGTGGCGTTGATCTGGTCGGACAACAGCTATCAGACGTCACCGCAGGCATTTTCCTACTATCGAGTCTATGGTGCCGGCCACGACCTCGACGCCAATCGATGCGCCGCCGAATGGCAGCTCGAAGGCACCACGGTCGCTCCTGAATTTCGGGTCGCCGCCCTCGCCAACGGGGTGCCCCGCTGCTTTGCCGTCTCAGCCATCTCGGTCGAGGGCTTCGAAAGCCTCTGGTCGCCAACCCAAGCCGATACCCCGCGGCCGGACGCCCGCAATGTAGCCCTGAGCACGAGGCAGTCGGCCGATCCGACCGCCGGGTTTCGATTTTGGCGAGACCAGAACGCCAACGGCAAGGCCGAATCGGGTGAACTCGGCCGGATCGGAGCCGGGAGCCAGAGCGATGTCGACTTCTCAGTTGAACGCGACGGCGCCGGCAAGATCTTTCTCACCCCGGTCCGGGCCGGCACCACGATCGCGCGCTACGGCAATCGGCCGATCGGCGATTTGACCGAGATCGATCAGGCGCCGATCACAGGCTATGCGCGCGGCGCGCTCGAAGCGGTGCCCGGGTGGGGCTACGTCTTTCAAATGAACGCCGCCGACGCGTTCTTTCGGTACGGTGCGGTCCGGGTGAGCCATGTGGGCCGCGACCTGATCATCCTCGACTGGTCGTTTCAAACCGACCCGGGCAACCCCGAGCTGAGTCGGGGCGTGGCGCCGTAACGTTGGGCCGGGCCGGGTCGGGTGGGTAGGTTCCACCCGACCCCAACCGGTGCCTCCACGATGCCTGACCGTGCTCTGACCGAACTCCGGATCCTCCGAACCTACGGCCTGATCACCACCCTCCTCCTCACCGTGTTTTCTTTGAGCGCCTTCAAGCAGACTCAGAAGGCCAAGTTCACCGAAATCGATGTCGAGCGAATCAACATCGTCGAGCCGGACGGTCATTACCGGATGGTCCTTTCAAACCGCCCTCGCTCGATCGGCCCGATCGCTTACGGGAAGCCCTTCGGATACGCCGGCGGAAATCGGCCCGGAATTATCTTCTTCAACGACGAGGGCACCGAGAACGGGGGCCTCACGTTCGACGGCAAGACCTTGAACGGCAAGTACAAGTCCGGGGTTCATATGTCGTTCGATCAATACAACCAAGACCAGGTCGTGGTCCTCCAATACAACGACGACAACGGCACCCGGCGTACCGGACTGACCTTCGCCGACCGAGCCGACGTGCCGATCATGGATCTAGTGGCCCAGTCCGACTCGATCGACAAGCTGCCCGAGGGCGCCGCCAAGACGGAAGCTCGGGCCAGGCTATTCGCCCCTCGGAACGGCGTCCCGATCTACGCGGAAAGGGTCTACGTCGGGCGAAATCGGGCGAAGGCCGCCGTGTTGAACCTCTCGGATCCCAACGGGAAACCGAGGATTCGCCTGCAGGTCGACTCCCTCGGATCGGCCAGCCTCGAGTTCCTCGACGCCGTAGGCAATGTCGTCAGCCGGCTGCCGCGTTAGACACCCGCCGTTGAGTGTCCTAGAATCCGCCCCATCTTGACGCAGTTGCGGTTGATACGTAGCTATGTTGGTGTGCGGCCGCCTTTCGGTGGCCGCGCGCCACCGGCACCAGGAGGCCCAATGTTGCCCCCCCCTCTCGCTTCGCCCCGACCCTTGCGGTTCTAGCTGCCCTGGCAATCGGCGGGTGTGACCGCCCGGTCGACCCGGTTTCCCCTGAGTCCAGACCTACGCCGGTGACTGCTGCCGCGCTCGCGCTCCCAGAAGGTAGGGACCTACCCGACCTGGTCTTTGACGTCCCAGGTTCGAAGCTGTGGGACGTGAGCGACGCCGAGTTGGCGGCAAACCTTGATAAGTCAGAGGGGCGCGCCTTTATCGCCCTTAGGAGCCCTGGAGGCCGA
>JANNQX010000044.1:0-28426 GCA_031400975.1 Gemmatimonadota bacterium
CGGCCGGGTGTGTTGTACCAGGCCGGCGACCCCGTCGCCCAAGCCCTGGCGGAGCGGATCGTGGCGCTGGCCCTTCGTTCCCAAGCGACGAGCCGCTCGGCGCTGACCGGCCTCACCCGGTCGGTCGGGGCCGACGCCGCCACGATCCGCGGGGCGATCGACGGGCGATCGGCGGCCGCTGTCGTGGCCGACCCGGCCGGGTCGTTAGGTTGCGCTCTGCCGCGATGGTCGAGCCGCGCCGGAAGCCGAGTGGCGTTGGTCGAAACCCGGGCGTTCCTGATCGCTCGCCGGGATGTCGGCCCCCTGGTGCGAGATCGCGACGGCTGGATCTGGCTTCGCCCGAGCAGCCGGCCATGACTTTTCGGAGCCGGGTCACCGTCGCGCTCACCGCCGTCGCATTACTACCGTTGCTTGGGTTTGGCATCGCGGTCCGGCGCGAGGCGAAGAGCCGGCTCGCGGACCAGGCCGCCGCACGACTCGAGGTGGTCCGCGCGATTCTCATGTCTGAGGTGAGCCGTGAGCAGAACACGATCCGCGAACGCCTGGCGGCCGTTCGCGCTGAACTGGCCGGCAAGAACGAGCTTCGAAGGGTGGTCGACGGCGACCAGGCCGCCCGCGGCTGGTTGCTCGACTGGGCCGGCTCGGCGATGCGAGCGAGCGGGCTCGGGGTCCTCGAAGTCGTGGACAGCGCCGGCCGGGTGATCGGATCCGGCCACTTTCGAAACGATTTCGGCCGGTCGGAGCGGCGGCTGATCGAGACCCTTCGCCTGGCCCCCGGCCAGGGATTCGTCATGGCGCGTTTTCCTCTGCCGGACGGAAGGGCAACGGCCGTGGTCGCGGCGGAATCGATCTTCGTCAACGGCCAGACGATCAGGATGATTGGCGGACGGGTGTTTGATTCGAGTCGAGTCGAGGAGTTGGGCCGCGGCCGTGAGATGGCGGTTCGTTTGATGTATGGAACGGCGAAGCCGGCCGATAGCGGACGAGTCCTCCAAGAAAGTCCCTTCATTGACGTCCTCAGCACGGACCCGGCTGGATCCTCGAGAGTGGTCGCCATTGAGGACGGTTCCGCCCTGACCCGGGCCATCGAGTCTCTTGATCGTTGGCTCGCGGTGGCCTTCGCCGCGGGGCTCGGCCTCGCCGGACTGGCGGCGTGGTGGATCGGGGGAGCACTTGCCCGCCCTCTCGACGAACTCGCCGCCCGGACCGAACGAATCGACCTCGAACGACTCGACGCGGACCTCGCCGTGGACCGCGATGACGAAATCGGAGTCCTTGCCCGGGGTCTCGACCGGCTCACCCGCCGGCTCCGGTCCAGCGCCGCGAAGCTTCGGGAAACCGAGCGACGAGCGACCATCGGCGACCTGGCTCGCCAAGTGAACCACGACATCAAGAATGGGTTGGCTCCGATTCGACACGTGCTTCGCCACTTGAACGAGGTCGCCGAGCGGGAGCCCGCCCAACTCACCGCCGTCTACGGCGAACGGCGCGGGACCCTCGATTCGAGCGTCGAGTATCTCGATCGACTGGCACGGACCTACGCTCGGCTCTCACCCGATCTCGAATCGACCCCGGCCGACCCCAATCAGGTCATCGCCGAGCTCGCCCGGGCCGCGCCGGGCGGGCTGGTGGCCACGGACCTCGGGCCTCGGATCACTCGAGTCAAGGCGGACCCGGTTGTGCTCCGCCGAATCATCGAGAATCTGATGACCAACGGACTCGAGGCGCTGGGCGATCGTGGTGGACGAGTCACCATGTCGACCAAAGACACCCCGGACCGTCGAGTCCGGATCGTGATCGCGGACACCGGTGGTGGGATTCCCAAAGACCAGCTCGACCGAGTCTTCGATGATTTCTACACCACCAAGCCTGACGGCACCGGCCTCGGTCTTTCGGTGGTCCGGCGACTGGTGGCGGATCTTGGCGGATCGCTGCGGATCGAATCGACCCCCGGGACCGGAACTACCGTCACCGTGGAACTGCCTTCGGCATGAGTCGCATCCTCGTCGTCGACGACCTGGCCGCGTTGGCCGAGCAATACGCCTACGACCTCAAGCGGCTCGGCGGTCACGAGGTGACCGTGGCGACGAGTGGCGTCGCCGCACTCGCTCGAATCGAGCACCAACCGTTCGACTGTGTCATCCTCGATCTGGAAATGCCCGGGATGGACGGCTTCGAGGTGCTCGAGACGATGGTGCATCTCGGGGTCGCCGTTCCTGTCATTGTCTACACCGGAACCGGTAATTTCGACCGCTGCATTCGGGCCGTGACGCTTGGCGCGGCGGGGTTCATCGACAAGAACGAGCCGATGGAGCGGGTCGCGCTGGAAGTGGCCAATGCAATCGAGCGGGCCCGCTTGAGCCGCGAGGTCAGCGACCTTCGGCAGCGCCTGGGCGAGTCCGGGCTGATTGGCGCCAGTCCGGCAATGGGCCGAGTCCGCGACCTGGTGGCCAAGCTAGCGGCGGTGCCGACGACAGTCCTCATCCAGGGTGAAAGCGGCACCGGCAAAGAAGTCGTGGCGCGGGAACTCCATCGGCGGAGCTCGCGCGGCAAAGGGCCGCTGATCGCAATCAACTGCGCGGCCCTGCCGGAGGCGTTGGTGGAAAGCGAGCTCTTCGGGCATGAGAAAGGGGCGTTTACCGGCGCATTGGCGGTCCGTCGCGGCGCCTTTGAGGCCGCTGATGGAGGCAGCCTGTTCCTCGATGAGATCGGCGAATTGCCGCTGGCTGCCCAGGCCAAACTGCTGCGAGCGCTGGAACAGCGAACGATTACCCGCGTCGGCGCGACCGACAGCCGGCCGGTCGACATTCGGCTGATCACCGCCACCAATCGCAATCTGGCCACCATGGTCAAGGAAGGCCGGTTCCGCGAAGACCTGTTGTTCCGGATCAACCCGGTTGTCGTCGAGGTGCCCCCGCTCCGTGACCACCCGGAGGACATCCCGGCCCTGGCCGAATTCTTCATCGCCGAGATTGCCGCCCGGTTGGGGATGATGCCCAAACGGATCGCCGGGGCATTGCGAACCCGACTGATCGATCTCGAATGGCGACGAAACAACGTCCGAGAACTACGGAACGTCCTCGAGCGGATGATGGTTATGGCCGAGGGTGAGGTCATCACGGTGGAAGATCTGCCGCCCGAGTTAGGCAGCACGCCGTCCGGAGACGAGCCGGCGCTCAGCTCGTTTCACGAACTCCGAACCGCGGCCGAGCGTCGGATCGTCCTCGCGGCACTCGAGGCAAACGACTGGAACGTCACCAAAACCGCCGCCGGATTGGATCTATCGGACCACGCCAGCCTCCTCAAGATCATGCGACGGCTCGACATCCGCCGCCCCTAGCCGGCCCGATGTGTCCGCGAGGACACACCGAGAACACCCTGGCAGGGTTCACTCGAACACAGTACCCGACAGCTGACGGTGGATGGTGGAGCCTTAGGCTCAACTGCCGCAATCGGTTAGGTCCGGCCGCCGGGGCAGCAGGGACCCGGCCAAGCCCTTGCCTTCTCCGGTGGTGCGTAGACCTGGCGCCGGTTGGGCGCCCTAACCACCGGAGGATGTATGACCCGCCATCGTAGCACCATCGCCCTTGCCGCCCTCGCACTTGCCGCCTGCGATGTCCCCGGCCGCCGGGAACAAACCGTCACCATCGAGGCGGCCCCCGCCGAGCCGACCGTGACGCTCGCCGGGGGACTGCCCCCGAAAGTCGCGCCGGACACCCCGGTGCCACCGTCAGCACCGGCGAGCCCAGCGGTCCCGACCAACGCCGCCGAGGCCCGGATCGCGCTCAACAGCGGCCGATCCGACCTGGCCAGCACCTTCTTCTCGACGTTCGTGAGCGACAATCCATCGAACGGGTGGGGGCACTACATGTTGGGCATCAGCCTCCACAGGAAGGGGGACTTCAAGGGCGCGGTCAAGGCGTTCGATCGTTCGCTCGAACTCGACAGCACCAACGCGAAGACGCTGTTTAACACTGGGCGGGCTCTCCTTGCCCTCGGTCGTGACCACGAAGCCTTTGAGCGGATTGATGCCGGCCGCCTGCTCGACTCGACCTCGGCGGATGGTCTTCGGTTGCTGGCACGGGCCCACGCCAAACTCGGCAACATCGACGGCGCTCTCGAGACCTACCGACAGGCCCTGCTGATCGACGGCGACGACGTCTGGACGCTAAACAACCTGGGAGTGTTGTACCTCGACCAGGGCCAGCCTGAATCCGCGTTAGGTCCTTTGGCCCGGGCCGTGGTTCTGAAGGGTTCGGCGCCGGTCTTCCAGAACAACCTCGGGATGGCCCTCGAACGAACTGGTCACACCTACTCGGCGAGACTGGCGTACCAACGGGCGGTGGACGCCGACCCAAGCTACGCCAAGGCGAAGAGGAACCTGGACCGGTTGACGCTGATCGTGACCGATTCCAATCCAAGCGACGGGGTGGTGATCGAGGACCACGCGGAGAATTTCCGACTCCAGATCGAGATGTGGAAAGTCGAGCCAGTCGCGAATGACTCGGTGCCGCCGACCCGCTGATCGTGACACCTCACGTCAGGTTGAGCCTTCGGCCGGTCTCGTTGGGACCGGCCGTTTGGCGTTGGGTCGCTGCAAGGCGGCACCAACCGCCACGATCGTCCGCGACACGGCGGCATCGTCAGTCCGCCAATTCACCACACAGACCCTCATCGCCCGCTTGCCACCCCAACTCACACCACCGGCATCGTGATCGGCCTCGGTCGCGCCAGGCCGAAGATCAAGAAATCGGACCAAGCCCTGGTTGAGCCGGGATGCCGCGACCACCAAGACGCCCCAACCAGCGGCTCGAAGGACGTGGTCACGGGCCGAGGCGAGCCCGGTGAAATGAGCCATCTGGCAGCCGGTGGTGAACGCAACCGACAACTCGGACGCTCCCCACCTTCACTTCCACCTTGGAGATCGGCCGTCGCCGCTCGGTACCGAAGGGGTTCCCTATTTGTTCGACCAGTATGCAGCACTCGGAATGACCGCGGGGTTCCTCGATCCGTGGAAGGGCGGCGCGCCCTCGCCACGACGGCGCAGCATGCCTCTCGAGAATCAAGTGGTGCAGTTTCAACCATGAGGCCGGCCCCATTCCGGTGCTAGTAGCCGGCCGCCAGACCAAACCCTCGCGGTTCACTCACGCCGCGCCACACGCCGCCGTCGCGGTGGATGACTTGGACGTTGGCCAGGCTCCCCCATGGCGACACCTTAACCCCATGCCCGAGCGGCAACATGAAAGCCCGGGCCGAGTCAGCCCAAGGAATGTTCTCGACCACCAGCGAATCGGGATTATCCTGATGGTGGAACTGCGGCGCCGCCATCGCGGCACCGATCGGCTGGCGGTAGTCGATGACGCTCACGATCAAATGCGCCACAGCGGTGATGATGTAGGCTCCACCCGCGGCCCCCGCCACCAGCAGTGGTGCGCCGGACGGATCGAGCACAATGGTCGGCGTCATACTCGAGAGCATCCGTTTGCCGGGCACGATTTCGTTGGTGGAGCCCTGGACCAGACCCATGGCATTGACGGCGCCAACTTTCACCGTGAAATCGTCCATCTCATCGTTCAGCAGAAACTCGGCCCCAGCCACGGTAAATGCCGAGCCGTAGCTCTCGTTGATTGTGGTCGTGATGGCGACGGCATTCCCCTTCGCGTCAACCACCGAAAAATGAGTGGTGTGACGCTTGTCCTTCGGCGGTACTGAGGGCGCGCTGCCGCTCGACCTCTCGCCGATCTCGGCCGCCAGCGCAGTGGCGGTGTCCTTCGACAGGAAGGATTCGACCGGGATCTTGACGAAGGCCGGGTCACCCAGCAGCGTGTTCCGGCGGGCGAAGGCCCGGCGCTCGGCCTCGGCCAGGACATGAATCGACCGCGGGGTCCGCCAGCCAAGGGACGCCAAGTCCCGATGCTCGAGAATCCCGAGGATGAGGCCCAGCGTCAATCCGCCAGACGAAACCGGCGGCATTGAGATGACGTGATGGCCTCGGTAGTCAAACTCGACGGGGGCGCGCCAGATCGGCTGAAAGGTCTTCAAGTCGGCGTGAGTGATGATGCCACCACCCGCCTTCATCGAGGCAACGATCAGGTCGGCGGTCTTTCCGGTGTAAAACCCGTCTCGCCCCTTCTCGGCAATCCGGCGCAACGTGGCGGCCAGACCCGGCGCTTTCCAGATCGTGCCTAACGGGATGAATTTGCCGTCCTTGAGAAACAGCCGGGCACTGGTGGAGTCGAGGCCGAGCCGGTGGGCGCCGGATTCGTCGTCGTCGCTGAACGCCGTGTCGGTCGCGAACCCCGAATCCGCGAGCGTAATCGCGGTCTTGAGCAGCCCGGCCCAGGGCTTCGTGCCGTACTTCTTGTGCGCTTCATAGAGACCAGCCACGGAGCCAGGAACCCCAGCCGCCAACGCGCCCGTTACGCTCTTGTCGGTGACATTGCCGAGGGAATCCAGGTACATGTCACGCGAAGCACCCTTCGGAGCCGCCTCCCGGAAATCGAGAGCGAGGTTCTTCCCGTCGATCCGCGCCACCATGAACCCACCCCCGCCGAGGTTTCCGGCCGCGGGGTAGGTCACGGCCAGCGTCATGGCCACCGCCACCGCCGCGTCAATCGCATTGCCGCCGCTCTTGAGCACCGCAAGCCCGGCGTTAGTTGCGAAGGGTGAGGCCGAGACGACCATGGCCGAGTCGGACGTGGTGACACGGGCCGTACGCGGGCGCGGGGCGTCGGGCTTGGCGGGTACCTTGACCTCGTCGGCCGGTCTGGCGCAGGCCGACATGCCAATGAGGACCGCGAAGGTCAAGAGCGCTCTGATTCGTGTCGTCAGCATACGACCTCCGCAAAAGATCGGGCCCATCAGTGCGGCAGTTGGTTCCAAGCGGCCTCGGTGATGGCGTCGAGTTGGCGCTCCATCAGGATCAGCCATCGGCCATCGGTCTTGACCAGCAGCGCCTCCATCCGACGGTAACTCGGGGTCTGTTTGCCGGCCCGGTCTGTGGTCGTGTATTTGAACGCCCCGGCCTCGAACGCCGTCGTGGCGTCGTCTTGCCGCTGGTCGAACCGCAGTTCCACCGTGGCCCGGACGCCATCCTTCTTGGCCACCACCATGTCCTTACCCCAGCCTTCCAGGGTGGGGGCGATCGGCTTGGTACCGGTGTTACTGACCAACACAGCCGCCCGATGATACGTCCGGCCCATGGCGACGATGTCGCCGGCGACAACGGAGGCCGCCACCGCCGACCAAACCTGCGCGTCGATTTCGGCACTGGTGGGGCTGACCAAAGCGGGCCGGGGTGAAGGGGGACCGGACAGCTGGAGCGCCAGCAGCGCAACCACGGTGAGTTTCAGCAAACAGACACCTCTCAGTCGACGGTTGAGTGTCACAGGTGCGTTAACCTACCCCAAATTCAAGCCATCCGCCCGAGTTCACCCCTCGCCCTTGAGCTTCCGGAACTGGGCCTCGACCGAATCGGACACGAGGAGGTTGTCGGCGATCCCCGCCACCTCTTCCGCGTCGACCCAAGCTCGTTCAAGCTCGGCTAATTCCCCCTCCAGCGCCCGGCGCTCGGTTTCCTCGTGCAGGGCCATCTCGATGGCGAGCCGCTGGGGGGCCGGAAGGCTGAATAGCCCGTACTTGGTGAACTCCAGTTGCCGACTTTTGGCCTTCCGCGCGGACACCCCAGCGGTCATCGACTTGATCACGCCCTCCGACCGGCGGCCGATATCCCGGAGGAATCGCTCCGAGTCGCCGATGCCCTCGATCAGCCGGACGGCCTGGGCCACGTCGGTTTTGCCGCCACCGAACCGGTTCACCTTCGGGAGGACGATCGACGCAATTCGCTCCGCCTCAGCGCCGGTAAAACCCGCCGCGCCGTGCTTGAACCGGAGATCAAGAGCGAGGGTGCCGTCAGGCCCGGCGCTGATGGACGACTCGGCCAGGTGCCGGCGCCGGACTTCCACGAGGCCTGAATTGTCGGTGCGAATCCGCGCCACGATCGACTCAGGGCTGCCGTAGACCAGGTTCTGGCCGGCCCTCATGAATAGATATCCGAAGCCCGCCACCCCGACCCCAGCGATCGCTCCCCCTGCGACGACAGCGGCGATGGCGGCCATTCCGCCCCCGGCCGCCAACATCGCCCGGGTCCGCCGACGGCCGAACTGGTCTCCGTAGCGCCACGCCGCAAACTCCGGACGCTCGGGCTCGCCGATCCGCACCAACGTGGTGCCTTCTGGAAGTCGGGCCAGTCCAATGTTTTCGGTCGAGACCCGCCGCCGGGTGTCGCGATAGAGTCGCTCGGCCGCCTCGATCGCCTCCCAGCGTTCCTCGAGTGGAGAAAGATTCCACCGCTCGCAGGCCGGGCAGACCACCCAGAGGCGACCCTTGGCGGCGTCGAACGCCAGGCGCTTGCCGACCGGAAAGATCTCGATCGATTCGTTGTGGCCCAATGGCTTGTTACAGAAAATGCAGGTCGAAAACATGCGCCTCTTACGGATCGGGGCGGCCGCAAGGTTTCAGGAGCGTCCCGTACCGAAGATACGCCTGCGCCGCTGCCGTCCGCTCCCCCCGCCGCACTCGGAGAGGGCCAACAGGGAGACGGTGCCGAGTGAGCGGGTGTGGCGAGTCATCCCGTTAGTATCGGCGAGGCCTGCAGTCTCCTCAATGAGCCTACGACGATTTCGGCCGGCTCTTCGTACGGGTATCGATCATGCCTCGCCTCCAGATCTCTTTGCAGACTGGGCGGTAATCGAAAGAGGCGGCAGCCAGCACTCGAGCAGGTCGCGCAGTTGGGCCAAGGTGTACGGCTTGGTCAGAAAGGCATCCATGCCCGCGGCTCGGCACCGTTGTTCGTCGCCTTCCATGGCATTGGCGGTAACGGCAATGATCGGCAACCGGCGGCTCCCCGGCCGGGGGAGCCATCAGGACCAGGTCAAAATCGGATTGAGTGACCAAGTCGACCGCCTCGCGCCCGTTGTTGGCGGTGGTCGTGTCCAATCCCATCGTGTTCAACATCGCTTCGGCCAATTGCTGATTGAGCACACTGTCCTCGACCACCAACACCGATCCTCGCAATTTGGCGTGAGGCTTTGCGTCGCTCGCGCCGGCCGCCGGTTCGACCCGCCCCGGCGAGGCGGCGGCAAATCGTCAGCCCGAGCCCCGTGCCGCCATACTGCCGGGTCGTCGATCCGTCGGCCTGGGAGAACTGATCGAAGATTGTTTCTTGCGCCTCGGCTGCGATCCCAATCCCGGTATCGACCACCCGGAGCTCGATCGATGCCTCGGTGTCGGTCTCCGCGACCACCGCGGCCCTGACCGCGACTTCGCCGACCTCGGTAAACTTGACGGCGTTCCCAATCAAATTGACCAGCATCTGGCGGACCCGAAATGGATCGCCCCGCAAGGGGAACCGGTCCGCCGCCCGACCCGTCGATCCGGACGACGAGCTTGAGGCCCTTGGCCTCGGCCGGTTTCCTAAACATCGCGACGGAATCTTCGACCAGGTCGGCGAGGTTGAAGTCCACCGACTCGAGATCCAGGTGGCCGGACTCGATCTTGGAGAAATCAAGGATCTCGTTGACGACCTGGAGCAGGTGTTTCCCCGCGCCGGCGCAAGTCGTCGAGCAGGGCTCTCTGGGCGTCGACACTCAGCACCCCGATCCCGATCAACGCAGTCCCGCCAACCATAAGGGATTGGAGCCCGGCCGCCACGAGCGGGCGCCGGACCACCTGCCCGATTCGGTTCGGTTGTTCTGATAGGCGCATCAATGATCTACTCCCGGTCCCTATCCTTATCGGCCAGCCGGGGCCGCGTGATTAGCGGCGGAGGCATCTCGAAGCCCCGGGGGGGCGGACCGGCTAATCTCGGTAGCTGGAAACGACAGGACCGCGCCGATCACGAGAAACAGGGCAATGGCGTACAACCCGAAAGTCGCCTCACCGGTCGCGTCACGAGCAATTCCGATCAAATAGGGGCTCAGAAACCCCGCCAAGTTCCCAATCGAATTGATTGCCGCAATGCCAGCCGCCGCCGAGGCACCTCGTAGCACGGCAGTCGGCAGGGTCCAGAACAGTGGAGCGGCGGCCAGAACGCCGGCGGTCGCCGCCGCCATGGCACCGAGGCCGAGAACCAGATTAGTACTGAACAACCCGGCGACCACCAATCCGGCGGCACCGACCAGAGCCCCAATCACCAAATGCCATCGTCGTTCGCCGGTCCGATCCGAGCTCCGCCCCGCGGCCACCATCACAACCGTCGCGGCCAGGTACGGGATCGCGCTCAGTAGCCCAATCCGGCCCGGGTCCTGCACGCCCATCGTTCGGATCAACTGTGGCAGCCAGAAGGAAATCCCGTAGAGACCCATCACGAGGCAAAAATAGAGGGCCGAAAACAGGATCACCGGCGGGCTCTTCAGGGTGGCGAGGATACTCGGGTGGTCGGCGCCGCCTTGCTGGTCGCGGAGGTTCCCGATCAACAGCGCTCGCTCCTCTTCCGGCAACCACCGGGCTTGGGCAATGGAATCGTCGAGGTAGAAGAACACCGCCACCCCCAACCCAACCGACGGCAGCCCCTCGAGCAGGAAGAGCCACTGCCAGCCGGCCCAACCGTTGACCCCGGCCATCGTGCTCAGGATCCAGCCCGAGACCGGCCCGCCGATGACCCCCGAGATCGCCACGGCCGTCATGAACAGTGCGAGGATCCGGCCCCGCCTGGAGGGCGGGTACCACTGGGTCAGATAAAGGATGATACCCGGGAAAAACCCCGCCTCGGCAATTCCCAACACAAACCGTGCAAAGTAGAACTGCCAGGCACTGGTAACGAACATCGTGCCCGCCGACACCAGACCCCAGGTGATCATGATCCGGGAGATCCAGACCCGGGCACCGGTCCGGTGAAGAATCAGATTACTGGGCACCTCGAAGAGGAAGTAGCCGACAAAGAAGATCCCGGCCCCGATGCCGTAGGCCGTGTCACTCATCTCGAGATCCCGAAGCATCGTTAGTTTCGCAAACCCGACGTTGACCCGGTCGAGGTAGGCGACGACATAGCACATGAAAAGGAACGGGATCAGCCGAAGGGTGACCCGTCGATAGGCTCGCTCCTCGATAGCGGTTATGGTAGGGCCTTGATCCGGATGTTGCGAAATTCGACCAACGACCCATGGCCGAGGAAGCCGATGTGGCCGGCTTTGCGTTGAAGGCCGGGGTGCTTCGCCAGCACCTCGGCTTCGCGGACGGTGCCGAGATCGGCGTCCGTGATGATCACACCGTTGAGCGTGACCCGGATCCGACGGCCCCGGGCTTCGATTTCTTCCTCGTTCCATTCGCCGGCGGGCTTGAGGAAGCCGGCCCGGGCGGGAATGACATCATAAACCGACCCGTGGTGCTGTTCCGACCTGATTTTGCCGAGCCATTTCTCGTGGCGATCGTCGAGAATTTGGATCTCCATCCCTTGATAGGCGGCGTCGCCTTCGAGCGGCGCCCGTATCCCCACGCCGTTGTTCCCACCGGGTTCCGTCTTGAAGTCGAAACGGAACACGAAGTTGGCATACTGCTTCTCGGTAAACAAATTGCCGCCACCGTCAGCGGGACAGACCAGAACACCGTCGGTGACGATGTACCCCGCCCCGTGGCCGTCGACTAAGGTCCACCCAGCCGTGCTCTTGCCGTCAAAAAGGGTCGTGAACCCCTTCTCGGCCGGACGTCGCTGGGCATTTGCGGAAGGAGAGATGATCACGGATAGCAGGGCGAGACTCGCCAGAATTCGCATGGTAGTCGCCTTTCCGCAGGCAAAGGTGGCTCGCACCGAGGGCGCCGCAATATAGCCACTTACGGTCTGCCTACCGGCGGCCGCCGAGCGGCCGAGGACCTACCTCACACCCGGTGGCCGGGGCATATTGGTGGCGTGATCGTATCTCACTTGGATTGGCCCTTCCCCGGGCGCCTTCGTGCTTACTCGCGATAAACTCATTGGGGTTCTCAAGCTCCGCGGGTTGCGCCGGGAGGTCCGGTCCCGCCTACCCCATCAATTGTTGGTCCAGGCCCATATTCGTGCCTTGATGAAGGGGCACCGACTCCCGCCCGGCATGATCGCGGGGCTGGACGATCGGCAACGGTCGGAACGGACCGCGATGCTGGACCTCTCCCGTCGGGTCGGGCCCATCTTCAAGGCGGTCGCACACGACCGACTGCTCGTCTACGTCGTCGGTCTACCTCTGGGCCGCCGGTTGCTGCGAGACCATGGTGATAGCCTGCAGGGGATGACCGTTCAGCTGGAGTCCATCGTACCAGAGGGCTTCATGCGCGCGATGCAGGGGGACGTACATCGCCAGTATCGTCGGAGCTTGATGCGGGCGGTGGTCGGGGAAGATGTGGCCGCTCAAAAGAACATGTTGCAATCGATCGTGGACCAGCGCCTCCGCCGGTACGCGGCCGTCGGCGAGGAGCTGGGCTGGTCCGCTGCCGAGTATCGGGCGGCTTTGGGCGACATCGCCACCGGAATGCTGATCGGTACCGTCTTCGGCGCGAGGCCCGGCACTTCGGTGTTTGACCAACTCGTGGCGGGGTTTCAAGCCCTTGGTCCAAACCGATTCGAATGGACCATTGGAGAGGAGCAGCGAAGAGCGTTCGCCACGATCCGGGCCGGTCTCCAAGAGTACTGTAGAACCGAGCCGGGGTCTTCCAGCATACTCCAGCGGCTGGACCACGCGGGCCAACTCGACGAAACGATGCTGGGCAACCTCATCTACATGGTCGAGATGGGCCGCCACGACACTCGCGGCCTATTCCGATGGTTGACCAAATACGCAGCCGAGTATCCCGAGATTGCCGAGCGGATTGACCGCGAGGACGGTACGACGGGAGAAGGCAAGTCACTGGCCGAAATGTTCGTGCTCGAGACACTCCGGAGCGATCAGAGCGAGGCGTTGATCCGATTGGCCCGGCAGGACATCGAATTCGAGGGGTTCTCGATTCCAAAGAACACCGTGGTCCGAATTTGTATGTGGGAATCGCATCACGACGAGGTGGCGTTTCCCGAGCCATTTCGATTCCGGCCCGAGCGCTTCCAGGAGCCGATGGACCCCGATCGGTTCGCGCCGTTTGGACTGGATCAGCACCAGTGTCCCTTTGGCAACATTGCGCTGACCAACGGCGTCACTTTCCTCAATACCCTCGTTCGGGTCTTCGAGCTCACCGCGATCAATGACGGCCCCCCGATTCGAGGCCGAGATCTCTGGGAACCGGCACCCGGCTTCTCGGTCCGGCTCAAGCCCCACAGGGAAATGATCTGAGGTGCTGGCGGCGCACAACAACTGTTGCCTGACCGCTTCAGTTCGGGGCGAGAATGCCGCTAAGATGGCTGATTTATTGACGGCCTATTTCATGCGGTGACCAATTCATTGGCAATAGTCTCCTGCACAGGAGTGATGATGATCAAGAAGGCGTTTGTGGCACCGGTGCTCCGCGAAGAGGCGTCGTTGACGGCAATGACTCTGATCCCCTGCTTGGTTTCTAGCTGCAGGTAGTTCGGGTGCCGGGAAGGTGATTGAGGCTCGAGGTGCCGCATCCCAAAGGGTCCGGCACCTCAGTTTTTTGTGTCGTTCCAGAAGGAGTGTACGAGGTTTGTTGCCACCGTCCGTCGGTAGCTGGCCGTGGAGCGGAGATCGTCGATCGGATCGATCTCGCTATTCAGGGTCCGCTTGACCTCCTCGAACGAGCCCAGAGCCGCGAGAACGGCCTCGGTGCGATAGAGCCGAATGACGGTCGGGGCCACGCTGCCAAGCGCCACCCTCGGCGACGGCCCACGAACCGCCGCCATGACCACCTTGGAGATCGACTGGGCCGCGCG
The DNA here is from genome assembly GCA_031400975.1 of Gemmatimonadota bacterium. Taxonomy (GTDB): domain Bacteria; phylum Gemmatimonadota; class Gemmatimonadetes; order Gemmatimonadales; family GWC2-71-9; genus SHZU01. Next base: position 13,850 of record JANNQX010000044.1, read on the forward strand.
GGTACCAACCTTTCTGAACCACTGAACCCCTTCGATCGGCGGGATTTCGACGGCCGTAATCAGCTCATCAGACCGACGCGCATTTTCCCGGTATCCAGTGTAATAGGACGTCAACGGGACCCGGCGTTCCTCGCCTGCACTCCGAAGGACGACCATCGCGTCAGCCGCGGCCAACACCGGTAGAGTATCCCCGGCCGGGGACCCATTGGCGACGTTCCCGCCGAGGGTGCCCCGATTCTGGATCTGGACCCCCCCGACCGCTTGAGCCGCACTGACGAGCATCGGAACCCGCCGCCGGACGAGCCGGGACCGGATCAGGGCTGTGTAGGTGGCGAGCGCCCCGATCGAAAGCAGGTCCCCCTCGGTCGCGATCCGGCGGAGCGGCGCCAAGCGCCAGAGATTCACAAAAGTGCCCGAACTAAGCACTCCGGCGTTGAGGGCGACATAGAGGTCGGTTGCTCCGGCCAGCGGAACCGCGTCCGGCTCATCCCGGAGCATCCGAAGGGCCTCGGCGAGGCTCTGAGGATCGAGCAGCCGAAGGGTCGAAACGGCCGTCCTCATTGGCGGAGGATGGCCCGATAGATTGCTTCGTACCCGGTGCAGCGGCACAGGTTCCCGGCCAGCTTCGTCCGGACCTCCTGAAGCGTAGCCTTGGGGCCCAGGGTCACCGCGGCCATGATCATCCCTGGGGTACAGATGCCGCATTGCGCTCCGACCTCATCCATGAAAGCCCGCTGGAGCGGATGGGCTGTCCCCAGGCCCTCGATGGTGGTGACCAGAGCGCCCTCGACCTGAGCCACGGGAATCAGGCAACTACAAACCGCCTCTCCATCCACGAGCACGGTACAGGCACCGCACTCGCCCTCCCCGCATCCTTCCTTGGTGCCCGGCAGGCCACACTCCTCACGAAGCACGTCCAACAGACGCGCCATCGGATGCGCGGTCACGTCAGCAGGTTTCCCGTTCAGCGTGAAGCGCATATTGCCTCCAAGACCGCTTCGGGAAGCGCCGGAATCGTTCTCAGGTCGAGCCCAAGGTGCCGGATCGCATTAACCAGGGCCGGAGCGGGGCCGTTCATCGGCAGTTCCCCGAGGCCTTTGGCGCCGGACGGACCGCCCGGATAGGGGTTTTCCACCAAGACGACATCGATTGGCGGGGTATCGAGGGTCGTCGGGATCAAATAGTTGGTGAGTTGGGCGTTGGCCATCAATCCTTCGCGCATCACGACCTGTTCCAGCAAGGCGTACCCGACGCCCTGGGCGGTACCGCCTTCGACCTGGCCTCGGGCAAGTGCGGGATGAATCGCCTTGCCGAGATCGACCACGGCGGTGAGGCGGAGAGGACGGATTTCACCCGTATCGCGATCAAGCTCAACCTCGGCCACGTCGCACCCCCAACCATAGGTCGCGTAGGCGTCGCCCCGGAAGCCGGCTTCATCCCAGCGGATCCAATCGGGCGCCTCATACTGTTTGACTACGGTCACCGGCCCATGGCGCCGGAAGTACTCCGCCGGCGACAAATCGCCGAGTCGTTCCCGCAACTCGATCGCGGCCCGTTCGAGAATTCGACCGACCACCATGCAGGTTCGCGACGCGACCGTCGGACCGCTGTCGGGCACGACGCTGGTGTCAGGCTCGGCGACCTCGACGTCCTGGTACGGGATCGCGAGGGCGTCGGCCACGATCTGAGCGTGCATCGTGCGGGTTCCCTGACCGAACTCGACGCTCGACGCGAGGATCCGGACCCCATTCGCGGTCAGCTCCACCGCCGCCCGCGACGCCAGCCTAACCTCCCCACCGCCGGTAAAGCCGCTGCCGTGGTAATAGAGCGCCACGCCGATGCCTCGATCGGTGCCGGCGTATGCCGTTCGTTTGCGCCGATATCCGGATTTCTTGAGGGCCGCGCGAAGGACCTGTCGCGCACTGCAATCGGAGCCCATCCGTTGTCCCGTTACCGTGGTGTCGCCGGGCCGCAGCGCATTGCGTTCCCGGAGTCGCACCGAGTCCAGGCCCAGCACCTCGGCGATCCGTTCCAAGTGTACTTCGACGGCAAAGGCGGTCTGTGGCACCCCGAAGCCGCGGAAGGCGCCGTTAGGCGGGGTGTTGGTACCTACCGCCCGCCCGGTAATCCGCACATTGGGACACCGGTACGGACCGGCCGCATGAATGGCACCGCGCGACAACACCACCGGCGACAGGGTCGAGTAGGCGCCGCCGTCGAGCAGGATGTCGACCTCCATCGCCACCAGGCGCCCCTCTCGGGTAACACCAGTCCGGTGGCGCACGATCGCGGGATGCCGCTTGGTGGTCGCGAGCATGTCCTCGGCCCGGTCATAGATCATCTTGACCGGCCGACCCGACTTGAGCGCGAGCAGCGCGGCATGCCCGGCCAGCATCGACGGGAACTCCTCTTTGCCGCCGAATCCACCACCAGTTTCGGTCGGAATGACGCGGATCTTGGCCACCGCCGGACCAAGCAGCGTCACCAGCGCCTGATGGACGTAGAACGGACACTGGATCGAGCCGAACACCGCGATCCCGCCGTCTTCCGGAACGGCCACGACACCGTTTGGCTCGATGTACAGATGCTCTTGGTGACCGGTACGATAGGTGCCCTCGACGATGGTGTCGGCGGCGGCAAAACCCCCCGCGACGTCCCCCTTCTCGATCACCACGTCCTTGAAGCAGACTCGAGAAAGCTCCGGATCGAACACCGGGGTGCCGGCCACGTACCCGATGGTGACCTCGGCGGCGAGGAGCTTCTCGCGGTCCGCATGAGCAAGGAGGAGCACCGGCTCGGCCCCGTGTCGAACCTCGTCTTCAACCAAGGAGGGCTGGTCATCGACGATCAGCGGCACAACGTTGCGGCCCGGGATGTCTCGGTGGCTCACCACGGTGAAACCGGCCTGATCGAAGTCGAGGGCAATGGAGCTGATCCGGCCGCAGGGAATTGTGGTCCGGATCGTCCGGCCATAGAGCAGGCCGGGAAAGGTCAAATCATCGGCGTACCGGGCCTCACCGGTGGCTTTGCCGATCCCATCTTTCCTGGGTACGCTCCTCCCTACGGCGTCAGCCAAAAACCCCTCGCAACTGATCCATGGCCCAAACCAGATCCTCGCGAGCGACGACCAGCGGCGGCGAGAGCCGGATCACGACGTCGTGGGTTTCCTTGCACAGCATCCCCCGTTCCTTGAGGGCCTCGCAGAACGGACGCGCCGCGGTATCCAGCTCGATCGCGGGGGTGGTAGCTGTGGGCACCCCACTCCTCTTCACGGGCGATGAACGCATCAGTGGGGGTCACCATCGTCGTCGACTTGGTCATGACCGTTCTTTCGCGCCTTTTCCGTTAGAGAATCCGTCGCCCGAACGCACTCGCAATCAGTTCAGCGGCCAATTGCGCCGTTTGATTCTGGCGATCGAGAATCGGGTTGATCTCGACGAGATCCATCGCCACCAGCGCTCCTGAATCGTGAATGATCTCCATGGCCAAGTGGGCCTCTCGGAGGGTTGCCCCGCCCCGGACCGGGGTCCCGACCCCCGGCGCATCACCCGGATCGATCCAATCCGCGTCGCAAGAGACATGCACGCCGCCGGTGCCGCGGGTGACAATGGCCATGGCTTCGTCCATAACCGACCGGAGGCCTCGCTCGTCAATGTCGCGCATCGTGAACGCCCGGAGGCCGTGGGAGCGGATCAGCGCCTTCTCAGCGTCATCGACGTCGCGGAGGCCGATGTAGACGAGGTGCTCGGGCAGGACCGCCGGAAACTCCGACGCCAGACGCGACATCCGATGATCACCCAAACCCAGCAGGTGTGCAACCGGCATGCCGTGGACGTTGCCGCTCAGGCTCGATTCTGGGGTATTGCAGTCGGAATGGGCGTCGAGCCAGATCAGGCCGACCCGCTCGCCTCGGAGGGCCAGTGCCGTGGCCGAGCCGGCCACGGAGCCGGCGGCGAGCGAATGATCTCCGCCTAGCACCAGGGGCAGCTTGCCAACCTGGACCGCCGAGGCGGTCAGACGGGCCAGCGCGGTGCAGACGTCGGCAATCGCAGCTAGTCGGTTGCCGGGGAGGTCGGGGATCGTGTTTCGGTCCGGGACCGGGATGTTGCCGAGGTCCTCGACCTGCCAGCCGAGTCGAGCGAGCTGCTCCCCGACATTGGCGAGCCGCATGGCCGAAGGGCCCATGTCGACGCCGCGCCGGCTGGCGCCGAGGTCCATCGGAACACCGATCAACTGGATCTTCTGGCTTTTGGTCATCCACCAATCTCGGCCTCCGGGCGGTGAGCAACAACCCCAACGGATGCACAACATTGCCTTATTGATTAGCTAATAGCTACCAAAAGATGACGTTTTGTAGTAGTATGGGTCATGGATACGCAGGATCTTCGACTCATCGCCCTACTCCGGGAGAACGCCCGCACCTCCGTTGCCCGGCTCGCCCAGCTGTTGGCGGTGTCCCGCGGCACCGTCCAAAACCGGATCGACCGGCTGATTGAGCGCCGGGTGTTGCTTGGTTTCACCGTCCGTACCGCGCCCGAGGCCGCCGCCCACCGGGTCCGAGCCATGATGATGGTTGCCGTCGAGGGCGACCGATCGGATGCCATCCTCAAGGCACTCCGCGGTTATCCGGAGGTCCGCGAGTTACACACCACCAACGGCCGGTGGGACATCGTTGCGGAGATCGGGGCGGACAGCCTCGAGGCTTTCGACCAGGTGCTCCGCGACATCCGGACGATCAAGGGCATTTCGAACTCCGAAACCAGCCTCTTGCTGTCGACCCACAAGCTGTAGGAGGAGCGTCGGGGGGCCTCCCCGTCTTTGACGGCCGAGTCACCGGCCGACGGGAGCAACGTGATTCCCGACGCCCCTTAGACTACGGCGCCGCGCGGTGTCCGTAGCTCATGACCCGGGCGAGCTTCCACCCTCCCGCGTCGAACTTCCACAGCATGGTGAACACGGCGAACCCGGCTAACCGCTCGGGACCGTCGCCCTTCCGCTCGTAGAACCGGTGTTCGCCGGCTTCGATGGCGCCATACCCAGGGACCGGGTCGACCCGGAGTGTCTCCGCCACGAGTTCCCGCCGGGATCGCCACGCGTCCGGCGCTTTCCGGGCTTCACAGTTCTTCGCATAGTCCGCCACCAGCGCCGCGCCCGACGTTGCCACCACGCCGGCTTTGTCGTGATAGAATTCGAGATCCGGCGTCACCATCGTCGTGAGCCGAGTCGGATCACACCCGAGAAAGAAGAGCGCGAAGAAGTCCGCATCGAACGCAGCCAGGGACCGAGTCAACTCAGCACCGGTGGGAGCCAACGCTGCGGTGGTTTGACTAGCCGCCGGCGCCGTCACCGCTGCGGTCGCAAGGAGAAGGATGCCGACGACGAGTCGCGCCATGAGAGACCTTGGGTGGTGACGAGTGATGTGGTCCACTTTGCATGGGCCGCCTCCCTTTGACCCGACGTAGGGTCGTTTGGTTCAAGAGAAATGATGGTATGGCGCAATGGGGTGAGCAATACCTAAGAGCAACTCAGCTTTCTCCCCACGCCGGGTGGCGCCAAGACCGGCTGCCGGTGATCGGCGGGCCCCTCGCGCTCGGCGCCGGCGCATTGGGCGCCGGCGTGTTGGTCTCGACTGGCTACCGGGCCGTCTCGGGTCGAGGTATCGTTCGTCGCACCTCCCATCCACTCTTCTCGCTGACGGACCTGATGCGATTTCTACCTCTTGCCGCCGGAACCGCCGGCCTGTTGGCCTGTTCCGGGCCGAAGCCGCTGCCCGCGCCGATCCCCGCCCTTGAGGCCAAACCAAAAACCGCGTTCGCCCTCCAGATCGTCGAGATCGCAACCGGATCCGGGGCGGCGGCCGAGCCGGCGAAATGGTTACTACGTCGATTACACCGGCTGGGATGCCGGCTTCGAGGGCATGCGAGTCGGCGGGAAACGACGACTCATCGTTCCATACCAGCTAGCCTACGGTGAGAAGGGACGGCCGCCGGTTATTCCCCCCAAAGCGGTTCTGGTGTTCGATGTGGAGCTTCGGGCGGTTGGCGAACCCAGACCGCCCATGCCAGGGTCGTCACCACCGGTGCCGCAATGCGCCCCGTGGGCTACGATCGCGAAATAGTCGGATTGGGCACGGTCACGGCTTCCGCGAGCTGATCACCGGTGCCGTCGGGAGCGCGGCGAGGTTCACCACTTTGCCACCTTTGATGACCGCCCCGATCCGCCGGTAGTTCCGGGCGGCCTCGAGCGGGTTCGCGTCGAGAATTACAAGGTCACCCGCCTTGCCCGGCTCCAGCGTGCCCAGCTCCTTCTCGAGCTTGTAGGCCTTGGCCACGTTGCTGGTGACCGTCTTGAGGATCTCCATCGGCGCCATCCCGGCTTCCTCGAACACGGTGAGCGCGTTGAAGTGTCCCTCGCCTAACGTCGTCCGCGAATCCACCGAGTCGGATGCCAGGGTCCGCGAATCGGCGACCCGGATCGGGTCATCGACGCCTGCGTCGGTCGACACCATCAGCAACGCGCCCGCCCGGCTCAAGTTCCGGATATTCTCCGCCGCCATCCTCATGTAGCCCAACAGCACGTTGGTGGAATCGGCCTTGGTCTGCGCGGCGAGTGCCCGCTTGGTGAGGCCCAGGACCGAGATCCCGACCCCTTTCTCGACGATCTTCTTGATCGTGGCCGGCTGGATCGGATAGACCGGTCCCGAAATGCTGCCATGGGTCAGGATGTCGACACCGGCGTCGACCGCCATGTCGATGCTCTCGGGCGAGGTCACGTGAGCTTGGACCGTCATGCCGGCGCGATGACCCTCTTCGACGATCGCCTGCTCTTGGCGGAGAGAAAAAGTGAGAAAGTCCATGTCTTGATGACCGCTCCCGCCGAACTTTAGGAAGTCGACGCCGAGGCTGATGTATTTCCGGATCGCGACCCGGAGGGTGTCGGGCGGCATCCAGAGCAGGGCCCGGCCGGTGCCTTCCTCCCAGGTCTCATTGATCCGCTTGGCGAAAGACTTGGGGACCCAGGCCGCCGCCGCGCCGAAGAAGTCCGGGCCGAGGGGGCCGCTGAACCCGAGAATGTTCCCGGCAAGGTAGATTCGCGCCCCTTCCGCCTGCCCGGCGTTGATCCGATCGCGGACCTTGACCAACGCGGCTCGGGGGCCCCAGGTGTCGAACACCGTCGTCTGGCCGGTCTTGAGGGCGATCTGGGCGCCCTCGAGCACGATCTTGTCGTACTGGTCCTCGAACAGAATCAGGTGCTCGAGGTTGACATTGAGGTCGAGATGCAGGTTGGCGTCCATCATTCCGGGAATCACCCATTTCCCACGGGCGTCCACCCGGGTCACGCCGCCCGGGATCGTGACCGCGGCGGCCGGCCCGACCGCCGTCACCTTCCCGTTCCGAATCACAATGACCCCGTCGGCAATCGGCGCCCGGCCGGTGCCGTCGATGATCGTGGCGCCGGTCACGGCAAGATTCTGGGCCGCAACCGGGCGACTGGCGGACGCGAGTATAACGACGCCGAGCACAGCGGCTCGGAGGGAAAGGCGAGGCATCGCTGATCCTGAGTGAATGGTTGGTGGCCGGGCTTACGAATTCAAGCTACGCCGTCTCAGCTTGGCCGGCCAGGCCGAGCTGGTTGAGCAGCTTCCCTTCGACCACGAGGTTCTCCGATGCGCCGCTGCGGATCCGGTGCGAGGTCTTCACGGCCGGGCCGATCGTGCCGGATTCGGTGGGCCGGTTTGAACTGGCGTTGAAGCCTCTTCCCGGCAATCCCGCTCTCGCGGCCACCGTCGCTGGAATCACCGACGGTGCGACGATTGATGCCAGCATGGTCCTGATCTATCCGGCTATTGCTGAGGATAGAGTCCGTCGCCGAGAACGGCGTCGGCCCCGGCCCACGCCTTTTCGAATTGGCGCCTCGCCTCGCCCGCACCGGGCGCCTTCCGCACGTCGAGGCTCTTCCACCAGCCGTAGAGCGAACGCGGATTCCCCACATGCTTGACCAGATCGGCCCTGAAGACCTTTCCCGCCTCGGCCGCTTTCCCCGAGCTCAATAGCGCCATGCCGAGGCGCTCGCGTTCCGGTAGCAGCCAGTCGGGTGGCTCGTTGTAGCCGAGTCGGTCTTCCGCCGCGACGGCCTCCGTGAACGCGACGATCGCGCCTGCCTTGTCGCCCCGAGCTTCCAGCAACCGACCATGAAGGTCCGCAATGGCCACGGCCAGCACGTCGCCGCCCCAGTTGATCGGCCCGACCATTGCCTCTTTTGGCACCTTCGATAACACGATCTTGAGCGTCTCGAGTTCGGCGGCGGCCGCTCCGATCTGGCCGGTTCCCGCCAATGCGGCGCCCCGAGCCCAGTGATAGTAGCCGCGCTGGACGGTCCGGGTCGGTACCGGGGCTTTCGATGCAAGGACATCGGCCCACTTGCCGAAACGCACCAGCACGATCACCTCCTGGGCGGCAAACATCTCCAGCATCGCCATCTGATCGGCGATCGGATCGGCGACCGCGACGGTTCTTCGGGCGGCACTTAAGGCTTCGGCGAAGTTGCCCCCATACATCGCCGCGGCCGATTCGAAATGCAGATTGTGGGCGTAGTACGCCATCGAGTAGAACATCTGCGGGCCTACCGACCGGAAATACGCCTCGTCGACCAGCGCCGCCTCGGCATTGCTCTTCGCGGCCTTGGCGAATTGACCGGTCCGGATGTAGATGTGAGATGGCATGTGAACGAGATGCCCGGCGCCGGGCACTAGGGTCGTGAGCTGTTCGGCGGCGGGTGCGGCACGCTCCGGTGTCTTGGACGCTTCCACCGCGTGGATGTAGTAGTGGTTCGCACCCGGATGCCGCGGGTTCTGCCTCAACACACCCTCGAGCGTAGCCACGATTGCGGGCGTCCATGGCTCGGGGGTCCCATCGGCCTGATACAGCCGCCAGGGATGAAGGTTCATCATGCTTTCGGCATAGAGAGTCGCGACGTCCTGGTCGTCGGGAAACCCCGCCGAAAGGGCGCCCATCGCTTCGGAATACGCCTGCTCGCGAGTCGTCTGATCGCCTGAGGAGTCGGCGACGTATCGCTTGGCGAGCGCGGCAACCAGTCCCTGTTCGACGGCACTGCCGTTGGAGGCCCGCGCCTCCGACAGCGCAAGGTGCTGGTGGGCCTTCCTGAGGCGATCCATCGGGGCGGGATCGTTAATGTTGGTCCCGAGCGCTAAGGCCATCCCCCAGTACGGCATCGGCGACGCGGAGTCGAGCACCGCCGCCTGCTGGAACGATTTGAGGGCCTCTTCGTGGTTGAAGCCGTACAGTAACGTTAGGCCTTCGTCGAAGTAGCGTTGAGCCGGGGCGTTTTCCGTCTTGATGGCGCGATGGTGGACGCCGAGGTTGCCGAACAGCGTCGGCGGTGACGCCGGGGTCGTGGGCGGTGACGGGTGAGACGGCGGCGACTCAGCCGCCCGTGAACACCCGACCAGAACCAGCGAGGTTACCAAGAGGCCGCCGATCTTCATTGTGCCCACCCTTTCTGCAGTTCGGCCAGGACGGCCGTCGTATGTTCGCCGAGCGCAGGCACCCGGTCCATTCGGGGGGTGACCCCGGCGAGATTGTGCGGCGGCAACAGCCCAGGTATCGGGCCCACGAATGAGTCGAGCTCGGTCCAGCGGCCGCGGGCCGCCAGTTGCGGATGGGCGGCCACCGCCGCCACGTCATTGACCACCGCGTTGGCGATCGCTCCCCGCTCGAGCCGTTCGATCACGGCCGCCACCGACAGCGGTCCCAAGGTCGTCTCGATCAGAAACTCGAGCTCACGGCGATTGGCAAGCCGGTCGGTGTTGGTCGCGTAGCGCCGATCGTCGGCCAGATCGGGGCGGCCCAGCACCACCTCGCAGAGCCGCCGCCATTCGCGCTCGTTTTGGATCGCGAACATCACGTTCCCATCGGCGCAGGGATAGGCGCCATAGGGAACAATCATGTTATGGCGGAGTCCGGCCCGGGGCGGGGCGCTGCCGGTGCCGAGCTGAACGTAGAGCGGCGGCGTGACCCACTCGACGAGGCACTCGAGCATCGAGATGTCGATCCGGTCGCCGCGGCCGGTCCGGTCGCGTTGCCGGAGTGCCGCCTGCGCGCTAGCGTAGGCATGGAGTCCCGCGGCTATGTCGGCCACGCTGATCCCAACCTTGGCCGGCGCATCCGGCGTTCCGGTCAGACTCACCACGCCGGCTTCGGCCTGGATCAGCATGTCGTACGCCTTCTTGTCGCGATACGGCCCGTCCGGCCCGTATCCCGAGATCCCGACCCAGATGAGCTGCGGAGCCAGCGGCGCCACGACGTCGTAACCCAGCCCGATCCGTTCGACCGCGCCCGGCGCCAGATTGTGGACGAAGACGTCGGCCCGTTTCACCAGTTCGAGCAGCGCGCCGCGGCCGGCGTCGGTCTTGAGATCGAGGACCACGCTTTCCTTGCCGCGGTTGAGCCAAGCGAAATAGGCGGACATCCCGTGCAGCGCGCTGTCGTATCCGCGGGCGAAGTCCCCGCCATCGGGCCGCTCGATCTTGATGACCCGGGCGCCCATGTCCGCGAACTGGCGGGAACAGTACGGCCCCGTCACCGCCTGCTCCAACGCAACGACGGTGAGCCCTGAATACGGAAGATCGGACGGCAGCGAAGCAGTCATCGGGTCCTAGAAAATGTTGGTCTCGCCCGCGCCCGACCGGTCGGCGAATCGAGTAATCCTCAGGTCGTCGATGTCGATTGTCCTCGCTCGACCATCGAGAATTTCCTCGGCCATGAGCAGTCCGGCGGCCGGCGAGTGCATCACGCCATGGCCGCTGAAGCCGCTGACGTCGACATAGTTGGGCAACGCCGGATGACGCCCGAACACCGGCATGTGGTCGGGCGTGACTTCGTAGAGGCCCGCCCAGCATTGCCGCTCGGCGAGTCGGGCGTCTTCGATCCGGGGAAATCGGCTCAGCCCAGCTTCGAGTACCGTATCAAGCCAGGGCCAATCGATGTCGATCCGCTCGCTCGACGGCTCGTCAGGTCGGGTCAGCCCCATGAGTAAGCCGCGACCCTCTTTCCGGACGTAGAACCCGCTCACCACATCGAAGGTAAACGGCATGCCGTCGGGAAAGCCGTCGAACGCCTCCGTCATGTAGATGTTCCGCCGGTACGGGAGGACCGGAATCTCGAGCCCCGCGAGCTTCCCGACCGCACCGGCCCAGGGACCGGCGGCGTTCACCAGGATGTCGCATCCGATCCGGCCACCCGGCGTCTCGACGCCGGTAACCCGATCCCCAGCCCGGTGGACCTCAATCACCGGCGTTTCACACCGGATCGTGACGCCAAGTTCCCGGGCCCGAGTCACGTATCCCATCGCGACTCCGTGCGGGTCGCAATACCCGTCCAGCGGGCAGTAGGTCGCGCCAAGCACGTCGTCCACCCGGGTGCCGGGAACGAGTCGCTCGATGTCGCTCGGTCCGAGCACTTCCGTCGGCACCCCGAACCGGTGCTGGACCTCGACCTGCGCCAAGTACTTGGCCCAAACCGTGGGCTCGGTGACGAGCATGAGGTAGCCCACCTGCCGAAGCTCCGAATGCCCGCCGATCTCTTCAGTGAACCGAGCCAGCCTCTCGATGCTGTATTGCGAGAGCCGGATGTTCACCTCCGCCCCGAACTGGTGCCGGACGCCTGCGGCCGAGCGGGCCGTGCTCCCAGTGGCGGGCGAGTCCGCCCGCTCGAGAATCGTGATATCCCGCGCCCCGCGAAGCGCCAGATGGTATGCCACCGACGCCCCGATGATTCCGCCACCGACGATGACTACCGACGCGCCCGCGGCGCTCATTCGCGAGATCAGTCCTCGAGGGCCTGAGCGGCGCCGAGGAGCGCGGCTCGGGTCCGGTGCGCCAGAAACGGACCGTCCCGCGGCGGCAACGCCTTGGGCTCGGGTTCCGCGCCGATCTTGATGACCGCCACGAGCGGGGCGGTGGCGTGGTGGAGGTCGTGCCGGAGCTGATCCACTTGGTCGAGGGTCGTGATGGTCCGTACGTCGGCGATGCCGCAAGCCTTGGCCACGGCAGCGAGGTCGGTGCGGGTAGCCGTGTGGGTCTTCTGATTGCCGGTCTCGCCGAACCGCTCGTTGTCGAGCACCACGATCCGGAGATTGGCCGGCTGCTCGAGGCCGATGGTGGCGAAGCTCCCAATACCCATCAGCATTTCACCGTCACCGGTCACCACGAGTACCGGCCGCTTCGGCTGGGCGATGGCCAGGCCAAGCCCGACCATGGCGGCGCCACCCATCGCGCCCCAGAGGGGGAAGTCGAGGGGCGAGTCACCGGCCGCAGCCACATCGTAAGCCGAGGCGCCGAGTCCGGTGGTGACGACGAGTTCGCCGCGGTCGGCGAGGAGGCGGCGGACCGCTTCGCGACGGGGAACGGTGGTCATCGGGCGGCCTCCGTAAATCGTTTGGCACCGAGAAGGCGCTGCGACAGAAGCACGGCCACCCGGCGGCGGCTCTGCCAGGCCAGTTCCAGGGCGCCGTCCACCGTTGGGGCAACCTCGGCGGCTGCGTCGGCGCGGAACACCGTGACACCGCTTGCCGCGAGTACCGCCGGCGTGCCCGACCCCATCGGTACCTGCCACGGATTGAACTCGCCCCACTCGCCCCGCATGGTCACGATCGTGAAGAACGGCATCTGACACACAGTGGGCAGCGAGAGCATGTTGATGCAGTTGCCGACCCCGCTCGACTGGATCAGCAAGGCCGACCGGACCCCGCCGAGGTAGGCCCCCGCGGCCAGCGCGATCCCTTCCTCTTCGGTGGTGAGCGTCACAGTCCGGATCGCGGGATCGGCTTGACAGAGTTCGATCAGCCGTTGATGACCGGCGTCCGGCACCAACGACACCAGCCCGATCCGGTGGGTGCGGAACAGTCCGTGGATCTCGTCCGCCCACTTGGGGCCCAGGGCGGTCACGTCTTGATCTCCGGGGTCGGGCGAACCGGGGCGTGGCCCCTTTTGTAGACGAGGATAGTCCGGCGGAACGTCATTACCACCGTGCCGTCCTGCTTGTAACCGCTGGTCTTGATCTCAACGATGCCCATCGTGGGCCGCGAGCCCGAGGCGCGAGTACTCAGGATCTCGGTTTGGGCGTAGATGGTATCGCCTTCGAACACTGGGGCCGGGATCTTGACCTCGTCCCAGCCCAGATTGACGGCGTTCTGCGAAATGTCCGAGACCGTAAGCCCGACCACCAGCGCCAGTGTGAAGGTCGAGTTCACGAGCGGCTGGCCGAACTCGGTCTGGGCCGCGTAGTGGCGGTCGAAGTGGATCGGGTTGGTGTTATTGGTCAGCAGGGTAAACCAAGTGTTGTCCGTGGCCGTGACGGTCCTGCCTAACGGATGTCGGATCACCATGCCGACTTGAAAATCTTCGTAACAGCGTGCCTCGCTCATCGGTCTTGAGTCCTTAGGTCCGTGCCGCAATCGCGTCGGCCCGGCGCAGCGTGGTCGTGGCCATCCGGATGTTCGCCGCGTCGATCATCTTGCCGCCCACCGCCACCGCGCCCTGGCCGCGGGCTGTGGCTTCTTCGTAGGCGGCAACCACCGACCGGGCCCAGGCGATCTCATCGGCCGCGGGAGAGAACACAGCGTTGACCGCGGCGATCTGGGCCGGGTGGATGCACTGCTTGCCGTCGAACCCCATCGCACGGGCGAGCCGGCAGGCCCGTTCGAAGCCGCCGGCGTCCTTGAAATCGGCGTAGGGCCCGTCGATCGCCCGGAGGCCGTGGGCACGGGCGGCAGCGACGATCCCGTGCATCACCGCGTGCCAACGGTGGCCGGGATATGCCGCATCGTGCTCGTCCGCCTCGCCGATGCTGGCGAGCGGCATCCGCATCGAGGCGGCGTAGTCGCCCGAGCCGAAGATTAGCGACTCGAGCCGGTCCGACGCGGCAGCGATCTCCCGGAGCCAGAGGAAGCCCGACGCCGTCTCGATCTGCGCCTCGATCCCGATCCGGCGTCCGATGCCGGCCTTGGCCTCGACCTGGGTGAGCAGCGTATCGACAAACCGGACATCGTCCGCGCCCCGGGTCTTGGGGAGCATGATGCAGTCGACCGCCCTCCCGGCCGGTTCGATCACGTCGATGATGTCCCGATAGGCGTACATCGTATCGAGCCCGTTGATCCGGACCATCCTGGTTCGGCCGCTGAAATCCAGCGCGGTAAGGGCCCGGACCACGTTGGCCCGGCTCGACTCCTTCTGATCCGGGGCCACCGCGTCTTCGAGGTCGATGCAGACGGCGTCCGCGGCACTCCGGGCGGCTTTCTCGATCATCTCGGGCCGGGAGGCCGGCACGTAGAGCATGCTGCGGGACAGGCGGTCGGGGCGGGTGGTCATTTGTGGCCTCAGAACGAACGAGGCATGCCGAGGACGTGCTCGCCGACGTAACTCAGGATCAAGTTGGTCGAAATCGGGGCGACTTGATAGAGCCGGGTCTCCCGGAACTTCCGCTCGACATCATACTCGTTGGCAAAGCCGAAACCACCGTGGGTTTGGAGGCAGACATTGGCCGCCTGCCACGAGGCGTC